>NZ_JBIAHS010000011.1:0-279888 GCF_042870755.1 Streptomyces sp. NPDC006365
GAAGCCCGGCTCCAGCGGCTCGATCACGAACCGGGAACGGAACTCGTCGACGACCTCTTCGGTCAACGAGGGACGCTGAGCAATCAGCACGGGGTATTGCCTCCAGTGTTTGGCGCCCGCTTTATGACGCCGTAGACACCATGAAGGGTACGGGTGATGCGCCCTGGAGAGGTCCAACTGCCCGAGACCGCCCGAGACCGCCCGTGTGCCGGCCAGTCGGCCCAGCCGGCATTCCTTCCGTCCAGCCGGGCAGCCGGCGGGGCGAGCCGGCACTACGAGCCGAAGTCATGGACAGGGTTCGGTGCTGTCCGTTGTCCATGCGGGCCAGGGCCCGTCCGGTCAGCGGGGAGTGACACCGGACGGGCCCCGGCGCATTGAGAGGGGGCGCTGCCCCCGGGTGCGGGCTGCCTACACCTCGAGCCAGACCGCGTGGTCCGGTGCCAGCAGTCCGTCTGCGACCGGGCCGCTGGCCAGCGGGATCGTGGTGTGTTCGGGCAGCGGTTGTGCCTCGGTCGAGAGATTGACGACGCAGGCGAAGCCTGGGCCGCGGCGGAATGCGAGGACTCCGGCGGGGGCGTCGAGCCAGGTCATGGTGCCGTCGCCGAGGGCGGAGTTCTCGCTGCGCAGGCGGAGGGCGGTGCGGTACAGCTCCAGCATCGAGGTCTCGTCGCCGGTCTGTGCCTCCACACTGCGCTCACTCCAGTTCGCGGGCTGGGGCAGCCAGGGTTCGGCGGAAGCGCCTTCGGGGCTGAAGCCGAAGGGTGCGGTCTGCCCGGACCAGGGGAGGGGGACGCGGCAGCCGTCGCGACCTCGGTCGGTGTTGCCGGAGCGTTCCCAGATGGGGTCCTGGAGGACGGACTCGGGCAGGTCCTCGACTTGGGGCAGGCCGAGTTCGTCGCCCTGGTAGATGTAGGCGCCGCCGGGAAGGGCGAGCATCAGCAGGGCTGCGGCCCGCGCACGGCGGATGCCGAGGTCCAGGTCGACGGGGCCCTGGGGCTGGTAGCGCTCGTTGGGCACCCACCGTGCGACAGTCTTACGGGCGTAGCGGCTGGTGTGGCGCATGACGTCATGGTTGGACAGCACCCAGGTGGCCGGTGCGCCCACCCCCCTGAGCATGGCGAGAGAGTCGTCGATGACCGCTCGGAGGTCCTTGGCGTCCCAGCCGGCCATGAGGAAGTCGAAGTTGAACGCGGTGTGCAGGCCGCCGGGCCGGACGTAGGCGGCGAGGCGTTCGGGGGTGTCGGCCCAAGTGTCGGACCAGGCTTCGGCGACGAAGGCCCGGTCGCCGTCGAACTCGTCGGCCACCTTGCGCCAGGCCCGGTAGATGTCGTGAACCTCGTCACGGTCCCAGTGCGGGCGGCGCTGCGCCACCAGGGCGTGGTGGGGGACATGGTGCTGAAGGGTCCTTTGAGAAGGGGACTGTTGGGGGAACCCACCGTAAGAAGGGACGGCTACTTGGCCGCGCCCGCGGTGAGTCCGGCGACGATGCGGCGCTGGAAGAGGAGCACCATGATCACCAGAGGGATGGTGACCAGGACGCCCGCGGCCATCTGACTGCCGAACGGGACGTCGAACTGGCTGGCGCCGGAGAACTTGGAGATGGCGACCGGCGCGGTCTGGATGCTGGGCCGGTTGGTCATCGACAGGGCGATTATGAACTCGTTCCAGGCGGCGATGAAGGTGATGATCGCGGTCGTGAAGATGCCCGGTGCGGCGAGCGGAACGATGATCTTGCGGAAGGCCTGGCCACGGGTGCAGCCGTCGATCATCGCGTCCTGTTCCAGTTCGTCGGGCATCTGCCGGAGCGAGGTGCGGCGCAGGCTGGCCGACGTAGCCGAACGGGCGGGGGTCTCCCCGTCCACCGTCTCGCGCACCCTGCGTGGTCTGACATCGGTCTCCCCGCAGGTCCGTGCCCGGGTCGAGGAGGCCGCCCGTGAGCTGAACTTCGCGATCTCGCGGCAGGCGTCGAGCTTGGTCACCGGCAGGACCGGCGTCATGGCGGTGCTCGTGCCCACGCTCGACTCGTGGTTCATGGGGGCGGCGCTGTCCAGCCTGGGCCCGCTGCTGCGTGGCGCCGGCATGGAGATGACCGTCTACGTGGTGCCGGACCTGGCCGAGCGGGCCGAGTTCTTCGAGCGGCTCCCCGCCCGGCGCAACGCGGACGCGCTGCTGGTGTTCTGCTTCGACCTCAACAAGGAGGAGACCGCCCGGCTGGACGACCTCGGCGTGCCGGTCATCTACATCAGCCAGCACGTCGAGGGCCGCCCCAGCGTCTACGTCGACGACGTCGCCGGCGCCTGTAGGGCCACCCGCCACCTGATCAACCTCGGACACCGCCGGATCGCCTTCGCGCACACCGTCAACGCCCGCGGCTTCAGCTTCAGTTCACGCGATCGCCTGCTCGGCTACCGGCAGGCGCTCACCGAAGCGGGCATACCTCTGGACGACGACCTGGTCGTCACCACGCCGCCCCGCGACAAGCGCGGCACCACCCAGGCGGTCGGCAACCTGCTGAGCCTGCGCGAACCGCCCACAGCGATCTTCGCCGAGCAGGACGACCTGGCCGCCTCCGTCATCTCGACCCTGCGTACGGTCCAGATCGAGGTGCCCGAACGGATCTCCGTCCTCGGCTTCGACGACCAGCTGATGGCCGAGTGGCTCGACCTGTCCACGGTGGCGCAGTCCCCCTCGGACATGGGCCGCGTCGCCGCTGAACTAGCGCTGGAGCTCATCAACGACTCGGAGGCGGACCGCGGCCGGCACATCGTCCTGCCCACCCACCTGATCCCACGCGGGACCACAGCCCCGCCGCCCGCCCCTCAGGGCGAACGCGAGGGCAACGGCTGAAGGCCGAGTCATCCGAGATTCGCAGGCAAGGGCTATGCCGAGGGCATCGGGAGCCTTTGTCGGTCGCTGCGGGAGGCACCTGTCGACCTGAGCCTGGCGTTTTCCCCCAAGCCGGCCGACGCGGCATTCCTCCAGCACTAGCGGCGTTCCTCCAGCACCAACAGTCGTGGACGCTGCCGTCGTCGTCCTGGTTGTGTTCGCGGAACAGCGTGGCCAGGGCTGCTCGGGCCCGGTGCCAGCGGCCGACAGCTTGGCTGGTCGTCGGCCACGGCTGGTCACCCTCGCGGTGGGAGCGGTGGGCGGACGTGCTCGTACGCCAACTCCTGCCATGAGCGGGACGCGGGAGCCGGGACCGGACCAAGAGCAGGGCCGGCATGCGATTTCATGGGGAGTTCCCCAATGCGACGCGGCGGAATATCCGGCTATGCAGAAACCAGCCCGATTTCCTCCTCAGCCTCGCCTTCGGGATGGTGGTCATGGACTCCGACGTTTTCACCGCAGACGTGCACGAGCGAGTGCAGGCCGCCCGCCGGCGCCATGACGAAGCGGCCTCCGCGCGCTACAGCGAAGCGCTCCCGCAGCGTGAGGCCGCCGAGCGGCTGACGGGGCAGGGCGTGTCCTTGCCGGACACCGAAATCCAGCTCCAGGCACGCGCGGAGCACCTGATCAGCGGCGGTGCGCTGCCCATGGAGACGGTGATGTCGCTCGCAGCGCAGGAAAAGCCTGGCCGGCGGCTGCTGGAGCGCATCATCGGCGCTTCCAAGGACCTCCAGGCGGTCAACTTCCTCTCGCGCGGGTCGCGTGCCGCCGCGACCGTGGGCCGCGTCTCGGTGCTCGACAGCGGCCGGCTACTGCCGCTGGGAACGGCGTTCCTCGTCTCTCCGGATCTGCTGATGACCAATCACCATGTGCTCCCGGACGGGGACACGGCCGCCATGGCCGTCGTGGAGTTCGCCGCCGAGACCGGAATCGACAACACCCCGGCGCAGCCGACCGTGTACCGGCTGGTCGCGGACTTCGCCCCCGTCACCGACGAGAACCTGGACTTCTCCCTCGTACGCGTCGAGGCCGGGCCGGACGGTCGCCCGCCAGGAGCGCGGTTCGGCTGGAACCGGCTCATCGGGGCGCAGGGAAAACTGGTGATCGGAGAGTCCGTCAACATCGTGGGGCACCCGAGCGGGCGCCTCAAGGAGATCTCCATCCGCCGCAACGAACTGCAGGTACAGCTCGAGGACTTCTTGCAGTACTTGACGGACACCGAACCGGGGAACTCCGGTTCTCCCGTGTTCAACGACCAATGGGAAGTCGTGGCACTGCATCATGCCGGTGTCCCTCGCACGGATGCCCAGGGCAGGTTGCTGCGGCGCGACGGCACCCTCGTACAGCCGGGCGATCCGGACGACGCGGTGGACTGGGCCGCCAACGAAGGTGCCCGGGTCAGTCGCATCGTGGCGCACCTGCGTGCCTCGCTGGGCGGGACCGCGCGGGAGCAGGTGCTCGGCGACCTGGGTCTGCTCCCCGCCATCGCACCTATGGGGCTGTCCGCCACCGAAGCACCGCCCGTGGGAACCACCGCGGCGGCTTCCCCTCGGCGCGGGCTCCGGGGTCGTACAGGAGCGTTCGCGGGGCGCGGCACCCTGCTGTTCCTGCATGGGCGGGGCCAGGAGAAGGCGGACCCGGAGCGGATGCGTCGGTCCTGGACGGCGGGGCTCAACCGGGGGCTCACCCTCGCCGGTCTGCCGACGGTGGATCCGGTCGACGTATGTTTCCCGTTCTACGGCAACCGCATGGCTGGTACTGCGGGCCGCGAGGCGCTGCTCGGTGACGCGTCGGCGCCAGGGGTCGCCTCGGCCGCGCCGCCCGTCGATCCCACGACCCGGGTGCTCTACGAGCGGATGGTCCGGGAGGCCGCGGTCAAGGCCGGTATGCCGGAGGAACTGCTCACGGCGGATGAGGGCTTCAGCCTGCCCGGCGGCGCGTCCGGGGTGCTGCGGCGCTCGTTGGACTGGCTGGCCGCACGCACGGATCTGGATGCCCTTTTCGTGTCGGCCGTTCTGGGGGACGTGGCCCGCTATCTCGACAACCGGGCGGTCCGGCAGGCGGTGCTCGACGCCGTGTGTGAGAGCGTGCCCGACTCGGGCGGGCTGACCATCGTCGCGCACAGTCTGGGAAGTGTCGTGGCCATGGATCTGCTGACGCAGCTGGGCAGTGCGCTCGATGTACGACTCCTCGTCACGGCCGGCAGTCCGCTCGGTCTGGACACCGTGTACGAGCGGCTGCTCGCCCCGCAACTGCGTCGCCCGGAGAGGGTGGGGCGCTGGGACAACGTCTGGTGCCCGGCCGACCCGGTCACCATCGGATGCCCGCTCCGCACCCGGTGGGGTACCGACATCCATGAGTCGGTGGTCACGAACCCCCGCGAACAGGCACACGACATCCACGAGTACCTTGCTCATCCGCACGTCGCCCGGGCCGTGGTGCGGGGGCTGCTCCCGTGACACCGGGCGGGGTGTCACGAGGGCGCTTGTCAGGTCAGCGCACCACGTCGGCGCGTACCAGGTACCGGGCCAGTTCGGAGCGGGACCGCACGCCGAGCTTGCGGTAGACACGGGTCAGATGGGCCTCCACGGTCTTGCGCGAGACGAACAGGGCCGCGGCGGCCTCTCCGTTGCTCAGCCCGTCTCCGATGGCCAGCGCCACTTGCAGTTCCTGGGCGGTGAGCCGGTCGATCTGCGACACCGGTGCGCGTGCGTCGATGGCCCGGTGCCCGGCCGCGGCGAGTTCCACGGCCGCACGGGACCGCCAGGGGGTCGCGCCGAGGCCGGCGAAGGCCAACTGGGAGGCCAGGAGCAGCCCGCGGGCGGCCATGGGCCGCCTGAAGCGGCGTAACAGCTCTCCGCACACCAGCTGGGTGCGCGCGAGCTCGAAGGTCATCTCCTCGCGCGCGTGGACGTGTTCAGCGGTTCTGAGCCAGGCCTGCGCTTCGTCCGCGGACTGGGACAGCATGATCTGGCAGTGCGCGTGGGCGGCCGCCGGCCAGGAGAGTCCCGTGGCCCGGGCCCTGCCCTCGAGCCAGTTGGCGAGCCGGTGCGCGCTGTCCCGGTCTCCGGTACGGATGTGTGCCTCGGCGAGTTCGGTCAGGAACGGCATCAGGTTCGGGTTGCCGAGCCCTATCTCGTTCGCGAGTGACAGGGCCCGGTTCAGGTGCCCGGCGGCCGCATCCGGTTCCCCTCCGGTGAGTGCCGCCGATCCCAGGGCCGCCTGGGCGAAGACCTCCAGTCCGCGCACCTTGCCGCAGTGCCGCCCGTAGGCCGTAATACGGTCCTCGCAGGCCGCGCGGTCGCCGCGCAGCCCGTCGAGCCGCGCCATCAGGAGCAGTGCGTATCCGGTCATCGCCCGGTGCCCGAGTTCCTGAGCCCAGCGCAGGGCCTCGGCGCCCGCGGCCCGGGCCATCGGCCAGTGGCTCCACGACAGTGCCTCGCACCGACCGATCAGGGCGTACGGCAACAGGGCGGGAACCCCTTCCCGCCTGGCTCTGTCGACCACCGCGTCCAGCACCGCCGTCGCCGCCTCCCGCTCGTCCACCCAGGAGAGCGCCTGGCCGATCTGCACGGCCAACTGCTGTTCCTCCAAGGGCCAGTCGCCATGCAGTGCGGCCCGCCCGGCCAGCAGCAGGTCGCGGCCCTCCGGCACGTTCCCGGCGATTGCCTGCGCGCAGCCCTGCATCACGTTGGCGAGGTGCCGGGACGGGATCGTGCCCGATCCCGATCCCGATCCCGGGCCCGCCTCCGCCTCGATGATGTCGGCCAGGCCCGCGGATCGGGCGGCGGTGTCGAGCGCCCACCTGATCCGGCCGTCCATCGTCGCGGGCAGGGTGGCCGCCGCATACAGCGCGCAGGCCCGGGCGCGGTCCACCGGTTCCACCGCCTCGGCCGCGGCGACCAGGGAACGGTGCGCCCTGTCGGGGTCTCCGAGCCAGCCGCAGGCCTGGCCGCGCAGCAACTCGATGTCCGCCGTCAGCCGTTCGTCCTGGCTCCAGCGCAGTGCCTGCTCGCACCAGTCGACGGCATCGTGGGAGGCGCCGCCGTAGAAGGCGTCCCGCGCGGCGTTGAGCAACCGCTCGGCCCTGTCCGCGGCCGACGGCGACAGCTCGGCGGAGCGATGCCAGGCGTGTGCCGCCTCACCGAGTGCGCCGCGGCGACGGGATCGTTCGGCCGCATCCGCCAGTGCCGCGGCCACGCTCTCGTCGGGGCCGGCCGCGGCAGAGGCCAGGTACCAGGTCCGTATCTCGCCGGAGGAGAGATCTGCCAGCGTGCGGTACGCGCGCAGGCGCTGGGCGACCGAGCAGTGCCTGAACACCAGGGGTCTGAGCACCGGATGCCGCAGTTCGTAGCCGTCGTCCAGGGCAAGGATCAGTCCGCTCTCCAAGGCCTCGTCGAGGGTGCCGAGCGACAGCCCGTCCGCGGTCAACGCCCGTTCCAGCACCGTGAGTTCGGGGACGCGGCAGGCAGCGACGTACACGAGTGCCGTACGTGTCTCACGCGACAGCGTCCGCATCCGCCCCCACCAGGCCCGTTCGACCAATGGCCCCGGTGTCTCCCAGGCGGTGTCCGACAGTTCGTCGCCGCGCTTCCTGGCGTCCACGAGCGCTGCCGCGTACTCCACGAGTACCAGCGGGTTTCCCAGGCTCAGCCGGACCAGTTGGGTGGCCGCGGGCTCCGCGGGATCCACTCCGTCCCGCTCCAGGAGCCGCAGGCAGTCGTCCTCCTCCAGCGACGCGATGGTCAGCTGGGGCACGCCCTCCCAGGTGACGTCGTCGTCGGGCCCCGGCCGCGCGGCCATCACCAGGGCCACTCGCTCGGTGGCGAGACGGCGTGCGACGAACTGGAGGGCTTGCCGCGACGAGGGGTCCGACCAGTGCAGGTCATCCACCAGCAGTACGAGCGGCTCGGCCTCACCGGCGGCGGCCAGCAGGCCCAGCGTGCCGGCGCACACGGCGTACGGATTCGGCTCATCGGCCTCCACCAGCGCGAAGCACGTTTCCAGTGCCCTGCGCTGCGTCGACGGCAGCTCGGCGAAGTGCGACCGTAACGGCAGCAACAGGTCGGCGAGCACGGTGTAGGGAAGTACCGCTTCCGACTCGACGCCGCGCGCCCGCAGGACCCTGCTCCTCGCCCGCCGGGCGACGTGGTCGAGCATGGTGCTCTTCCCGATGCCGGGGTCACCCAGCAGCAGCAGCCCGGCCCCCCGGTCGGGCAGCGAGTCGAGCAAACCGTCCAGCAGCGCGCACTCCCGGTCGCGCCCGACCGGCACCTGCACCCCGTTGTCCTCCGCGACCCGCTCTTCGCCGGGAATCCTTCGCAGCGTCGGCTCCATCATGATGCCCCCGTATGCGCGCCACCGCCGCGGCTCTGCGCCGCCCGACCAGAATGCTCCCTCGCGACGGTCGCCGGGAGTCACCGGCAGCGCTTCGTTCCGCAATACGTCATCCGGCTGACCGCCGTGTCCCGCACGGAAGTCGGGGAGTTCCCCGATGCGCCACGGCGTGCGCGGGCGGTCATCTGTCGGAAGGTTGCGCGCTCTGTGTAGGAGGCGACGTTGTGGTTGCTCGAAGCCCGCTGGACGTCGTCGAGCTCAAGGTGACCCTGTCCCCGGAGCAGGCACATGGTGCGGGGATCTGGGCTGCCGCTCCGGGGCAGGGCCTGTCCCGGCGGATCTGGTTCTGCGAGCAGTCCGGAGCGTCCTCCACCCGGCTGCCGCTGCTGGACTCCGGCGTCATCCTGCGCCTGCGTGAGACGCGGGCGCGGCCCGACGAGACCACCGCGCGACTGCGCCCGTGCCGCCGGTCCCGGCTGACCGCCGACTGGTCCACGCCGTGGGACACCGGCGGCGAGCGGCTGGACGTCGCCTCCGACTGGTGCGGCGACAGACGGCGGCTCTCCGTGTCCGTCACGGCCCGCCACCCGACAGGTGCAATTGCCCGCGCCCTGGCCTCAGGTGCTCCGCCGGACCGGCTGTTCGACTCCGCGCAGCGAGGACTTCTCGCCGACTGCGCGGACCGTCCTGTGCCGTTCGGGCATGTGAGGGCCCTCGGCCCGGTGGACGCGTGCTGGTGGCCCGCCCTCATGTGGTCCCACATGACGCTCGCTGTCGAACGCTGGGTGGTCACCGCGGCGTCGGGGGCGCGTCTCGAACTCGTCGAACTCTCCCGCCGCGTCGACCGCCAAGGTGCGGAGATCGCCCAACTCGCCCTGGAAAGCGGTCTGCGTCGACGCGGTGTCGACCCGGCGGACTGCGAGCAGGGGTCCAAGACCAGGCGCGTCCTCGAACTGCTCACCGCGGCGCAGTAGGGAATTCCCGGAAGCAGACAGCGGGTTGAGCGAGTTCTGCCACGGAGGTGCCCTCCGCGACGCGCGCCTGAACCGGGTGTGCGATCAGCTCCGGTAGCCTGATCGGCTCAAAGCCTGGGGGATCTTGTGCGAACCGTGGGGGGGGTCGTGTGCGAACGAAATCGGCTGTAGTGACGGCCGCACTCGGCTGCTTAGTGGTGGGCGCCGCCATGGCCGGCTGCTCGGACGGCGCCACCGCGGAGGAGCCCTCCGCCAAGCAGATGCTCGACGACGCGCCGCGTACGCCTCCGGGGTCAGCGGTACGTAACGGATGCCGCGGTCGGTGGCCCGGGCGATCTCCGCGACCGCGTCGGCGAAGGACATCAGGCGGGTGCCGCTGAGTTCGTAGCACCAGCCGGCGTGCCCGGACTCGATGAGGGCGTTGACCGCCGCCTCGGCGATGTCCTCGGCGTCGATGAACGCCTCCTTGCCGTCCCCGGCCGGCAGCCGCACCTCGCCGCTCACACGGGTCGTACAGGAAGTCCCGCTGACGTTCTGGAAGAACCAGCGCAACCCGCAGGACGGTCCACTCCAGACCCGCGTGCTCCAGCGCTCGTCGGTGGCCAGGACATGGTCCTGGGCAGGGCCCAGGCGTCGTTGGGCGTGGACAGCAGCACCGCGTGCTGGGCTCCGGCGGCCGCGGCCTGGCGCGCCAGGTACATCCCCGTCACGCCCTGCAGCGTCGGCTCCCAGATGCCGCGGTCCGTCCAGTCGAGGACGGCGTACCGGAACGGGACACCGTCAAGCCCGGGCCCTGACCTGCTTGGCCAGGGAGCCGGCGTCGGCCTTGACCACGTACACCTCCCAGGGTTCCTGGCCGGGGCCGTGGACCCAGACCTTGTCCTGGAGGGCGTAGCAGCAGGTGGTGTCGTTCTCCTCGTCGGTGACCAGGCCCGCCTCGCTCAGTCGGGCGGTGGCGGCGTGGACCGCCTCGGTGTTGTCGACCTCGACGCCGAGGTGGTCCATGCGGGTCGCCTCGCCCGCGGTGCCTTCGATGAGGACGAGCTTGAGCGGGGGCTCGACGATGGCGAAGTTGGCGTAGCCGTCGCGGAGTTTGGCGGGCTCGGTGCCGAAGAGCTTCGTGTAGAACGCGACGGATTCGGCGAGGTCGGGTACGCGGAGGGCGAGCTGTACGCGGGACGTCATGGCGAACCTCCTGGGGTGGGTGGGGAGTTCAGCAGCCACCGGACGCGGTGGTGGTCGGTGCGCCGACGCCGATCTGGAGGGTGGTGGGGGCGGCGCAGCAGCCGCCGCCGGACTGTTCGGCGTTCTCCGGCTCGTCGAAGAGGCCCGCGCCGCCGCACACTCCGGTCTCGGGGAGAGTGAGCTCGACACGTTCGGCGGCCTCCTGGTCGCCGGCGATCGCCGCCGCGATGGAGCGGACCTGCTCGTAGCCGGTCATCGCGAGGAACGTGGGGGCACGGCCGTACGACTTCATCCCCACCAGGTAGACGCCCTGGTCCGGGTGGGAGAGCTCCCGCACGCCGTGCGGATAGACCGTGCCGCAGGAGTGGACGTTCGGGTCGATCAGCGGGGCGAGCGCGGTCGGGGCCTGGAGGCGTTCGTCGAGGCCGAGGCGGACCTCGGAGAGGAAGGAGAGGTCCGGGCGGAAGCCGGTCAGGACGATCACCTCGTCGACCGGGTCGAGACGGCGGCCGTCCTCGGCGACAAGGACGAGCCGGTCGTCACGCTCCACGGCCTGCGTACGGAATCCCGTGGCCACGCTCGCGTGGCCGGCCTCGACGGCGGCCTTGGCGCGCAGACCGAGGGCGCCGCGAGCGGGGAGTTCGTCGGCCTCGCCGCCGCCGTACGTGCTCGCGCCGATGCCCCGTCGCAGGATCCACACCGCGTGCGTCCCCTCCTCATCCCCGGCCAGGTCGGCGAGGAGGGCGAGGGCGCTGAAGGCGGAGGCACCGGCGCCGACGACGGCCGTGCGCCTGCCCGCATAACGGGCGCGTACGGCCGGGTCCTTCAGGTCCGGAACACGGTAGGAGATGCGGTCGGCGGACGCCTTCTCGCCGAGGGCGGGCAGGCCGTTCGCGCCGACGGGGCTCGGGACGGTCCAGGTCCCGGAGGCGTCGACGACGGCGCGGGCGGTGAGCCGCTCCTCGGCGCCGTCGGCGAACCTGACGTGCACCGTGTACGGCTGCTCGTCGCGGCCCGCGTCGACGATCCGGTCCCGGCCGGTCCGGGCGACGCCGGTCACCGTGGCGCCGTAGCGGACCTTGTCACCCAGGACGTCGGCAAGGGGCTGGAGGTAGCGCTCGGCCCAATCGCCGCCGGTCGGGTAGACCGAGGCGTCGGGGCGGACCCAGCCGGTCGGGGCGAGCAGCTTCTCGGCCGCCGGGTCGACGAGCTCGCCCCAGGTGGAGAACAGCCGCACGTGCGACCACTCCCGTACGGCACTGCCCGCAGCGGGGCCGGCTTCGAGGACGAGGGGTTCGATGCCGCGCTCGACGAGGTGAGCGGCGGCGGCCAGGCCGATGGGTCCGGCACCGATGACCACGACGGGCAGCCGGTCGGTGCTTAGCGCGTTGCTGGTGGACGCAACCACGGGGTCTCCTTATTTCGATAAGTGTCGATCCATTGCGCTCCCAGCATCGCATCTGATTCGATGGGCGTCAACATAGACATTCATCGAAATCAGGAGCCGGGCGGTCCACTGACAGCCGGTTTTGAAGCTGCGGGTCCGTCGCGGCCGAGCGCACCCCGCGGCGTAGCCGCGAACGCCACAGCACCGCACCCCTTACGGATAGCTCTGGTTCGACGTATGTCAACATAGACGTATGTCAACATAGACGTATGTCGAACATTAAAGCGCTGCCACTGCTGGAACCCGAGGTCGACGCGGGTGTCGTGCCGTGCTGCCCGCCGCTCACCGAGCGGCCGCTGACGGCCGAGGAGGCCGAGCGGACCGCCGCGATGTTCAAGGCGCTCGGTGACCCGGTCCGCCTGCGCCTGTTCTCCCTGGTCGCCTCGCACGCGGGCGGCGAGGCGTGCGTGTGCGACATCATCTCCGACGTCGGCGTCTCCCAGCCGACCGTCTCCCACCACCTGAAGAAACTCAAGGAGGCCGGCCTGCTCTCCTCCGAGCGCCGCGGTACCTGGGTGTACTACCGGGTGGAGCCGTCGGTGATGGCCGCGATGGGGCAGATGCTGACCGCAGCCGCCCCCGCGGCCTGACCCCACCCGACCCGCGTTCTGCGGCTCATTCGGCCGATCGTCCGGGCACGGACCGTCCGGGCATGAAGATGAGGGCCACCAGCGCCAGTCCGACCACGGCGCCGACGACTTGCATGCCGATGAAGCCCACGACCGAGCCGGGCGCGATGCCCGCGAAGGTGTCGGTGAAGGCGCGGCCGACCGTCACCGCCGGGTTGGCGAAGGACGTCGACGAAGTGAACCAGTACGCGGCGCCGATATAGGAGGCGACGGCCACCGGTGCGTACTGCAACCGGTCGGCGCGGGCCAGACCGAAGATCAGCAGGATCAGACCCGCCGTGGCGACGACCTCACCGAGCAGCAGGTGACCGGCCGAACGGTCGTGCGTGGACCACCTCACCAGCGGCTCGCCGAACATCGCGTCCGCCAGGATCGCACCCGCGATCGCGCCGACGATCTGCGCGGGCACGTACACGGCCGCCTCGCGCAAAGTGACACCGGCGCCGCCGCGTCTGGCCGTCCACCACTCCGCCAGCGTGACCACCGGGTTGAAGTGCGCGCCCGAGACCGGGCCGAGCAGGAGGATCAGGATGCCGAGGCCGAAGACGGTGGCCGTGGAGTTGGCCAGCAGTTGCAGGCCGACGTCATCCGTCAGATCCGTGGCCTGGATGCCGGAGCCGACCACCACCGCCACCAGCAGCGCCGTACCCACGAGTTCGGCGGCGGCCCGGGAGACCAAGGGGTTTCGCGGCGGAGTGGCACCCGGTGCGGGCGCGACGGAGCCGGGTTCGGCAGCGGGCATAGCGGCCTGCTCGGTGGGGGCGGCTTCGGCGGGGGTCATGGGCAGGCCCTCTTGTTCTCGGCGGCGGTGCGAGCGGACTCGGCCAGGTCGGCGAACTGACCGGCTAGCCCAGCGACGACGTCGGGCTTGAGCCGGTAGTAGGTGAACCGCCCGCAGGGCTCCGTCTCGACGACCCCGGCCTCGCGCAGCACTCTCAGGTGGTTGGAGAGGTTGGTCTGCCGGGCACCGGTCTCCTCCACGAGGTGAGTGGTGCACAGCATCTCTTTGGCGAGCAGGGTCACGATCTGGAGCCTGAGCGGGTCGGCCAGCACCCGGATCAGGTCAGTGTCGACTGACGTCATCATGGGCTGATACTGTCACATCAGTGGTGGCTGACACCACCGGGTGCTGACGTCATGCGCGCCTGATGTCGAAGTGAGACAAGAGAGACCTGCTGATGTCCGACAAGCCCTCCGTGCTCTTCGTCTGTGTCCACAACGCCGGCCGTTCCCAGATGGCCGCCGCATGGCTGACCCACCTGGCCGGGGACCGTGTCGAGGTCCGCTCCGCGGGCTCCAACCCGGGCACCAACGTCAACCCGGCCGCCGTCGAGGCCATGCGCGAGGTCGGCATCGACATCTCCGCCGAGGTCCCCAAGATGCTCACCGTCGACGCGGTCAAGGAGTCGGACGTCTGCATCACCATGGGCTGCGGCGACACCTGCCCGGTCTTCCCCGGCAAGCGGTACCTGGACTGGGAGCTCGAGGACCCGGCGGGCCAGGGCGTCGAGGCCGTACGGCCCATCCGTGACGAGATCAAGAAGCTGGTCGAGGGGCTGATCGAGGAGATCGCCCCGGAGAAGACGGCCTGAGCAGCGGCAAGACCGGCCAACCGCTTTGTCCGCCCGTCAGGAGTGGGTGACCTATCCCGCGTTCACCGCGCTATTGAGCGCTGGCGCGCACCGGAATTCGGCAGGTGTACCGGGACTGCCGGAACCGTCCGACGCCGTGACCGGGCCGCCCGCACTGTTCGCTTCTATCGTGGAAGCACACTGAACGGTCGGCGCCGAGGCGGGCAGCTCATGAGGGAACCGCAGATCGACTACGCGGCGGTCTTCCAGGCTCTCCCCGGCATGGTGGCGCTGCTCACCCCGGACCTGGTGTACGCCGACGCCAACGACGACTTCCTGCGACTGTCCGGGCGCACCCGTGAGCAGCTGCTGGGCCGCTATATCTTCGACGTCTTTCCCGACAACCCCAACGACCCGGCAGCGACCGGCATGCGTGACGTCAAGGCGTCGATGCTGCGCGCGGTGGCCACCGGCGAGCGCGACACCATGGCGCTGCAACGCTACGACGTCGAGGATCCCCAGCGGCCCGGCCACTGGCAGGAGCGGTACTGGAGCCCGGTCAACGCGCCCGTCCTCGACTCCGACGGGCAGGTGGTGCTGATCGTGCACCGGGTGGAGGAGGTCACCGAACTCATCCGCGCCCGCGGGGGCCCGGGCGACGACAACCGGGCCCGTGTGCTGGAGGCCGAGCTCTACACCCGCGCCCGTGAACTGCAGGAAGTCAACGAACGCCTGCGCCAGGCCCACGCCCGCGAACGCGAGGTCGCGCTGGCCCTGCAGGCGGCGATGCTGCCCGCGCCCAGCCCGCTCCCCCACCACCGGGCGGCCGTGCGCTATCGGCCCGCCATCGGCGCCCTGAACGTGTGCGGCGACTGGTACGACCTGGTCGAGCTGCCCGGCGACAGCCTCGCGGTCGCCGTCGGCGACGTCGTCGGCCACGGCCTCACGGCCGCCTGCGTCATGGGACAGCTGCGCAGCGCGCTGAGCGCGGCCACCCGCGTGACCGACGGACCGGCCGAGGCCCTGAAGGCCCTCGGCCTGTACGCCCGCTTCGTCGAAGGCGCCGAGTCGACCACCGTCGTGACGACCTTCATCGACTGGAACAGCCACACCATCACCTACAGCTGCGCCGGCCACCCTCCGCCCGCCCTGCTCCACCCCGACGGCACCGTGACCTTCCTCGACCAGGCCACCGACCCGCCGCTCGGCGCCCGCCCCGAACCCGTTCCCCGCCCTGAGGCATGTGCGCCCTTCTTCGACGGCGCCACCCTGGCCCTGTACACCGACGGCCTGGTCGAACGCCGGCACGAGGACATCGACGTCGGCCTGGCCCGCCTCGCGGACTCCCTCACCCGCCACCGCCAAGCCGACCCGGAGCCCTTGGCCGACGCCCTCCTGGCGGACCTGCTCCCGTCCACGGGCAGCACCGACGACACGGCCCTGGTCGTCATCCGCCTCTAGAAATCATGGTCTGGAAACCGCCGGGGCTCAGGCCGCGTCGGCTGTGTCGGCAGCCTCCTCCGTGCTCGGCAGCCACATGTCCGGGCCGAAAACCTCGTAGCGGATGTTGCGGGCGGGAATTCCAGCGTGCAGGAGCTGGGTGCGTACGGAGCGCATGAACGGCAGCGGGCCGCACAGATAGACCGTTGCGTCGGCCGGGATGTCGACCCCGGCGAGGTCCATGAGGCCGAAACGGTCACCGGGGGCCGTGTTGCCGGGCCCGGGCTGCTCGTACCAGAAGCGGGTGCTCGCCCGCGGCAGCCGGGCGGCCAGCGACCGCGTCTGAGCGCGCAGTGCGTGCTCGGCCGGGGAGCGGTCGGCGTGCAGGACCAGTACGGGCCGGTCGGAGCCGGTCGCCGCGAGCCGGTCGAGCATGCCCACCATCGGGGTGCAGCCGATGCCCGCGGAGACCAGGACGACCGGGGTGTCGTCCTCGTCGAGCACCACGTCGCCGAACGGCGCGGAGAGGGTGAGTTCGTCGCCGGGCCGTATCCGCCGGTGCAGGAGTGTGGAGACCTCGCCGTCCGGGGAGCCGTCGTCGCCCGCGACCCGCTTGACGGTGATTCGGCGCAGGTCGCCGCCCGGGTCGGAGGACAGGCTGTACTGGCGCAGCTGGCGCACTCCGTCCGGCATGCGCACCCGGACGCTGACGTACTGGCCCGCGCGGGCCCGGGGAGCCGGCTCGCCGTCGGCGGGCCGGAGCAGGAAGGAGGCCACGTCCGCCGTCTCCTCGTGGCGTTCGACGACCGTCCACTGCCGCCAGATTTCTCCCGGCCGTACGCCCGCCTCCTGGTACAGCAACGCCTCACGGGCGATGAGGGCACCGGCCATCAGCCAGTACACCTCGTCCCACGCGGCGGCCACCTCGGGGGTGACCGCGTCGCCCAGCACCTCGGCGATCGCGCCGAACAGGTACTTGTGGACGATCACGTACTGGTCCTCGGTGACCCCGACCGCGGTGTGCTTATGGGCGATCCGCGCCAGCAGCGCGTCCGGCCGGGACTCGGGATCCGCGAGCAGCGCGGTCGCGAAGCCCGCGATGGAACCGGCCAGGGCGCGGCGCTGGGCCCCGCTGGCCTGGTTGCCCCGGTTGAACATGCCGTCGAGCAGTTCGGGCCGGTCGCGGAACATCGCGCCATAGAAGCGGGTGGTGATCTCATCGAGCGACTCGGCCACCACGGGAAGGGTGGCCCGTATGACAGCGGCGGACTCTGCGGACAGCATGAAGCCTCCCAGCAACGGGACAGGGGGAACGAGGGGGTAGCGAAGCTGAGGTGAACTCGGCTGCGGTATCGCGGACTTGGCGTCCGCTGAACCTGTATAGCAAGCGGAGAGGGCCGTTTCGCCGGGTAACGGGGCCCGGCGCCCCAAGCGAGGACCACCGGCCCCAGGGGAGAGGGCCTCCGGCCCAAACGAACGGTCCGGATCAGGGCCGACCGGCCCTGGACGGGTTGCCTCCGGCAGTGAAGCGGGGACGCCCACCGGGAGGGCGAGTTCGGTTCATGGGCGAGTGCGGGGTTCGTCGTGGCCGTGCGTCGTATGCCCGTCGCGTAGGTTCTGTCTCAGGAGACCCGCACCCTGTTACCAGCAAAGGGCCGTACGCCCACCCTGCGACGGGCTGACGCACCGGCCCACGGCCCCGCGCCCGACAACGAACCCAACCGGGAAAGGCGACAGCAAATGGACCCGGCCGCGACCATCACCCTGCGCCAGCTCGTCATGGCGCTGGGCGACTCGCTGCTGGAGGTCCAGGCCGCCCCCGCCGGCCTGGACGTCGAGATCAACGGCGTCGCCCTCCTCGACGCCGAGGATCCCCCCACCGCCCTGCCCGGCGTCCTGGTCCTCGCCATCGGCTCCCGCGGAAGGGCCGCCTTCCCCGCGCTACGGGCCGCCGGCCGCGACGGCGCCACCGCCGTCGTGGTCAAGCTCGACGCCCCCGCCCAGGCCGCGGGCCTCAGCGAGACCGCCACCGAGGCCGGAGTCGCCCTGCTCTCGCTGCGCGGCGACGCCCGCTGGGAGCAGGTCAGCGCACTGGCCCGCGCCGCCCTGGACGACGCCCCGCCGGACGACCCCGGCGCGGGGGCCGAGGAGGGCGACCTGTTCTCGCTCGCCCAGACCACCGCCATCCTGACCAACGGCAACGTCAGCATTGAGGACGCCGCGAACCGCGTACTGGCGTACTCCCGTACCACTGACTCCGACGAGGCCGACGACCTGCGGCGACGTTCCATCCTCGGCTGGCAGGGGCCCGAGGCGTATCTGGCGAAGCTGCGCGAGTGGGGCGTGTTCCAGCACCTGCACTCCAGCGACGAAGTGATCGCCATAGACAGCCACGCCGAGCTGGGCATCCGCCGCCGGCTCGCGGTGGCCATCCGCTCCGGGGACCGGCAGCTGGGCACCATCTGGGTGCAGGAGAGCTCGGCCCCGCTGTCCGAACGCTCACGCCAGGCGCTGCTGGGCGCCGCCCGTGTCGCCGCGCTGCATCTCGTACGCCGCCGCCGGGAACTCTCGGACGACGTGACGTTCACCCGGACCCTGCTCGCCGGACTCCTGGACGGCAGCACCGGACCGCAGCCGCTGGCCACCCACCTGGGTTTCGACCCGGCCCGCCCGGCCGCCGTGCTGGGCTTCTCGTACGGGACGACGGAGGCGTACGAGGACGCGGACACCGTCTCCGCACCGGAGCTCGCCCACACCGAGGTCACCAACCTGGTCTCCGTGCACATCGCCGCCCGGCACCGCAGTTCCCTGGTCACCCAGGTCGACTCCCGCATCTACGTGCTCCTGCCGCAGCTGCCCCGCAGCATCGACACGGACACCCTGCGCGGCTGGGCCCTGGAGATCACCGACGCGGCGCGCCGCCACCTGGGGCTGCCGTTGCGCGGCTCGGTCGGCTGCGTGGTGCCGGGGCTCGGGGCCGTACCCGAGTCGCGCAGGGAGGCCGACCGCATCCTCGACGCCATGGTGAGCGCCGGGGTGTCCGCCGCGGTCGCCGCGCTGCCCGACATCCAGGCGGAAGTGCTGGTCAGCGAGATGCTGACGTTGCTCTCCGCGCACCCCGAGATACGGGATCCACGGCTGACCGCTCTGGTCGCGCACGACAGCCGGCATCAGGGCCGCCTCGCCGAGACCCTCCTGACGTACCTGAACTCCTTCGGTGACGTACGGGCCGCCGCCGCCCAGCTCCATGTGCACCCCAACACGCTGCGCTACCGCCTGCGCCGGGCCGAGGAGCTGACCGGTCTCGATCTCAGCCGCCCTGATCAGCGGCTGCTGGCCATGCTCCAGCTGAGGCTGCCGCCCACCGTCTGAGGCCGACTGCTGCCGAGGGCCTGAGGCTGGTTCCGCATTGGCCGGTCGTACAGCCATCAACGGCGAGTTTGTTCAGCCTTCACAAACCCGTGGCTCCATGACTCTCCATACGCTTGCGCAAATCCATTTCCGCAAGTGATGCGGCCCACCTCCCCCGAGGAGACGGAGCGAATCGCGGACGTGCTGGTGACGACCAACTCACCAGCACGCCATCCGGATACCGCGAACCGCACCGTGAACGCTTACGGGAATCGTCAGTGCCCTGACCGCTCTCCCCTGCGCATGCCCCACGGCGCAGCCCGGCCCGCCCCATCCCCCGCCATCCAGTCGACCCGGCGTTCCGGACAGCCACGCCCCGCACGGCACTCACAACCACTCACTGGACGCGTCCCTACGGGGGCGCCCCCGTAGGGACGCGAGTGTTGCCCATGCCGTGTGCCAGGCGCACGCTGTTCCTATGGCTGGTGGTGAGGGCCCCACGCTCATCGGCTCCGTGCAGCGGGCGCTGCGGCTGTTGGAGGCCGTGAGTGCGCATGAAAACGGGGCGCCGGCGAAGCAGTTGGCGCGGGAGACGGAGCTGCCGCTGGCCACCGCGTACCACCTGCTGCGGACTCTGGTCCACGACGGATACGTACGGAAGCTGGACGACGGCGGCTTCGTCCTGGGCGACAAGCTGCAGTCCCTGCACACCGCGGGCCGCGGGCAGGCGCTGCTCAGCCGGATCCGTCCGACCCTCGCGGCGCTGCGGGACGAGTTCTCGACCGCCGCCTACCTCACCTTCTACGAGGACGGCGAGATCCGGGTCGCCGAAATCGTCGACGGTCCCCGGGCACCTCGGGTCGATCTCTGGGTGGGCTTCGAGGATGCCGGGCACGCCACCGCGCTGGGCAAGTCCGTGCTGCGGGAGCTGGACGACGAGTCCCGCAGGGAGTACCTGTCCCGGCACACCCTGTCCGACCTCACGCCCCGTACCATCACCAGCCCTCCGGAACTGCTCCGGCGCGTCGACTCCTCGCCCGTGGCCCCGGCCGTCACGGACCTGGAGGAGTACACCCTCGGCACGGTCTGTGTCGCGGTGCCGGTCTACAGCGGGAACACGCTCGGCTCACTCGGCGTGTCGCTGCCGAAGGACCGGCTGTCCCGGCTCGAGGAGATCCGGGCGCGGCTGATCCCGACCGCGAGCCGTGTGACCAGGAGTCTTTCGCTCACCCAGTGACCGGGGAACCTTTGCTCACCATCTGAAATCGCGCTCCTTGCGGCGACCCCCATCGAACCCGTTTCCTGGATTAATCAGACATTTCAGGGGCGCACCCCGCGACAGGTGAGGACTGCGGACACCACATGACTCAGGCCCGACACCACGGTGGCGACCACTACCAGTGGCCGATACGGCCGTTCAGTAACCGAGTGGCCGGTCCCGGGGCGAGGGCCCGGCTACGCGCCGCCACGCACATGGCCGCGAGTACGGCCGTACTGCCGGTACTGGTCGTCTCCGTCATCGTGCTCGTCGATCTCGTCGGCGGTCCGGGGATGATCTGGCTGCCGCTGCTTGCCGCCGGGCCGGCTCTGGCCGCCACCACCAACGGGCCATCCGGGGTCCTGGGGGTCGGGCTCCTCGCCGTGGTGCTGGGCACCGCACTCGGCATCCGTGACGGTGTGCCGTGGCACGAGCTGGTCATCGTGCTGTCCGCCCTGGCGGCCGTCACCTTGGCGAGCGCCCTGGCCAGCGCGCTGCGCGGGCGCCGGGAGAAGGTGCTCGCAGCCGTCCGCTCGGTGGCGGAGGCCGCCCAGCACGCGCTGCTCAAGCCCGTACCGGCGACGGTCGGCCCGTTCCAGACTGCGGTCCGCTACAGCGCCGCGGCGGCGGAGGCCCGTATCGGCGGCGATCTCTACGCGCTGGTTCCTACGCCGTACGGGGTGCGACTGATCGTCGGCGACGTGCGAGGAAAGGGTCTGCCGGCCGTGGGAACCGCCGCCCTCGTGGTCGGCATCTTCCGCGAGGCCGCCTACGACGAACCCGATCTCCTCACCGTCGTCGACAGGATCGAGCGGAGCCTGGCGCGCAACCTGGGCTCCGACGACTTCGTCACGGTCGTCGTCGCCGGTTACCCCCGCGAAGGCCGCCTGGAGGTGGTCAACTGCGGCCACGCACCCCCGCTGCTGGTACGCGACGGCGACGTGGCCCCGGTCGACCCCACGCACCCGACCCCGCCCCTGGGCCTGCGAGCCCTCACCGGCGAGGCCCCCGCCCTCCAGGTCCTGCCCTTCACGGACGGAGACCAACTGCTGCTCTACACAGACGGCGTCACGGAGGCCCGGGACCACAACGGCGACTTCTACCCTCTGGCCAAGGGCCTGGAACGGCACCTGACCGACGACCCGGCCCGCACCCTCACAGCCCTCCACGACGAACTGCTCGCCCACGTGGGCGGCGACTTGCACGACGACGCGGCGCTGCTACTGCTCCGCAAGCCGACGGCTGCTGAGGTGGCAACGGTTCCCGAAGCGGCGTCGCACACCCCGGGCAGCTCGCGCTCCGTCCCGCCCCACGCCCGGTCCTCCGCCGAGGGCACGGGTCGCAGCACCGACCCTGCTACGGCGTAACGACAGCCGAAACGTCCGCCTCAGCCGTCGCCCCCACCGGCGCCGCCGGCAACGTAAGCACGCCCGAAGTCTGCCGCAGCCCGCCCGAAGTCCGCCGCGTCCCATGGTGTCGTCTCATCGAGGGCTGTCCCGTCGGGGGGGGCAGCTCTTCGCCACGAGTTCCTTGAGCGCGATGTTGAGTTCGAGGACGTTGACGCGGGGCTCGCCCATGAAGCCGAGGGTGCGGCCTTCGGTGTGCTCATCCACCAGCTTCTGGACCTGGGCGACGGACAGCCCGTTCCGCTCGGCGACTCGGTGGACCAGGAGGTCCGCGTACGCCGGGGAGATGTCCGGGTCGAGGCCCGAGCCGGAGGAGGTGACCGCGTCGGCGGGGACCTGGGAGGGCCGCACCTTGTAGTCCGCCGTCGAGTTGTCCTTGACGACCTTGGCCTTGGCCTCCCGGACCCACTTGATGAGTTCGGGGTTGTCACCGGCGCGGTTGGTCGCGCCGGACAGGATCAGCTTGTACTGGGTGTTGACGCCGTTGGTGCCGAGCCGGGCCATGTAGTCGCCGAGGGATCGGCAGGCCAGCGCCGGCGCCGCGATGAGCGCGAGCAGTTGGAGCACGCCTGCAACTTCGGGGCTCATGCCGGCCGTCAGAACCTCTCCGGGAAGATCAGCGCGAGGAGGAGATGGCCCAGCAGGGCGACGGCTACGACGAGGCCGGCAATGTTCTCGGCGGTCACAGCTTCGCCACCCCCTCGGCGATGAGCGCCACCAACGCGAACACCGCGATCGTGGTGACGACGAAAGCCACGTCGGCCATCGGAGCTCCTGGATCAGGTACGGAATGCGGGGATCAACATGACGCTTCGAGGAAACCCCCACTCCGACCCAATCCGGCCGCCGTTGACGGGTCCCATACGCCGACGCTTACGCCCTTGACGCTTCTCCTACGGCTCTGGCGCCACGGCACAGCGTTCGCTTCGGCGGCTGGGTTCGCTTTGGCGGCTGGGTTCGCAAGGCGCGCACCGACAGCCGTGTGGGAGCGCTTCCATGAGAGACGTGTTCATGTCACGATGCCCTGGCGGCTGGGCCTGTTGACCCAGGCCGACTCCTCATGCTGAACGACGTCCTCGATCTTCCTCAGTCGCCCTCAAGAGCCCTGACCAAGAAGGGACAACGACGTGTTCATCGCTGCCCGCAACACCCCGAGGAGACCCATGCGTTCGGCACTTGTCGCGCTGCTCGGCGCGCTGGTGCCCTTACTCGCGGCCACCCTCCTCACCGCGCCCGCAGCTTCGGCCTCCGCCCGTACGAAGGCTCCCCCCGAAGCCGCCCCCACCGCGGCCCTCACCGAGATCACCAACTTCGGCACCAACCCCAGCAACCTCCAGATGTACGTGTACGTCCCGGACAACGTCGCCCCCAACCCGGCGGTCCTGGTAGCCGTGCACTACTGCACGGGCTCCGGTCCGGCGATGTACTCCGGCACCGAGTACGCCCGGTTGGCCGACCGTCACGGCTTCGTCGTGATCTACCCGTCCGTCACCCGCGCCAGCAAGTGCTTCGACGTCTCCTCGCCCCAGGCGCTGCGCCGGGACGGCGGCAGCGACCCGGTGGGCATCAAGTCCATGGTCGACTGGGTCACCCGCACCTACGACGCGGACACCGACCGGATCTTCGCCACCGGCATCTCCTCCGGCGCGATGATGACGAACGTCCTGCTGGGCGACTACCCGGACGTGTTCGCGGCGGGCGCCGCGTTCGCGGGCGTGCCGTTCGCCTGTTTCGCCACCACCAACGGGTCCGAGTGGAACAGCGACTGCTCCAACGGCAACCTCACCCGCACTCCGCAGGCGTGGGGCGATCTGGTCCGCGGCGCCTACCCGGGCTACAACGGGCCCCGTCCGCGTATGCAGCTCTGGCACGGCACCGAGGACGACGTTCTGCGCTATCCCAACTTCGGGGAGGAGATCAAGCAGTGGACGAACGTGCACGGGCTCAGCCAGACGCCGTCCCACACCGACTCTCCGCAGGCGGGCTGGACCCGTACCCGCTACGGCTCCTCCGGTGACCGGGCCCCCGTCGAGGCCGTCAGCCTCCAGGGCGTCGGCCACAACCTGTACGCGTGGGGCATGGGGAGCCATGTGATCACGTTCTTCGGCCTGGACAGCTAGGCCCCGCACGGCACTTCAGCCAGTGGAAGGGCCCGCCCCGGGCCGGGCTCAGGATCGGCCCGGGGCGGGAGCTCTGGGTGGCACGACCCTGGAGCCGGGAGCACACCCCCAACTTGCCGATACGCGTAGGGAACTTGTGGGCGCGCGCAGTGCGCGTCGGACGGGCTCGTTCGGGAACGCTACTGCCGCGTAGCGTCACTCGCCGTACCGGCGTTCGATCAGTGGGAGGCTCCCATGGGACAACAGGGCTTATCGCAGGGCTCCATCGTCATCGATCCGGCCGGCCGTGATATTCACGGCGAGGCGGCGCGGATACGGGAGCGCGGGCCGGTGGCGCGCGTCGAACTGCCCGACGGCGTTCAGGCCTGGGCGGTCAGCAGTACGGAGCTGCTGAAGCGGCTGCTCACCGATCCCCGGGTGTCCAAGGACCCGCGGCAGCACTGGCCCGCGTGGATCAACGGGGAGATCTCCCCCGAGTGGCCGCTGTTCACCTGGGTCGCGGTGCAGAACATGTTCACGGCGTACGGCGGCGAGCACAAACGGCTGCGCACCCTCGTCGCCAAGGCGTTCACCGCACGCCGCACCGCCGCGCTGCAGCCTCGTATCGAGGAGATCACCAGGGAACTGCTCGACCATATGGACGAGGCGGGGCGCGGGGGTCGACCAGTCGATCTGCGCGAGGAGTTCTGCTATCCGCTGCCGATCCGCGTGATCAGCGAACTCTTCGGGCTGCCCGAGGAGAAGGGCGCCGAACTGCGGGCCATCGTGGACAGCATCTTCCACACCGCCGCCACTCCGGAGGAGGTGACCGACACCTACACCCGGCTGTACGCCGTCATGAGCGAACTCGTCGCCACCAAGCGGGAGTTCCCCGGCGATGACCTGACGTCCGGGCTGATCGCCGCCCGCGACGACGAGGGTGACACCCGGCTGAGCGAACAGGAACTGCTCGACACCCTGGTGCTGATGATCAGCGCCGGACACGAGACCACCGTCAACCTCATCGACAACGCCATCCACGCCCTGCTCACCCATCCGGAGCAGCTCGCCCTCGTCCGCGCGGGCACCGCCTCGTGGGACGACGTCATCGAGGAGACGTTGCGCGTCCAGGCACCGGTCGCCAGCCTGCCGCTGCGGTACGCAGTGGAGGAGCTGGCCCTCGGTGAACTCGGCGGCCCGGAGGGCATGGTGATCGGCAAGGGTGACGCGATCCTCGCCGCGTACGCCGCTGCCGGACGCGACCCCGGGAAGTACGGGAAGGACGCCGACCGTTTCGACGTCACACGGGTCGACAAGGAGCACCTTGCCTTCGGCCACGGTGTGCACTTCTGCCTGGGCGCTCCGCTGGGACGGATGGAGGCCCGGATCGCGCTCCCGGCGCTCTTCGAACGGTTCCCGGACCTCCGACTCGCCGTCGCGGACGAGGAGTTGAACCCGGTGGAGTCCTTCATCTCCAACGGGCACCGCTCCCTCCCCGCACATCTCGACCCCGCACGTCTCGGCCCCGTACGCCGCGACGCCGGAGCCTGATCACTCCCCGCGCCACCAGGCCTTCAGCCGTGCCCAGCCACCCGTCGGGCGGGTGGGCACGGCGGACGCCAGAGGAGACTCCGGCGCGCCGGTGAACGCCGGAGGCGGTGGCGCGTACGACGCGCTGCCACGGGAACCCACCACGTCGGCCGGCGGAAACCGCACCGGCAGCGAGGCCAGCGCCCGGTGGAACGGGCCCGGCCGCCATACGAGTTCGTCGACCGGAACCGTCAGCTCGACGTCGGGCAGCCGGTCGAGCAGCTTCTCGACCGCAACCGCCGCGATCAGCCGGGCCGGGCTCTGCGCGGGGCAGTTGTGCGGGCCCGCGCTCCACGCCAAGTGGGCACGGTTTCCGGCGCGTTGGTCGGTCGTCAGGGCCGGGTCCGTGTTCGCGGCGGCGAGCGAGACGACCAGCGGGTCGCCCGCCCGCAGCAGCCTGCCCTCGTACATGACGTCCCGGACCGGGTAGTGCACCGCGTAGTTGGCCATCGGCGGGTCGGTCCACAGCACCTCGTCGAGGGCATCCTCCACGGGCAGGCTGCCGCCGCCCAGGCTGCCCGCGAACCGGTCGTCGGAGAGCAGCAGCCGCAGACCGTTCGCGATCAGGTTCTGCTGGGGCTCGGTACCGGCGCCCATGAGGACGACGAGTTCATGGACCATCTCCTCGTCGCCCAGACCGGCGGGGTGGGCCAGCAGCCAGGACGTCATGTCCTGCGCCGGCTGGGCGCGCTTGAGCGCGACCAGGTCGAGGAGGGTCATGGTGAGCAGCTCGTTGGCCTTCTCCGCGTCCACGCCGTCGAAGATCCCGGACATGCCCTCGACCAGGCGCTCGCCGAGGTCGGGCGGGCAGCCGAAGAGGCGGTTGAACACCAGCAGCGGCAGCACCTGGGCGTATTCACCGAGGAGGTCCGCCCCGCCGCGCGGCGCGATCCGGTCGATGAGCGTGTCGGCGCTGCGCTCGACGTATCCGCGCAGCGTGTTCGGCTCGACGCGGGCCAGGCTGTCGGTGATCGCCCCGCGCAGCCGACGGTGCTCCTCGCCGTCGGTGAACAGGGCGTTCGGCCGGTACATCATCATCGGCACGACCGGGCTGTCCATGGGCACGGTGCCCTCGGCGAGATCGCGCCAGCGGCGGGGGTCCTTGGAGAAGATCTCCGGGCTGCGCAGGACGTGCAGGGCGGCTTCGTAACCGGTGATCAGCGTGGCCCGGACGCCGGGGGCCAGCTCGACCGGGGCGGTGGGCCCGTGCTGACGCAGCTTGCGGTAGACGGCGGACGGATCGGCGGCGAAACCGGGCCCGTACATCGGCTCGTGGAAGGGGCAGCCCTTGGGTGGGACGGAGGCTTCGGAGGTCACGCATGCTCCAGTTCGCTGTCGCTGGTGTCGCTGGTGCGGTTCAGGAGGTACTCGACGAGAGCGATGAGGGCCCGGGTGGAGGAGATCCGGTCACGGGCGTCGCAGCGTACGAGGGGAGTCTCGGGGAGCAGGTCGAGCGCCTCTCGGATCTCGGCCAGGTCGTGCTCGGGAGCGTCGTCGAACTCGTTGAGGGCCACCGCGTACGGCAGGTCCAGTTCCTCCAGTACGCCCATGACGTCGAAGGACTGGCCCAGGCGCCGGGTGTCGGCGAGGACGAGCGCGCCGAGCGCGCCGCGCGTCATGTCCTGCCACAGCTGGGTGAAGCGCTGCTGGCCGGGGGTGCCGAAGAGGTAGAGCACCAGGCTGTCGTTGAGGGTGAGCCGGCCGAAGTCGAGGGCGACCGTGGTGGTCGTCTTGTCCTTCGTGCCCGCCAGGTCGTCGACGAGCGCGCCGGCCTGCGTCATCACTTCCTCCGTGCGCAGCGGCCGGATCTCGGACAGCGCGCCGACGAAGGTGGTCTTGCCGACCGCGAAGTGGCCGACGACGAGGAGCTTGGCGGCGGTCTGCACACTGCGCGGGAGATAGACGTTCTGGGACACGGCGCATACGTCGTCGGAGGCGGCGTCGTGTTCAGAGGCGGGCGCGGAGCCCATCGAGGACCTCCTGGAGGATGCGGGCCTCGGTCGGCCGGGCGGACGGGATGGGGGCGCGGGTGACGATGTGCCCGCTGTCCATGAGGTCGGCGATCAGCACCTTGGTGACGCTGACGGGCAGCTGCAGATGCCCGGCCACCTCGGCGACCGACAGCGCTCCGGGCCGGCACAGCTCCATCAACGCCCGCTTCTCCGGGCTCAGTCCGGTCAGCGGCAGATCGTCGGCGGCGATCAGCAGGGTGACCAGGTCCAGGGTGTTGCGGGTGGGCTGGGAGCGGCCGTCCGTGACGACGTACGGCCGTACCAGCCGGTCTCCGGGGCGCCTGGCCGCTGTCATGCCTTGCTGCCGGTGTCCCACCGGGCCGGGCTGATCAGCACCTGACCGAGCCGGTCGACCAGTTTGTGCATGCGGTACGAGACGGCCTCCATGTCCACCCGCTCGGTGGTGGACACCGCGAGGTAGGCGCCCTCTCCGGCGGCGACGAGGAAGACGTAACCGTGCGCGAACTCGATCAGGGTCTGCCGCCACGGAGTGTGCGGACTGCCGCAGAATTCGGCCGTGCTGCGGCTGATCGACTGGACGCCGGAGAGTCCCGCGGCGAGCCGCTCGGCGTCGTCCCTGCCGATGTCCGCGGAGTGCGCCCGCAGCATGCCGTCGGCCGAGAGCAGGATCGCGTGGCGCGCCTCGGGAACCTTCAGAACCTCATCGAGCATCCAGCCCAGCTCGTTGTTCGTGGGCTCGATCATCGCGGGGTGTTCCCTTCGTCTTCGTGCGGGGTGCCGGGAAGGTCCGTTACGTCGTCCTGGGCAGCGCGGCCAGGATCCGATACGTCGTCATCGGCGGCGCGGCCGTGGCGGGTGCCACGCGCGAATGCGCCGAGGCGGCGTGCGGTCTCCTCGGCCGAGCGGGCCTCGGCGTCGTCGAGCGGGGCGGGCGCGTGCTGTTCGTCGGCGGGCGGCTGCTGCGGTTGCGGGGCCCGGCGGCGGCGCTTGGGCAGTCCGCCGGCCGTGGTCGACCCGGCCGAACTGGTCTCGCCGGTCGCCCCTTGGGCCGACCGGGCGTTCGTCGGGGCCGTCGCCGTCGTGTCCGCCGTTGTCTCGGCAGGTCGGCGCCGGCCCGTCGACCGGGCCGGCACGGGCTCCGGTGCTTCGGACGCGGGCTCGTGCG
Source organism: Streptomyces sp. NPDC006365 (assembly GCF_042870755.1). Classification (NCBI taxonomy): domain Bacteria; kingdom Bacillati; phylum Actinomycetota; class Actinomycetes; order Kitasatosporales; family Streptomycetaceae; genus Streptomyces; species Streptomyces sp. NPDC006365. The sequence continues at coordinate 28,312 of NZ_JBIAHS010000011.1, forward strand.
TGGGGGTGGGCGCACTCTCGGGCGTGCGCCCGGGAGTGCGGCGGGCAGGGGGAACGGTCACGGGGGGCAGCTCCTCCGCGGGATCCCGGTGCGTGAGCAGGGCGGACGGCAGGAACAGCACGGTGCGTACGCCGCCGTACGGGGAGCGCGTGTCCGCGGAGACGCTGAACCCGTAGCGCGCGGCGAGCACGCCGATGACGGCGAAGCCGAACTGGGGCGGGTCGTCGAGCCGGGTGACGTCCACCGGGTGGCGGCCGGAGAGCAGTTCGGCGGCGCGATCCGTCGCCGTCGCGTCCATGCCGACACCCGCGTCGTCGATCACCACGCAGGCGCCGTTGTGCACCGTCCGGACGTTGACCTCGACCGTGGTGTTGGGCTGCGAGTGGCGGGCGGCGTTGTCGAGCAGTTCGGCGACCGCGAGCACGACCGGCTCCACGGCCCTGCTCACCACCGCGATGTCGGCCTGGCCATGGATCTGGATGCGCCGGTAGTCGCGGATACGGGAGGTGGCGCCGCGTACGACGTCGATCAGCGCGGAGGTGGTGCGCTGCCGGCCGGGCCAGGATCCGCACAGTACGGCGATGGCCTGGGCTCGGCGGCCGAACTGGGCGTTGGCGTGGTCGATTTCGAGCAGGTCGTGCAGTACGTCGGGGTGGTCGTGCCGGTCCTGCATCTCGGAGATGGCGACCTGCTGCTCGTTCGCGAGGGCCTGGATGGAGCGCATCGACGACTTCAGAGCGGCCTTCGCGGACTGGTCGGCGCGGGCCTGTGCGTGCTCGACCGCGGTGGAGAACCGCTCCAGGACATGGTCGAGGGCCTTCGCGAAGCCGGTGCCGGACAACCGTCCGTCGAGCAGGCCGAGGCCGGGGACGGGGTGCAGGCCGGGCTGCTGTGGCGCATCCTCGAGTGCCGGAAGGCGTACGGCGACGAGGTGGCGGACCTCCTCCTCGCGGGAGCGCAGGTCCTCCGACAGCTCGTCGTTGCGCCGGCGCAGCCGCGCGGTGATCCCGCGCTGCCGCACCAGCAGCACGGTGACGGCGAGCAGGCCGACGGCCACGCATCCGAACACCGCCTCCGGTACCAGTTCTCTCATGGATCCTCAGAAGTCCTCAAAGGCGGGCGTGAGTTGGCGGAGCGCAAGACGCTAGCCCAGCGGGGGCGCGCACACTTTTCCGGGCGCGCAGGGAAGTTGCCCACAGGCGCACCACTTGCCACAGGGCGCGCATACGCACCCGTACGCCCCTTTACAGCCGGCCCGCTTCTGTTGGCCCGTGCACTGTGACGTTCGACCCCTCGACCACACAAACGGAAAGCGTGCATTACATTTACTGCCTGTAACTGCCGTTGCCGACAAGCCAGTTGACGCCAGGTGCAACCGGGTGCAGCCAGGCGCGGACTGCGGACGGTCATGGCCGGGACACACTCTGTGGCGGAGGAGAGCATTGCCCGCGGGAAGCTACGTCGTGGACTCACAGACCACCGGTGAGGTCGATCCGCGAGAGCGGACCGACTTCTGGAGCGAGCACATCATGTCGCTCCAGACCTCGTTGGACTTCAGATACGCCGACCCCGACCCGGCGGCCTTCCGCGGCCGGTCCATCCGGCAGCGCACCGACGCCTACCAGCTCGTCCACTGGCAGTGCGACCAGATCGAGTACAGCCGTACGCCCCGCCAGGTGCGCCAGGAGCCCGACCCGGACTACCGCTTCCTGCTGCCGCTGGCCGGGGAGGCGGTGCTGCGCCAGGACGGCCAGGAGGCACGGCTGACGCCGGGCATGGGCAGCCTGATGACCTTGGGCGAGCCCTTTGAGCTACTCCACGACGCGTCCCTGCGGGGGATCATCTTCTCCATCCCCGCGCGGGAGATCGAGGGCCCGCTGAACCGGAAGTCGCCGCTGGCCACCGGCCTCGATCTGACCACGGGGCTCGGGCGCGTCGTCCACACCATGCTGCGGAGTCTGTCCCAGGAGCGCGACCACCTCACGGCGAGGGAGTTCGACGCCGTCTCCGACCGTGTCGTCGAGTTGCTGTGCATGCTCACGGTCGAGGACGACCGTCCGGATGCCTCGGGGCATCTGGCGGAGGTCGAGGCGATGGTCCGTCGCTACGTACGTGAGCACGCCGCCGATCCCGGCCTGACCGGCACCTCGATGGCCCGGGCCCTCGGCTGGTCATTGCGCCAGATCCAGCTGGCCCTGCAGCGCGTCGGCACGACGCCTCGCGAACTCATCCGTGAGGAACGGCTCCGGCTGGTGCGCGACCGGCTCCGCTGCCGCGAATGCGACCACCTGACGATCACGGACCTGGCGCACTCGTCGGGATTTTCCTCTTCGAGCGCGCTCAGCACGGCGTTTCGGCAGCGGTTCGGGGTAAGCCCTCGCGCGATGCGCTCCGCTCGCTGACGGTCGCCTCCGGCGGTTGCGCTGCTGAGCGCGATCAAGCCGAGGCCCTCTTGCGAGGCGAGGCTTTCTTCGCCGTCTGCTTCTTGGTCGTGGAGTCGGTCTTGGTCTTCTCCGCGGTGGACTTCTTGGCCGCTGTCTTCTTCCCCGCCGTCTTCTTGGCCGTGGAGGTCGACTTCTTGCCGGTGGTCTCCTTGGGCGCCGTGCGGGACGTCTTGCGGGCGGGCCTCTTGCGGGCGGAAAGCTGCTCGGCCTCGCCCTCCCCTTCCTCCTCGCCGCGGGAGGCGCGGGCCTGGCGGACGCTGGATTCCAGAGCGGACATGAGGTCGATGACCTTGCCGCCGCGGTCGACGGCGGGAGGGGCGGGGACCTTCTCGCCGGAGGCCTTCGCGGCGATGAGTTCCTCGACGGCCTCGCGATAGTCGTCGTGGAGCTCCTCGAAGTCGACCTCGCCGAGGGTGTCCATCAGGGCGTCCGCGAGGTCGAGCTCCTTGTCGCGGACGGTGACGCTCGCGTCCGGGGTCGCGGACTCGGGGGCGCGGACCTCGTCAGGCCACAGCAGGCCGTGCATGGCGATGACATCCTCGACGACCCGTAGCATCCCGAGCCGCTCCCTCCCCCGCAGCGCGAACTTGGCGATGGCGACCCGCCCGCTCCGCTTCAGCGCCTCACGCAGCAGCGTGTACGGCTTGGCGGCGGGAACTCCGTTCGCCATCAGGTAGTACGCGGCGTCCATCTGGAGCGGATCGATGCGCTCGGCCGGGATGAACCCCACGATGTCGATCGTCTTCGCGGTCGGCAGGGGCAGCGCGGCCAGATCGTCGTCGGTGATGGGGATGATCGTGCCGTCCGGCTCCTCGTACCCCTTGCCGATCTCGTCCGATGTGACCTCCCGTTCCTCCAGCTCGCACACCTTGCGGTAGCGGATACGGCCGCCGTCCTCGGTGTGGATCTGCCGGAAGGCGACCGAGTGGTGCTCCGTGGCGTTCACGAGCTTGATCGGGATGCTGACCAGGCCGAAAGAGATGGCGCCGTTCCAGATGGATCTCACGTTCGACACCTTTCAGGTGTTTTCTCCCGATTCCGTGGGATTCTCATCGTATGACGCCGATCACGGAGGTGGAGGGGCGAAAGCTCGCGCTGAGCAACCTGGGGAAAGTGCTCTATCCGGAGACCGGTTTCACCAAGGGCGAGGTGCTGCACTACTACGCCACGGTGGCGGACCCGCTGCTCGCCCACCTCCGCGACCGCCCCCTCTCCTTCCTGCGCTACCCCGACGGGCCCGAGGGCCAGGTCTTCTTCGCCAAGAACGTTCCGCCGGGTACGCCCGAGTGGGTCAGTACGACGGAGGTTCCGCGGTCGGAGGGGGCGGCCCGTATGGTCCTGATCCAGGACCTCGCCTCGCTGATGTGGGCGGCGAACCTGGTCACGGAGTTCCACACTCCCCAGTGGCGTGCGGACACCCCCCACCTTGCCGACCGTCTGGTCTTCGACCTGGACCCGGGCGCTCCCGCCACGATCGTCGAGTGCTGCCAGGTGGCGTTGTGGCTCCGGGATCGCCTGGCCGCTGACGGCTTGCAGGCCTATGCCAAGACGTCCGGCTCCAAGGGGCTGCATCTCCTCGCCGCGCTGGAGCCGACTTCGTCCTCCGAGGTCACGTCGTACGCCAAGTCGCTGGCGATGGAGGCCGAGGCGGAGCTTCCCTCCCTGGTCACGCATCGCATGACCAGGAGCCTGCGCCCCACGAAGGTCTTCGTCGACTTCAGCCAGAACGCCGCCCGCAAAACCACGGCGACGCCCTACACCCTGCGGGCTCGCCCAGCCCCCACGGTCTCCGCGCCGGTGACGTGGCCGGAGATCACGAGCTGCTCCCACCCCACCGACCTGACGTTCCACGCCCCGGACATCGCGCCGCGCCTACGCGCCCACGGCGACCTGTTGTCCCCACTGTTCGACACGGCCCGGTCTGCGTCCCTTCCGTAAAGCGCCCGGCGGTTGCGGTGCGGGCCGGTTCTCTTCCCCAGGCCCGCCCCTTCCCGAAACTGGGGCTGCGCCCCAGGTCCCCGCCAGGGGTGGGGGTGGCAGTCGTGTCGCGGCTGCGGGTGCGTCGTGGTTGGTCGCGCCCGAAACTCAAACCCGAAGCCAAGTCCCCCGGTCCCGAGCCATCGCATGCAGCGCCTCGACATCCGCCGGCTTGAGCACACCCCCCGTGCGAGCCAGGGAAGCGACATCCACGTCCGAAAGAACGCGTACCTCACGCACCGGCGTCGCCACCGAGACGTGAGACGGCGCGAAAAGCGCCAGCACCGGATGCACCTCAGCTGTCAGCGCATACGACGCCCGGTCGGCAACAGACCGAACCCTCCGCAACAACGGCGACGGCTCGCGACGCCCCACCGTCACCATGGGATCAGCGACCAGCACCCGCTGCTTACGGGCGTACAGCGTATGGACGGCGAAAAGCCCACCAGGCCCGATCACCAGGTGATGAAGACGGTCGCCACCAGGAAGCGGAAGCGAATGCAGCGCATGCCACCCCGCGCCCTCCAGCTCATCAAGCGCCTCCCCCACCGTCAGCTCCGCCGCGAGCGCCCGCCGCCGAGGATCGGGCCGCAGCCGGTGGGGGGACGAGGGATCACGGTCCAGAGCTATCTGGAGGGCCTCACCGGGGCGGTTGGGGGCAAGGTCGTCGTCCGGGTGCAGGGTGAGCCGGACGAGCTCCGCGGGGGTCGGGACCGGCGGCGGCCCGACGGTCACAGGACCGCTCAGAAACGGGCCGAGCGCGTCGAGAACGTCCTCGCGCCGGTCGTCGCTGAGCAGGTTGACCCGGCCCGCCTCCCTGTCGTACCAGGCGACGTTCCTGCCGTCGGTGAGACAGACGTACAGCCGTTCCTGACCGTGCCGCCAGGTCGGTACAACGCGCAGTCCGCTCATGCACCATCACCCCAGACCATGGGAACAGGCGGGGTACTCCAGGGGCAAGAACCCAGTTACCTTTGTCACGACGTGAGCGGGAGGCGCCGTTGCAGCCCAGTAGCAAGCGACCCGGTGCGCCGGCCCCGGACAGCCCGTGGAGCGAGATCGTGCCCGGCCTGTGGATGGGCGGGCACGAGTACACAGGCCGGTCCGGTGGGTTGGAGTTCGCCGTCGTACGCGATGAGTTCGACCTGGTCCTGACGTTGCTCCGACTACCCGGTCACGGGCCCGACGACCACGTGGAACACCATGTGTGGCCGATCCCGGACGGCCCCCTGGACGGTACGCAGCTCGCGGGCGTCCTGCGGCTCGCGCGGACCGCGGGCGAAGGGCTGACGCAGGGCCGTCGGGTCCTGGTCCGCTGCTACCACGGCTACAACCGCTCGGGGCTGGTCGTGGCCCACGCCCTGATCAGCGCGGGCCGCACCGCCGACGAGGCGATCCGCCTGATCCGTAGCCGCCGCTCCCGGTGGGCCCTGCACAACGATCTCTTCGTGGAGTACCTGAAAACCGGCCTCGACACGGTCCGAGTCCTCGAGGAACTGGCCGAGTGACCAGCTGAGTCACGGAGCGTGAACTCCAGCCATGTAGCGGAATGGGCTTCCGCCGGAACACTGAATTGGCTCCGCGCTGGGAGCTCAGAACCGGAACGCACCCCGATGGCGCAGCAGGAGAGGCGACCCCCAAGGTCGACTCCTAGCGTGGCGATCAGTCACTACCAGTCACCCCTGCGCCCTTCAGGAGGCCCAGCCATGTCCCTGCGTTCCGCTGTCACCCGCCTCGGTATAGCCACCGCCGCCGTCACTCTTGCCCTCGCCACCCCCAGCCCCGCCCTCGCGAACGGCGACGACGACGGCACCGACTGGGGCGGCCGGCAAAGCCGCCAGGACGACCCCGACAACAACAGCAGCAACTCGGGCCGCCCGGACAGCAACGCCAACAACTCGGGCCGCCCCAACAACGACGCCAGCAACTCGACTCGCCCTGACGCCGGCAACAACTCTGACAGCCCCGACAACAACAGCAACAACTCTGGCCGCCCACAGAACAACAACAACTGGAGCCGCCCGGACACCAATGGCAACGACAACAACTGGAGCCGTCCTGAGAACAACAACGACTGGGGCCGCCCCAATAACCAAGACACAAACTCGGGCCGCCCCAACAACAACTGGAACCGTCCGGACGATCAGGACAACACCAACGACAACAACTGGGGCCGCCCAGACAACAATGGCGACGCGGGCCGCCCCGACAACCAAGACAACAACCAAGAGTTCACCGAGGGCCGTGTAACCGCCGTCGGCGGACTCACCCTCCGCGACAGGCCCACCCCCGACAGCAGAGCGATCGGCCTCGCTCCCCAGGGCTCGACCGTCCGCGTCTTCTGCCAGACGCCGGGCGCCACCGTCGACGGCAACCACCTCTGGTACCTCCTCGCGGACGGCGTCTGGGCCTGGGGCTCGGCCCGCTACATCGACACCTTCGGCCAAGTGCCCCGCTCGTGCTGAAGCCGGCATAACGCGGCCCCGCCCAACTCCCGCCGTACGCGCCCCCCGGCGCCGTCGGTTACGACGCCGGGCGGAGCCTGGCGAACTCGCGGCACTCGGCTCACCCGCTCACCGCGGCCGTTGACGACGGCTCCCGGACGAGTGCGGCAGGCAGGGCCACGTACGCCGTGACGCCCGAACCGGCGGTGGGGCGCAGCTCCACATGGGCACCGAGGCGGGAGGCGAGCGCGCCCACGACGTGGTGGCCGAGGAAACGTGTGGGTGCCGTGAGGAAGGAGCCGCTGCCGGAGAGCAGGGCGTTGGCTTCGGCCATGCGTTCCAGGGTCATGCCGATGCCGCGGTCGACGACCGCCAGGCAGTATTCGGCGCCGTCCCGCCAGCCGTAGACCTCGACCTGCTGTTGCGGCGGGCTGAACATCAGGGCGTTCTCGACGAGTTCGGCCAGCAGATGGGACAGCTCGGCGACGGCATGGCCGCGGATTCGGCAGGCCTCGACGTCGACGGCCGCCACCCGGCGGTACTGCTCGACCTCCGCGACAGCCGACTGCACGACCTCGGCGACGGTGACCATGCCCGGCCAGGAGCGGGCGGGAGCCTCCTCGCCGGCGAGGACGAGCAGGGACTCGGCGTTGCGGCGCATGCGCGTGGCCAGATGGTCGAGCTCGAAGAGTTCGGCGAGGGCGTTCGGGTCGAGTTCCTGGTTCTCCAGAGTGGTGATCAGGCCGAGCTGGCGCCTGAGCAGCGTCTGGTTGCGGCGGCCGAGGCTGGCCAGGGACTCGGTGCTGTTGCGGCGCAGGACGGCCTGTTCGGCGGCAAGGCCAACGGCGGTGTGCTCGACATTGCGCAGGGCGGCGGCCAGACGGGTGATCTCCCGTGCGGTGCCGGGGAGTTGGGGCCCACCTGGATCGTTCGGGCCGCCCGGATGGGGCGTGTCCGGGTTGGCTTCCTGGATGCGTTTGACGGCGGTCGGCAGTCGGGTGCCCGCGACCGCGTCGGCCTCGTCGGCGAGGGCTCCGAGGGGACGGGTGATGGAGCGCGCGGAGATGACGGCGAGCGCGGTGGCCACGGCGACGATCAGCGCGCCGAGCCCGAGGAAGCCGGCGAGTTCGCGAGTGGCCGCGGCGCCGCTGTCCTCCGCGACGGCGCGTACGTCGTCGCCGACGGTGCGCTGCACGTCGTGCAGATCGTCGACGAGGGTGGTCATGTCCCGCCACCAGCGGGCCGGGGCGACGTTCAGAGGTGAGCGGTCGGCACCGCGCTCGGCTTGCGTCTCGTAGCCGCCGACGCGCCGGGCGGCGGCCGTCTTGAAGGCGGCGTCGAGGTCGGACTGCTGGGTGGGGGTGGCGAGTTGGCGGAACTGGCCGAGCGCGGCGAGGCGGGTGGCACGGATCTCGGTGAAATCGAGGTACTCGCCGCCCCGGAAGCTCCCGGCCGCGAACACCCCGTTGAGCGAGCCGCGTTCAAGGGCCACGGCCTCGGTGGCGCGGGCCAGGGCCTGCAGGGCCTGGACGCCCTCGGTGATACGGCGCTCGCCATGGGCCGCGCCCGCGGACTCGGCGTCGATGAGGGCGGTGACGGCCTTCGTGTAGTAGGCCAGAGTGTCGGCCCGGTCGGCGGTACCGGCGTCGACGTCGGTACGGGTCGTGGAGAGGTCGGCGAGCGGCACTTGGGCATCGTCGAGGGCGGAGGCGGAGGCGTCCGGCAGATCACTGCTCTCCTGTGAGAGCACCGCTCGCAATGCGGAGTGGGCGTCGTCGGTGCGGTCCCGCTGCTTCCGCACGTCGTCCCGGTACTCCTCGGCACCGCCCAACAGCCCGTTGCTCAGCCCGCGTTCGCGTTGCAGCTCCCGTACGAGATCCTGCACCCGCAGCAGCACGCCCACCTGCGCCTCGGTCCCCCGCGCGGCGGACCAGTCGGCGGCACGGTCGGCGACGCCCAGCCCCGTCAGCACGAGCAGAAGGCAGGTCGGTACGGCCAGCACGATGGCCATGCGCCCACGGATGGAGTTCCAGCCGGGAAGGGCAGGAAGGGTGGGAAGTTTGGTCAGCACGTTCCCCGTCATGCCCCGCGAGGCTACGGGCGGGCCGGTGAGGCGGCGGTTTCCCGCCCGTAAGACATCGGTGCACAGGAACTCACCCTGCGCCAGAGGCAGTTGTGAGAAGAGGAGGGAAGGGGAAGTACGGGGATGGAAGGCGCGGCCCGCGACCACATCGCACACCCCGCCCGGCGAGACGGGTCCGTGCTCAAGGGTTGAGAAAGCCCTTGGGTACGCCGCCGAACCGACCTATCGTTCGGTTCATGACGCAACCCGCCGCGTACGAACTCGCCCAGATCAACATCGCCCGCCTCAAGGCCCCCCTGGATTCCCCTCAGTTGAAGGACTTCGTCGACGCCCTCGACCCGGTGAACGCGGTCGCCGACTCCTCGGACGGCTTCGTCTGGCGCCTGCAGAGCGACTCGGGCAACGCGACGGACGTCCCCGTCTTCGGGGACGACTGGCTCATCGTCAACATGTCGGTGTGGCGCGACACCAACGCCCTCACGGCCTTCATGTACCAGGGTCGGCACCGGGAGTTGCTGTCCCGACGCCGCGAGTGGTTCGAGAAGCTCCAGGAGGCGGTGACGGCTCTGTGGTGGGTCCCGCCGGGCCACCGCCCGACGGTCACGGAGGCCGAGTCCCGCCTGCTGCACCTGCGCACGAACGGCCCGACCCCGTACGCCTTCACCCTGCGCACGTCGTTCCCGCCGCAAGGAGCGGAGCCGGTGCCGGGGGAGGTGCCGGAGGGGTTGGGCTGCTCCGTCTAGGAGGCTCAGGCCTGTAGGTCCGGGGACTCCGAGGGGGGCGCGACTGACGGTCGGCGGTTGATGGCAGTGAGATCGATGGTAAGGGGAAACGGGACGGCCAGCTTCAGCCGATCGTGGTGGATGCCGGTGACGCTGTAGGTGTTCGTGGATCGATCGAGCTCGTAGGTGTAGACCACGGGCAGGCCCTCGCTCTCCTCCACCCGCCAGAAGTACGGAATGCCCGCTGCCGCATATTTGCGGGGCTTGACCTCACGATCACGTGCCATGGAGTCCTCGGAGACGACCTCGATGGCGAGGACGACGGCATCGGAGTGGTGCCAGGTCTGATGCGGTCCGGTAGCTGCGTCCGCCCGGTACACGAGGACGTCAGGCTCGGGCCGGTTGCGTCCGTCCAGCCTGACGCTGAACTCCCGATCGACGTCGTACGCATCCGGTGCCTGGCTGAGCAGGGCATACTCCAGAAGCCGGATCGTGCGCAGGTGAAAGCGGGTCTGCGGACTCACGAAGACAAGACTCCCGTCGATCAGCTCCGTGTGCGGAGGCAGGTTGGGAAGCTCGTCGAGGTCGTCCGCCGTCCAGCCACCCTCCGGTGGACGGACCCACTCGTAGTCCGCATCCACCCCGTAGTCGCGTGCGGCGCTCATGATTGCTCCCATGTGACGGAGTCTGCCTGGCACAGTCAGCGTACCCAGGGGAATATGCCGATTCGCCCGTCGATCGAGTGATCACTCCGCAGGGCGTTGACCCTCCTCGATCGCCCCCTCCACCTCCGCCACCCGCTCCCGCTCCTCCACCGCGAACCGCTCCGCGTCCAGTTTCTCCGCGACCTCCTCGTCCTGGGCCATCAGCAGGTCCAGGTTGGAGTTGCCCATCTCGAAGACGCCCATGTCGACGTACGCCTGCTGGAGGCGCTTGCCCCACAGGCCGATGTCCTTGACGCAGGGGACGATGCGGCTGAAGAGCAACTGGCGGAAGAGGGCGAGGAATTCGGACTGCTCGCTGTACTCCTCGGCCTCCGCCTTGGGGATGCCGAAGTTCTCCAGGACCTCGACGCCGCGCAGCCGGTCGCGCATCAGGTAGCAGCCCTCGATGACGAACTCCTCGCGTTCGCGCAGTTCGGCGTCGGAGAGTTGTTTGTAGTAGTCGCGCAGCGCCATACGGCCGAAGGCCACGTGACGGGCCTCGTCCTGCATGACGTACGCGAGGATCTGCCGCGGCAGCGGCTTGTCGGTCGTGTCCCTGATCATGCCGAAGGCGGCGAGAGCGAGGCCCTCGATCAGGACCTGCATTCCGAGGTACGGCATGTCCCAGCGCGAGTCGCGCAGTGTGTCACCGAGCAGCGACTGGAGGTTGTCGTTGACCGGATAGACCAGCTCGATCTTCTCGTGCAGGAAGCGTCCGTAGATCTCCGCGTGCCGGGCCTCGTCCATCGTCTGGGTCGCGGAGTAGAACTTGGCGTCCAGGTCGGGCACGGACTCGACGATCCGGGCCGCGCACACCATCGCGCCCTGCTCGCCGTGCAGGAACTGACTGAAGTTCCAAGAGGCGTAGTGCTTGCGCAGCTCGCCCTTGTCCCGCTCCGTCATCTTCGCCCAGTGCCGGGTGCCGTAGAGGGTGAGGGACTCGTCGGGGATGCCGAGCGGATCGTACGGGTCCACCTCCAGGTCCCAGTCGATACGCCGCTGTCCGTCCCACTGCTTGTCCTTGCCCTTCTGGTACAGGGCCAGCAGCCGGTCGCGTCCGTCGTCGTACTCCCAGCTGAACCGTGCCGCACCGCTCGCGGGCACCTGCCAGAGGGAGTCTCCGGGGTCCTGGGCGTAGAGGTCAAAGGTCGGCATGGTGCGCAGACTCTCGCGTGCTAGACGAAGTGTCAACAAGTCTCACGCAAGGGATTGACGAGCTTGCTGACAGGCGGTCTCATAAGCGTTGACCACCGGTAACTCCCTTGACCTGTCCGGATCTTCGAAGAGGTGGCTCGGCCATGACGACCGTGACGGAAGCCGATGCGCTCGCGGGTGCCCGCGATGCGCTCGGCCTGCTCAAGGACCGGGAACAGGTGGCCGCGCGGCTGCTCGACGCGTCCGCGAAGCACTCCTTCGACCCCGACAAGGAGCTGGACTGGGACGCGCCCTTCGAGGAGGGCAAGTGGTTCTGGCCGCCGGAACTGGTGTCGCTGTACGGCACGCCTCTGTGGCGGCGGATGTCCGAGGAACAGCGCATCCTGCTCTCCCGGCATGAGGCCGCGGCGCTGGCCTCGCTGGGGATCTGGTTCGAGATCATCCTGATGCAGCTGCTCGTACGGCACATCTATGACAAGGCGGCGACGAGTGCGCACGTGCGCTACGCGCTGACCGAGATCGAGGACGAGTGCCGTCACTCGAAGATGTTCGCCCGTCTCATCAGCCGGGGCGGCACCCCGTACTACCCGGTGAGCCGCCTCCACCAGAACCTCGGGCGCCTCTTCAAGACGATCTCCACGACCCCGGGTTCCTTCACGGCGACGCTGCTCGGTGAGGAGGTCCTCGACTGGATGCAGCGCCTCACGTTTCCGGACGAACGCGTCCAGCCGCTGATCCGGGGTGTGACGCGGATCCACGTCGTGGAGGAGTCCCGTCATGTGCGGTACGCCCGTGAGGAACTGCGCCGGCAGATGGTGACCGCTCCGCGCTGGTCCCAGGAGTTCACCCGGATCAGCTCCGGTGAGTTCGCCTGCGTCTTCTCCGTCGCGTTCGTCAACCCCGACGTCTATGCGAACGTCGGGCTCGACCGGCGCGAGGCGCTGGACCAGGTCCGGTCCAGCGGGCACCGGCGCGAGGTGATGCAGACCGGGGCCAAGCGTTTGACCGACTTCCTCGACGACATCGGGGTGCTCAGGGGAGCGGGGCGGCGCCTGTGGAGGTCGTCGGGCTTGCTGGCGTGACGGTTTCAGGGGCACGGGGCTGGGACACATGGGGCTCCGCCGCGATGGGGGTCGCCCGCTGATGGGGGTCCCCCCGCTCGAGCGAAGCCGAGAGTGGGGAGAAGCCGAGAGTGGGGGGAACGACCAGCCGCACACAACCCGCACCCGAGAACGAACCCCCTGCTCAACCTCCGGAGGGCTACGCTGGCCGATATGACCTCCGAGGCCCCCACCCCCGCATACCGGCGCCTCACAGTAGAAGAACGACGCGGCCAGCTACTCGACGCAGCGTTGGAGCTCTTCGCCCGACGGGTCCCGGAGGACGTGTCCCTCGACGATGTGGCGGAGGCCGCCGGGGTGTCGCGGCCGCTCGTGTACCGGTACTTCCCCGGTGGGAAGCAGCAACTGTACGAGGCCGCCCTGCGGTCCGCCGCCGAAGAGCTGGAGCACTGTTTCGCCGAGCCCCCGGAGGGCGCGCTGACGAAGAGGCTCGCTCGCGCGCTCGACCGGTACCTCGCCTTCGTGGACGAACACGACGCGGGGTTCAGCGCCCTCCTCCAGGGCGGGAGCGTCATCGAAACGTCCCGGACCACGTCCATCGTGGACGGCGTACGACGAGCCGCCGCCGACCACATCCTGAGTCACCTGGACGTGAAGGAGCCGGGCCCACGGCTCCGGATGACCGTGCGGATGTGGATCACAGCCGTCGAGGCCGCCTCGCTCATCTGGCTGGACGAGGACAAGGAACCGCCGCTGGACGAGTTGCGCGACTGGCTGGTCGAGCAGTTCGTGGCCTGTCTCGTGGCGACCGCGGGACGCGACCCGCAGACCGCCGGCGTCGTACGGGCCGCGCTCGCGCTGGAGAACGCCGAGGGAGCGCTCGGCTCGCTGGTCCGCCGGGTGCTCCCCGTGGTGGGCGACGCCCCGTTTGTGAGACTGGCCCCGTGAAGAGCGAAGACACTCCGTTCGTGGGCGGGCCTCTCGACGGCCGCGTACTGCCCGTGCTGCTCGGCATGACCGGGCACCCGCCGAAGGTGTACCGGGTTCCGGTCCCGGACGCGGCGGGCGGTCCGCCGACGGTTCTCGTCTACCGGCGCGTACCGTCGGTGCAGGGCAGAAAGCTCGCCCTGCACCCGGGGTGGAAGTACGAGTTCGACCCCGAGGGCGACAAGGGCGGCAAGCTCAAATGGCCGTGGTCCAAGCCGGAGACCACACCGGACACCAAGCCAGACGCCACGCCGCACGGCAGGCCCGACGACGCCGACGAGTGACCGCCTTGAGCCGAACCGACCACTGCCCGCGCGAGCGCGACGCAGCCGTCTGATGCTCGCGGTACGGGGTGGAGGGGCCACCTCGTACCGGAGGTGAAGACGTGTCAGGAAGGCTTCTGCGTCTGGTCTGTACGGCGGCGATCGCGACCGGCGCAGTCATCTCACCAGCACCGGGACCCGCACCCGCGGCAGCAGCGGCGGAGCCCGGCGAGTCCGGCGAACGGCCCGTCGCCGAGCTGCTGACAGACCTTCAGCGCCTCTACCGGGAAGCCGAGAAGGCCACCGAGACCTACAACGCCACCGAGGAGAAGCTGAAGAAGCAGCGCGCCCAGGTCGCGAAGCTGAACCGGCGGCTCGCCAGGGCCCGGCTCTCCCTGCACGACAGCCGCAGCGCCGCCGCACGGCTCGCCCGGCAGCAGTACCAGAGCAGCACCGAGATCTCCCCGTACGTACGCCTGCTCCTCGCCCGCGACCCGCAGCACGCCCTCGACCAGGCGCATGTGATCCGGCAGCTCTCCAAGCGGCGGGCCGAGACGGTGCAGCGGCTGACCGGGAACGAGAAGAAGACCGACAGGCTCGCCCGCGCCGCCCGCAAGGCCCTCGACGGCCAACTCACCCTCGCCGAACGGAAGAAGAAGGACCGTGACGCCGTACGGAAGCGCCTCGTGGATGTCGAGAAACTGCTCGCCTCCCTCACTGCCGACCAGCTCGCCGAACTGGCCGAGCTGCAGAAGGCCTCGGAGGCCGAGGCACAGGAGGAACTCGTGGCCTCCGGCGCACTCGGCAGCAGAGCGCGCCCTCCCTCACGGAAGGGCGAGGCGGCGCTGCGGTACGCCGTGGAACAGATCGGCAAGCCCTACGAGTGGGGCGCCGAAGGTCCGCACACGTACGACTGCTCGGGGCTGACGTCCGAGGCCTGGGCGTACGCGGGGCAGACCGTCCCGCGTACCAGCCAGGAGCAGTGGGAGCAGCTCGACAGGGTGCCGCTGAACGAGCTGCGTCCCGGGGACCTCGTCGTCTACTTCCCCGAGGCCACCCACGTCGCCCTCTATCTGGGCAACGGCATGGTGGTCCACGCGCCCCGGCCCGGCGCGACGGTCAAGGTCTCACCGCTCGCGGCCAACCCCGTCCTGGGCGCGGTCCGCCCGGACCCGGCCGGGGAGCCCCTGCGGCAGTACACGCCACCGAAGCTCCCCCCGGGCGCGACGGACGGGTCCGACGAGGGGTACGAAGGCGAGAACTACGAGGGCGAAGGCTCCGAGGGCGAAGCTCCTTCGGCGGCTGCCGCGCCCACGACCGACGCCAGATAGGCCTCGGTCTTCTCGGGCTCATAGAAGAAGTTCTCGTAGTCGGCCGGGTCGTTGAAGCCGTTGGCGAAGCGGTCGGCGACCGGCGGGAGCTGGCCCGCGGCGCCGATCAGGTTCAGGACGTGCTCCGGCGGTGCGCCGAGCATCGCGTTGGTCCACTTGGTGACGTACTGGGCGGTGTCCCAGTAGCGCTCGAAGGTGGCCCGCATCCAGGCCTCGTCGAAGGGCTGATCACCGTGCGAGAGGATCGAGTCCAGGTACGAAGCGGCGCATTTCGAGGCGGAGTTGGAGCCCTGGCCGGTGATCGGGTCGTTCGCCACGACCACGTCCGCGACGCCCAGGACCAGTCCGCCGCCGGGGAGGCGGCCCACGGGGTTGCGGACGGTGGGGGTGTAACGGCCGGACAGCGTGCCGCCTGCGTCGGTCAGCTCGACCTTGGTGGCCCGCGCGTACTCCCAGGGCGTGAACTTCTCCATGAGTTCCAGGGTCAGGGAGAGGTGTTCGGCGGGGTCCTTGACGCCCTGGAAAACGTCGAGCGGGCCGCCGGGTATGCCCTCCCAGAAGAGGATGTCGGCACGGCCGGAGTTGGTGAGGCAGGGCATGACGAAGAGTTCGCCGACGCCGGGGACCAGGTTGCAGCGGACCGCCTCCATGTCCGGGTGCTCCGGGCGCGGGCCCAGGCCGTGGACGTACGCGACGGCCAGCGCGCGCTGCGGCTCGGTGTACGGGGAACGGGCGGCGTCCCGGCCGAACATGGAGACGAGCTCGCCCTTGCCCGCCGATACCAGCACCAGGTCGTACGTACGGGAGAAGTAGTCGAGGTCCGACACGGCCGCGCCGTGGATGACGAGCTGACCGCCGCGCTGTGCGAACGTCTCCATCCAGCCGGCCATCTTCATGCGCTGGTCCACGGACTGCGCGTACCCGTCGAGCCTGCCCATCCAGTCGATCGCCCGCTGGGTGGGGCCCGGGTCGTGCGAGCCGGGGGCGGCGACCGAGACACCGAGTCCTTCGATCTTCGGGGCCTGGGACTCCCAGAAGTTCAGCTGGAGATCGCGCTCGTGCTGCAGGGCCGTGTGGAACATGCACTGCGTGGACATGACGCGGCCGGCACGGATCTCGTCCGCCGTCCGGTTGGACATCAGGGTGACCTCGTACCCGTTCGACTGGAGTCCGAGGGCGAGCTGGAGTCCGGACTGACCGGCTCCGACGACGAGTATCTTCCGCATGCGGGTCCTGTCTCCTACCTGCAACTACTGGTAACTACTCGGGGCTGACGGCGAGCGCGTGGCCGACGAGGGCCAGCAATGTCTCGATCACCGAGATCCGGCGGCGCGCGTCCATGATCATGACAGGTATGTGTGCGGGCACGGTGAGGGCCTCGCGCACATCTTCGGGTTCGTACCGCTCGGTGCCGTCGAAGTGGTTGACGGCGACGACGTACGGCAGTCCGCAGCTCTCGAAGTAGTCAAGGGCGGGGAAGCAGTCCTTCAGTCGGCGGGTGTCGGCGAGGACGACCGCGCCGATCGCCCCGCGGACGAGGTCGTCCCACATGAACCAGAACCGCTGCTGGCCCGGTGTGCCGAAGAGGTAGAGCACCAGGTCGTCGTCGAGCGTGATGCGGCCGAAGTCCATGGCCACGGTCGTCGTCAGCTTCTCGGGCGTCGCGGTGAGGTCGTCGGTGTCCTCGCTCGCCTCGGTCATCAGCGCCTCGGTCTCAAGAGGCGTGATCTCGGAGACGGCGCCGACGAGCGTGGTCTTACCGACACCGAAGCCGCCCGCCACCACGATCTTCGTGGCGATCGGGGCGCGCGTCGGGTCCGTCTGCCAGGCCTGAAGGTTCTCGTCCGCGTCCGGGACGGCGACGGGGCCTGCGGCGGCTTCAGAGACGGCGGAGTCCATTCAGCACCCTTTCGAGCAGTGCGCGGTCCGGCTGTCCGGTGCCGTGACCGGTTCCGTACACGCGGATCTTTCCCTGGTCCGCCAGATCGCTGATGAGTACGCGAACCACGCCGAGGGGCATCTTCAGCAGCGCGGCGATCTCGGCCACCGTACGCATCCGGCGGCAGAGTTCGACGATGGCCCGCATTTCGGGCATCACACGGGTGCCCAGCGAGCCGTTCGTCAGCTCCCGCCGTTCGTCGGGGGCTTCGAGCGCGGCGGTGCTCGCCACGAAGGTCTCGACGAGCAGTACGTGGCCGAAGCGCGTACGGCCGCCGGTGAGCGAGTACGGGCGTACGCGGGCGGGTTTGCGGTCGCTGCCGCGTACGGGAAGCCTGGGCGCCT
The DNA here is from genome assembly GCF_042870755.1 of Streptomyces sp. NPDC006365. Lineage (NCBI taxonomy): Bacteria > Bacillati > Actinomycetota > Actinomycetes > Kitasatosporales > Streptomycetaceae > Streptomyces > Streptomyces sp. NPDC006365. The sequence continues at coordinate 45,766 of NZ_JBIAHS010000011.1, forward strand.
GGCTGCTCACTGGGTGCTCCCTATCGACGCGTCCTCTATCGACTGGCGCAGCTCGCTGCGGAGTTCGGGGGTCAGGACGTGCCCGGCGCGGCCCACGAAGAGCGCCATGTGGTACGCGACGACGCTCATGTCGCAGTCGGGCGCACCGTGCACGCCGAGCAGCGAGCCGTCGCTGATCGACATGACGAAGAGGCTGCCCTCCTCCATCGCGACCATGGTCTGCTTGACGCCGCCGGAGTCCATCAGTCTGGCGGCGCCGATGGTGAGACTGCCGATGCCGGAGACGACGGTGGCGAGGTCGGCGGAGGAGCCCCTGGGGCCTCTGGGACTGGCGGTGCCCGCCACCTCCACGGCCTCCGCGTTCCTCCCGGCGTCGGAGGAGAGCAGGAGCAGACCGTCGGAGGAGACCACCGCGACCGACAGGATGCCCGGCACCTCCTCGACGAGGTTCGTCAGCAGCCAGTGCAGATTGCGGGCCTCATTGCTCAGTCCGAAGGTACTCGGCGCTGTCAACTGCTTGCCTCCTCGACTGTGTCCCCCTGGACTGTGTCCCCCTCGGTTTCCACGACTTCTGGTGCGCGTTCCCCTGCGGGCCGCGCTGCGGCTTCTGTTGCGCGTTCCGCTGTGGGCGCCTGCTCGGCGAGTTCCGCCTCGACGTCGCGGCGGCCCTCGATCGCGCCCCGGTGGAACCCGCCCAGCCTGCGACGCAGCGCCTCGGCGTCCACGGACGCCGCGCGCGGCCTGGCGGCCGGTGCGGGCGCGTTGATCTTGGGCGTCCGCTTGGGCAGGCCCTTGTCGGTGACCCGCTCGGGTTCGTCCGCGGCCTGCTCGTCCACGACCTGCTCGTCTGCGACCCGTTCGTCTGCGACCCGTTCGTCTACGAAACGGTCGTCGTGGGCCCGCTCGTGGGAGTCGGGGCCGATGGCGTACGGGTCGGGATCGCCGGCCTGAGCGGGGATGGCGATGAGCGCCATGGTGGTCTCGGGCCCGGACGGCTCGGGTGGCTCCGTGGGCTCTGGGGCCTCGGCGGGCTGAGCGGATTCCGCGGGCGCGGGCTCGGCTTCCGGTGCGGCGGGCGCGGAGGACGGTGCTTCGTCCCGTACGACTTCTTCTTCGGCGCCGGTGTCGGTATCGGCGCCGGTGTCCTCCCGTACCGCCTCTTCCGCCGCCGCGATCAGCGGGTCCCGGCTCGGACGGCCGGGCAGCACGTTGGAGTTGACCTCGGAGTCGGCGCCGGGGAACGACAGTGAGCCGGCGCTGCCGAGTGCCGGGTGGGTCGCCGAGGGGACCGTCACGGCGGGTGCGGCGGCGAGCAGCGACTTGGGCAGGACCACGACCGCCGCGATGCCGCCCTGCTTCTGCTCGCGCAGCCGTACCCGTACGCCGTGCCGGTGCGCGAGCCTCGCGACCACGTACAGACCGAGCCCGAGACCCTCGCCGCTCTCCTGGTCGTACGAATCCTCGGGGTCGAAGTCCGAGAGGCGGGCGTTGAGTTGGTCGAGCCGGTCGGTGGTCATGCCGATGCCCTCGTCCTGTACGGAGAGCATGACCTCGCCGCTTTCCAGGAGCCAGCCGGAGACCTCGACGGGGATGTCGGGTGGCGAGAACGACGCGGCGTTCTCCATGAGTTCGGCCATCAGGTGGCTGATGTCGTCCGCCGCGAACCCGGCGAGGTGCGCGTGCGGCGGCAGCGCGGCGATCCGTACCCGCTCGTAGCGCTCGATCTCGCTGACGGCGGCGCGTACGACATCGATGAGCGGGACCGGCTCGGGGTGCTGGTGGCCGTGTTCGGCGCCGGCGAGGACCAGCAGGTTCTCGCTGTGGCGGCGCATGACGGTGGCGAAGTGGTCGAGGCGGAAGAGCGTGCCGAGCCGGTCGGGGTCCTGCTCGCGTTCCTCGAGCTGCTCGATGACGGACAGCTGCCGCTCGACGAGACCGAGGGTGCGCAGCGAGAGGTTGACGAAGGTGCCGTGGATGCTCTGCCGTACCTGCGCCAAGTGCGCGGCGGCCTCAGCGAGTTCCCTGCGCAGCTTGTCGCGCTCGTCGGCCATGAGCTGGCGTTGGCCGATGAGGTGCTTGCGGTCGCTCTCCAGGCTCGTCAGCCGCTCATGGAGCGCGGCGGCGTGCGCGTGCAGCGCGTTGACGGAGCGTACGACCTGGGCGAACTCGTCGTTGCGGCCGGTGAACTTCACCGGCTCCTGGGCGGCCGGGTCGGCGGCCAGCCGGGCCGAACCGAGGCGGAGCACGGCCAGCGGGCGGGTCAGCGTACGGGCCATGGCCGTGGATACGCCGACGGCGACCAGCATCAGGAAGCCGAGGAGTGCGATACGGATCTCCAGGGCGGTGACGTCGTCGTCGCGCAACTGGGCGAGATCCTTGGCCCGTTGGCTGTTGAGGGACGCCTCGATGCCACGCATCTGCTCGACGCGCGCGGAGAGCGCTGCGTCCAGTTTCTCGGTGTTGGTGCCGAGTTCGGACTCGGAGAGGGTCGCCCGGTCGACGAGGGTCGCGAGGTACCTCTCGGCGGAGGTGACGTCGGGACCGGTCACCGTGGAGTAGTACGACGCGCTGTTCGCGGTGGGCGCGGCGTCGTGGAAGTCGGCGAGCGCGGCCTGCTCTCGGACGTTCGCCTGCTGGGCGGCGGCACTGAGGGCGTTGCGCGTCCTGGTGTCGGCCGCGGAAGACGTGGTCTCCCTGCTGGTCGCGCCGGTGACCGGGTCGGTGACGGTCTCGGTCCTGGTGGGCACGTTCAGCGCGGCGAGGAGCAGTCCGCGGGTGGCGGCGGCCTGCTGGACGGCGGTGTCGAGGTCGGCGAGTGCGTGCGCGCCGGCGCCCGCGCGGGGCGGCAGCCGCTCGGCCAGGTCCTCGGCGAGGGCGTGGAGTTCGGCTATGGCGGTGGAGTACGCCTGATGCGCTTCGAGAGCGGTGCTCTTGCCGGTGAGCGCTGCTCTGCGTACGGAAGAGATCTCGTCGAGGTCCTTGCGCAGCTCGGCGGGCGCCTCCTCGGTGCTCAGCTCGTCGACCTGCCGGTCGACGCGGGCGCTGTGCCGCTCGGAGGGGCCTTCGCCATCGGGGCGGCCGGCCGCGATGTAGGAGGTGACCTCGTCGCGTTCGTCGGCGAGCGCGTGGGCGAGGGTCAGCGCGTCCTTGGTCTGGTCGGCGAGCGTGACCAGGTTCTGGGAGTCGTTCAGGTCGCTCGAGGCGGCGACGACGGAGGGGGCACCGGCTCCGGCGATCGCGACGGCCACGACGGCGACGGCGACGATCAGCCGGGTGCGTACGTGGGCGGGGCGGCTCTTTCCGGCGGGGTCCGGGTTCCTCGGCTGTCCTGCCGGGGAGTTCTGGGAGCTCGACATGCGCCCGGAGGCCTCGTCCGAGGCCTTCTGATTGCCTTTGCGCCGAGGCCGCATCTTCTGCACCGATGCTCGCATTCTTGACTCGTGTACCCATGGGCCCGGGTGACGATTCGCCATCAAACGCGTCGCCACCGTTACGGCTCCCGACCCTCCCAGTGCCGGTGGGCAGTGGCCGCGCATCGCCTGACCCGCCACCCAAAGGAGTGAACATCGGTGGGGCAGAGGTGAGCAAGTTCCTCTGGCCAGTGCAGCCACCTCGCACGGTGGGCCTGTTGGACTCCCGCGGCATCCGGTGGCAAGATGCGCCGCCGTGCCCCGGCGGAGCCACTTATTCCGCCCCATTTCAGGCGGGTGACCTGCCACTTCTCGCCAATTCGGCGACAATTGCCAGCCTTTGACGAAGCTTGTGAAGAGCTCGTGCAGACTGGCCGAATGCGCACGGAACTGATCTCGGTCCCCGGTGATTCTGCCCGTCCGAACGAGGACTACGCGGCGGCCGGAGTCCCGGCCTCGGGTCAGGGCGGTTCGCTTGTCGTGCTTGACGGAGTCACTCCACCGGCGACGGAAGTGGGCTGTCGGCACTCGGTCCCCTGGTTCACGGCGCGGCTCGGCGGAGCGCTGGGTGAACTGTCCACTTCACGCCGAGATCTGCCCCTCACCGAGGTACTGGGCCAGGCCATCTCACGAACCGCGGAAGCCCATCGGTTCACTTGTGACCTTTCTCACCCACGAACCCCACAGGCAACCGTGGTCCTCGCCCGCTGGTCCGCACACGAGGTCGAGTACCTGGTCCTCTCCGACTCCGCCCTCCTGGCCGAGTCCCCCTCCGGCACGGTCGTCCCCCTCCTCGACGACCGCCTCTCCCGCGTCCCCCGCGCCTCCCTGGCCACACACGCGATCACCGACGCGACGATCCGCAACAAGGAGGGCGGCTTCTTCACAGCCGCCGCGGACCCGTCGGTGGCGGCCCGCGCGGTGACCGGCACGCTCCCGCGCACCGAGGTCCGCACGCTCACCGCCCTGACGGACGGCGCCACGCGGTGGGTGGACAAGTTCCACCAGGGCGACTGGGCGGAACTCGTCACGCTGGTGCGGAAGGAGGGGGCCCAGGCGCTGGTCGAGCGGGTGCGGGCGCTGGAACGGGAGGATGCGGGGCGGGAGTTCCTGGAGCGGAGCAAGAGGCATGATGACGCGACGGTGGTCTACGTGGAGTTGTGACGGCGTCCTCTACGCCCGCACCCCCAGAGCTCAGCCCTCGCTCCGCCGGTTCAACTGATGAAGCAGCCGGGCCAGTTCGGCAACTTCCTTGCGGTCCCAGTTCGCGAGCTGGCGCACGTAGCGCGCCCGCCGCGCATCCCGCACCGTACGGAACCGGGCCCGGCCCTCCTCCGTGAGGTGGACCAGCCAGGCACGCCCGTCGGCGGGATCGGGCTCGCGGGCGATGAGCCCCAGCTCTTCGAGGGCCCTCAGCTGCCGGGACATGGTGGCCTTGCCGACGCCGATGTAGGCGGCGAGCTCGGTGGCACGCTGACCGCCGCGCTCATCCAGGCGTACGAGCAGTCCGTACGCGGCGGACTCCAGATCGGGGTGAACCTCCCGGGCCATCTCCCCGGAGGAGGCCCGCGCACGCCGCAGAAGTACGGTCAACTCCCGCTCCAGGGCGAGGAATTCCTGATCCACACCCTGCCCCGACCGCAACGGCTGTCCCTCACCGTTTCCGCCCTCGCCCACATCGGCCCCTGACTCAGCTTCGCGATCCTGAAAGTTTTGCGGAAGCTTAGTCATTCCCGCAGCTCGGGAGGTATTTCCGGGGAGCAGATCAGGGCGCGGGGAGGCGCAGGCTTTTCAGGGCGCGGGGCTGTGACATTTGCAGCTCCGCCGCGTGGGCGCGAGCAACCACAACGAACCCGCACCCGGCAGCGAACCGTCCCCAGCCCGGTCGGCCGTATGGCGAAGACCCGGGCCCCGCGAGGGGACCGGGTCTTCATTCCCGACGGCGTCCGTCACGCCGCCACCGGAACCTCCGGAGCAGCCCCGTTCGTAGCCGGCGACAACGCCAGCTCAAGCACCTGCCGAACGTCCGTGACGGCGTGAACGTCGAGCTTCGACAGAACCTCGGCGGGCACATCGTCCAAGTCGGCCTCGTTCCGCTTGGGAATGATGACGGTGGTGACACCGGCCCGATGCGCGGCCAGCAGCTTCTGCTTGACGCCACCGATGGGCAACACCCGCCCGGTCAGTGAGACTTCACCGGTCATCGCCACATCCGTACGGACGAGCCGCCCGCTGAGCAACGAAGCGAGAGCCGTCGTCATCGTGACGCCCGCGCTCGGTCCGTCCTTGGGGACCGCGCCCGCCGGGAAGTGGATGTGCACGCCCCGGTCCTTCAAGTCGCCCACGGGCAGCTCGAGTTCGGCGCCGCGAGAGCGGAGGAAGGAGAGCGCGATCTGTGCGGACTCCTTCATCACGTCGCCGAGCTGGCCCGTGAGGGTCAGACCGGAGGCTCCCGTCTCCGGATCGGCCAGCGACGCCTCCACGTAGAGCACGTCGCCGCCCGCGCCGGTGACCGCGAGCCCGGTGGCGACACCGGGGACGGCCGTGCGGCGCTCGGCCGGATCCTGGGCGGACTCGGGCACATGGTGCGGCCGGCCGATCAGCCCGCGCAGATCGCCCTCGCCGACCGTGAACGGCAGCTTCCGCTCGCCGAGTTCGTGCTGTGCGGCGACTTTGCGGAACAGCCGTGCGATGGCCCGCTCCAGGTTCCGTACACCCGCTTCCCGCGTGTACTCACCGGCGAGCTTGCGCAACGCGCTCTCGTCGAGGGTGACTTCGGCCTTCTCAAGACCGGCCCGCTCCAACTGCCGCGGCAGCAGGTGGTCCCGGGCGATGACGACCTTCTCGTCCTCGGTGTAGCCGTCGAGCCGTACGAGCTCCATGCGGTCGAGCAGCGCCTCCGGAATGGCTTCCAGGACGTTGGCCGTGGCCAGGAACACCACGTCGCTCAGGTCGAGTTCGACCTCCAGGTAGTGGTCGCGGAAGGTGTGGTTCTGCGCGGGGTCGAGTACTTCGAGCAGGGCGGCGGCGGGGTCGCCCCGGAAGTCGGAGCCGACCTTGTCGATCTCGTCCAGGAGCACGACCGGGTTCATGGACCCGGCTTCCTTGATGGCGCGGACGATACGACCGGGCAGCGCGCCCACGTACGTACGCCGGTGACCGCGGATCTCGGCCTCGTCGCGTACGCCGCCGAGGGCGACCCGTACGAACTTGCGCCCCATCGCGTGCGCGACGGACTCGCCGAGGCTGGTCTTGCCGACACCGGGAGGCCCGACGAGCGCGAGCACGGCGCCGCCACGGCGCCCGCCGACGACTCCCAGCCCTCGCTCCAGCCGCCGCTTGCGCACGGCCAGGTACTCGGTGATGCGCTCCTTCACGTCTTCCAGCCCGGCGTGCTCGGCGTCGAGGATCGCCTGGGCGCCCTGGATGTCGTACGAGTCCTCCGTGCGCTCGCTCCACGGGAGTTCGAGCACCGTGTCGAGCCAGGTCCGGATCCACGACCCTTCCGGCGACTGGTCGCTCGACCGCTCCAGCTTGTCGACCTCCTTGAGGGCGGCCTCGCGGACCTTCTCGGGAAGGTCGGCGGCCTCGACTCGGGCCCGGTAGTCGTCGGACTCCTCGCCGTCCTGCTCACCGTTCAGCTCGCGCAATTCCTTGCGTACGGCCTCGAGTTGCCGCCGGAGCAGGAACTCGCGCTGCTGCTTGTCGACGCCTTCCTGTACGTCCTTGGCGATGGACTCGGCGACGTCCTGCTCGGCTAGGTGCTCGCGGAGCTGCTCGGTGGCGAGCTTCAGCCGGGCGACGGGGTCGGCGGTCTCGAGCAGCTCGACCTTCTGCGAGGTGGTCAGGAAGGGCGAGTACCCGGAGTTGTCGGCCAGGGCGGAGACATCATCGATCGCCTGCACCCGGTCGACCACCTGCCAGGCACCGCGCTTGCGCAGCCAGCTGGTGGCGAGGGCCTTGTACTCCTTGACGAGGTCGGCGGCCTGACCCGGCAGCGGGTCGGGCACGCTCTCGTCCACCCGGGTCCCCTCGACCCACAGCGCGGCACCGGGCCCGGTGGTCCCGGCCCCGATCTTCACCCGCCCACGCCCGCGGATCAGCGCACCAGGGTCACCGTCGGCCAGCCGGCCTACCTGCTCGACGGTCCCGAGCACACCCGTACTCGCGTACGTCCCGTCGATCCGTGGAACAAGCAGCACCTTCGGCTTGCTGCTCCCACTGGAACGCGCGGCGGCCTGCGCGGCCTCCACCGCGGCTCGTACATCGGCATCGTTCAGGTCCAGGGGCACCACCATCCCGGGCAGCACGACCTCGTCGTCGAGCGGCAGCACGGGCAGGGTGAGCGGTGTGGACGTCGAAGTCATGGTCTCCCCTATGGCAGTCAAGTTGAGTTATGCAGGCTCAATGCACAGGGGCTGCCGAATGTTCCCGTCGCTAAGGACCGTTCGCTGTCAGCGATCGCAGAGCCCTGTTCCCCTTCTTCGTCGAAGGCGGCGAACAAAGATCACGCGTCGCGCAGCCAGTCGTCGAGTACGGCAAAGTCCGTATCAGCGAGGCCGATTGTGGAATCGACACGGTGGAGAAGGGCTTGTCCTGGGTGGTGCGCTGACACCCAGGTGCGATCGAGATCGGTCAGCTCGTCGTCGACCCAGATGAACGGGCGTCCCGCCGCGGCCTCGACGAGGGCTCGGGTCTTCCAGTGCAGCCCTCGCGCCTCGTCTTCCTCCGGCGCGTCCGGCAGGTCCGCCACTGGCAGTTCGGGCAGCCCGAGCAGCGGAGCTATCACTTCGTTGGCATCGTCCATCCAGGCGGTGGCCCACACCAGGGTGCAGGGCAGCGCCGACAAGCGCGGACCGTGCGTAGGGTCGATCTTCGCCAGCTGAGGATTCGACATGTCCTGCCAGCCGTCCCAGTCCTCAAGGGCCGGGGGAAGCCGCGCTCCCCCAAGGGGGAGAAGAGTGCCATCAACGTCCAGGAAGAGCAGCGGGCGCTCGGCATGTCCGGCCATGGCCGAACGCTATCGGCTCGCCCCAAGAGGGCGGCTACCGTGCCCGCATGACGACCGACTCGGCCTCACCCGAAGACCTCGCATCGTTGCCCAAAGCCGAGTTCGCCTTCCCCGGCCCGCTGCGCGACCAGCTTGTCGCGGCGATTCTCGACGGTTCCAAGACGTCCACGACGGAACTTCTCGTCGATTACGCGCACGAGAGTGAGCCACTGCCCGAGGTGGGGAGCCGTTCGGTGGTCGTCGACTCCGAAGACCGGCCGACGGGAGTCATCGAGGTGACCGACGTCCGCGTCGTACCGCTGGCTCGGGTGGATCTCGCCCACGCGGTGGACGAAGGCGAGGGCTACACCAGCGTGGCCGAGTGGCGGGCGGGCCACGAGCGGTTCTGGCACAGCGAGGAGATGCGCGCGGCGCTGGAGGACCCCGGGTTCACTGTGGACGACACGACGCCCACGGTCCTGGAACGCTTCCGCCTCGTCACCGACCTCCGCCCCGCCGACTGACCTGCCGTGCCCGGTCAACGCCGCCCTCGCAAGGCCGAACGCCACGTGGCCCGCCAATTCGGCTGCCCCTCACCGGAGCGACTTGCCAGGATGGCCCCATGACCACCCCGTACGACACCCCTGTAGACCCCGAAACCCCCGTAGTCATAGACCGCCGCAACGGCCCGTACGGCGAAGTCGTACTGCGTCGCCACGGCGGACTGCTGCAGATCATCGCCAACGGGTGCTTCCTGATGGACACATCGGACGGGCGCTCGGAGCGGCTGCTCGTCGACGCCGCTCGTGATGCCCTGGACGGGCGCCGCGAGCCGAGCGTGCTGATCGGCGGGCTCGGCGTCGGGTTCTCGCTGGCTCATGCGGCCGCCGATCCGCGATGGGGGCGTATCGCGGTGGTCGAACGGGAACGGGCGGTCATCGACTGGCATCTGGAGGGGCCGCTGTCGGACATCTCGGCGACGGCGCTCGCGGACCCGCGTACCGAGATTGTCGAAGACGATTTGGTCGCTTACGTCAATGAGACGTCCGACACGTACGACGCACTGTGCCTCGACATCGACAACGGGCCCGGATGGACCGTCACGGACGGCAACGAAAACCTCTATACGACGGCCGGACTCGCCGCGTGCGCAAGGGTGTTGAGGCCAGGTGGGGTGCTTGCCGTGTGGTCGGCTCAGCCCTCGTCTGATTTCGAGGGAAGTTTGGGGAATGCCGGGTTCCGGCAGGTGCGTACCGAAGAGATCCCGGTTGCCCGGGGCGTTCCGGACGTCGTGCATCTCGCTGTCAGGCCTGGATAGCCGAGCGGTGGTAACTGCCCGTACTCTGCTGACCTGATGCAGATCATTCAAGCGTCAAGCGCAGTCATGGAATCACCCCCAACGATTCCGGAAAGCACACCTCAGGGGCGGGCGATGGAGCAGACACACACCTCGCACAACGGCACGGCGGCAACGCCGGGCGCACAGCGCCGGGTGCTGGTGGTCGAGGACGATCCGACGATCGTGGACGCCATCGCCGCCCGGTTGCGGGCCGAGGGATTTCTCGTGCAAACCGCCGGTGACGGCCCGGCCGCCGTCGACACGGCGGAGGCCTGGCAGCCCGATCTGCTGATCCTCGACATCATGCTGCCGGGCTTCGACGGCCTGGAGGTCTGCCGCCGCGTGCAGGCACAGCGCCCGGTCCCGGTGCTGATGCTGACCGCACGGGACGACGAGACGGACATGCTCGTCGGGCTCGGCGTGGGCGCCGACGACTACATGACGAAGCCTTTCTCCATGCGCGAGCTGGCCGCGCGCGTACACGTGCTGCTGCGCCGCGTGGAGCGCGCCGTGGTCGCCGCGTCGACTCCTCGCTCCGGCATCCTGCGCCTGGGCGAGCTGGAGATCGACCACGCCCAGCGACGGGTGCGGGTGCGCAGCGAGGACGTCCATCTGACGCCCACCGAGTTCGATCTGCTGGTCTGCCTGGCCAACACGCCGCGCGCGGTGCTCTCGCGCGAGCAGTTGCTCGCCGAGGTGTGGGACTGGGCGGACGCCTCCGGCACCCGGACCGTGGACAGCCACATCAAGGCGCTGCGCCGGAAGATCGGCGCCGAGCGGATCCGTACGGTGCACGGCGTCGGCTACGCGCTGGAGACCCCCACTCCTTGAGCCTGACCTCCTGAGGGGGCTGATGCCATGAGCGGTGTCATGAGCGGTGTCATGAGCGGTGTCGGCATGAGCAATGCCATGCGCGGTGTCGTGTCATGAGCGAGACCGACGGCACGCGCAAGAGCGCGGGCGGCTGGAGCACGAGCCTCTGGGAGGGCGTACGTCCCTTCTCGATCAAGACGAAGCTCGGCACACTGGTCGTCGTCTCGGTCTTCATCACCACCGTGCTGATGATGATCGCGGTGCGCACGGAGACCGAGCTGCGCTTCATCACCGTCTTCTCGATGATCGCGACGCTGCTGATCACGCAGTTCGTGGCGCACTCGCTGACGGCTCCCCTGGACGAGATGAACACGGTGGCCCGGAACATCTCGCACGGCGACTACACGAGCCGCGTCAAGGGCGCCGACCGCCGCGACGAGCTGGGAGACCTGGCGCAGACGATCAATCGCATGGCCGACGACCTCGAGGCCCAGGACCGCCAGCGCAAGGAGTTGGTCGCGAACGTCTCGCACGAGCTGCGTACGCCGATCGCCGGCCTGCGCGCGGTTCTGGAGAACGTCGTGGACGGCGTCTCGGCTGCCGATCCGGAGACGATGCGTACGGCCCTGAAGCAGACCGAGCGCCTCGGGCGCCTGGTGGAGACACTGCTCGACCTGTCCCGGCTGGACAACGGCGTCGTACCGCTGCGCAAGCGCCGCTTCGAGGTGTGGCCGTACCTGTCGGGCGTACTGAAGGAGACCAACATGGTGGTCTCCGCGCGCGGGGGCATCTCCTCAGGGTCGGGTACGCACACGCGTACAGACGTGCATCTGCACCTGGACGTGTCGCCGCCCGAGCTGACCGCGCACGCCGATCCGGAGCGGATCCACCAGGTCGTCGCCAACCTCATCGACAACGCGGTCAAGCACAGCCCGCCGCACGGCCGTGTGACGGTGCGGGCACGGCGCGGGGACCGTCCGGAGTCGCTCGATCTGGAGGTGCTGGACGAGGGCCCCGGGATTCCGCAGTCGGAGTGGCACCGGGTCTTCGAGCGTTTCAACCGGGGCGGAGTCGTCGCCGCGCACGGTCCGGGCAGCGACGGCGGTACGGGTCTGGGGCTGGCGATCGCGCGCTGGGCCGTCGATCTGCACGGCGGACAGATCGGTGTGGCCGAATCCCAGCGCGGCTGCCGAATCCAGGTCACTCTTCCGGGGCTCCCTCCACTCGCAGGTTGACCTAGGGTTCGAGCCACAGTCGCAAGAACCACGGATTCCGCGAGGCGTCCGTAGGGTAACCGCGCTTGTTTCCCGCCATTTCCAGCATCGAAACACGCGTTTCGATGTGACTTACACGACGATCAACCGGCCCGGCCTGCATCCATCGGCCATGGGGGCGTAGCCTTGATTCCCGCTGTCCATCACCTTGTGAAGCGGAAGAGGGCGGTTGCCGCCGTGTCGCCACAGTCCCCCAGTAACTCGAGCATCTCCACCGACGACCAAGCCGGGAAGGCGGGGAAGAATCCCGCCGCCGCGTTCGGTCCGAACGAGTGGCTCGTCGACGAGATCTATCAGCAGTACCTCCAGGACCCGAATTCGGTAGACCGCGCCTGGTGGGACTTCTTCGCCGACTACAAGCCGGGTGGCGTCGCCGCCTCGGCCACGTCGCGTACTGCGGCCGCGGGGGCCGCAGGGACCACCACGACGGCTCCGGCCGCGCCCGCTCCGGCTCCCACCGCCCCGGCCTCCTCCGATGGTCAGGCCCAGGCCGCTCCGGCTCCGGCCGCTCCGGCCCCGGCCGCCCCCGCGGTGCCGAAGCCCGCAGCCACCGCCCCGGCCCCGGCTCCGGCTCCGGCCAAGCCCGCTGCCGCCGCCAAGCCGGCCGCCGCGAAGGTTGCGCCCGCCAAGGCCGCACCCACGACCGAGGCACCGGCCGGCCCGGAGTTCGTACCGCTGCGCGGCCCCGCCGCGGCCGTGGCGAAGAACATGAACGCCTCCCTGGAGCTGCCCACGGCCACGTCCGTGCGCGCGGTCCCGGTGAAGCTGCTCTTCGACAACCGCATCGTCATCAACAACCATCTCAAGCGCGCCCGGGGCGGGAAGATCTCCTTCACCCACCTCATCGGCTACGCGATGGTGCAGGCCCTCAAGGCCATGCCGTCGATGAACTACCACTACGCCGAGAAGGACGGCAAGCCGACCCTGGTCAAGCCGGAGCACGTCAACTTCGGCCTCGCGATCGACCTGGTGAAGCCGAACGGCGACCGTCAGCTCGTCGTCGCCGGCATCAAGAAGGCCGAGACGCTGAACTTCTTCGAGTTCTGGCAGGCCTACGAGGACATCGTCCGCCGCGCCCGCGACGGCAAGCTGACGATGGACGACTTCTCCGGCGTCACGGTCTCCCTGACCAACCCCGGCGGCCTCGGCACCGTCCACTCGGTGCCGCGTCTGATGCCCGGCCAGTCGGTCATCATGGGCGTCGGCTCGATGGACTACCCGGCGGAGTTCCAGGGCACGTCCCAGGACACGCTCAACAAGCTGGGCATCTCCAAGGTCATGACCCTGACGTCGACGTACGACCACCGGGTCATCCAGGGCGCCGCCTCCGGCGAGTTCCTCCGGATCGTCGCGAACCTCCTCCTCGGTGAGAACGGCTTCTACGACGAGATCTTCGAGGCCCTGCGCATCCCGTACGAGCCGGTCCGCTGGCTCAAGGACATCGACGCCTCGCACGACGACGACGTCACGAAGGCCGCCCGTGTCTTCGAGCTGATCCACTCCTACCGGGTCCGCGGCCACGTCATGGCCGACACCGACCCGCTGGAGTACAAGCAGCGCAAGCACCCCGACCTGGACATCACCGAGCACGGGCTCACCCTGTGGGACCTGGAGCGCGAGTTCGCGGTCGGCGGCTTCGCCGGCAAGTCGATGATGAAGCTGCGTAGCATCCTCGGCGTCCTGCGCGACTCGTACTGCCGCACCACCGGCGTCGAGTTCATGCACATCCAGGACCCGAAGCAGCGCAAGTGGATCCAGGACCGCGTGGAGCGCGGCCACACCAAGCCGGAGCGCGAGGAGCAGCTGCGCATCCTGCGCCGGCTGAACGCGGCGGAGGCTTTCGAGACCTTCCTGCAGACGAAGTACGTCGGCCAGAAGCGCTTCTCACTCGAGGGCGGCGAGTCCGTCATCCCGCTTCTCGACGCGGTCATCGACAGCGCCGCGGAGTCCCGCCTGGACGAGGTCGTCATCGGCATGGCCCACCGCGGCCGGCTGAACGTGCTGGCGAACATCGTCGGCAAGTCGTACGCGCAGATCTTCCGCGAGTTCGAGGGCAACCTCGACCCGAAGTCGATGCACGGCTCCGGTGACGTGAAGTACCACCTGGGCGCCGAGGGCACGTTCACGGGCCTGGACGGCGAGCAGATCAAGGTGTCGCTCACCGCGAACCCCTCGCACCTGGAGGCGGTCGACCCGGTCCTGGAGGGCGTCGCGCGCGCCAAGCAGGACATCATCGGCAAGGGCGGCACGGACTTCACGGTCCTGCCGATCGCCCTGCACGGCGACGCGGCCTTCGCGGGCCAGGGCGTCGTGGCCGAGACCCTGAACATGTCGCAGCTGCGCGGCTACCGCACCGGCGGCACGGTCCACATCATCATCAACAACCAGGTCGGCTTCACAGCTCCGCCGGAGTCCGCGCGCTCGTCGATGTACTCCACCGACGTGGCCCGGATGATCGAAGCGCCGATCTTCCACGTGAACGGTGACGACCCCGAGGCCGTCGTCCGGGTCGCGCGCCTCGCCTTCGAGTTCCGGCAGGCGTTCAACAAGGACGTCGTCATCGACCTCATCTGCTACCGCCGCCGCGGTCACAACGAGACCGACCAACCGGCGTTCACGAACCCGCAGATGTACAGCCTGATCGACAAGAAGCGCTCGGTGCGCAAGCTCTACACCGAGTCCCTCATCGGTCGCGGCGACATCACGCTGGAAGAGGCCGAGCAGGCGCTGCAGGACTTCCAGGGGCAGCTGGAGAAGGTGTTCACCGAGGTCCGCGAGGCCGTCCACGCCCCCGCCGAGGTGCATGTCCCGCAGCCGGAGGCGGAGTTCCCGGTCCACGTGGACACCGCGGTCTCCCAGGAGATCGTGAAGCGGATCGCCGAGTCGCAGGTCAACATCCCCGACCACATCACCGTCCACCCGCGTCTCATGCCGCAGATGACGCGCCGCGCGTCCTCAGTGGAGGACGGCACGATCGACTGGGGCATGGGCGAGACCCTGGCCTTCGGCTCGCTGCTGATGGAGGGCACCCCGGTCCGTCTGTCGGGCCAGGACTCCCGCCGCGGCACGTTCGGCCAGCGTCACGCGGTCCTGGTGGACCAGAACACGGGCGAGGACTACACCCCGCTCCAGTACCTCGCGGAAGACCAGGCGCGCTACAACGTCTACGACTCGCTGCTCTCCGAGTACGCGGTCATGGGCTTCGAGTACGGCTACTCACTGGCCCGGCCCGAGGCGCTGGTCCTGTGGGAGGCGCAGTTCGGCGACTTCGTCAACGGCGCCCAGACGGTGGTGGACGAGTTCATCTCGTCGGCGGAGCAGAAGTGGGCCCAGACGTCCGGTGTGACGCTGCTCCTCCCGCACGGCTACGAGGGCCAGGGCCCGGACCACTCGTCCGCCCGCCCGGAGCGTTTCCTCCAGCTCTGCGCCCAGAACAACATGACGGTCGCCATGCCGACCCTCCCGTCGAACTACTTCCACCTGCTGCGCTGGCAGGTCCACAACCCGCACCACAAGCCGCTGGTCGTCTTCACCCCGAAGTCGATGCTGCGTCTGAAGGCGGCGGCGTCGAAGGCGGAGGAGTTCATCACGGGCGGCTTCCGCCCGGTCATCGGCGACGCGTCGGTGGACCCGGCGGCGGTCCGCAAGGTCGTCTTCACGGCCGGCAAGGTCTACTACGACCTGGACGCCGAGCGTCAGAAGCGCGGCATCACGGACACGGCGATCATCCGCATCGAGCGCCTGTACCCGATCCCGGGTGCCGAGCTCCAGGCCGAGATCGCCAAGTACCCGAACGTCGAGAAGTACCTCTGGGCCCAGGAGGAACCGGCGAACCAGGGCGCCTGGCCCTTCATCGCCCTCAACCTCATCGACCACCTGGACCTGGCGGTCGGCGCGGACATCCCCCACGGCGAGCGGCTGCGGCGGATCTCCCGCCCGCACGGCTCGTCTCCGGCGGTGGGTTCCGCGAAGCGGCACCAGGCCGAGCAGGAACAGCTGGTTCGGGAGGTGTTCGAGGCGTAGGCCTCGGGCGTACACCGTCTTAAGGGCGCCGTCTGAAGGGCGCTGTCTGAAGGGCCCGGCACCGAGTTCGTCTCGGGGCCGGGCCCTCGGGCGTATCCGGGCGCGTGCGGCCGAAGGCCCGGCTCCGCATAACCTGGAGACGTCAGACCTACGCCCCCAGGAGAGCAACCGTGTACTTCACCGACCGTGGCATCGAGGAGCTGGAGAAGCGGCGCGGCGAGGAAGAGGTCACCTTCGAGTGGCTCGCCGAGCAGTTTCGTACGTTCGTCGATCTCAATCCGGACTTCGAGGTGCCGGTGGAGCGGCTGGCGACCTGGCTGGCGCGACTGGACGACGAGGACGACGAGTAGGGCGCGCGACGCCCGTCGTACCTGCGCTTTCACTCCTTGTGAGATCACCGGATCGGTGTCTTGACTTTCCGTGACCGCGATATATCGTGAATAACGGAAGACGCGATATGGCGTGACCGGCGCTGCCCGGTGCCCTGTCGCGTTACTCCGCAACGTCCGTTCGCCGTCGAGGAGGTCAGCACCATGTCCCAGTGGTCCGTCGCCGAGCCCGAGAAGCTCGCATTCGATGACCCCGTGACGGCGCTCCATGTGCGACTCGTCAACGGAACGGTGAACGTCGTGGGGGTGGACGAGGGTTCCACCCGCCTGGAGGTAACCGAGATAAACGGACCGCCTCTCGTGGTGACCCACGAGGACGGCACACTCACGGTGGCGTACGAGGACTTGCCCTGGAAGGGCTTCCTCAAGTGGCTCGACCGCAAGGGCTGGCACCGCGAGGCGGTGGTCTCCCTGGCGATTCCGGCACACGCGCGCGTGGAGGTCGGCGTGGTCGGCGCCGCTGCCGTGGTCTCCGGGGTGGACGGGCCGACGGTGGTGAAGGGCGTCACGGGAGACACGACACTCGTCGGCCTCTCCGGCCCCGTGCGCGCCGACACGGTCTCGGGAAATCTGGAGGCCCAGGCCGTCACCGGCGACCTGCGTTTCAACTCCGTCTCCGGAGACCTCACCGTCGTAGAGGGCTCGGGCTCCAGCGTGCGGGCCGACTCGGTGAGCGGCTCGATGATCGTCGACCTCGACACGGACAGCCCCACCGACGTCAGGCTGAACAACGTCTCGGGGGAGATCGCAGTACGGCTGCCGCACCCCGCGGACGCGGAGGTCGAGGTCGACACCGCGAGCGGCACGGTCTCCAACGCCTTCGACGACCTCCGGGTCAGCGGCCACTGGGGCGCCCACAAGATCACCGGCCGCCTGGGCTCGGGTACCGGAAAGCTGAAGGCGACAACGGTCTCGGGCTCGATCGCGTTGCTGCGGAGGCCTCCCTCGGAGGACGAGCCATGGGACGCCGAGCCGGAGGACACCGGTACCGGCCCATCCGACAAGAGCCCCGACCACCCGTCCGACCGCCCGACCGCCCCTCCCTCCGAGGGCTCCCCCAGCGGCTCATCCGACAACCCGAACGACAAGAAGGGGCTCTGACATGCCTCCCGTCTTTGCCCACGGACGACTGCGGCTCTACCTCCTGAAGCTGCTGGACGAGGCGCCGCGCCACGGGTACGAGGTGATCCGGCTCCTCGAGGAGCGCTTCCAGGGCCTGTACGCGCCCTCGGCCGGCACCGTGTATCCCCGCCTGGCCAAGCTGGAGGCCGAGGGCCTGGTCACCCACACCACCGAGGGCGGCCGCAAGGTGTACGCGATCACGGACGCGGGCCGCGCCGAACTGGCCGATCGCAGCGGTGAATTGGCCGACCTGGAGCTGGAGATCCGCGAGTCGGTGGCGGAGCTGGCCGCCGAGATCCGGGCCGATGTGCGGGGCGCGGCAGGTGACCTGCGCCGCGAGATGCGGGCGGCGGCGAGCGAGGCACGCCGGGGTCCCACATCGGGCGGCGCCAAGGGGTGGCGGGGGGAACACGAGGCCGCCTACGGGGACTCCACGGAGTACATGGAGAAGGAGGCGTGGCGTACCGCGAAGGAGGAGATGCGCCGCGTCAAGCAGGAGTGGAAGGAACAGGCCCGGCGCGCGAAGGACGAGAGCCGACGGGCCCGCGAGGAGGCCCAGCGGGCTCGCCGCCAGGCCAAGGAGGCGCAGGAGAGGGCACGGTCCCAGGCCCAGGAGCTCCAGCGCGTCGCCAAGCGCGTCCAGGACCAGGTGCAGGACCACTTCGCACGGGGCGACTGGCCGACGGGCGTACGGGAGGGCCTTACCGAACTGGCCAAGGAATTCGGGGAGTTCGGAAAGGACTTCGGCAAGGGCTTCGGGAAGGACGCCGGCGCCGGGCGGCCGGAGAGGGAGCGGACGCCGGAGCCCGACTACACGGTTACCCCCGAGGGCTTCCCCGCCGACTACGAACCCGCCTGGGCACACGACGACTCGACGGGCGATCCCGCCCGCGACCTCGACCGCCTCCTGGACCGCTTCCGCGACGACATCCGCGACGCGGCCCGCGACAACGGGGTGACGGAGAACCAACTGCGGGAGTGCCGCCGCCACTTGTCGACGGCGGCGGCACACATAGGGGTGGTACTGCGGCCCAAGGGCTGAGCAGGGGCCCTTGGGGTGCGGTGCCCTCGGAAGCGCCGGGCGCCGCACGTCGGGCCAACCCGCTTCACCTCAGCCGGCCTTCGCCTCTCCCCCGCCGTAGAGCACGCGCCGCAGTGACGCATACGTCACCCCGTGGTCGGCCAGCACCTCCGCGGGGACGCCGGGTCGGGAGGTGAGGGCGATCAGGATGTGCTCGTCACCGATGTGCCGGTCCTTGTGAGCGGAAGCGATGCGCAGGGACTCCGTAAGGAGATCCTTGGCGCCACGAGTGAAAGGACGATGCCCGCCGATGAACCCGGACCACCACCCCTTGCCGCGCCCCTTGCCCTTCCCGTCGACGCCCAACGCACCCACGCCATGGGCCTCTTCGACCCTGGAGACGATCTCCGTGAGGTCGACGCCGAGACCGGACAGGGCGTCCGCCTCGGCGCGTGACAACCCACCTCGGCGCCGCGCCTCGGCCAAAGCTTCTGTTACCGACTCCTTCTGACGGTCGAGCCCCAGGGAGGCGAGAGCGAACGACCCACGACTGCCCTCACGGTCGAGTAGGGCCAGCAGCATGTGCTGCTCCTCAACCATCTCCGCACCCATCCGCTCGGCGTGCTCGACCGCGCCCAGCACCACCGCTCGGGCGTCCTTGGTGAACCGTTCGAACATCACTGCCTCCCGTACTTCTTGTGGACGGCCTGCCTGCTGACACCCAGTTCCGCGGCGATCTCCTGCCACGACCAACCCTGATTGCGCGCATTGCGCACCTGCACCGCTTCGAGCTGCTCCAGCAGCCGCCGCAAGGCGGACACGGCCCGCAGCCCGATCCGCGGATCGCGGTCACCCGCGCGCTCGGCGAGATCTGTTGCTTCGGTCATGACGTCAACATAGATTGACACGCCCCTTGATGTCAACCCTGGTTGACATCAAGGGGCGTGCAAGAGACGGGTGGGAGGCAGACGCGTCAGGAGGCGGTGAGGACGATCTTCCCGAACTGCTCACCCGACTCCATCCGCTCGAACCCCTCACGGGCACGATCCAGCGGGAGGACTTCGTCGATGACGGGACGTACGCCTGTGGCGGCGCAGAAGGACAGCAGGTCCTCCAACTCGTCCTTCGTTCCCATCGTGGAGCCGACGACCTTGAGTTCGAGGAAGAAGATGCGGGTCAGTTCTGCGTGCGAGGGACGGTCACCGCTTGTGGCGCCCGAGATGACGAGGGTGCCGCCGGGCTTGAGGGACTTGACGGAGTGGGACCAGGTGGCGGCACCGACGGTCTCGATGACCGCGTCCACGCGCTGCGGCAGCCGGGCGCCGGACTCCACGGCCTCCACGGCGCCCAGGTCCATGGCCCGCTTGCGCTTCGCCTCGTCACGGCTGGTGGCGAAGACCCGTAGCCCCGCGGCCTTCCCCAGCACGATCGCGGCGGTGGCGACACCGCCTCCGGCGCCCTGCACTAGAACCGAGTCACCGGGACGTACGCCGGCGTTGGTGAAGAGCATGCGGTACGCCGTCAGCCAGGCGGTGGGCAGACAGGCGGCCTCCTCGAAGGAGAGCTCCTTGGGCTTCGGCAGCACGTTCCAGACGGGTACGGAGACCTGTTCCGCGAACGTCCCCTGGTATCGCTCAGTGAGGATGGAACGCGGTTCCTTGGGTCCGACGCCGTGTCCCGTCTGCCCGATCACGGAGTGCAGCACGACCTCGTTGCCGTCCTCGTCGACCCCGGCGGCGTCGCACCCCAGAATCATGGGCAACCGGTCCTCCGCGAGGCCCACGCCTCGCAGCGACCACAGGTCATGGTGGTTCAGGGAGGCGGCCCTGACGTCCACGGTCGTCCAGCCGTCCCGAGCCTCGGGAGCGGGCCGCTCCCCCAACTCCAGCCCGTTCAACGGCTGATCCCGGTCAATACGAGCAGCGTAAGCAGCAAACATGTCGTCGACCCTAACCGTCAGCGGTTGAGCGGGGCGCCTATGGGGGGTGGTGGTCCGGGCTCATAGGCGACTGCGGGCCCGTCGTGGCTGGTCGCTCCCCCACCTTCGGCTCCGCTCGAGCGGGGGACCCCCATCGCGGCGGAGCCGCATATGTCACAGCCCCGCGCCCCTGAAGGGCGCCCGCCCGGAACCGCCAGCCACAACGCACCCGCAGCCGAAAACGGACCCACCTGCCGGAGGTCAGCGCCTGGCGACACCCTCTGCCCGAGCCGCCGCAGCAACCGCCGCGGTGACCGCCGGAGCAACCCGCTCATCGAACGGCGACGGAATCACATAATCCGCGGCAAGGTCGTCCCCGACGACCGCGGCCAACGCCTCAGCCGCAGCGATCTTCATTCCCTCGGTGATCCGAGAGGCCCGCACCTGAAGCGCCCCCGCGAAGATCCCGGGAAACGCCAGCACGTTGTTGATCTGGTTGGGGTAGTCGGACCGCCCGGTAGCCACAACGGCCGCGTACTTGTGCGCGACGTCGGGGTGCACCTCGGGATTCGGGTTGGCCATGGCGAACACGAACGCGCCCTCGGCCATGGAAGCGACGGCCGGCTCCGGAACCGTACCGCCGGACACCCCGATGAAGACGTCGGCTCCGGCGAGCGCGGCCTCCAACGACCCCGACAACCCCGCCTTGTTGGTCAGCGAGGCAAGCTCCCGCTTGACCGAGGTCAGATCGTCCCGGTCCTCGGACACGACACCCTTGCGGTCCGCGACAGCGACATCCCCGATCCCCGCCTCGAGCAGGAACTTGGCGATGGCGACGCCGGCCGCACCCGCGCCCGAGATCACCGCACGCAGATCCCCCAGCGGCCGCCCCGTCAGACGGGCCGCGTTCCGGAGGGCCGCCAGGGTGACGACAGCGGTTCCGTGCTGGTCGTCGTGGAAGACCGGGATGTCCAGCCGCTCCTGCAAACGCCGCTCGATCTCGAAACACCGAGGCGCCGAGATGTCCTCCAGGTTGATCCCGCCGAAGGACGGCGCGAGCCGCACCACGGTCTCGACGATCTCGTCGGCGTCCGTCGTGCCCAGAGCGATCGGCACCGCGTCGACCCCGCCGAACTGCTTGAACAGGATCGCCTTGCCCTCCATCACGGGGAGGGAGGCCTCGGGGCCGATGTCGCCGAGCCCGAGCACGGCCGTACCGTCCGTCACCACGGCCACCACGGACGACTTCCACGTGTAGTCGTGGACGAGCTCTGGCTGCTCGGCGATGGCGCTGCACACCTTCGCGACGCCGGGCGTGTACGCGAGGGACAGGTCGTCCTTGTCCAGGACGGGCACGGTGGCCCGCACGGCCATCTTCCCGCCCCGGTGCAAGGCGAACGCCGGGTCGATGGAATCGAGAGGCTCGGCCCCGGCGTCCTGATCCGTACTGCTGTCGCTGCGAGGATTGACGATCTCCGCTGCCACTTTGGTTTACCCCTTAAGTCTTTAACGGTTGAGGGTGTCCACTCCAGGTGAGGGGTGGGCGGGCACCGCGTATGTCCCTGATGTGACGGCTACGTACGGGTACGTACGGGCACATACGCGACGGGCGCGCCGCACACGCGCCCTGAGCCCCGGATGAGGGGTGTAAGGAACCTTCTTACCGGACGGACGCCGTCGCCGACGAGTCCATAACACGAAGGTCACATGACGCTGACATGACTTGTGCCCGATTGCACGGACATATCCTGACAGGTCAGCAGGGCGCCGCAAGTGCGCAGAGGCGGCTGCTCGCATCGCGCGAAGCACCGAAGATCTTCCGGCAGGAAGGCGAAAAATCCGTACAAGATCCGGTCGAGATGGGCCAGTCCGGCACGGTTCGGGGGTCACCCGTTATCCGATTTTGACATAGCGGGCACCCTGAGGGGATCCGTCCGAATGGCAAGATTGCCGTCATCACACGAGGTCGCGACACCCACAAAGGTGTGTGTTCTCGGCGACCCATCGGCACTCCACCCTTCCGCCGGAGGAATCACCATGACCGCAAGCTCCACCCGTCGTACGACCGCCGCGCACTCCCGGATAGCCGCGGTCGGTGCGATCGCGGTCGCCGGCGCCCTGCTGCTCACGGGCTGCGGTGACCAGACCGATGACACCGGCGGCGGCTCGGACACCGCGTCGGCGAGCGGTGCCCCGCTGGCCGACCAGCTCCCCAAGGCCATTCGCGACAAGGGCGTCATCGAAGTCGGCACGAACGCCGAGTACGCGCCCATGGAGTATCAGGAAGGCGGCAAGATCGTCGGCGTGGACCCCGACATCGCCGCCGCGCTGGGTAAGCAGCTCGGCGTGGAGTTCAAGTTCACCTCAGGCTCCTTCGACGGCCTGATCACCTCCCTGAACTCCGGCCGTTACGACGTCGCCATGTCCTCGATCACAGACACCAAGGCGCGCCAGGAGGGCCTGGACGACAAGGGCAAGAAGCTCGGTCCGGGCGTCGACTTCGTCGACTACTTCGTCGCCGGCACCGCCGTGTACGTCCAGAAGGGCAACCCGAAGAAGATCAACTCGATCGAGGACCTCTGCGGCCAGACGGCCGCCGTGCAGCGCGGCACGACATACGAGCAGGCGCTGAAGGACCAGTCCAAGAAGTGCACGGACGGCGGCAAGAAGAAGATCACCATCGAGGCGTTCGAGAACGACACCGAGGCCCAGACCCGCGTGAAGTCGGGCGGCGCGGTCGCCGGCGTCAACGACTACCCGGTCGCCGTCGACCTGGCCCGCAAGGCCGACGGCGGCAACGCCTTCGAGGTCGTCGGCGAGCAGGTCGACGCCGGCCCGTTCGGCATCGCCGTGAACAAGGACAACAAGGAACTCACCGCGGCTCTCGAAGAGGCCGTCAACGCGATCATCGAGGACGGCACGTACAAGAAGATCCTCGAGAAGTGGGGCGCCGAGACCGGCGCCATCGACAAGGCCGCGGTCAACGGCGGCAAGTGACCGTCCCGAGCAACGCTGAAGGGCAGTCACTGTGACTGACAAGTTCGACAAAGTGCCGGACGACACCGATCCGTCGGTCGGCACCGTCACCGAGGACGGCGGGGCACTCCCGCCCGAGGCGATCAAGGCCATTCCGGTCCGGCACTACGGCCGCTACGTCAGCGCTGTCGTGGTGCTGGCGCTGGTGGCCCTGCTGGTCAACGCCTTCGCCACCGCCGACAAGATCCAGTGGAACGCCGTCGGCGAGTACGTCTTCGACGACACGGTCCTCGCGGGAGCCGGCCGCACCCTGCTGATCAGCGTCCTGGCGATGATCATGGGTGTGATCCTGGGCGTCGTGCTGGCCGTGATGCGGCTCTCCAAGAACCCGGTCACGAGCTGGGTCGCCTGGGTCTACATCTGGTTCTTCCGCGGTACGCCGGTCTACGTCCAGCTCCTCCTCTGGTTCAACCTGGCGCTGATCTTCCCGACGCTGAATCTCGGTCCGATCTACAAGGACGAGATGGTGGACGTCATGACCCCGTTCATGGCCGCCCTACTGGGCCTGGGTCTGAACGAGGCGGCGTACATGGCGGAGATCTGCCGCGCGGGCCTGATGGCCGTCGACGAGGGCCAGACGGAGGCCGCGCACGCGCTGGGCATGAGCCGCGGCAAGACGTTGCGCCGCATCGTGATCCCGCAGGCGATGCGGGTGATCGTGCCGCCCACCGGCAACGAGTTCATCAACATGCTGAAGACCTCGTCCCTGGTGTACGCGGTGACGTACAACGAACTGCTGCGCGCCACCTCGACGATCGGCTCCACGTCGTACGCCGTGATGGAGATGCTGTTCGTGGCGTGCATCTGGTACTTGGTCATCACCAGCGTGTTCAGCGTCTTCCAGTACTACCTGGAGCGCCGTTACGCCCGTGGCTCGACCCGGAACCTGCCGCCGACGCCGTGGCAGCGGATCCGGGTCAACATGATGGCCTTCAGCCGGGAAAGGGGCGTGTGAGATGACCGCCATGGTGAAGTCCGAGGGCGTGCACAAGTCGTTCGGCCCGATCGAGGTCCTCAAGGGCATCGACTTGGAGGTCAAGGCCGGCGAGGTCTTCTGCCTCATCGGCCCCTCCGGCTCGGGCAAGTCAACCTTCCTGCGGTGCATCAACCACCTGGAGAAGATCAACGCAGGCCGCCTGTACGTCGACGGTGAGCTGGTCGGCTACCGCCAGAAGGACGACAAGCTGTACGAGCTGAAGGACAGCGAGGTCGCGCTGAAGCGGCGGGACATCGGCATGGTGTTCCAGCGCTTCAACCTGTTCCCCCACATGACGGCGCTGGAGAACGTCATGGAGGCCCCGGTACAGGTCAAGGGCGTCAGCAGGACCGAGGCGCGGGAGCGCGCGAGGGAACTGCTGGAGCGTGTCGGCCTGGCCGACAAGGCCAAGGGCTACCCCTCGCAGCTCTCCGGCGGCCAGCAGCAGCGCGTCGCCATCGCCCGGGCCCTCGCGATGGACCCGAAGCTGATGCTGTTCGACGAGCCGACCTCGGCCCTCGACCCGGAGCTGGTCGGCGACGTCCTCGACGTCATGCGCGACCTCGCCGAGTCCGGCATGACGATGATCGTCGTCACCCACGAGATGGGCTTCGCCCGCGAGGTCGGCGACAGCCTGGTCTTCATGGACGGCGGCGTGGTCGTCGAGTCGGGCCACCCCCGCGACGTACTGACGGATCCGCAGCATGAGCGGACGAAGTCGTTCCTGTCCAAGGTGCTCTGAGGGTACGAACGAGAAGGGGCGGTACGGGTCCTCCGTACCGCCCCTTCCTCATTCCGTCGTCACTTGAGCGCGAGGACCAGCGCGTCCGAGGGTGACCGCCACACCGCCCGCGCCTCCCCGAACCCCTTCTCCCGCAGCACGCGCGCGTGCCACTCGGCGGACGGGGTGTCGCCCTCGGCGTGCTCCCCGTAGATCTCGAAACGGCGGGCGGTCGGCTCGGCGAGTACGGGGTCCTGGGCGGCGAGCTGCCACCACTCGGTCCAGCCGAGTACGCCGGCCTCCTTGGCGCGGTTCATGCGGTCGTGCCGCTGCGCGCGCTCCGCCGCATTGATCTGCGGAGTGGACTCGTCGATCATGTGGTCCGCGTTCATGAACACACCGCCGTCACGGACGAGTTCCGCGACCTGACCGTAGAGGGCCGCGAGGGGTTCCAGGTGCAGCCAGTGCAGGGCGGTCGCGGTGAGGACGGCGTCGTACGAGTCGTACGGCAGCTTTGCCGTCCAGTCGGGGTCCTTCAGATCGGCCGTGACGAACGTGACGCGGTCGTCGTCCGCGAAGGTGCCCTCGGCGATGGCCAGGAGCGCCGGGTCGAGGTCGACCCCGGTGCTGACGGCCTCCGGGAACCTTTTGAAGAGCCGGGCCGTGATACTTCCCGTACCGCATGCCAGGTCGAGTACGCGCGGTGCGGGGCCCACCAGGGCCTCGACCATGTCGAGCATGACCCGGAAGCGTTCCTCACGGTCCGGGAGGTACCACTCCTGCTGCTGGTCCCAACTCTCCTGCCAGGCATGCCAGTCGGCTCCGGTCACGGTGGTCATGGACGCCCCTCCCCTCCAGGAGTAATACCCTGGAATCACAGTCAGCCATTACTCGCTCGCAGCACGACCATAGAGCGCCCTCGTAAGGACTACAAGTGGAACTGGCCTATTACTCGGACTACGCCGTACGTCTCGTCAACACCGAGGAACCGGCCCGGGGCAAGGACTCGCTCACCTCGGTCGAGGCCGTCCGCGACCTCTTCGGGGTCAATGCGTCGGCGGCCCGCCGCGCCACGGACGCCGACGTCACCCGCTTCAGGGGCGTACGGGGGCGGCTGCGGGCGGTCTTCGAGGCGGCGGACACGGGCGACGAGACGCTCGCCGTGGACCTGCTGAACTCACTGCTCCTGGAGTTCCCGGTCAGCCCGCAGATCTCCGGGCACGACTTCCGGGACGACGACGGCCGCCCACTGTGGCACATGCACCTGGCGGACCATCCCTCGAACGCGACCGCCGGCTATGCCGCGATCGCCGCGATGGGCCTGGCCTTCCACCTCACCGAGTACGGCGTGGACCGCCTCGGCCTGTGCGAGGCCGCGCCGTGCCGCAACGCCTACCTCGACACCTCGACGAACCGTTCCCGCCGCTACTGCTCGGACCGCTGCGCCACCCGCGCCAACGTCGCCGCCTACCGCGCCCGCAAGCGCCTGGAGGCCGACCGGTCGGGGAACACCGGCCTCGCGGCCGAGAACGCCCAGCGCGCGACCGCGAGCGGGGAACGCTGACCGTCCCGGAGGGGTCGGTACCGGAACCACGCCTTCCCCAGGACGAATTCCTCGGGCACGGTCCCGTAGTCCGTGCTGTCCCCGCCCGCGTACGCGTTGTCCCCGAGCACCCACCAGCCGCCCTCGCGCCGCTCCACGGCACGCTTGACGACCAGCAGGTCCTGCTGGAACGGATGACGCAGAACGACCACGTCACCGGGCCTGATCCGCGCCCCGTACTGCACCACGAGCAGATCCCCGTGATACAGCGTGGGCACCATGGACGGCCCGGTCACTTCGGCCACCCCGAAAGGCAAGACAGCCCTCCCGCGCTCGGTCTCCTGCGACAGCTCCGGCATCCCCGGCACCTCCCCGGTCCGATCCTCCACCAGTCTCAGTCTGACCGTTCCCAAAGACCGAGCGGTAGTGAGTCCTGATGCCAGGCCCCATGCGCGCTGCCACGAGACGGTCACCTGCCAGCGACCGCGCGCCACATCGTGGTGGATGCGGTAGGCCACCGCCCGGTTCGCGGTGATTCGGTCGCACCACTCCTGGCCCCGGTGCTGGAAGCGTACGGTCGCGTCCAGTACGTACCGGCCGTGCGGTGCGTTGGCCCGGTGGGCAAGCGGCGCCGGGAGCTTCAGGGAGCTGGCCGGTGTCGGTGACGCGGAGAGTCTCGTTGCCGAACGGTTGGCCGGACTCCCCGTCCGCGGCCAGGAACATCCGCGCCGCCTGCCACCGCTGTCGCCACTGCTGCTCGCTAAGCCCGGCCGCCTCCAGGTGGTGGCGGGTGTTGGCGAGGCGCTTGCCGCCGCGCACCACGCGCACCAAGCCCGCCGACCAGTCCGCTTCGACCGCCTCCAGCCGCGCCTTCAAGACCTGCAGGCGGCGTGCCTTGGCGTGCCACTCACCTCGCGAGGCATAGCCGCGCGGCAGCCCATGCCGCTTGTCCGCCTCGGCGCCCAGCGGGCGGGCCGGCCGCGCCTCGATCGCTGCGACTTGAGCGCGCAGCCAGTCGAGGTGAGCGGCCTGCCCGCGCCTCGCCAGCGTCCACTGATCATGCGGGGCCTTGGTGATACTGCCCGCCCAGCGCGCCGACGACTTCCCCGTCAGCTCCCGCTTGCGCACCGCCCACGAGGCCGCGTCGTGCGCCACACCCTGCAGGGACCGCTCCGCCAGATCACCCGCGGCCGGCGAACCCAGGAACATCCCGACCTCAAGCAGCACGGCCGCATCCGACTCGGACACCCGCAGCCGGTCCCGGATGGCCACCCCGGCGGGACCGGGCACCACGAACGACGCTGCCAACTCTCGCAGCCCGCCCACCCATTCACCCCCGCCCGGCCGAAGATCCCGTCACGGCAGTCATCGAGCCCCGCCCCCAAAGGTCACCCATTCGACCCAAGAACCCCAGTTCCCCTCCCGGGCGCACAGCGAACACGCGTCCAGCCTCGGCGATCACTCACAGTCACCGGAAGCCACTGCTGCTTAGTACATCGGCAGCAGTGCCCAACCCCCGACTTTTGTCCTAAGCCCATGGGGGCACTCGCCAAATTCCGTCCGCCACGGAGTAATGTCCCACCTGAGAAGACGATCACGAGGAAGGACAGCTCAATGCTCTCCCGCCTGTTTGCCCCCAAGGTCAAGGTCAGCGCACACTGCGACCTGCCCTGCGGTGTGTACGACCCGGCCCAGGCCCGCATCGAGGCGGAGTCGGTGAAGGCCATCCAGGAAAAGATGGCCGGCAACGACGACCCTCACTTCCAGGCCCGGGCGACGACCATCAAGGAGCAGCGCGCCGAGCTCGCCAAGCACCACGTCTCGGTGCTGTGGAGCGACTACTTCAAGCCGCCGCACTTCGAGAAGTACCCGGAGCTCCACCAGCTGATCAACGACACCCTGAAGTCCCTCTCCGCCGCCAAGGGTTCCACGGACCCGGCGACCGGCCAGAAGGCCCTCGACTACATCGCCCAGGTCGACAAGATCTTCTGGGAGACCAAGAAGGCCTGATCTTCGATCATGCTCTCTGACCTGCGATTACATTGGTCGCAGCGTCTCCCTTTCCGCACCCGGTCCGCGGGGCGCCCAGAACGGCTGCCGTGACGGATCGGGTGCGGTTTTCTTTGCCCGGCCACAGGTGGGCGTGAAGCCGTTGAGTGAGGGCGGTCATGGCCGCCAGAGTGACGGCGACGCCCCACCCGATGAGGGTCAGCGCAGGACAAGCAGGACGGCCAGCGCGATGAGCAGCGAGTCGATCCGGTCCAGCAGACCGCCGGAGCCGCAGCCAACGGCCGGCATCCTTTGCCTGTGCACCTCTTTTGATCATGGATTCGAGAAGGTCGCCGGCCGGGCCGCCGACCGCCACCGCGACCGCCATCGGCCAGGTCAGCGCGGACAGTACCGCGAGCACACCGAGGCCTGCCGCGGCCCCGGCCAGGGTCCCGCTCCATCGCTTGGCCGGTGACAGTGGCGACAGCCGCGGCCCGGCCAGCCGTTGGCCGGCGAAGTACGCCGCGATGTCGGCGATCGAGACCGCCACGAACAGCGCGAGAGCGCTCGCCCCGAGCGGCACCAGCGGAGCCAGCACACTCAGCCGGGCCAGCCCGAGCAGACCGGCACAGAGCCGGTGCAGGCCATGGTCGGCGTCGCCGGACAGGAGCGGCACCGCGGCCACCGCGAGCGCCCCGATCGCAACCGCCCGGAGCTCCTGTCCGGGCGCCAACCAGGCGGCCAGCACCACGCCTGCCACCGCCGCTGCCAGTACCACCCGGTCTGCCCAGCCCAGCTGCATCAGCCCGCCGAACTCCATCACCGCAACCACCCCGACGGCGATGGCGATGGCCGCAAGCGCCCGGGCTGCCCCACCAGAACGCACCGGTGGCCAGTGGCACTCCGACCGCCCAGGCGCACCACCGGATCAGCAGCTCGCGGCGCCGGGACGCCGCCACCGCAATGCCGCCCATCGCCAGCGCAGAAGCACCCTGCTCTCCGGGGTCAGCCACTGGCCGAACGCCCGGAAGATCAGATCGGACGAACCGGCGCCGACCGCGAGCGTCTGAGCCGGCAGCGCCCGGGCCGCGGCAATTTCCGCCAGCAGGCCCTCGGCGCCGGTCGGCGGCGAAGTCCGGGCGGCCCAGGCCGGATCTTCCGCGAGCGCCGCCCGCACCCCGGGGGCAGGCGGGAACCATGCGTCCAGCACGTCGGCCGCGACCACCTGATGACGTCGGTCCAGGCTGCGGAAGTCCGTGCCAATTGCGGTGAACGAGGCACCGCCGTGTTCGCAGCCGTCCGGCCGGGGTGCGAACGGCATGTCCAGCCGCCAGTCCACTTCGGACCGCAGATGTTCCAGCGTGGTGCCGTAACGGTCCATCGTGACCTTCGTCAGCTCGGTCACGCTGCCGGTCAGCACCTCGAACGTCAACGCACCGCTGTGGACGGTACGGCCGACCGGGCGCAGGCCGGCGGCCAGGTACATGGTGAGCAGCTCGGTGCGCCCCATCGCCACCACCCGGCGACCGCCCCGGGCGGCGATCCAGCGCAGCGCCGCGTACATCAGCAGCGGTGCCGCGGCGGTGGTCCGCCAGCGCGGCTCAACGGTGAGGATGCGTACCTCGAAGAGATCGTCCTCGGTCAGCAGCGGCAGCTCGTCGCGGGTCAGGTACTTGTCCAGCGCGTACCGCCCCAACCAGGGCGCGGAGTCAGGCTGACAAAGCCGATCCGGTTCGCGCCGCGCGCCGCGACCAGGCAGACGTTGTCGCCGTCCAGCCCGTCGCGAAGCCGGCCGGACGGATCCGGCGCATGCTGGCCCAGCTCCAGTGCGTACACCCGGTGGCGTAATTCGTGGATCCACTCCAGATCCTCCGGAGTGGCAGTGCGCAGCTGCAGGTCACGTCCCATGAGCACCTCTTTCGACGCGGGGCCGGTCCCATCGTGGGGAACGCAGACGGCCGCGACAGGGCCAAGCGACACAGTCGGCCTGAGTACGCGTACTCAAGCGCAGTCGCCCCCCCGCGTGCTCCGTCCGCGAGGTCAGTGGCAGGCGATTTGGCGGGCGTGATCGGTGGCGGGTGTTCGTCTGCCATCGCTGGATCCGCACCCGGTCCGTTGGCCGCGGAACACGGCGTCCATGACGGTCCGGTGCAGGGCGGATGCGAAGGCGCGGCCCGCCGTGGTCATCCGGAGTCGAGCCGTTGGAATCCGCGATGGCCTTCAGTCGGCGGGTGGCAGCAATGTCCCCAGCGGGCCCAGGTCCAGGTTGAGGTCCTCCAGCCGTAGGTCGTAGCGGGCGCAGAGGTCCTGCATGCGGTCGTGGAGGAGCATCAGGGTCAGGCCGATGCGTTCTTCCTGGTCCTCCGTGAGGTCGTTGTTGTCGACTCGGTGAAGGGCCTGGCGTTCCATGAGCTGGCGGAGGAGTTCGACGACGGTCAGGACGAGTTTGACCAGGTCGCGTTCGACGGTGTCCGGGTCGGTGGACAGGCGGTGGGCGGCGGCGCGGGCGTCCGGAGGCGGGGGCGGGGGCATGGCGGCCTCACAACGGCTGGGTGGCGGCGTCGACGGCCGCGGCGGCCACTGGAGCGATGACGGCGCGCAGGTCGATGCGTACGAGGTCGACGTCGGCGATGGACAGGACCAGGTCGCCCGTGATGACGACGCCGCCCTGGAGCAGGCGGTCGAGGAGGTCGATCAGGGCGACCGGACGATCGGCGTGGGGGGCGGCGACGGTCACGAGACGGGCTCCGCCGGGAGGGAGAAGGAGTACGGGGCCCAGGGGCCCGTCACTTCCACATGAACGCCGGGGAGGCCCTCGGCCGCTGCCAGGACGCGGGTGCGGAAGTCCTCGACGTGGCCTTCGGGGACGAGGTAGGCGTCGTTGCTGACGTTGGGGCCGGGCACCTGCCCTGCGAGTTCGCCGCGTTGAGGACGGAAGGCCACGCGGTCGACGGCGAGGGCGCCGGCGAGTTCTCTGAGGCGGGCGGCCATGTCGGTGGCCGCCCGCCAGGCGTCCTCCGTCGAGCGCTTTCGGCGGCGGCGCCCGGCCAGGTAGGCGCGGCCGACGCCCAGCCCCTTGCCCTTGGCCGGCTCGGGATCGGGCGACTCGGTGTCGGGAGCCGCGTAGATCTTGACGCCGAGTTCCACGTGGCCCGTGACACGGTCCAGCAGGGGCAGGAAGTCGCCGCGTCGCGTCTCCAGGGTCTGCCGTACGCGGTCCTCGTCGCGGTAGACGGTGACCAGGCGCAGCGGCAGCACGGCTATACCGCGCCCGGTGAGCGCGGCGACCACGGCGTGGTGGGCCCGTGCCGTGGCTTCCAGCCAGCCCAGGTCCTCCAGCCCGGCCTTGAGGGACGCTTCGTCGAAGTCCGCGGCGGGGACGGGGCCGACGACCGCGGCGAGCGCCGGGGGGCGGTCGGGTGCGTCGTCCGGCGGGCCGTCCGAGGCGCCATCCGGTGCGTCGTCCCCGAACTCCAGCAGGCGGATGCGCTCGCCGGCGACCCCGCGCAGGTCCGCGACCGCACGGGCGGCCTCCGGGGTGCGGCGCAGCACGGCGTAGGCGTAGACGATGTCGGTCTTGACGTCCCTGTCGACGTCAGCCTCGACGTCCTTGACGTCGGTGTCGACGCCGGTCTTCACGTCGCCGTTGATCTCGGTGTCGCTGTCGGCTCTGACATCGGTCTTGATGTCGGTGCCGAAGTCGGTCTTTACGTCGGTGTCGGTGGCTATGTCGGTGTGGGTCATGAGACGGGGCTCCTGTCGGCGGACCGCAGCGCGGCGATCTCCGCGCGCAGGCGTTCGTTCTCCTCGGCGAGGGCCCGGACGGGATCCTCGGCCTCAGCCGCAGCAACGGACCGCCGGTCCGGCTGCTCCGAGAGCGACCCGTCCGGCTGCTCCGCGAGCGACCGGTCCCGCTGCTCGGCACCGGGCCGGTCCGCGGCACTGGAACTCGCCCGGGAGGAGAGGGTGGGGTCGTGTTCCCACCAGTCGATGCCCATCTCCTTCGCCTTGTCGACGGAGGCGACGATGAGCCGCAGCTTGATGGTGAGCAGCTCGATGTCGAGCAGGTTGATCCGGATGTCGCCCGCGATCACCACGCCCTTGTCGAGGACCCGTTCAAGGATGTCGGCGAGATTGGCGCCCTGGCCTCCGGGTCCCTGGTCGTACGGGGGCGGAAGGCGGGGCGATCCGCCGAGTGCGCCTGCTACCGGTTGCGTCATGGTCGTTGCGTCATGGTCGGGAGGCTCGTCTCCAAGCGGTGATCTCGTCGAGTCGGTCCAGCAGTTCGTCCTCGCGGCGGTCGTACTCGTCCTCGTCGATCCGTCCGTCCAGCAGGGCCCGTTCCAGTTCGGTGAGGGCCTGCTGGACGGGGGCCGGGTCGTAGTACTCCGCTTCGGCGACGTCCCGTATCTGCTCGGCGACCCAGATCGTGGTGCGCAGGGGCGCGAGCGGGAGAGTGAGGATGCCGGTCAGCAGGCCCATCAGTCAGGCCGCGAAACTGTAGGGGGGCAAGGGGCCGCGCAGCCGGAAGTCGTACCCCTCGCCGAAGTCGCGCGCCAGCCGCTGTCCCGCTTCGGTGAACTCGTGGGCCTGGGCGCGGGCGACGAGGAACGAGACGTTGAGGAAGTCGTCCTTCGCCGGGGCGCCCTCGACCCTGGCGCGGGCCAGCGAGGACAGCTGCTGCACGACCTGTTCGGCCAGCAGCCGCTGCCGGGCGTCCACCTGCCTGGCCAGCAGCTCGCCGAGGGCTACGCGATCCTCGTGGGTGCCGTTGCCGTCCCGGGTGAGCTCGTTGAGACGGCGGGCCTCTTCGGATTCGCTCAGCACTTCGCGCAGCAGGTCGTCCTGGGCGCGTGCGGCCTTGAGGTTGAACTCGGTGGTGCCGTGCAGTTCGGCGAGTCTGCGCTCGTACTCCTCGCTCTTCTCCTCCAGGGCCCTTCCGACGGTCGCACTGTCGGGGGCGACCATCCCGAACCGCATGGGCAGGACCGCCCCGTCCGCCATCAGCCGCTCCTGCAGCTCCTGGTGGGCGGTGAGGTCACGGCGCTTGGGGCGCAGCTCGGGGGGTGCGGGGCTGACGACGGCGGCGAGCCCGCCTCGGACCACCGCGCTCAGGGAGCCGCCGATGCCGCCGACGGTGCGTAAGCCGTCGAGCCGCAGGGGATGGTCGGAGCCGGTGATGGCGTAGATGTACAGGGGTGAGTCCGGCGCCGGCTCCGAGGCTGCGGCCGACGACGGCGGGTTCGTAGGGACGTCGCTCACCGCTCTCCCTCCTTCTCCTCCTTGCTCACCGCTTCTTCTCCTCCTCGTCGTCGCCGCCGAAGAAGTCGCCGACCGCGTCGACGACGCCGTCGACGGCTCCGCTGATCGCGCCGCCGGTCGTGCCCCTGGCTCCGCTCTCGACCATGTCGCCGACGATGTCGGTGAGCCTGGCGGGCGCCTTGCGGCCCGCCTCCAGGTCGAGCCGGTTGCAGGCTTCGGCGAAGCGCAGATACGTGTCGACGCTGGCGATGACGATGCGTATGTCGATCTTGATGAGTTCGATGCCGACGATCGAGACACGGACGAACACGTCGATGACGAGCCCGCGGTCCAGGATGAGTTCGAGAATGTCGTAGAGCCCGGCGGTCCCCGAACCGCTGGAACTGGAGGCGGCAACGGGTTGCGTTCCGCTTGCTGTGGTCATGACGGTCACGGGTTCGGGTTCCCTTCACTGTGCGCCGCACGGGGCCGTTCCACTGGTACGTACGGGAGGCACAGCGGCCGTGTTCACGGGCGAGACCGAAAACCCGCCGTCGGAAGCAGAAGCTGAAGCAGCGACCGATCCTCGGCTCAACGCTCCCGGTCGAGTTGGCCGCGGGCGTAGCGGCGCACCCGTTCGTAGCCGAGGAGTTGGCCCCGCGCGTCCAGCGTGACCCGGTAAGTGGCCATGACGGTCATGGTGTCGGGGACCCGTATCAGCTCCGCGACCTCCACGTCGGCCGTCCAGCCGTCCTGTGTCGGCCGGAGGGCGGAGACGGAATCCGGGTTGTTGCCGAGCAGCTCGGCGAGCTGAACCGCCGCGCCGCGCATGGCCTGGGCGGCCGTCACACGGCCGGAACCCCCTGCTGTGTCGTCTGCGGAACCCCCTGTCGTGGCACTTTTCGTGGCGCGCTTCGTCGTGGGGGTCTTCGGTGCGTCCGGGTCGTCCGATGCGGTGCTTGTCATGCCCCTACCGTGCCAACTCCGCCGCCCATGTGGGGGGAGAATCCGCCGAAGATCCTGTGAGAGTCGAACGGCACACCGGCCTCCGCGATCGCGGTGAGCGGACTGCGCAAGGCATACGGCGAGCATGTGGTCCTCGACGGGATCGACCTGGAGGTCGCCCGCGGCACCGTCTTCTCGCTCCATCTCTCCGTCCGGCCAGGAACCTTGCCATTGACTCACGGCGACGGCGGGTCACTGGGACGGCAGGTCACGGGGACGGCAGCTCATGGGGACGGCGGGCGCCCTGACCTACGATCGTCCGATGACCATCCGATGGACGTATGCCTTCGTCGACCGTCCCGCCGAGGCCTTCGGCCGGGCCTGTGACTTCTGGACGGCGGTCACCAGGACACGCCTGTCCCCGCCCAGGGGCGAGCAGGGCGAGTTCGTGACCCTGCTTCCGGACGATGAGGATGCCTGCGTAAAAGCGCAAGGCGTCGCCGCGGGCGGCGGAGGCGCACATCTGGACCTGTGTCCCGAAGACGTTCCCGCGCTGGTGGAGTCGGCGCTGCGGCTCGGGGCCCAGTTGGTCTCCGACCACCCGGACTGGGCCGTACTCCGCTCCCCCGGCGGCCAGTTGTTCTGCGTGGTGCCCTGGCACGGCGAGTCGGCCCGGCCGGCGGCGGCCGAGGGCCCCGACGGCTCGACGAGCCGACTCGACCAGGTGTGCGTCGACCTGGCTCCGTCGGCGTACGACCGTGACATCGTCTTCTGGCCCGCGCTCACCGGCTGGGACGCGCACCCGGGCTCCCGCCCGGAGTTCCACATCGTTGAGTCGCCAGGCCTCCCCGTGCGCATCCTCCTCCAGCGTCTCGACGATGATCGCCCCACCTCCGCCCACCTGGACCTGTCCTGCTCGGACACCGAGGCGACCCGCACCTGGCACGAGCGGTTGGGCGCCACGTTCGTGGACCGCGGGGCCCGGTGGCTGGTGATGCGCGACCCGGCGGGCGGCACGTACTGCTTGACCGCACGGGACCCCGGGACGGGACGCCTGCTCGCGTAGGCCCTCTTAGCTCACGCCCGCCTCCCAGGGCTCCGCCGCGATCACCGCGGCCGCCGGTATCGGCCCGTAGATGTGCGGGAACTCCTCGCCGCCCGGCTCCGGGGCCTCGTACCTCACCGGCACGCCGAGCCGTTCCGGATCGATGACCAGGACGACGAGGTCGTCCGGGCCCTCGTACGAGCCGTACAGGAAGGCCGCCACGCGCGGGAGTTGGCCGCGGGTCGAGCAGTGGATGAAGCCCTCTTCCTTGAGGGTGCGGCCACGCGTCGACATCTCGTACGTGCCGGTCTCGCGGGCCGTGTCCCAGAGGGAGCGTTCGGTGATGTGCAGAAGCTCAGGCATGGGCGACACGCTAAGTGATGCCCCCGAGGCGGGCCGCACGAGCCCGGAGGTAGCGCTGTTCGGGGAGGCTCAGGGTCTTGGCGGCGGCCGACTCGTAGGCGGCGCGGGCGGCCTCGGGGTCGCCGGCGCGTTCCAGGAGGTGGGCACGGACCGAGTCCAGGCGGTGGCCTGTGGTCAACTCCGGTTCGAGCGCGCCCAGTTCGGCCAGACCAGCCTTCGGTCCGTGGACCATGGCTACGGCCACGGCACGGTTGAGGCGTTCGACAGGGCTGGGGACAAGGCGGACGAGGACGTCGTAGAGGCCGAGGATCTCGGGCCAGTCGGTGCTGTCGGGCGAGTCCGCCTCGTCGTGGACGGCGGCGATCGCGGCCCTCAGCTGGTAGGGGCCGGGGCGGCGTTGGGACAGCGCCCGGGTCACCAGGGCCACGCCCTCCTCGATCGCCGCCTTGTCCCACAGCCCGCGGTCCTGCTCGTCGAGGGGAATCAGTTCGCCGCCCGGCCCGGTGCGCGCGGCGCGGCGGGCGTCGGTGAGGAGCATCAGGGCGAGCAGCCCCATGACCTCGCAGTCGCCGGGCAGCAGGCGGTGCACCGTACGGGCCAGCCGGATGGCCTCGCCCGCGAGTTCGGCCCGCTGGAGGGAGGCTCCGGAGGTGGCCGTATACCCCTCGTTGAAGATCAGGTAGAGCGTGTGGAGGACGGCGGGCAACCGCTTCTCCCAGTGGTCGGGACGGCCGAAACGCGTGCCCTTCACCCGCTGCTTGGCCCGGCTGATCCGCTGGGCCATCGTCGCCTCCGGCACCAGATGCGCGCGGGCGATCTCAGCCGTCGTCAGACCGCCGACGGCCCGCAGCGTCAGTGCGATCTGGGCGGGCGGGGGCAGATCCGGGTGGCAGCAGAGGAAGAGCAGGGTCAGCGTGTCGTCCTCGGAGGGCGCGCGCTCGGGCCCGGGCGGCGGCGCGGTGAAGGCATCGCGCGGGGTGAGCACCGCCGCCTTCTCCTCCCGCAGCCGCCGCGCCTGATCACTGCGCAGCGCGTCCGTGAGCCGCCGCGAGGCGACCTTGATCAACCAGCCCCGCGGATTGTCCGGCACCCCCGACTCGGGCCACTGCCCGGCCGCGGCCAGCAGTGCCTCCTGTACGGCGTCCTCGGCGGCGTCGAAGTGCCCGTACCGGCGTACGAGCGCGCCGAGGACCTGCGGCGCGTGCAGGCGCAGCAGGTCCTCGACCTCGCTCGTACGTCTCAAACGTCTCCCCTGCTCAACAATCGCCTCCGCCGTCGAAGACCGGCCGGATGACGACGGGGTACTCGTTCGCCCCCTCGGGGACGGGGCACGCGATGACGCGCTCGGCGATCTCCGTGACCCGCTCCAGGCTCGCGCACTCCAGGAGCCAGTAACCGGCGATCACTTCCTTGGTCTCGCCGTACGGCCCGTCGGTGATAACGGGCTTGCCGTCCGCGCCCTTGCCGACCAGCCGCGTCTGAGCCGGCTCGGCCAGCCCCTGGCCGTCGATCATCTCGCCGGTCTCGGCGAGGTCGTTGTTGAGCGCCTCCATGTGCGCGTACATGGCCTGCACGTCTTCCTTGCTCCAGCCCGGGACACCGGCGGCGGGCTTGCCCGCCTGAGCCTCGTAGTCCGCCTGCGTGCCCTGCACCATCACCAGGTACTTCATGAGTCCGCTCCTTCGGCTCGGGCCGCCCGTGGTGGGCGGTTCTCACAGGGGACGTCGGAGCCGGACCGCGCTTCTCTACACGCTCGCGGAAGTTTTTTCAGGCTCGCGGGACGAGCGTCAGGAGTCCCGTTCCTCGGCCCTGTCCACCGCAGGTCCGGACTCCGTCGTCAGGACGGGCTCCGACTCGGCCTCTCCCCCCTCGTACGCCTGGCACTCGGGGTTCTTGCACGGGCCGGGACGCCACAGGGGCACGAACACGCCCAGGGTCTTGTGCCGGCGCACGACCTGTTCGACGGGGTGGCCGCAAACGGGACAGACGTACTCATCACTGGCCATGTCCCCAGGGTATTGCGGTATGGCCCGGGCCGACAGGTGAGCGACGTGCCCGCGTCAGCGCCTGCGCTGGTACGTCCGCACGAGGACGCCGTTCTTGAAGGTGCGCACGGTGTCGAGCGTGAACTCGGTGAGCGCGAAGGCGGAGCCGAACATCGGCATACCGGAGCCGAGAACCAGCGGATACGTCTTGATGACGAGTTCGTCCACCTCGTCGATCAGCTCGCCCGCGACCTGCGAGCCGCCGCAGAGGTAGATCCCGAATTCACTGTCCTCCTGCTTTAGTTCGCGGATCCTGCCGACGACGTCGTCCGAGACGATCTCGACGTTCGGGTCGGGCGACTTCTCGAGGGTGCGCGAGGCGACGTACTGCCTCATGTGGGCGTACGGGCTGGTGACATCGATCGCCAGGGCCAGGTCGTAGCTGGAGCGGCCCTGGATGATCGTGTCGAACTTCTTGTTCTCCAGGTCGTCGATGCCCGTCGCCCGGCGGCCGTGGGTCGGCACGGTCTCCGGGTATTCCGCCTTGACGAAGTCCTCGAAGAACTCCTCGTCGACGAGGGGGACGAAGAACTGCGCGTCGCCGCTCGGGTCGCCGATGAAGCCGTCGATCGAGCAGGCGATGAAGTAGGTGAGCTTTCGCATGCAGGCCTCTTTCCGTAGGCTGTGTGGACCACTCCATTCATAGTGCTTCACTTGTAGTGGTTGCAACAGTGTTTCCGGTACGAGAATCAAGTGGGAGAGGGGCTTCCGGATGGTGAGGAACCCGGAGCGCAGAGCCGCCCTGGTGGACGCCGGTGTGGAGGTGCTGGCGCGCGAGGGGGCGCGCGGGCTGACGTTCCGCGCGGTGGATGCCGAGGCCGAAGTGCCGGTGGGCACCGCCTCGAACTACTTCACCGGCCGCGACGACCTGCTGCGCCAGATCGACGCACGGCTGCACGAGCGGCTCGCGCCGGACCCGGACGTCCTGGCGGAGCTGATGAAAGCGCCGAAGGACCGCTCGCTGGTCACGGCGTTCATGCACGACCTCATGGCGCGGGCGCAGGGCGACCGTACGGGTTATCTGGCCCTCCTGGAGATGCGCCTCGAGGCCACGCGGCGCCCGGAGTTGCGGGCCTCATACACGAAGACGATCCGTGGCGACCTCGAGTACGGCATGGAGTTCCACCGCGAGGCAGGGCTCCCCGGCGGCGACGAGACCGTGACGGTGCTGTATCTCGCCATGCTCGGCCTGATCCTGGAGCACCTGACACTGCCGGGAGTACTGGAGGGTGTACTCCCCGGAGTGAGCGTGCCGGACGGCCTGGTGGAACGGATCGTGGCGACGATCGTGCCGGAGTCCGACGCCGGGTCCGGGCAGCCTTGAAGGCGGGCGCGCAGGGCGCGTTCCGTCAGGTACGCGTGACTGGATCGCGCCACATCGGCCACATGGTCGGACCGTCGGGCAGTTCGACCGTGCGGCCCATGAAGGTGAAGCCGAGGCGTTCGTACAGGGCGCGGCTGCGGGCGTTGCTCGCCTCCAGGTACGCCCCCTGGTGCTCGCGGTCGCATCGGTCGAGTACGTGCTGGATGAGCGCCGTACCAAGACCTTCGTTCTGCCGCTCCGGAGCCACGCCGATCATCCACAGGTACTCGTGGGCCGTGCCCACCGGGTGCACCTGGGCCGTCAACTGGCCGATCTGCTCGATCCGTTCGTTGTCCGGATCGACGGCCTCGCGCACGTTCGCGGCCCCGTCCCCGTCTTCGTCCTCCCCCTCCTCGTGAGCCTCCGCGGGCACCGGCAGCCACAGCGCACAGGCCGAACCGTCCTCGGTGACATCCACGTAGCCCTCTTCCAGCACGATGCCGAGGAAGGCTCCCATCAACAGGGGATGCGTACGACGGCGATCCTCCGCGTCGGGGAAGACCCAAATGCTCACCGGGTCGTTCTGAAAAGCGTCGTCCAGGAGCCGCGTCACAGCCTCCCGATCGCCTTCCCCGGCTCTGCGAATCGCCACGCCCACGCCCTGTACCTCCGCCTCAACTACCCGTTGTCACCCGGCCGTTGCAGCCTACGCGACCCGTATCGACACGATCACTCGAACGGGCAGGGTTGGATCTTCGACAAAGGGGCACATCGTAGGCCTTGCCGGCCAAAGGCCTCCGCCGACCGGGTGCACGGACATTTCGGCCGGGAACACCAAGATCGGGCCGGGCGTTGGACCAGCGACGGACGAACCACGAGGAGACAGCAATGGCAGGCTTCCTGGACCGCGCCAAGGAACAAGCACAGCGCGGCCTCACACAGGGCAAGCAGAAGATCGACGAAGTGCAGGCCCAGCGGGCGGGCGGCGATCTGCTCAAGAGTCTCGGCGCGGCCTACTACGCCGAGCGGCACGGCACCGGCTCCCCCGACGCGACGCAGCGCGCCCTCCAGGCCCTGGAGAGCCACATCGCGACGCACGGCGACGGAGTACTGCGCTCCTGACGCGAACCGCCCGTACCGCCAGCCATGGACCGTCGAGCGGCGGTCGAGCTGACCGAATCGGCTCGTACGCCGTGCGAACAAGTGGTCCACGACGTGGAGTTCCGGGTAAAAGCGGCGGTACGAGGCGGTCGCGATGGGTGGCCGTCGCGCCCCCCATGTAAGGAGGCGGTCATGGCCTCACCCATGTCCGCGGGCAGATTCCTGGAGCGACTGCGAAACGAAGGTTGCACCGTCGTCGAAGTAGGCGACTGGGAACATCACAACCGCAATCACAAGGGCCCCTGGGGCCCGGTCCACGGCGTGATGATCCACCACACGGTGACCCGGGGCAGCAGGCGGACGGTCGAGATCTGCCGCGACGGCTACAGCAGCCTGCCCGGGCCGCTGTGCCACGGCGTCATCACCAAGGACGGCCGAGTCCACCTCGTCGGCTACGGCCGCGCCAACCACGCCGGGCTCGGCGACGACGACGTACTGCGCGCGGTCATCGCCGAGAGGGGCCTCCCGCGGGACAACGAGGCGAACACCGACGGCAACCGCCATTTCTACGGCTTCGAGTGCGAGAACCTCGGCGACGGCGAGGACCCCTGGCCCGCGGCCCAGCTGGAGGCGATCGAGCGGGCCGCGGCGGCGGTCTGCCGTCACCATGGCTGGAATGAACGCTCGGTGATCGGCCACCTCGAATGGCAGCCGGGCAAGGTCGACCCCCGCGGCTTCACCATGGCCTCCATGCGCGCACGCGTCCGCGACCGTCTGAACTGACGAGCAACCCATGACCCCCGAAGCGCTCGACCCCGCCATTCTGCGGCCGCGCCTGCCGTCACCGCTGCGGGACGTCGTGGACGAGCGCTTCGCGCGGCACGGCGTACGGCTGCTGCTCAAGCGGGACGACCTGATCCACCCGGACTTGGTGGGCAACAAGTGGCGCAAGCTGGCCCCGAACCTGAGCGCCGCGGCGGGCCGTACGGTCCTCACCTTCGGCGGCGCCTACTCGAACCACCTGCGCGCCACCGCCGCCGCGGGCCGCCTCCTGGGCCTGCCCACCCTCGGCGTGATCCGCGGCCAGGAACTGGCCGAACGCCCCCTCAACCCGTCCCTCGCCCGGTGCGCGGCCGACGGCATGCGGCTGCACTTCATCGACAGATCGACTTACCGCCACAAGACCGAGCCGGAAACTCTGGCCACCATCCTCAGGGAGACAGGTGCCGAAGACGCGTACGTGGTCCCCGAGGGCGGCAGCAACTCCCTCGCTGTACGCGGCTGTAAGGCCCTTGGCGAGGAGCTGCGCGGCCACGCCGACGTCATCGCGCTCGCCTGCGGCACCGGCGGCACACTCGCGGGCCTGGCCGCGGGACTCGGCCCCGGTCAGCGCGCCCTGGGCATCCCCGTCCTCAGAGGCGGCTTCCTCGACGCGGAGATACGCACCCTCCAGCACCGGGCCTTCGGCGGGCCGCGCGGCGACTGGTCTCTCGACGACCGCTTCCACTGCGGCGGTTACGCCCGCACCACCCCCGAACTCGACGCCTTCGCCGCCGACTTCGAGCAGCGCCACGGCCTGCCCGTCGAGCGCATCTATGTCGCGAAAATGCTGTACGGGCTTCTGACGCTCACGGAGGAAGAGGCCTTCCCGCGCGGAACGACCCTCGCGGCCGTGATCACGGGGGCGCCCTTCACCCCGTAACCGGCCACCGCCCTCAGGTCGCCGACTCCCGGTAGGCAGCCGCCTCCTCCAGGTCCAGCCGCCGCAGCAGCGTCCGCAGCATCTCGTCGTCGATGTAGCGAGCGTCGCGCAGCTTCACGAACACCTCCCGCTCGGCGCCGATCATCTCGCGCGACAGGCGGCGATACGTGTCGTCCACGGTCTCCCCGGTCACCGGGTTCACCGAGCCGAGCCGCTCCCACACGGCGTTGCGGCGCCGCTCCAGAACCGAGCGGAGGCGCTCGGCGAGCGGGGGTGGCAGGGCGTTGCGCTCGTCCTCGAGGAGTTCGTCCAGGTGCCGCTCGGCGGCCCGGGAGGCCTGCGCCTGGGCGTTCGCCTCCGCGAGCGTCTCCGCCTGTGCGTCGCGCCCGGGCAGCTTCAG
The DNA here is from genome assembly GCF_042870755.1 of Streptomyces sp. NPDC006365. Taxonomy (NCBI): domain Bacteria; kingdom Bacillati; phylum Actinomycetota; class Actinomycetes; order Kitasatosporales; family Streptomycetaceae; genus Streptomyces; species Streptomyces sp. NPDC006365. The sequence continues at coordinate 88,475 of NZ_JBIAHS010000011.1, forward strand.
CATGCTGATCAGCGGGGGCAGCGACAGCCCCTGCACGACCAGCGTCCCGATGACCGTCGTGAAGGTCAGGAAGAGGATGAGATTTCGGCCGGGAAACGCCTCGCCGCCGTGCATCGTCAGCGGGATCGAGAACGCGATGGCGAGCGAGACGACACCCCGCATCCCGGCCCAGCCGACGATGAACGGCCCCTTCCAGGTGGGGTCCTCCTCCCGCTCCCGGATCCGCCGGGACAGCATGCGCGGCAGAAACGTCGCGGGATACACCCACACGAAGCGGGCCAGGACGACCACCAGGAAGAGGGCCATCGCGTACCAGGCGGCACGCACGCCCTCGTACTCCCCGAGGCCCTTCAGAACGATCGGCAGTTGCAGACCGATCAGCGCGAAGACCGCCGACTCCAGGATGAACGCGACCATCTTCCACACCGCCTCCTCCTGGAGCCGGGTGGCGAAATCGACCTGCCAGGAGCGGTGCCCGAGATAGAGGGCGACGACGACCACGGCGAGCACTCCGGAAGCGTGCACCTGCTCGGCGACCGCGTACGCGAAGAAGGGGATCAGCAAGGAGAGGGAGTTCTGCAGCAGCGCCTCCTTGAGGTGGGTACGCAGCCAGTGGATCGGCACCATCAGGAGGAGCCCGATCCCGATGCCGCCGAGCGCCGCGACCAGGAACTCTCTGATGCCGCCCGCCCAGGTCGCACCCTCCCCGACGGCGGCGGCGAGCGCCACCTTGAAAGCGGTGATCGCGGTCGCGTCGTTCACCAGGGACTCGCCCTGCAGGATCGTGGTGAGCCGCGAGGGCAGCCCGACCCGGCGGGCGACCGCCGTCGCCGCCACCGCGTCCGGCGGCGCCACCACCGCGCCGAGGACCAGGGCGGCGGTGAGCGGCAGGTCCGGCACGATCAGATACGCGGCCCAGCCGACGACGAGCGTCGCGAACAGCACGTACCCCACCGACAGCAGCGCCACGGGCCGTATGGACGCCCGAAGATCGAGATACGAGCTGTCCGTGGCCGCCGTGTACAGCAGCGGGGGCAGCAGCAGCGGCAGCACCACGTCGGGGTCGAGAGCGTACTCGGGCACCCCGGGGACGTACGAGACGGCCAGGCCCACCGTGACGAGCAGCAGGGGCGGGGGGACCGGGGTGCGGCGGGCCGCACCGGCGACCGCGGCGCTGCCCGCGATCAGCAGGAGCAGGGGCATCACATGCATCGGTTTCGGTCCGCCTTCGTTCTTGAGCTGTTTTCGCCACGCGCGTCGTAACCTGGCAATCATGAAACAGTGCACGCACACCGCGTCGCTGCCGCGTCCGGAACCCGGACCGCTCAGCGAGACCTGCGTCGAGTGCCGTGCCGCGGGCACGCACCCGGTGCAGCTCCGGCTGTGCCTGGACTGCGGTCACGTAGGCTGCTGCGACACGTCGCCGATGCGGCACGCGACAGAGCACCACAAGGAGACAGGACACCCGATGATGCGCTCACTCGAGCCCGGTGAGAGCTGGCGATGGTGCTTCGTCGACCACGTCATCGTGTGACCCGGATCCGTAAGATTCGACGGTCTGACGCCTGGGTACGTCAACCCGGCGCACGCTCTTCCCAATTGGGCCCGCAGACCCCTAGCCACTGTGCGTATAACTATGTTTACTATGAGTGACAACAACGGGGTTGGGGTCCCGGGGACAGAAAACCTGAGAGCGCGGTAGCGTCACCGCTGAACCACGTAGCGCGTTACCCCGAGGGGCGACCCTCGGCCCCCGAAATAGCTTGTACCACCTTGGAGGTGAGGGTGTCCCAGATCGCAGGCGAGCCCGCGACCCAGGACTTCGTGGAAGTCCGGCTGCCGGCTGCGGGTGCCTACCTGTCGGTGCTGCGTACGGCCACGGCCGGCCTCGCGGCGCGCTTGGACTTCACCCTCGACGAGATCGAGGACCTGCGCATCGCGGTCGACGAGGCCTGCGCGATCCTGCTGCAGCAGGCCGTGCCCGGCTCGGTGCTCAGCTGTGTCTTCCGCCTGATCGACGACTCGCTGGAGGTGACGGTCTCGGCCCCGACCACCGACGGCCACGCCCCTTCGCGGGACACGTTCGCCTGGACCGTGCTGTCGGCCCTCGCGGGCAAGGTGTCCTCCTCGGTCGCCGACGACAAGACCGTTTCGATCAGCCTCTACAAACAGCGCGGCGCGGGACCCGGGCCGGCGTGAGGAACGGGGACGGGCCGGTGCGGGACGAAGAGCGCGGCACACGAGAACTTCCCGCTGAGGGCGTCGGCGGCCCGAGCGGGCCCCGACGCATGGCGGCGGAGGGTGTCGACGGCATCCCCGAGCAGCAGGCCCGGTCGCACCCGGAGGACGACTCCTCGGCGGCCGGGGCGCCTCTGATCGGGGTTCCAGGGGGATCTCCCGGGACGGAGTCTGGGGGAGCGCCCCCGGAAGGGCGGCTGCGGGTGACGGGCGGGACTATGAGCGAGCAGCACGAGCAGCACGAGCGACACCCGGGCAACGGCACCGAGGGCGCCTCGGGCGTACAGCACGTACGGCACGATCCCCAGGACCGCAGCGGGGCGCGGGCCAAGTTCATCGAGCTGCGCAAGCTGCCGGACGGCAGCCCGGAGTACGCGGAGCTGCGCAACCAACTGGTCCGGATGCATCTCCCGCTCGTCGAGCATCTCGCGCGCCGCTTCCGCAACCGCGGCGAGCCGCTGGACGACCTCACGCAGGTCGCCACCATCGGCCTGATCAAGTCGGTCGACCGCTTCGACCCGGAGCGCGGCGTCGAGTTCTCCACCTACGCGACGCCGACGGTGGTCGGCGAGATCAAGCGGCACTTCCGCGACAAGGGCTGGGCGGTGCGCGTCCCGCGTCGGCTCCAGGAGCTGCGGCTGGCGCTCACCACGGCCACCGCGGAGCTCTCGCAGCAGCACGGCCGCTCCCCCACCGTGCACGAGCTGGCCGAGAAGCTGGCCATCTCGGAGGAGGAGGTCCTGGAGGGCCTGGAGTCGGCCAACGCGTACTCCACGCTCTCCCTGGACGTCCCCGACACGGACGACGAGTCGCCGGCGGTCGCGGACACACTGGGCGCCGAGGACGAGGCCCTGGAAGGCGTCGAGTACCGCGAGTCCCTGAAGCCGCTCCTGGAGGATCTGCCTCCGCGCGAGAAGCGGATCCTGCTGCTGCGCTTCTTCGCCAACATGACCCAGTCGCAGATCGCCCAGGAGGTCGGCATCTCCCAGATGCACGTCTCCCGCCTCCTGGCCAGGACACTGGCCCAGCTGCGGGAGAAGCTGCTCGTCGAGGAGTAGGGCGTTGGTACGGGTCTGATCTACGAGGCCGTTCTTGTACGAGCCCCTTGTACAAGCCTTTGGCGGGCCTTGTACGAGCCGGAATGCGCCGGTTACTTCTGGTCCTGCGCGCTCCCGGGTCCGCGGATCCCGAGGGCCCGGGTCGTCTCCGGGTTCAGCAGGAGCACCAGCGCCGCGACCGCGACGACGGCCAGGGCGATACCGCCCGGGATGGCCAGGCTGTCGGCCTGGAGAAGAGTCCAGGCCACCGGCAGCGCCATGATCTGCGTGATGATCGCGGGCCCCCGGCTCCAACTGCGCTGCCTGAGCAGCCCCCGCGCCGCCACCAGTGGCAGCAGCGCGAGCACGACCAGCGTGACCCCGCCCGTGACGGCCTGCTGCCGGTCGTCCGGATCACCGGCCAGCCCCATCACCAGGATGTAGACGCCGGCCGCGACCAGGGCGAGGCCCTCAAGGGCGGCCAGCGCCGCCGCGGCGGTCAGCCGTCCGGGGCGGGGGCCCGTCTCGGGTGCGTCCGGGGTGGGGGTCTTCGCAGAGCTCACCTCTGAAGGGTAGCCCTCGGCTCCCCGCCCCCAGTGGCCTGATCCCCCCTCGGTATGGGCCGAGTACACCCAGGTAGGTACGCTGCATCGCATGCGTGCACTTCTCGTGGTCAATCCGGCAGCTACCACCACCAGCGCACGCACGCGTGACGTCTTGATCCACGCCCTGGCGAGCGAGATGAAGCTCGAGGCGGTCACCACCGAGTACCGCGGACACGCCAAGGACCTCGGCCGGCAGGCGGCGGAGAGCAAGGACATCGAACTGATCGTGGCCCTCGGCGGCGACGGCACGGTCAACGAGGTCGTGAACGGCCTGCTGCACCAGGGCCCCGACCCCGACCGTCTGCCCCGCCTCGCCGTGGTCCCCGGCGGCTCCACCAACGTCTTCGCCCGCGCCCTGGGCCTGCCCAACGAGCCCGTCGAGGCCACCGGCGCCCTGCTCGACGCGCTGCGCGAGGGCCGGGAACGCACGGTCGGCCTCGGTATCGCGGCCGGCACTCCGGGCACCGAGGACGAGGCGGTCCCCTCCCGATGGTTCACGTTCTGCGCGGGCTTCGGCTTCGACGCGGGCGTGATAGGCCGGGTCGAGCAGCAGCGAGAGCGGGGCAAGCGCTCCACGCACGCCCTTTATCTGCGCCAGGCGGTACGCCAGTTCCTGGACGAGCCCCATCGCCGGCACGGCATGATCACCATGGAGAGAGCCGGTGAGGATCCGGTGTCCGATCTGGTGATGTCCATTGTCTGCAACACCTCGCCTTGGACGTATCTCGGTAATCGCCCGGTGTATGCATCGCCTAAGGCCTCGTTCGAAACCGGCCTGGACGTATTGGGTCTCAGCCGGATGTCCACGGCAGCGGTCGCCCGATATGCCACGCAGTTGCTCACTTCGTCCCCCGAGCAGGGCCCCCATGGCAAGCACGCCTTGTCCCTGCACGATCTGACGGACTTCACCTTGCATTCGAAGGTGCCACTCCCCCTTCAGATGGACGGCGACCATCTGGGACTGCGTACGAGCGTGACGTTCACAGGCGTTCGCCGTGCACTGCGTGTGATTGTGTGAGCAGAAGAGGCTAAAGTCCTTTCACTCGAACGTTTAGGCCAGGATCCACCCCATGGAAGTACGGCTGTGACCTAGTCGACACCGAGGAATCAAAAAAAACTTTCCAGAAGGGGTTGTATCCGCCGCTGAGGTTTGCGAGTCTCTACGTGGCGCTCGGGACGGCCCGCAAAATCGGCCCCACAGAGAGCCAGAACCCCTCCTCACATCAAGGACCACGCCAGTCCGCCTGGCGGTCGGCCCTTCACTTGTTGAGGGATTCGTGAAAGCGTTCACATTCACAAGCAACCTGCATGTAATACCAAGGAGAGGTAGCAGCCATGGACTGGCGTCACAACGCCGTTTGCCGCGAGGAAGACCCCGAGCTCTTCTTCCCCATCGGCAACACCGGTCCTGCGCTGCTGCAGATCGAGGAAGCCAAGGCCGTCTGCCGCCGCTGCCCCGTCATGGAGCAGTGCCTGCAGTGGGCGCTCGAGTCCGGCCAGGACTCCGGCGTCTGGGGTGGTCTCAGCGAGGACGAGCGCCGCGCCATGAAGCGCCGCGCCGCCCGCAACCGGGCCCGTCAGGCCTCCGCCTGACAACCCGCCCCGCAAACAGCCTGAGCTTGGCGGCGCGTACGGCGAGTACGCATCTCCCGCCCCCGAGCCGCAGCGCGCAGTACCACCGCCGAAGCGCAAGCGTATGAGCAATGAGCCTTGGATCATGAAGTGATCCAAGGCTCATTGCTGTGTATGGGCTTCGCTGGAAGGCCGGTTCGAAGCTGCGGGTCCGTTGTAGCCGGTCGTGCCCCGCGGCGGAGCCGCGAATGTCCCAGCCCCGGGCCCCTTACGGGGCACTCAGTGTGCCCGGATCGGGATGTCCAGGATCACCTGCGTGCCGCGGTCGGGGGCCGGGATCATGTCGAAGGTGCCGCCCAGCTCGCCCTCCACCAGGGTTCGTACGATCTGCAGGCCGAGGTTGCCCGAGCGCTGGGGGTCGAAGCCTGATGGGAGGCCGATGCCGTCGTCCTGGACGGTGACCAGGAGGCGGGTCTGCTTGATGGTGCCGCCGCGGACCGCCGAGACCTCTACGGTGCCGCGGTCGCCCTCGCGGAAGCCGTGCTCGAGCGCGTTCTGCAGCACTTCCGTGAGGACCATGGAGAGGGGGGTCGCGACCTCGGCGTCGAGTATGCCGAAGCGGCCGGTGCGCCGGCCCGTGACCTTGCCCGGGGAGATCTCGGCCACCATGGCGAGGACGCGGTCGGCGATTTCGTCGAACTCCACGCGCTCGTCGAGGTTCTGAGAGAGCGTCTCGTGCACGATCGCGATCGACCCGACGCGGCGTACGGCCTCTTCGAGGGCTTCGCGGCCCTTGTCGGAGTCGATACGGCGGGCCTGGAGCCGCAGCAGGGCCGCGACCGTCTGGAGGTTGTTCTTCACCCGGTGGTGGATCTCCCGGATGGTCGCGTCCTTGGTGATCAACTCGCGCTCGCGGCGCCGGAGTTCGGTGACATCCCGCAGGAGTACGAGTGAACCGACCCGTGTGCCCTTGGGTTTGAGAGGGATCGCGCGCAGTTGGATCACGCCGTCGTCGCTCTCGATCTCGAACTCGCGGGGCGCCCAGCCACTGGCGACCTTGGCCAGCGCCTCGTCCACCGGGCCGCGGGACGGGGCCAGTTCGGCGGTGGTCTTGCCGAGGTGGTGGCCGACGAGATCGGCGGCGAGGCCGAGGCGGTGGTACGCGGACAGCGCGTTCGGCGAGGCGTACTGGACGAGGCCGTCGGCGTCCAGCCGGATCAGGCCGTCGCCCACCCGGGGCGAGGCGTCCATGTCGACCTGCTGGTCCGGGAACGGGAAGGAACCCGCCGCGATCATCTGGGCGAGGTCGGACGCGCTCTGAAGATAGGTGAGTTCCAGCCGTGAAGGGGTACGCACGGTGAGCAGGTTGGTGTTGCGGGCGATGACCCCCAGGACGCGGCCCTCCCTGCGTACGGGGATGGACTCGACCCGTACGGGGACCTCCTCGCGCCACTCCGGGTCGCCCTCGCGCACGATCCGGCCCTCGTCGTGGGCGGCGTCCAGCATGGGGCGGCGGCCGCGGGGGACGAGGTGGCCGACCATGTCGTCCTGGTACGAGGTGGGGCCGGTGTTGGGGCGCATCTGCGCGACCGAGACATAGCGGGTGCCGTCGCGCGTGGGGACCCACAGGACGAGGTCGGCGAAGGAAAGATCGGAGAGAAGCTGCCACTCCGAGACCAGCAGGTGGAGCCACTCGAGATCGGAGTCACCGAGGGCGGTGTGCTGGCGGACGAGGTCGTTCATGGAGGGCACGAGTGCGAGCGTACCTGGGCACTCGGACATGGCCCGAAACATGGCTCGGCGAGCAGACGGCTGGGGGTCCGGGGGTCGCCCCCCCGGAATGATGCAGCACCCGCGGGCCGCGGCGCCTGAGAGGGACCCTCAACCCTCCCGGCACCGCAGCCCGGAGCAGCAACGGCCGTGGGGTGTGCGGTCCCGGTCGGCCGAAGGATGAGGAGCCGGCGCAGTCAGGGCAGAGAGCCCCGGTTCCTCGGTCCGTCTTCCTGTGCGGGGAAGACGGAGGCTTGGTCGGTCAGACTGCTTGATCGTTCCATTGCGCTTTCAAGCTTTGTCCATGCAATTGTGGACTAGACCACTCCGCCGTGTCTACGCGTTGACGGATGTTTGTTGTTGTCTCTTTATCCAACAACCTCGCGCTCGGCATCCACCAGGCACCCTAACCCCGGAGGGCTCGGGAGTGGGGGCAGATTGCGGTTCTGCTAGATTGGTCTAAACCACAGATGTCGTTGAGTCCCCTCTTTCAGATCTCCTTCAGATCCTTCAGAACGGCAGGCCCAGCGTGGAAGTTGTCATCGTTCCGGACGCCGCGGCGGGTGGCGAGCTCATCGCCGAGGCCATGGCGGACCTGCTCCGGCGCAAGCCCGACGCCCTTCTCGGGGTGGCCACCGGGTCGACTCCGTTGCCCATTTACGAGGCGCTGGCGGCGAAGATGCGCGCCGGGGCCGTGGACGTCTCCCGGGCTCGGATCGCGCAGCTCGACGAGTACGTAGGACTGCCGGCCGAGCATCCGGAGTCGTACCGTTCCGTACTGCGGCGGCAGGTGCTGGAGCCGCTGGGTCTGAAGGCCGGGGCGTTCATGGGGCCGGACGGGACGGCGTCCGATGTACGGGCGGCGTGCGAGGCGTACGACCGGGCGCTCGAAGAGGCGGGCGGGGTCGATCTCCAGTTGCTCGGCATAGGGACCGACGGGCACATCGGGTTCAACGAGCCCTGCTCGTCGCTCGCCTCGCGTACACGGATCAAGACGCTGACCGAGCAGACCCGCGTGGACAACGCGCGGTTCTTCGATGGTGACATCGAGCAGGTCCCGCATCACGTCATCACGCAGGGGATCGGGACGATTCTCCAGGCGCGGCATCTGGTGCTGCTCGCCACGGGCGAGGGCAAGGCGGAAGCCGTCGCCGCGACCGTCGAGGGGCCCGTGTCCGCGGTGTGTCCCGCCTCGGCGCTCCAATTGCATCCGCATGCCACGGTCGTCGTGGACGAGGCGGCGGCATCCGAGCTGAAGCTCGCCGACTACTTCCGGCACACGTACGCCAACAAGCCGGACTGGCAGGGTATTTAGGGTTCTTTTCAGGGCGTACGACAGTGCCGGGTCCCTCCTCTGGGACCCGGCACCTTGTTTGTCGGTGTGTGTCGGTGTGTGTCGGTGTGTGTCGGTGTGTGTAGCTGACCGCGCTTGGTTGTGCGTTGCCGTCGGCTCACGCCCCGGCGATGACCTCCGCTGCCGCCAGACCGCAGACGCGGGCCGCGCCGTGGGTGGCGATGTACAGGGCGCCCCGGGGTGGGGACTGCGGTACGCCCATCTCGACCACGATCGTGTCGGGGCGGGCGGCGAGGAGGGTGTCCAGGGCGTCGGCCATCCAGACGTGACGGTGGGCGTCGCGGACCACGGCGACGATCCGCCGGCCTCCCGCCGCCGCGAGCGCCTCGCTCCCGGCCCGCTCCCCCACGAAACTCCCCGTCTCCGTATCCGGCAGCATCCGCTGGAGTTCGGCGGCGACACCCCACGGGGTCTGGTCGCCGACGGCGAAGTTGGCGACGGGGGTGAAGGCGGCGACGTACGGCGCCTCGGCGAGGGGCGCACAGTGCTCCGCACGCGTGGCTGTCAGCGCACGCCGCGCCGCGACCAGGCCCACGTCGACACGGGGCGCGCTCCCGGAGTGCCCGGCCGAAACGACCCGCGACCCCTGCCCCGTAGGCGCTCCACGTGCAGGTCCCCGCTCCCCCGCCGAAGCCGTCCAGGCCGCCAGCGCTCGTACGCGCGCCGCCGCGTCCGCCAGCCGTTCCTCGGCCAGCTCACCCGAGCGCACGGCCGCGACCAGCGCGTCCCGCAGCCGCAGCACCGTCTCGTCGTCCGCGAGCCCCCCGCCCACACAGATGGCGTCGGCGCCCGCGGCGATCGCGAGGACACTGCCCCGTTCGATGCCGTACGTGCCGGCGACGGCCTGCATTTCCATGCCGTCGGTGACGATCAGACCGTCGTAGCCCATTTCCTCGCGCAGCAGCCCGGTCAGGATGCGGGGCGAGAGGGTCGCGGGGCGTTCCGGGTCCAGCGCCGGGACCAGGATGTGCGCGGTCATCACCGCGCGTGTGCCCGCCTCGATGGCCGCGCGGAACGGGGCCAGCTCCCGGGCCTGCAGAACCGACAACTCCGCGTCGATGCGCGGCAGCGCGTGGTGCGAGTCGACCGCCGTGTCGCCGTGGCCCGGGAAGTGCTTGGCGCAGGCGGCGACTCCGGCGGACTGGAGGCCACCGACGTACGCGGCCGTGTGCCGGGCGACCAGGGACGCGTCGGCGCCGAAGGAGCGTACGCCGATGACCGGGTTGCCGGGGTCGGAGTTGATGTCGGCGGACGGGGCCCAGTTGAGGTTGACGCCGCAGGCGGCCAGGCGGCGGCCCAGTTCGGCGGCGACCTCCCGGGTCAGCGCGACGTCGTCCACCGCGCCCAGCGCGTGGTTGCCCGGGAACGACGATCCCGTACGCACCTCCAGGCGCGTGACGTCACCGCCCTCCTCGTCGATGGCGACCAGGACATCGTCGCGCTCGGCGCGCAACTGGGCGGTCAGCGAGGCGAGTTGGTCGGGCGAGGCGATGTTCCGGCCGAAGAGGCCGACGGATGCCAGCCCCTCCCCCAGCCGCCGCAGCAGCCAGGGGGGAGCCGAGGTTCCGGTGAAGCCGGGCTGCAGGACGGCGAGGGCATCGCGGGTCAGGGTGGAGGTTCCATCGGTGAGTGTCGTCATCGGTGGCGTTATCCCTTCACGGCGCCGGAGGTGAGGCCGGAGGCCATCTTCTTCTGCACGAACATGAAGAAGACGACAACCGGGAGGGCGATGAGTGTCGAGGCGGCCATCAGCGCGCCGTAGTCGACGCCGAAGGACGTGGTGAAGTTCATCAGCCACACGTTCAGGGTGTACTTGTCGTTGTCCTGAAGCACCACGTAGGCGAGCAGGTACTCGTTCCACGCGTTGATGAGCGAGAAGATCGACGCCGCGGCGAGACCCGGAGCCAGCAGGGGGAAGATGACGCGCCAGAAGGCGCCCATACGGCTGCAGCCGTCGACCATCGCCGACTCCTCCAGCTCCTTGGGGATGTTGATGACGAAGCCGCGGATCATCCAGGTGGCGAAGGGCAGCGCGGAGACCAGGTAGATGACGATGACGCCCCAGTACTCGTTGAGCGCGCCCAGGCCGTTGAGCTGGATGTAGATGGGGATGAGCATCGCGGTCGGCGGCAGCAGCTGGATCACCAGAAGCGTGATCATGAACGCCTTGCGGCCGGTGAAGTGGAACCGTCCGATCGCGAACGCGGCGATCGTCGACAGCAGCATCGCCCCGACCACGGCGGTGACACAGATGATCAGGCTGGACTGGATCGCGGAGCCGAAGTGGGGAGCGTCGATCGCCCGCTTGAAGTTGTCGAAGGTGATCGAGGACGGCCACAGGGTCTGGTCGTAGCTGCGGATCTCGTGGTTGGGCCGCAGTGCGCTGATCACCAGCCAGTAGACCGGGAAGGCCATCGCGACCAGGGCGACGACGCCGACGAGGTTGTAGACGTGCCGGCTCTTCTTCTTGCGATCCGGGCGGGGGCCCAGGCGGGCGGGGGGTGCGGGGCGCGTGGACGTCGTGGCGCTCACTCGACCTCTCCGATCTTGAGCAGTTGGCGCAGGTAGTACACGGCCACGCCGGAGAGCAGAAGCACCGTGATCAGGGAGATGGCCGCGCCCTGGCTGAAGGAGTTGGACTCGAAGGCCTTCTCGAACGAGTAGATGCCCAGGAGGCTGTACTCGGGCTCCGGCTTGTTGCCGCGCATCAGGAAGACCTGGCCGAAGACGTTGAAGTCCCAGATCACCGAGAGCGTGGCGACCATCTGGAAGACCGGCTTGATGACGGGCCAGGTGACGTAGCGGAACACACCGAACGCGCCCGCGCCGTCGAGCGCCGCCGCTTCCTCGAGTTCCCTGGGTACCTGGGTGAGGGCGGCGTAGAGGGTGATGGTGACGAACGGGATGGCGCCCCAGATGACGACGGCGGCGATGATCAGGAAGCCCTGCTTGGGGTCGAGCCACCAGTTGTGGCCGCGGAAGTCGAGCCCCAGATACTTCGTCAGCACCATATTGACGACGCCGTAGTCGGAGTCGGCGAACCAGCGGAAGATCGAGGTCGCCACGAGCAGCGGCATGGCCCAGGCGGCGACCAGTGCCGCGGTCAGGGCGAGCCGGATCCATGTGCTCATGCGCTGCATGGCCTGGGCGAGGAGAAGCCCCCCGCCCATGGTGGCGACGACGCAGGCGACCATGAACAGCACCGTGCGCCATACGACGTCCCAGAACTCGCCGTCGCCGAGGATGTTGGTGAACTGCTCGAAGCCGACCCACTCGGCAGCCTGGCCCGTCCAGAGCTCCCGGCGGCCCACGTCCTGGAAGGACATGATCACCGTCTTGACCAGCGGCCAGAGGAACACCGCGGCGATCGCCACGGCGGTCGGGGCTATCAGGGCGTACGGCAGATAGGCGCCCGCTCGCCTCCTCGGCGCTCCCCCGGCCGCCGCCCGCGGGGTGTCGTGGTGCGCGGGCGGCGGCGGGACGGACACCGGAGGGGCGGGTGCTTTCGTTTCGGCGGCACTCACTGTGCTGGCCTTCCGTTCGAACCGGTAACCGGGGTGCGGGGACAGCGGGCCCGGGGGTTGGCCCGCCGTCCCCGACGGATCAAGGCGTCAGGAGACCTCGTTGATCAGCTCGTTGATCTCCGCGTCGGCGGCCTTGGTGGCCTCCTCGACCGACGTGCCCTTGAGGATGTCGAGCAGCATCAGCTCGAGCGTTTCCTTCTTCTCGACCGCGGCCCAGCCCGGCGCGATGGGCGTGAACCACGCGTCCGGCACGGCGTTGGCGATCGGGGCCGTCTCCGGCTTGGTCTTCAGCGGCTCCAGCTGCTTGGTGTTGTTCGGCAGGATGTTCTTCTCGGCCAGAGCGGCCTCGGACTTCTCGCTGGTGAAGAGCGCGATCCATTCCTGCGCGAGGTCCTGGTTCTTGGACTTCGAGATCGTGGCCAGGTCGGAGCCGCCGATGAAGGAGGGCAGCGCCTTGCCGTTCGGTCCGGGCATGCCGGCGGTGAGGATCTTGTCCTTCAGCTTGGGGTTGCCGTTGGCCGCCGGGTCGATGACGCTGCCGGACTCCCAGCCGTTGCCGTAGATCAGGGCCGTCTTCTTGTTGGCCATGACGTTGGCGTGGTCTTCCTCGGCCTTGGTCTGGTCGCCGTTGTTGTACTTCTTGACCAGGTCGACGTAGTGCTGGATGCCCTGCTGCGCCTCGGGCGAGGAGAGCGTGGCCTTCCACTCCTTGCTGCCCTCGTCGTACTCGGCGATCTTGCCGCCGTAGGCGGCGACGTACGACATGGCGGCGTACCAGTAGCGGCCCGGCAGGTAGAGCGGCGAGAACGCCTTGTCCTTCTTGCCGTACTCGTCCTCGATCTTGCCGAGCGCCTTGGTCAGGTCGGCCTCGGTCTCGGGGAGCGTCTCCTTGCCGGTGGCGGCCTTGAACATGTCCTTGTTGTAGATGGCCACGCGGGCACCCGCGTAGTAGGGCACGCAGTACATCTTGCCCTCGTAGGAGCAGGTGTCCTTCAGGCCGGAGATCCAGGCGTCGGAGTTGTCGTACTTCTTCTCGTCGATCTCGCCGAGGGCCCCGTTGAGGATGTACGTCATGGTCTCGGTGTTGCCGAGCTCGACCACATCGGGGAACTTGTCGCCGGACAGGGCGGCGTCGAGCTTCTTGGTCTTGTCGCCCCACTGCTGGTACTGGACGTTGACCTTGACGCCCGGGTACTTCTCGCCGAACTCGGTGTTGGCCTGCTTGACCAGCTCCGGCCAGCTCGTCTGGGCGTCCACCATCAGCCAGACCGTCAACTCGCCCTTGCGGTCCTTGGGATCCTCGGCCGCCTTGCTGCCGCCGCCTCCGCACGCCGCGATGGAGACCATCATTCCCGCGACACCGACGGCCGCGATGAGCTTGCGCTTCATGTCACCCCTCCTCGCCTGGCCACCAGTGGTGTAGACCAGTAGCGGAAGATTGGCCTAGACCTAGGGGGGTGTCAATGGAGAGCAGGCCCGTCCGGACGTCCGTTACGAGAACTACATATTCAAGAACCTTTAAGCAGGAAAGTGGCAAAAAGAGCAGGTGAGTTCACTGAAACCGGGTGGACCACTTCAAGGTGGTGGACTAGACCAGAGGGAACAGCGAAAGATATACAGGGGAGATCACGGAGCGTACGAGGGACACTCGCACGACAGGCCGTGCCACGATGTGAGCCTTGCCGACGGGTACGTCGGCCGCATCGGCACCAGGAGCCGGGAAGGCAGAGGATGAGCACCGACGTCAGCAGTGCGGAGAACGAGGGTGGGTCCCCCATCCGTACCGCGCGTGTGCCCAAGTACTACCGCCTCAAGAAGCACCTGCTCGACATGACGGAGACGCTGCCGCCCGGAACGTCCGTACCCCCCGAGCGCACTCTGGCCGCCGAGTTCGACACCTCACGCACCACCGTCCGCCAGGCCCTCCAGGAACTCGTCGTCGAGGGGCGGCTCGAACGCATCCAGGGCAAGGGCACCTTCGTCGCCAAGCCGAAGGTCTCCCAGGCGCTCCAACTCACCTCGTACACCGAGGACATGAGGGCCCAAGGGCTCGAACCCACCTCGCAGCTCCTGGACATCGGCTACGTCACCGCCGACGACACCCTCGCCGAGCTGCTCGACATCGCCGCGGGCGGCCGGGTCCTGCGCATCGAGCGGCTGCGCATGGCCAACGGCGAGCCGATGGCGATCGAGACGACGCATCTGTCCGCGAAGCGCTTCCCGGCGCTGCGCAGGTCACTCGTCAAGTACACATCGCTGTATACGGCGTTGGCCGAGGTGTACGACGTCCGTCTCGCCGAGGCCGAGGAGACCATCGAGACCTCCCTGGCCACCCCGCGCGAGGCCGGCCTGCTCGGCACGGACGTGGGCCTGCCCATGCTGATGCTGTCGCGGCACTCGCTGGACAAGGACGGCCAGCCGGTGGAGTGGGTGCGGTCGGTGTACCGGGGGGACCGGTACAAGTTCGTGGCGCGGCTGAAGCGGCCTGCGGAGTAGAGGCCCGGGTAACGCGGTGTCGGCTGGGGGCCCGGGGGTTACCCCCGGGCCAACGCAGCGTGGCGCGGCTGAAGCGGCCCGCGGAGTAGAAGTCTGAAGCGGCCTCAGGAGTAGATCGCCAGTAGGCCGCGAGCGGGCCGCCTCAGGGTCCCTGCGGGGTGGGCCAGTTCGTACGGCGCGAAACTACTGGTGCACGCGGTGTGGCGCTGTTCCCTCACCTGCTTTACGGTCCTCCCCGTCATCGCATGGACGGGAGGACGACCCGGTGCGCACTGCGAACACTCGATCCATCGTCATCTGGACGCTCGTCGCGCTGGTGGGCGCGGCGGGCTGGGCCGTACTGGCGCTCTCACGCGGCGAGGAGGTGTCGGCCGCCTGGATGGTGGCGGCGGCTCTCGGCTCGTACGCCATCGCCTATCGCTTCTACTCGAAGTTCATCGCGAACAAGGTCCTCAAGGTCGACAAGACCCGCGCCACGCCCGCCGAGCGGCTCAACAACGGCATCGACTTCCATCCGACGGACCGGCGCGTGCTGCTCGGCCATCACTTCGCGGCGATAGCCGGTGCGGGCCCGCTGGTGGGGCCCGTGCTGGCCGCACAGATGGGGTACTTGCCCGGCACCATCTGGATCGTCGCCGGCGTGATCTTCGCGGGCGCCGTACAGGACATGGTGGTGCTGTTCTTCTCGACGCGCCGCGACGGCAGGTCGCTCGGGCAGATGGCGCGCGAGGAGATCGGGCCGTTCGGCGGGGCAGCGGCCCTGCTCGCCGCCTTCGCCATCATGATCATCCTGCTCGGTGTGCTGGCGCTGGTCATCGTCAACGCCCTCGCCGAGTCGCCCTGGGGCACCTTCTCCATCGCGATGACGATCCCGATCGCCCTGCTGATGGGCTTCTATCTGCGGGTCCTGCGGCCAGGACGGGTCACCGAGGTCTCACTGATCGGCATCGCACTGCTGCTGCTCGCGCTCGTCTCCGGGCGGTGGGTCGCGGAGTCGTCCTGGGCCGACACCTTCACGCTGGCGCCCTCGACCCTCGTAATCTGGCTGGTGGCGTACGGCTTCATCGCCTCGATCCTGCCCGTGTGGATGCTGCTGGCGCCGCGCGACTACCTCTCCACGTTCATGAAGATCGGCACCATCTTCCTGCTCGCGCTCGGCGTCGTGATCGCTCTGCCGACGCTGAAGATGGACGCGGTCACGGACTTCGCCTCGCGCGGTGACGGTCCGGTCTTTGCGGGCTCGCTCTTCCCGTTCGTCTTCATCACCATCGCCTGCGGGGCGCTGTCCGGCTTCCACTCCCTCATCTCCTCGGGTACGACGCCGAAGATGATCCAGAAGGAGACGCAGGTCCGGATGATCGGGTACGGCTCCATGCTCATGGAGTCCTCGGTCGCGGTCATGGCACTGATCGCGGCGTCGATCATCGACCCGGGTCTGTACTTCGCGATGAACGCGCCGGCCGGTGTCATCGGGGACTCGGTGCAGAACGCCTCGCAGGTGGTCGGGAGTTGGGGCTACCAGATATCCCCGGAGGACCTGGCGGCGGCGGCGCGGAACGTCGAGGAGGCGTCTCTGCTGTCGCGGACCGGCGGTGCACCCACGCTCGCGATCGGCATCTCGGACATCTTCTCCCAGATCACCGGGGACAGTCTGCGCGCGTTCTGGTACCACTTCGCGATCATGTTCGAGGCACTGTTCATCCTCACCGCGCTCGACGCCGGCACGCGTGTGGGCCGCTTCATGCTCCAGGACACGCTCGGAAACCTCTACAAACCCTTCAAGAACGTGAGCTGGAAGCCCGGCCTCGTCATCACCAGCGGCATCGTCTGCGGCCTGTGGGGCTACTTCCTGTGGGTGGGCGTCCATGAACCGCTCGGCGGCATCAACCAGCTGTTCCCGATCTTCGGCATCTCCAACCAGCTGCTCGCGGCGGTCGCACTGGCCGTCTGTACGACGCTGCTGGTGAAGTCCGGGCGCCTCAAGTGGGCCTGGGTCACCGGGATTCCGCTCGCCTGGGACGCCACGGTGACGCTGACGGCGAGCTGGCAGAAGGTGTTCTCCAGCGATCCGCGCGTCGGCTTCTTCAAGCAGCGCTCTGTCTACCAGGACGCCATCGACCGGGGTGAGGTGCTCGCGCCCGCCAAGAACATGGACGACATGCGCACCGTGGTCACCAACTCCACCGTGGACGGCGTCCTTTCGGCGGTCCTCGCGCTGCTCATCGTGATCGTGATCGTGGACGCGGCCAGGGTATGCATCAGGCATGTACGCCGCCCCGCGCTGTCCACGCTCAGCGAGGCGCCGTACGTGGAGTCGAAGATCGTCGCCCCGGCCGGGTTGATCCCGACCCGCCAGGAGAAGGAGGAGGAGGAGGAGCGCGATGCTGTCGGGGCTGCTCCGGGTTCTTAGGTCCGTGCGGTGGTACGTACGTGAGTTGACCGACGAATCCGCGTACGACCGCTATGTCGCACACGTCCGTACGGAACACCCGGACGCGCTCGTGCCGTCCCGCCGGGAGTTCGAGCGGGCTCGGACGGAACGTCAGGAGGCTGATCCCAGGCGGGGGTTCCGCTGCTGCTGATCAGGCGCGACTCCCGATCACACACGGTCGCCACTGAATGCGCACAATTACTTCCGCATTCCGGACGGCGGTTCCATAAAGCGGAACTGTCCTTTAGATTTCCTGCGCTTGCACAGGTGATCACTGAGGGGACGGAGCCGCGGTATGTCAGAAGCAACAGATGCGCCGGATGCGCCGGATGCGCCAAGAGCGTCTGAGGTGAAGCCACCGGTGGTCACACCGGTGCGCGTGGTGATCGCCCTCTGCCTCTTCGCGCCGTTCGTGGCGATGCTCTGGGTGGGCACGTACGCGAAGGTCGACCCGGCCTTCATCGGCATCCCGTTCTTCTACTGGTACCAGATGCTCTGGGTGCTCATCTCCACGGCGCTCACGATGATCGCGTACCAGCTGTGGCAGCGTGACCAGCGCGCCCGCAAGGCCGACCGGTCCGAGGCCTCCCAGAACGGGGGTGCGTCGGCATGAAGGACGGCGTGAACGGCGTCGCACTCGCCGTCTTCATCTTCTTCTTCCTGGCCGTCACGGTCATGGGCTTCCTGGCCTCGCGCTGGCGCAGGGCCGAGAACGAGCACAGCCTCGACGAATGGGGCCTGGGCGGGCGGTCGTTCGGCACCTGGGTCACCTGGTTCCTGCTCGGCGGCGACCTCTACACGGCCTATACGTTCGTGGCCGTGCCGGCGGCGATCTACGCGGCGGGCGCGGCCGGCTTCTTCGCCGTGCCGTACACCATCCTCATCTACCCCCTGATCTTCACCTTCCTGCCGCGGCTCTGGTCGGTGTCGCACAAACACGGCTACGTGACGACTTCGGACTTCGTACGCGGGCGGTTCGGCTCGAAGAGCCTGTCACTGGCGGTGGCCGTGACCGGCATCCTCGCCACGATGCCGTACATCGCGCTCCAACTGGTCGGCATCCAGGCGGTGCTGGATGTGATGGGCGTCGGCGGCGGAGAGAACACGAACTGGTTCATCAAGGACCTGCCGCTGCTCATCGCCTTCGGCGTGCTGGCCGCGTACACGTACTCGTCGGGTCTTCGCGCCCCGGCCCTCATCGCGTTCGTGAAGGACACCCTGATCTACATCGTGATCGCGGTGGCTATCATCTACATTCCGATCAAGCTGGGCGGCTTCGACGACATCTTCGCCGCGGCGGGCGACGCGTTCAGCCAGACCAACGAGGCGACGGGAGCGCCACGCGGTGCGCTGGTCCCGGCCGAGGCCGGCCAATGGACGTACGCCACGCTGGCGTTGGGCTCCGCCCTCGCACTGTTCATGTACCCGCACTCGATCACGGCGACGCTGTCCTCGCGCAGCCGTGAGGTGATCCGCCGCAACACCACGATCCTGCCGCTGTACTCCCTGATGCTGGGCCTGCTCGCGCTGCTGGGCTTCATGGCGATCGCGGCCGGAATCAAGGTGGAGAACGGGCAGTTGGCGATCCCGCAGCTCTTCGAGACCATGTTCCCCGACTGGTTCGCCGGTGTCGCCTTCGCGGCGATCGGCATCGGTGCGCTGGTCCCGGCGGCGATCATGTCCATCGCTGCGGCGAACCTGTTCACCCGCAACATCTACAAGGACTTCATCAAGCCGGACGCGACCCCGGCCCAGGAGACGAAGGTCTCCAAGCTGGTCTCGCTGCTGGTGAAGGTCGGCGCGCTGGCCTTCGTCCTGACGATGGACAAGACCGTCGCGATCAACTTCCAGCTCCTGGGCGGCATCTGGATCCTTCAGACCTTCCCGGCCCTGGTCGGCGGCCTGTTCACCCGCTGGTTCCACCGCTGGGCGCTGCTCGCCGGCTGGGCGGTCGGCATGGTGTACGGCACGGTGGCCGCGTACGGGGTCGCCTCGCCGACGCAGAAGCACTTCGGGGGCTCCAACGCGGAGATTCCGGGGCTCGGGGAGATGGGCTACATCGGCCTGACGGCGTTCGTACTGAACGTGGTGGTGACGGTGGTTCTGACCTTCGTACTGAAGGCGGCGAAGGCGCCTGACGGCATCGACGAGACGGCTCCGGGGGACTACACGGCGGATGCGGGTGATGCGGGCGTGCAGGTGGAGTTGCCGCCGGCTACGGCTGGGGTGGGGCACTAGAGGGCTGGGCCGGGGGTGTTTCGCCCCCGCCTCCCCCTACGCGTTCCGGTCCTCCAGGGGCCCCGCCCCGGGCCCCCGGCTCCCGGGCCTCAAGTGCCGGACAGGCTGATTTTCAGCCTGTCCGGCACTTGAGGACGAGACCGTCGGGCTGATGGGGTCTGAGGGCGCAGCCTCCAGTGGGGTCCGGGGCCGGCCCCGGGATGGGACGGGTAGGGGCTGCGGGGGCGAACTCCCCTCGGCGGCGCAACCGCCCGCCGTTACGCTGGTCACCGTGACCCTTCGTTCACCGATCGTCCTCGACAGTGACCCCGGCATAGACGACGCCCTGGCCCTGCAGTACCTCCTCGGTACGGGGCTTTGGGACCTGAAGGCCTACACCTCTGTGGGAGGCAACCTCCCCGCCGAGCAGACCTACCTCAACGCCCGGGCCCTGACCCGCGCCCTGCGCATCGACGCCGACGTACCCGTGCACCGCGGAACGGGCCGCCCCCTGACCCGCCTCCCGTACACGTCCGCGTCCGCCTTCCACGGCAAGGCGGGCCTCGGCAACGAGACGCTGCCCGACTCCACGGCCGCCCACCTGCCGGAGTCCTCGGCGCAGGCCCTCATCCGGCTCTCCCGGGAGTACGAGGGTGAGCTCACCGTGTGCGCCACGGGCCCGCTCACGAACGTGGCGATCGCACTCCTGGAGGACCCGGCGTTCGCCCACCGCGTCAAGAAGCTCGTGTTCATGGGCGGCGCCGCACAGGTGCCCGGGAACGTCACTCCGGTCGCCGAGTTCAACATCTGGGCCGACCCGGACGCCGCCGAGGTCGTCATGTCCTCCGGCATCCCCTTCACGATGGTCGGCCTGGACGCCTCGCTCCGCTGGCTCTTCCGGCCCGCCGACCTCGCCGCCGTGGAAGCGGCGGGCGCGGGCACGGCGCTGGCGGCCCGCCTGCTGCGGGTCTACATGGACGCCTACCGCCGCCACGGCGGCGGCGACGCCTGCCCGCTGCACGATCCGCTCGCGGTGGGGGTGTGCGCGGACGAGTCGTTCATCACCGTCGCGGAGGGCGCGGTCATCGTCGAGTCCGCGAGCGAACTGACCCGCGGCAAGACCGTGTTCATTCCCTCAGCCGCACAGCAGGTCTACTACGCGGACTCCCCCGTCCTCACCTCCCGCACGACCGTCACGGGCCGCGTCGCCCTCGGCCCGGGACCCCGCGACTTCGTGAAGGACTTCGTGGCTACGCTGCCGCAATGGCCGGGGGTGGGTTGAGACCCCCGCGCTGAGATCCAGTACGGGGAAAACCGCAGGGCCGTTGTCGTACCCCTGATGCACACTGCACCGCATGGACATCGTGATCAGGCGGGCAGCCCCGGAGGAGTACGAGACCCTCGGCGAGATCACCGCACAGGCCTATCTCGGGGACGGCCTGCTCGACTTCGGGGAGAGCGACGAGTACCTGGGCGAGCTGCGGGACGTCGCCAAGCGGGCCGCCGCGGCGGAGGTGCTGGTCGCCGTCGAACACGACCGCGTGCTGGGCGGCGTGACCTTCGTACCCTCCGGCGGGCCGATGGCCGACATCGCGGAACCCGGTGAGGCCGAGATACGGATGCTGGCCGTCGCCCCGGAGGCCCGCGGCCGGGGTGTCGGAGAGGCGCTCGTACGCGCCTGCACAGATCGCGCACGGGCCACCGAGGGCTGCGTACGCATCGTCCTGTCGACCCAGCGCACCATGCACTCAGCCCATCGCATCTACGAACGTCTCGGCTTCACCCGCACTCCGGAACGCGACTGGAACCCGATCCCGTACCTCGACGACATCAGACTGCTGACCTACGAGTTGGAGCTGTAGAGACCCTCACCGTTCACGCGGCTCTTCAGTCTGATCCCGCCACGCAACACAACATGTGGGGTGCGCTTCTCAAGCCCAACACAAGATGTATGCTCATGCTCGCTGTCGCCGCAGGGGAATCCGGTGCGAATCCGGAACTGTCCCGCAACGGTGTACTTGTGCATGTCCGTCCCCGGGACGGGGCGTGCGCGAGCGTCAGTCCGAGGACCTGCCGACAGCGCGCCCAGGCCAATCCGGCCCGGGCGACCATGACGTCCGGGCCTCGCGGAGTGGGCCGGTGGACGCGGCGTCCCGCTGCGCAGAGCGCGTACGTCCGTGTGCCCCGAACCACCCTCTCCCCGCAGGCCCCCTGCCGAGCGAGGGAGAGCCCCACGTGACCATCGCGCCAGCCGATCCGGTCTCAGCGAAAGCGACACAGGACCAGCAGGACCGGGCCGAGGCCGACGGACCAGGGACCGCGCTGCTGCGGACCCTGATCGACCTCACCGCCGATCTCCCCGACACCGACCCGGGCAGGGTCGCCGCCGCGGCCTTGCGCGGCCGGTCCGCGCACGGGTCCGTGCCGGTGATCACAGCGGAGCTGCGCGAGCTGGCCACCGAGGCGGCCGCGGGTCTGATCTCCGAGGACCCCGCCTATTCGAAGCTGGCCGCCCGGCTGCTGACCATCAGCATCGCGGCCGAGGCCGCCTCGCAGGACGTGCGGTCATTCTCCGAGTCGGTCGCGGCGGGACACCGCGAGGGCCTGATCGCCGACCGCACCGCCGAGTTCGTACGGATCCATGCGGCTCGCCTCGACAGCCTCATCGACTCCGAAGGCGACGACCGCTTCGGGTACTTCGGGTTGCGTACGCTCCACAGCCGATATCTGCTGCGGCACCCGATCACCCGGTACGTCATCGAGACTCCCCAGCACTTCATGCTGCGCGTGGCGAGCGGACTGGCCGACGACGACACCACCCGTTCCGTGGACGAAGTCGCCGCGCTCTACCGGCTGATGAGCCGCCTCGACTACCTGCCCTCCTCCCCCACCCTGTTCAACTCCGGTACGCGGCACCCCCAGATGTCGTCCTGCTACCTCCTCGACTCTCCGAAGGACGAGCTGGACTCCATCTACGAGCGCTACCAGCAAGTCGCCCGGCTCTCGAAGCACGCGGGCGGCATCGGCATCGCGTACTCCCGGATCCGTTCCCGCGGTGCCCTGATCCGCGGTACGAACGGGCACTCCAACGGCATCGTCCCGTTCCTGAAGACCCTCGACGCCTCGGTCGCCGCAGTGAACCAGGGCGGCCGGCGCAAGGGTGCCGCAGCCGTCTACCTGGAGAGCTGGCACTCCGACATCGAGGAGTTCCTGGAACTGCGCGACAACACCGGCGAGGACGCTCGCCGTACGCACAACCTCAACCTCGCGCACTGGATCCCGGACGAGTTCATGCGCCGGGTCGACGAGGACGGCGTGTGGTCCCTCTTCTCCCCCTCCGACGTGCCGGAACTGGTCGACCTGTGGGGCGAGGAGTTCGACGCGGCCTACCGCAAAGCGGAGGCGGACGGTCTCGCCAAGAAGACCATCCCGGCCCGCGAGCTGTACGGCCGCATGATGCGCACCCTCGCCCAGACCGGCAACGGCTGGATGACGTTCAAGGACACCGCCAACCGCACCGCCAACCAGACCGCGCTGCCCGGCCACACGGTCCACTCCTCCAACCTCTGCACCGAGATCCTGGAGGTGACGGACGACGGGGAGACCGCGGTCTGCAACCTGGGGTCCGTCAATCTGGGTTCCTTCGTCGACGCGTCGGCCGGTGACATCGACTGGGAACGGCTCGACTCCACCGTCCGGACCGCCGTCACCTTCCTCGACCGCGTCGTCGACATCAACTTCTATCCGACCCGGCAGGCGGGCCGCTCGAACGCGAAGTGGCGGCCGGTGGGCCTCGGCGCGATGGGGCTCCAGGACGTCTTCTTCAAGCTGCGCCTGCCCTTCGACTCAGCGGAAGCCAAGCAGCTCTCCACGAAGATCGCCGAGCGCATCATGCTCGCCGCGTACGAGGCCTCCGCCAACCTCGCCGAGCGCAGCGGCCCGCTCCCGGCCTGGGAGAAGACCCGTACGGCCCGGGGCGTTCTGCACCCCGACCACTACAACGTCGAACTCACCTGGCCCGAGCGCTGGTCGGCCCTCCGGCAGCGCATCGCCGCCACCGGCCTGCGCAACTCCCTCCTCCTCGCCATCGCGCCCACCGCCACAATCGCCTCCATCGCCGGCGTCTACGAGTGCATCGAGCCGCAGGTCTCCAACCTCTTCAAGCGCGAGACCCTGTCGGGCGAGTTCCTCCAGGTCAACTCGTACCTGGTGAACGAGCTGAAGGAGCTGGGTGTCTGGGACGCCCGCAGCCGCGAGGCGCTGCGCGAGGCCAACGGCTCGGTGCAGGACTTCGCCTGGATCCCCGAGGACGTACGACGGCTCTACCGCACGGCGTGGGAGATCCCGCAGCGCGGCCTGATCGACATGGCCGCCGCCCGGACCCCGTTCCTGGACCAGTCCCAGTCCGTGAACCTCTTCTTGGAGACACCGACCATCGGCAAGCTCTCCTCGATGTACGCGTACGCCTGGAAGTCGGGCCTGAAGACGACGTACTACCTGCGTTCCCGCCCGGCGACCCGCATTGCCCGCGCGGCTCAAGCACACGCGCGGACCGTCCCCGTACAGGCGCCCGACGAAGAAGCCGTCGCCTGCTCCCTGGAAAACCCCGAGTCCTGCGAGGCCTGCCAGTGACCAGCACCACCCGAACCCAGAATCTCCTCGACCCGGGCTTCGAGCTGACCCTGCGCCCCATGCGCTACCCCGACTTCTACGAGCGCTACCGGGACGCGATCAAGAACACCTGGACCGTGGAGGAGGTGGACCTCCACTCGGATGTGACAGATCTCGCGAAACTGTCACCCGGTGAGCAGCACCTCATCGGCCGACTGGTCGCGTTCTTCGCGACCGGCGACTCGATCGTCGCGAACAACCTGGTGCTCACGCTCTACAAGCACATCAACTCTCCCGAGGCGCGGCTCTACTTGAGCCGTCAGCTCTTCGAGGAGGCCGTGCACGTCCAGTTCTACTTGACGCTGCTCGACACCTACCTCCCCGACCCGGAGGACCGCGCAGCCGCCTTCGACGCGGTCGAGAACATCCCGTCCATCCGCGAGAAGGCCGAGTTCTGCTTCAAGTGGATGGACTCGGTGGAGCAGATCGACCGGCTGGAGTCCCAGGCCGACCGCCGCCGTTTCCTGCTCAATCTCATCTGCTTCGCCGCGTGCATCGAAGGGCTCTTCTTCTACGGTGCCTTCGCGTACGTCTACTGGTTCCGCAACCGCGGCCTGCTGCACGGCCTGGCCACCGGCACCAACTGGGTGTTCCGAGACGAAACGATGCACATGAACTTCGCCTTCGACGTGGTCGACACCGTCCGCAAGGAGGAGCCGGAGCTCTTCGACGACGCGCTTCAGCAGCAGGTCACCGACATGCTCCGGGAAGCCGTCGAGGCCGAGCTGCTGTTCGCGCGCGACCTGTGCGGTGACGGCCTCCCGGGGATGAACACCGACTCGATGCGGCAGTACCTGGAGTGCGTGGCCGACCAGCGGCTGACGCGGCTCGGCTTCACTCCGGTGTACGGCTCCGAAAACCCCTTCTCCTTCATGGAGTTGCAGGGCGTTCAGGAGCTGACCAACTTCTTCGAACGGCGGCCCTCGGCGTACCAGGTGGCGGTGGAGGGCACCGTCGACCTCGACGAGGACTTCTGATCCCCGGCTGAAGCCTGCTCGGCCTCCCTGAGCTGACGGTCGATGCGCCGGTCGCGCACGATTCCGATCACGGCGGGGAGGACGAGCAGGGCCAGGATCCCGAGGACGGTGACCATTCCGATGAGTGCTTCCATGCGTGTCGTATCCATGGACACTACTGTCGCGCCGATTACTCCTTACCGTCAGTGGCAGGACTGCCGCACACCCTCGATTTCCTGCCATGCTCCAGACATACTGGCAGCATGCTCAACAACGTGGCCGCGGTCCTGCTCGACGGTGTGCATCCCTTTGAACTCGGTGTCGTCTGCGAGGTGTTCGGCCTCGACCGCAGCGACGAGGGCCTGCCCGTGTACGACTTCGCGGTCGTCTCGGCGGAGGGCCCGTCGCTGCGCACCCATGTCCCCGGGTTCACGGTCTCCACTCCGTACGGGCTCGACCGGCTCGAAGAGGCCGACCTGATCGCCGTACCGGCCGGAAGCGACTTCATCGGTCGCGAGTACCCGCCCGGGCTGCTCGACGCCCTGCGCCGGGCCGCCGACCGCGGGGCGCGCGTGCTCAGCGTCTGCTCCGGCGTCTTCGTGCTGGGCGCGGCCGGACTGCTCGACGGGCGGCGCTGCACGGTCCACTGGCGG
Source organism: Streptomyces sp. NPDC006365 (assembly GCF_042870755.1). NCBI lineage: Bacteria > Bacillati > Actinomycetota > Actinomycetes > Kitasatosporales > Streptomycetaceae > Streptomyces > Streptomyces sp. NPDC006365. Next base: position 113,999 of record NZ_JBIAHS010000011.1, read on the forward strand.
CACGCGGACGAGCTCTCTCGCCGCTATCCGAGGGCGACCGTCGAACCCGATGTGCTGTACGTCGACGAGGACCCGGTGATCACCTCGGCCGGCACCGCCGCCGGTATCGACGCCTGTCTGCACATCGTCCGCAAGGAGCAGGGGCCGGAGGTGGCCAACAAGATCGCCCGCCGGATGGTCGTGCCGCCGCACCGTGACGGCGGTCAGGCCCAGTTCGTCGAGCGCCCGCTGCCGTTGTCCCGGTGCGACACGGTCGGCGAGGTGCTGGTGTGGATGGAGCGTCACCTCGACGAGGAGATGACCGTCGAGCAGCTCGCCGCCCGTGCGCACATGTCCCCGCGCACCTTCGCGCGCCGTTTCCAGCAGGAGACCGGCACCACGCCGTACCGCTGGCTGCTGCGTCAACGGGTGCTGCTGGCCCAGCAGTTGCTGGAGGCGACGGACGAGACGATGGACTCGATCGCGGGCCGTACCGGGTTCGGGACCGCGGCCGCGCTGCGCCATCAGTTCGTACGGTCGCTGGGGACGACGCCGCAGGCGTACCGGCGCACGTTCAGGGGCCCGCGGGACGAGCCCGAGGTCGCCTGAACGTGCGCCCGCGGTGCGGTACGCGGTTCAGCGCGGTATGGCCTTCAGCAGGAGCCGGGTGGGCTGGAGCGTCAGGCCGACATGGGTCGAGCGATCCGTCTCGGGCAGGAACTCGAAGCGCCACTTCGGGATCACCGTCGCCAGAATGATGGCTAGTTCGGCCATCGAGAAGTGGTCGCCGGGGCACTTGCGATTGCCCACGCTGAACGGAACCATCGCGTACTTCGGGACGTCCTTGGCGCGCTCCGGAAGCCAGCGGTCGGGATCGAACTCCAGATGCCGCTCGTACGACATCGGATCACGCTGGACGGCCATCGGGCTGTAGACGACATCCGCACCGGCCGGAATGCGATACCCGCCGAGTTCGGTTTCGGCGAATGCCCGCCGGGTCAGTATCCACACTGCCGGGCGCAGCCGGAGCGCCTCGGTGATGACATTGTTCGTGTGCGTGAGCTTCCTGACGTCGCCGAGTGTGATGGTCCGGTCACCCACGACGGATTCGACTTCTTCGCGCAGCCGCTCCGCGTGTTCGGGGTGCTCGGTGAGCAGGTCCAAGATCCACATCAACTGGACCCCGGTCGTTTCGCTGCTCGCCGTCAGAAACGAAATGACTTGGTCGTGCAACTCCTGCTCGCTGATCGGCTCGCCATTCTCGTCCTTCGCCTCGAACAGGACCGACAGCAAATCGTCGGGGCCGCCCATGGGGACGCGGCGGCGCTCGGCGATGACTTCGTCGGTCAGTCGGTGCATTTCGGCCAGCGCGCGGTCGAATTCGCGGTGGGAGGGGAGCGGCAGCCGATAGAACGGCCCGAACGACAGGCACATCCGCCGGAACAGCCGCGTGATCACGATGTGGAGTGCGGCGTTCAGCCGGTCGGAGAGCTCGTCGATGTTCTCGGTCCGCAAGAGGCAGCGGGCCATGACGCGGATGGCGATACGGAAGGCCTCCGCCGTGACGTCGACCGTGTCACCGGGCCACCAGCGGTCGGCGAGAGTACGCGCCTCCTCGACCATCACCGATTCGTACCGCTGGATCGCGTCCATGCGCAGCGGGGGCTGGATCGTCCGCCGCTGGCGCCGGTGCCGGGCGCCGTTACTGGTCACGACTCCCTTGCCGAGGAGCACCTCCACGGTGTCCCACAGCGGTCCGCCGATCCCGAAGTCGGGGCTCAGGCCCAGGGCTCCGGTGTGTTCCGGACTGTTGACGGCGTACACCGTCTTCGGTCCCAGCCTGATCCGGACGACGTCACCGTGGTCGCGCAGCCGGGTGAGGAAGCCCACCGGGTCGCGCACCATCTTCCAGCTGTGGCCGAGGACGGGCAGTGCGCCCGCGGCGAATTCGGGGTCGAGCGGCGTCGAGGCGGCCTCGGTCGCCTCGGGTTGTGCGGACTCGACGGTCATTTCTCACCTGCCGCTTCATTGTTGACGTAGGGGGGTGTGGAGCGGTCGTCCCAACTGTCGACCCGGTACCGGCCGGACTCGTGGTGGAACCAGTAGACGGAGCTGAACCAGTTCCGCATATTGAACAGACACGCCCGTACGGCAGCCGCTAATGCGGCGCCGCGCGCGGATCCGTTGTCGATCCGGTTGGCGTACAGCAATACCTCCCTTTCCGCCAGGAGGAATTCGGTGATGGTGCCCTGGACTCGCCGCCGCACTTCCGTGACAGCCTCTGCAAGTGTCAGCCCTTCATGGTGAATGAGACTGATTCCGAGATTGTGGACCTCATCTCCCGCTATTTCTTTGGGGAGTGAGCACAGATCGTTGTACCAGGCGGCGAAATCCTGGCACAGAAGCGCCGCCCGCCGGTATGTGGGATTCTTCAGTACGGCGTTCGGGAGTTCGTACTCCGCACTCGGTTCCAGCAGATCGAGCCAGATCCAGTGCGCAAAGGTCAGCCGCCGCAGTGCGAGATATTCCTCGACGGTGGGGACGATTCCCGATGTACGGTTGTGGAATTCTCGGTCGTACGCCTCGATGACGGCGTGGAAATGCCCCGCGAAGCGGGTGTTCCATCTCCTGCTCAGGAACGAGTACAACCGCACCATGCTGTCCGCGAACCCCGCGACCAGGGGGTCCCGGTGGTGCAGATGGTCCTGGGGGGAGTCGAGAGCCGCGTGCAGTTGGTGCTTGAGGCGTCGCCAGGCCACCGGCCTTTTATGGATCACGTCACGGTCGTGCCGGTCGTCCCAGACGAAGAACCACGCGCTGTAGTCCGCGATCGCCTGGAGGACGTCGTCCGGCGCACCGATGTAGTAGCCGGCCATCAGATCCGTGTAGCACAGCTCATCGGCGTAAGCCGCGACCTTGTCGGGCGACATCAGGCGCTTTTCCAGTAGCCAGGCCCGGGTGTTCTCCTGAAGCCTGGGCCAATACGGGTGGAGTTGCCGGGGAAACTCGGTCTCGATCACCGGGAGAGTGAGCGCCGGTGGAACCACGACCCGGGTGTGCGTTGTTGCGGTGCTCTGTGAGAAAGCAGGCACGAACAAACCCCTCTCAGCCGCCTGTTGACATATGCCCCTCTCGCTCTGCTGGGCATGTGTCGTTTGCGTATCCCCGCCCTTCCATGAAGCACCACAACCGACTGATAGGGAACAGATCTGCTCCCCGCACTACCCCATGGTGCCGAGAACGCCCTCTTGCGTGACTCATTTTGGTTCTATGAAGAACAAAAGGGATCGAACGTCCGACGGACACACGAACGACGCCTGGTCGGGAGGAGTTTCCGACCAGGCGTGGTTCGCAGGGGACGTTGGGGGACGCACGAGCCCCAACTGTCCTTTCCCGTCCCGGCGATTCAGTCGCCGTTCAGTCGCCGTGCAGTCGCCTTCAGCCGCCGTTCACAAGGCGGTCGGCACGGGATCAGCAGCGGGCGCGGAGGTCAGTCGTTGGCCACGACCGGGTAGCGCGGTTCGTTCTCGGCCATCTGCCGCAGCGCCTCCTTGCGTTCGCGCTTCGAGAGCCGGTCGATGTAGAGGTAGCCGTACAGGTGGTCCGTCTCGTGCTGGAGGCAGCGTGCGAAGTAGCCCGTGCCGCGTACCTTGATCGGGTTGCCCTTCTCGTCCTGCCCGGTGACCTCGGCGTAGTCGGGACGGGCGAGCGGCGCGTACGCGGTCGGCACGGACAGGCAGCCTTCGTTGCTGTCGTCCAGGCTGCGCTTGTCGGCAGGCAGGTCCACCAGCTTCGGGTTGCAGACCACACCTACGTGGCGCTTGCCCTCGTCGTCCCCGCAGTCGTAGACGAAGACCTTCAGGTCGACGCCGATCTGGTTGGCGGCCAGGCCCACACCCTCGGCGGTGCGCTGGCTGGCGAACATGTCGTCGACCAGTTGGGCCAGCTCGTCGCCGAAGTCGGTCACGTCCTTGCACTCCTTGTGCAGCACGGGGTTCCCGACGACCGTGATGGGCCGCGAGGTGCCGCGCTCGCGGTACGCCGCCTCGCGCTCCTCGCAGTCCTCGGTGTCGATGACGAAGCCGTCGTCGTCCACGGGGAGCACGCCCGCGTGCTGCTGATCGGTGTCCTGCTGCGCCATGACCGACGTATGCCTTCCTGGGATCCTCAAGAAAAAGTTGCGGGTACAGCCTACGGCGCCCATCCGTGCCCCGAAGGGGCGCGACCAGCCACCCCGACGGCCCACAGCCGACAACCGTCCTCGCAACCCCTAACAGACCTCTTCGAGATCCCGCCAGTCCCGGGTGTCCGGGCTGTCCGCGACCCACCCGTCGAGCAGGCCCCGCACCAGCGAGGCGGGCGCCGCGAGGCCGCACTCGCGCTCGGGCATCCACAGCTGCCCGTCAGTGCGATGGCCGAGCGGACCCGGATGCCCCGGCTCGCTGTGGTCGTGCGGGTCGAGATGCTCGCCGTCGCCCTCGTCGGACGGCATACGGGACTCCGAGCACATACGGCACAGCAGCCGAACGGAGGACGACCAGTCCTCGGCGGCGAAGCCGGCGTCGGCCGCGAGCCGCTCCAGGGCGTCCCGGTCGTCCTCGGTCTCCGCTTCCAGGAGTACGACCCAGGTGGGGACCGGTGAAGGCGCCCACAGCTCGATCTCGTCGAACACGGGATACGCGTGCCCGGCGGCCGTCGTCCGCTCGCCGTGCGGTACGCCGTCGTGCAGCACGACCTCGCCCCAGCGCCGCCCGGAGGACGGCAGCGGAATGGACAGCACCTCGATCCGGGCCGGGTCCAGCCGGCGCCCCCATACGACCTCGGCCTCGCCCTCGGGCGACAGCCGTACGGCCGCGCTGCCCAGCTCCATCCCGACGGGCTCTCCGGAGGCGGTGGCGCCACCGGGCACCTTCAGCCCGTACGCCTGCCAGGCCCGGCGGGCGAGGGGCCAGTCCTGCAGGGCGGTGGCCGCGATGCCCACGTTCCACCAATCAGGCGCCCCGGTCGCCCGGTCGAGCAGTGCCACGGCCCTCAGGCCGGCGGCCCGCGCCTGCTCCCAGTCGTGCCGGAACTTGTGCAGCAGGGCGAGGTTGAACCAGGATTCGGACAGCCAGGGCTCCAGGTCCGCCGCACGCGTGAGAAGCGCCCCCGCGTCCTCGTACCGGCCGTCGCCGATCAGCGTGAACGCGCGGTCGGTGGCCTGCCGCCATGAGGCGGAGGGCCGGTGCCGTCCCTTGCCGAAGATCCTCACGATTCCCGCCTGCCAGTTCGTCGAAGAGCGTGCAGCCTCGGGCTGGACTGTGCCCCCTGTTGTCCTCTTCCTCGCATCCAACCACGTACGGCCGGACGGGCGCTCATTACCCAGGGGTTACCCAGCCTGGACCGGGGTCAGACCGCTCAATGCGCCACGTCGGAGGCGAGCGCCTTGGTCAGCTGTTCAACCGTGGCCGGTGACTCGCGCTGGAACGCGGCGAGATCGAGGCCGTCGTCGCCCTTGACCGTGAGCAGGGCACGGTCGCCCACGGCGAGGACGATGACGTGACCCGAACCGCAGCGGGCCACCACCTCGCGGAGCGCACCGACACCGGCGGTGTCGGCCATGCGACGTCCCACACCGAGGGTCGCGGCGGCGAGGGCGGAGACGGACTCGGGGTGAACGGTGTCGGTGTCCGCGACGACGAGGAGGCCGTCCACGGTGGACAGGACGCTCTCGGAGACCCCCATCACCCGTTCACGCAGCGAGGTCAGAATGCCGGTCAGGGAATCGGGCGATGGGTTCTCGGTCATGGATCGTGCTCCTTGGGTCCTGGCATATGCGGTGCCGGTATGTTCGATGCGGGCTCGACGGAGTCGGCCGGAGGAGTCAGTCGCAGGAACCAGCCGGTCGAATCAGCCGGTCGAATCAGCCGGTGAAGTCAGTTGGCATCCGGAAGGTTCCGCAGCGACCGGCGGACGCGCCGCAGCGTTTCGATCGAGGGAGCCTCGGCGGCCAGTTCCTCGGGCGAGATCATCGACAGGAGAGCGGGCGGGAGTGCGGGCGCGACCGGTGCGGCATCGCGTCGGGGCAGCGGCCGGCGTACGGGCAACGGTGTGCGAACGGGTGGAGAACCGGGTTCGGCATCCGGCGGAGGACGGGCGTCCGTCGCGGCGCTTTCCTGTTCGTGCTCTTGCTCGTGTCCGTGCTCGTGATCTTGCTCGGGTCCGTGCTCCTGTGGGGGCGCGGCTTCGTCGCGTTCCCGGGGCCGTGCCGCTCGGTCGTCGTCGGTGCTCACTACCCTCCCTTCTTCTTCTGTCCGACGTCCTGTGCGGGGGACGCGCCGCCAGGTCTGCGCTTCGGCAGCGGCGCGGCCTCGGGTGCCCGTACGGCGGTGGTCGTGTCGGCCTGCGGCACACGAGGAGCGGTGCTCGGCCTGCCGTTGGCGGTGGTCCTGGCGTCCCACTGGATGAGGTGCAGGTCCTCCATGCGGATCAGGTCCAGCATGACCGCGTACAGTCCGCGGCCGAGCGTGAAGGCGATGTCCCGTGGCGTACGACGTCCGTTGACGCTGTCCAGGACGTCCCGGTGCCGGCGCGCGAGCCACCCGTCGGAGCCACGGGGCCCGGCCCCGGCTACCGGAGCGGGCCGGACACGTGTCAGCTCGCCCGGCGGTCCCCACAGACGTGACAGCAGTGCCATGCGCCGGGAGGTCTCCTCGGTCAGCTGCCGTGGCTCGACGCCCGGCTCGGCGACGAGCGCGGGCTCCCGGTCGCTCAGCTCCCAACCGCCCGGCGGGCTCAGCGCCATGGCGAACGCCGCGTCGAACACGGCCGCGGTGCAGACGACTTCGAGTTCGGCTGCGCCGATCAGGTCCTCGGCCACGAGGTGTCCGCCCAGCCGGTCCGCGTCGGGCTCGGCGGCGCATGCGGCCAGCCAGACCTCGTCACTGATCCGCCCAGAGGTGAGCAGCGCCGATGTGACGGTCGGCGCCCCGGGCGTCTCGATCGCGCCCACCAGCCCGTTTCGCAGGTGAATCGATCCTCCTGGCAGGCCGGACACGCGCACCGTTCCGCTGAAGCCCTCTTCGCGGAGCCGCAGCAGCAGTGCGGGCACATTGCGTGCCGGGGGCGCTGTCACGCCAGTACCTCTGCAGCCTGGTCACCCAGACTGCGCAGGGCCAGCGCCATATTGGCCCGGTCGCGGTCGAGGCCGGCCGCCAGTATCAGCGGATCGCCTCCCTGCCGCGCCACGGAGAACAGGACGTGATGGCGTTTTGCGGTGGTGGTGACAACGCTCTCCAACTCGCCCTCGGCGCCCGCGGCGCCCAGCCGTTCGGCGATGAGGGCGGCGAGTTCGCAGACCTCGGGCCCGTCGCCCGCCTCGGCGATGTCTCCCGCGGCGCCGTAGGTCAGACCGGTGACCGCGTCGACGAGAGCGACGCCGGTGACCCCCGGGGAATCGAGGAGCCGGTCCAGGGAAGCCTGGAGCGCCGTACTCATTTCCCCCATTCCCCCCCACCTCCTTGGGTCACACAGTACTTTGAACGTCAACTTCATAACCAGCCATAAAGTTGACCGCTTGCGACCCACAATCGCTTGCATCCGATCGTAGATGGCCGGACATCGACCGGTCAGCAGCACTGAGGAATTGGGGCAAGAGCATGAACATCGACACCGCGCTCAAGGAAGCCATGACGATGGAGGGCGCGCTCGGCGTGGCCCTCGTCGACTACGAAAGCGGCATGTCGCTCGGCACGCTCGGTGGAGGCCAGGGTCTCGACCTGGAACTCGCGGCCGCCGGCAACACCGAAGTCGTACGCGCCAAGATGCGCACCCTGGCCTCGCTGGCCATCGACGACACGATCGAGGACATCCTGATCACGCTGGGCAGGCAGTACCACCTGATCCGGCCACTCACCAGCAGCAAGGGGACGCTCTTCCTCTATCTGGCACTGGACCGGACCCGCAGCAACCTGGCGCTGGCCCGGCACGGCCTGAAACGGATCGAGAGCAGCCTGGAGGTCTGAACGGGCCCTCGACCGAACCCGCTGATGTACATACACGTGGACCGTGATCCCACCAGGATCACGGTCCACGTGTATGTACATCAGGCATGTAAGGCCCGTCTGGGGATCAGGACTCCTGCGGCGTCGCCTGGGGAGAGGCCGTCACGTCGTGCTCGGGCACGGTCTCGCCGGAGCGGATCATGTCGATACGGCCCAAGACCTTCGACCGCAGATCGGTCGGCACGTCATCATGGCCGCAGCACCGCTTGACCAGCTTCTTCACGGCCTCTTCGAGCCCGTACTTCTCCAGGCACGGCGAGCACTCCCGGAAGTGCTGCTTGTACTTGACGCGATCGGCGTCCGGCATCTCACTGTCGAGGAACTCGTACAGATGATCGAGTACCTCACTGCAGTCCGTCTCGTGCGGGTCTCCGCAGCTCATGAGCCCGAGCCTTTCGCTTCGTTCGACTCTCCGGCACCGGCCGGGACCAGCCCGCGCTCACGGGCGTAGTCCTCCAGCATGCCGCGCAGCTGACGGCGGCCCCGGTGCAGGCGGGACATCACCGTACCGATGGGTGTCCCCATGATGTCCGCGATCTCCTTGTACGCAAAGCCCTCAACGTCCGCCAGATACACGGCGATGCGGAACTCCTCGGGGATCGCCTGGAGCGCTTCCTTGACGTCCGAGTCGGGCAGGTGGTCGAGCGCCTGCGACTCGGCGGAGCGCAGACCGGTCGACATGTGCGACTCGGCGCGCGCCAGCTGCCAGTCCTCGATCTCCTCGGCCGCACTGCGCTGAGGTTCGCGCTGCTTCTTGCGGTACGAGTTGATGAACGTGTTCGTGAGGATCCGGTACAGCCACGCCTTCAGGTTGGTGCCCTCGCGGAACTGGTGGAAGGACGCGTACGCCTTCGCGTACGTCTCCTGCACCAGGTCCTCGGCATCGGCCGGGTTACGCGTCATACGCAGCGCGGCCGAGTACATCTGGTCGAGGAACTCCATGGCGTCCCGCTCGAAGCGCGCGTTGCGCTCGGCGGTCGACTCCGTACCGCTGCCCTGGCCCTCGGGCTGCTCCGCCTGGCCGTATTCGGTCCCTGCGTCGGTCCCAGTGACCGGACCCACCTCCTCAAACGATGTCGTAGAACCGAAACCGGTCCCACTCGAATCGGAGAATAGACGACCTGCGGTCGGGGCGGAGGGCCCGGAGGTCGGGGCGGCGCGCCGATTCGGTCCACCCGCCGCCCGTACGGGGCCGGTCTTTGCCGCATGCAGGACGGACCAGTCCAGGTCAGTTGCACTGCTGCGGTTCGGGCAGATGGTCGAACCCATGCGGCGGACTTCCTCTCGGACGAACGGCAAGTACTCGGTGTGAGTACTTCTGCCGCTCTCAACAGAGGCCGCCACCGCATCATTCCCACCCCGTTACGCGGGCTTACGCAAGTGACGCGAGCCACTTCCCGACCCCCTCGGTGAGGATCCCCAGCGCCTGCTCCTGACCGATCTCGGCACGCTTGGGCACGGCGAAACCGTGATCTCCGTACGGCACCTCCACGAGGTCGTAAGCGCCTTCCGGGAACTCCTCCGGCTTCCCGAACGGGTCGTTGCCACCCTGGACCACGAGCGTGGACATACCGGCCCCGAGCAGCTCGTCGGCGCGCGACTTCTCCGGCTTGCCCGGCGGATGGAGCGGGAAGCTGAGCGCGAGGACGGCGGCGGCGCCCAGTTCCCGCGCCGTACGACAGGCCACGCGGGCGCCCGCGCTGCGACCGCCCGCCACGACCGGCAGACCGGGTCCGGCGAGCGTCGGCCAGATCCCGCGCCAGCCGACGTCAAGCGTCTTCGGCGCGGGCGCCAGCTTCTTGCCCGCCACCCGCCAAGGCTGCTCGACGAGGGCGACGGTCACGCCGTGCGCGGGCAGCTCGGCGGCGAGGGCGCGCAGATCCCGTGCCTCGATGCCGCCGCCGGCGCCGTGGCTCACGGCGAGCACCAGCCGCGCCTGCTTCGCCCTGTGCCAGGTGACGCGGGCCGTACCCGCGTCCGTCTCCACAACCTCTACGAGTTCGTTGCTCTGCGTCACATCAGAAGAGTGTGCCCTCTTCGGGCGCCTCCAGCTCCTTCAGCAGCTCCGGGCCGTTGTTGCGTACGTTGCTGACCGCCGTGGAGACGGGGTACGCGCGCATCAGCCCCGGCGGAGGCGGTTCGAGCAGGGAGCGCAGGTCCTCGACGTCCGTACGGGACGGATCGAGCCAGGAGTCCCAGCGATCGGCGGTGAGCATCAAGGGCATACGGGGGTGGATGTCGGCCAGAACATGCGGGCCGTCGGCCGGCGCCACCGCGAGGGGCGACTTCTCCGCCTCGGTCGTGATGACGGAGCAGGTCACCCACCACGACTGCGGATGATCGTCGGGCAGCGTCTTGTCCCGCCAGAACTCGTACAGCCCGGCCATCGCGAAGACGGAACCGTCGGCGGGCAGTACGAAGTACGGCTGCTTGCGCGGCCGTTTCTTCTTGCCCTCGGCCTCGAGATCGCGCTCGGCCTTGCCGGTCACCCACTCGTAGTAGCCGTCCGCGGGGATGATGCAGCGCCGGGAGGAGAAGGCCCGGCGGTACGAGGGCTTCTCGTGGACGGTCTCCGCACGGGCGTTGATCATCCGCGCGCCGCCTTCGGGCGTCTTCGACCAGGACGGCACCAGGCCCCACTTGAGCCGGCGCAGCTGGCGAACCGGCTTGGGGTCCTCGACGTCCTTAAGAGGACGGTCGAGTACCGCGTAGACGTCCTTGGTGGGAGCCACGTTGTAGTCGGCTTCGAACTGTTCCTCCGGCTCCCACTTCTCGACTTCAAAGATTCCTGCGAGATCCTCGGGCCTACGACTCGACGCATAACGTCCGCACATACGTGCCACACTGCCAGACTTGGCGCGAAGACGAGGAGACCTCCGCAGACAATGGACGCCATCGCAGCCACCTCGCTGGCCACCCTCTGGGACGAGGTTTTCGGCAGCCAGCCCGACCCCGACATCTGGGTGGTCGTCGCCACCATGGTCGCCGCTCTCGCCGTGATCGTCCCGCACGGCCTGTGGCGGCTCTCGCGCAACGCCATCACCATCGCCCACGAGGGCGGCCACGGTCTGGTCGCGCTGCTCACCGGCCGCAGCCTCAGCGGAATACGGCTGCACTCCGACACCAGCGGCCTCACGGTCAGCCGCGGCAAACCGACCGGTCTCGGCATGATCCTCACCGCGGCGGCCGGCTACACCGCTCCCCCGCTGCTGGGCCTCGGCGGCGCCGCGTTCCTCGCCGCGGGCCACATCACCGCGCTCCTGTGGCTGGCCACGCTGCTTCTCGTGGCGATGCTGGTGATGATCCGCAACGCGTACGGCGCCCTCACGGTGCTCCTCACCGGCGGCACGTTCGTGGTGGTGTCCTGGTTGACGGGCCCTCAGGTGCAGGCGGCGTTCGCGTACGCGGTGGTCTGGTTCCTGCTGCTTGGCGGCGTACGCCCGGCCTTCGAGCTGCAGGCGAAGCGAAGCCGAGGCGGCGCGGGGGACTCGGACGCGGACCAGTTGTCCCGGCTGACCCATGTCCCGGCCGGAATGTGGCTGTTCCTGTTCCACGCGGTGAGCCTGTGCTCGCTGATAGGCGGGGGCAGGTGGCTTCTGCAGGTCTGAAGCACGGCGCGCCCTCCCATGGGGCACGACCAGCCACAACGCTCCCGCACTCGAACCACGGCCGACTACTAGAGTGGGGCCCATGGCCCCGAACCCCGCGAACACCGCCCTCTGGCCCGCCCCGCACGCGAGCGGAGCCGTCGACGCGACGGTCCACGTGCCCGGGTCCAAGTCGGTCACCAACCGGGCCCTCGTGCTGGCCGCCCTCGCGGCCGAGCCCGGCTGGCTGCGCCGCCCCCTGCGTTCCCGCGACACCGTGCTGATGGCCGACGCCCTGCGTGCCATGGGCGTCGGCATCGAGGAGGGCGTGGGCCCGGACGGCTCCGGCGAGGCCTGGCGTGTCATCCCCTCGGGCCTGCACGGCCCGGCCACGGTCGACGTCGGCAACGCCGGCACGGTGATGCGCTTCCTGCCGCCGGTCGCCACGCTCGCCGACGGCCCCATCCGCTTCGACGGCGACCCGCGTTCCTACGAGCGTCCTCTGCACGGCGTGATCGACGCCCTGCGCGCCCTCGGCGCCCGTATCGACGACGACGGGCGCGGCGCGCTGCCGCTGACCGTGCACGGCGGCGGGGCCCTGGAGGGCGGGCCGGTAGAGATCGACGCGTCCTCGTCCAGCCAGTTCGTGAGCGCGCTGCTGCTGTCCGGTCCGCGTTTCAACCAGGGCGTCGAGGTACGGCACACCGGTTCGACGCTGCCCTCCATGCCGCACATCCGGATGACCGTCGACATGCTGCGGTCGGTCGGCGCCCAGGTGGACACCCCCGAATCGGGCGGCGAGCCGAACGTCTGGCGGGTCACGCCCGGCGCGCTGCTCGGCCGCGATCTGACGGTCGAGCCCGACCTGTCGAACGCCCAGCCGTTCCTGGCGGCGGCCCTGGTCACCGGCGGCCGGGTCGTCGTCCCGGACTGGCCCGTGCACACCACCCAGCCCGGTGACAGGCTGCGAGAGATCTTCACCGAGATGGGCGGTTCCTGCGAACTGACCGACCGGGGCCTGGAGTTCACCGGCTCCGGCGCGATCCACGGCATCGAGGTGGACCTCGGCGAGGTCGGCGAGCTGACCCCCGGCATCGCGGCGGTGGCCGCCCTCGCCGACTCGCCCTCCACCCTCCGGGGCGTGGCCCATCTGCGCCTGCACGAGACGGACCGCCTGGCCGCGCTCACCAAGGAGATCAACGAGCTGGGCGGCGACATCACCGAGACCGCCGACGGACTGCACATCCGCCCGCGTCCGCTGCACGGTGGCGTCTTCCACACCTACGACGACCACCGCATGGCCACCGCGGGCGCCGTCATCGGTCTCGCCGTGCCGGACGTACAGATCGAGAACGTGGCGACGACGGCGAAGACCCTGCCGGACTTCCCCGACCTGTGGACCGGAATGCTCGGGAACTGACGGGCGGACACGGGACATGCGCCGCTACGGCAAGCACACCGACGAGGACGACATCCGCACCCGCCCGGGCCGCAAGGGCAGCAGGCCGCGTACGAACATCCGGCCCAAGCACGAGGACGCCGCCGAGGGCGTGGTCCTCACGGTCGACCGGGGCCGGCTGACGTGTCTCGTCGAGGACCGGGTCTTGTACGCCATGAAGGCCCGCGAACTGGGCCGCAAGGCCGCGGTAGTCGGCGACCGGGTGGCCATCGTCGGCGACCTCACCGGCAAGAAGGACACGCTCGCCCGCATCGTCCGCATCGAGCCGCGCACCTCCGTCCTGCGGCGCACGGCCGACGACGACGATCCGTACGAGCGCGTCGTCGTCGCCAACGCCGACCAGCTGGCGATCGTCACCGCCCTCGCCGACCCGGAGCCGCGCCCGCGCCTGATCGACCGCTGCCTGGTCGCCGCGTACGACGGCGGACTCGACCCGCTGCTCGTGCTCACCAAGTCGGACCTCGCCCCGCCGGACGAGCTCCTTGAGCTGTACGGGGCGTTGGGTGTGCCGTATGTCGTGACCAGCCGTGCGGAACTGGAGAGCGGGGAGGCGGTGGACCGGGTGCGCAAGCAGTTGAACGGCAAGATCACGGCGTTCGTCGGGCACTCGGGCGTCGGCAAGACGACGCTGGTCAACGCGCTCGTGGCCAAGGAGCGGCGGCGTTCGACGGGGGTGGTCAACGCGGTGACGGGCCGCGGGCGGCACACGACGACATCGGCGCTCGCGCTGCCGTTGCCCGACGATGACGGCTGGTTGATCGACACTCCCGGCGTACGGTCCTTCGGGCTGCATCACGTGGACCCGTCCCGGGTCATCCACGCGTTCCCCGACCTCGAACCGGGCACCGAGGGCTGCCCGCGCGCGTGCAGTCACGACGAGCCGGACTGCGCACTGGACGAATGGGTGGCCGACGGCCACGCGGATCCTGCCCGGCTCTACTCGCTGCGCAGGCTGCTCGCCACGCGTGAGCGGCGCGAGGGCGACTGAGGGCAACTGATCGCCGGTGACCTCAGTTTTGTTTGCATCGCCGCCACGACGGTAAAGGCATAATCGCACCAAGCGGGACTCAAGCCAGGCGAAGCGGTCACGGAGCGTGGGAGGGCATCACATGGCGTGGCTGCTGGTTGTCGTCGCCGGACTCTTGGAGACCGGCTTCGCCGTCTGTCTGAAGCTCTCGCACGGCTTCACGAGGCTCTGGCCGACGATCGCCTTCGCCATCTTCGCCCTGGGCAGCTTCGGTCTCCTCACCCTCGCCCTGAGAAAGCTCGACGTCGGCCCCGCGTACGCGGTCTGGACGGGCATCGGCGCGGCCGGCACCGCCATCTACGGCATGGTCTTCCTGGGCGACCTGGTCTCCACCTTGAAGATCGTCTCGATCACACTGGTGATCGTGGGAGTGATCGGACTACAGCTGTCGGGCTCGGCCCACTGAGCGCCCCGTAGGGGCCCGGGGCTGAATGGCGTGGGCGCGACCAGTCACAACGAACCCGCAGCGCAGAACCCCTTCAACTCACCACCCGCACAGTCGCGAGGGCGTCCCGGACCAAGCCCGCAGTCCCGCCCTCCCCGGCGGGAGCCACCACGCACGACAACCCCAGCCGCACCACCAGCTCACAGGCCCGCGCCAGCTCCGCCGTCTCCGACTTCGTAGCCCCCACCGCCGTAAGCGCCGTAACGGCCCGGTCGCGCACCACCTGCACGAAGTCCCCCGGCGACGGCAGCGGCCCGTCGGCCCGCCGCTGCGCCGGCACGGCGGAGGAGGACGGCACCGCGGACAGCGTCGGCGATGGCAGCCGCTCGCTCCAGCACCCGGTGAGCACGGCCCGCACCAGAGGGTTTCCACGAGCCGCCGTAGCGGTCCATTCCGCGATCGCCGCCAACCGCTCGCGTGGCTCGCCATGGCTGACCAGAGCCCGCTCCACGCCCGCGAGATAGGCGTCGGCCTCCCGCCGGACGAGGGCCCGTGCGAGCCCTTCCTTGCTGCCGAACTCGTTGTAGAGGGTCTGCCGGGAGACTCCGGCCACGGCGGCCACATCGACCATCCGCACCGTGGACCACGGACGGCGAGCGAGCGACGTATAGGCGGCGTCTAGGAGGGATTCCCGTGCTGCAGGCATCGTCGCCTCCCTGGGCGATCGGCTCTGCCGCTCAGAGTTGACGCGCATGGGGTCACTGTCAAGGGTTCGCGGCGGCATCAAGGGGGCGTACGTCGCCGCCGTGCGCGGAGGAAGTGATCACCGCTCCGGCGGGGAAGATCCTGTAGGGACCACCCGAACGGTATGGCCCCCGGCCGAACGGGGCAGATACGGTGCAGCCATGCCCGACTACCGCGATGACCTGCGCCTCGCCCACGTCCTGGCGGACGCCGCCGACGCCGCGACCATGGACCGCTTCAAGGCGCTCGACCTCAAGGTCGAGACCAAGCCGGACCTGACGCCGGTGAGCGAGGCCGACAAGGCCGCCGAGGAGCTGATCCGCGGCCACCTCCAGCGGGCCCGCCCGCGGGACGCGGTCCTCGGCGAGGAGTACGGCGTCGAGGGCACGGGCCCGCGCCGCTGGGTGATCGACCCGATCGACGGCACCAAGAACTACGTACGCGGGGTGCCGGTCTGGGCCACCCTGATCGCCCTGATGGAGGCGAGCGAGGGAGGCTACCAGCCCGTCGTCGGCGTGGTCTCCGCGCCCGCGCTGGGCCGCCGTTGGTGGGCCGCGAAGGGGCACGGCGCGTTCAGCGGGCGCAGCCTGACCTCGGCGACCCGGTTGCATGTCTCGCGGGTTTCGCGCATGTCGGACGCCTCCTTCGCGTACTCCTCGCTGGGCGGCTGGGAGGAGCGGAGCCTGCTGGACGGCTTCCTGGACCTGACCCGCGAGGTGTGGCGCACGCGCGCGTACGGCGACTTCTGGCCGTACATGATGGTCGCCGAGGGCTCGGTCGACATCTGCGCGGAGCCCGAGCTGTCGCTGTGGGACATGGCGGCGAACGCAATCATCGTGACCGAGGCGGGCGGCAGCTTCACCGGCCTCGACGGCCGCCCGGGCCCGCACAGCGGGAACGCCGCCGCGTCGAACGGCCTCCTCCACGACGAGCTGCTGGGCTATCTCAACCACCGCTACTGAGGCCGGCTGAGACCACCGGCGCCAACCGGAGGACGGCGCACCCCCAAAGCACTCGTACCCGCCCTCTTGTTGACTCCCCTTTTAACTGCGACTCTGAGAGTCCCCCCACTTGTGAACATGTGAATCCGCTCTCAAGCGGATTTCGTAGGAGGTGGCTCCATCCATGCTCGTCCGCGACGCCATGAGCACGGTGGTCCTCACCATCGGACCCGATCACACCCTCCGGCAGGCCGCCGCGCTGATGTCCGCACGACGCATCGGCGCAGCCGTGGTCCTCAACCCCGACGACAGCGGGCTCGGCATTCTCACCGAGCGCGACATCCTCAACTCCGTCGGCCTGGGCCAGAGCCCGGACGCCGAGCGGGCACACGCCCACACCACCACCGACGTCGTGTTCGCCACGCCGTCCTGGACGCTGGAGGAGGCGGCGCACGCCATGGCGCACGGCGGCTTCCGGCATCTGATCGTCCTCGACCACGGCGAGCCCATCGGCATCGTCTCGGTCCGCGACATCATCCGCTGCTGGGCTCCGCTACGGCAGCACGCACCGGCCTGAGCGGCAGGGCGGGCCGGACCCGCGCAAGGCGATCCGGCCCGCTTCCGCCCCCTACCCTGGATAAAGTCCAAGTCGAGTAGAGATCCAAAACCACACCTGTTCGGGATTGGCGTCAACTGCTGGTAGACTGCGCTTTATGAGTGACCTGTTGGAACGACTGCGCGGACGTGGCTGGCGCATGACCGCGCAGCGTCGCGTCGTGGCCGAGGTCCTCGACGGCGACCACGTCCACCTGACGGCCGACGAGGTCCATGCGCGCGCCGTCGCCAAGCTGCCCGAGATCTCCCGCGCGACCGTCTACAACACGCTGGGTGAGCTGGTCTCACTCGGCGAGGTGATGGAAGTCGCCACGGACAAGCGCGCCAAGCGGTACGACCCGAACGCGCACCGTCCGCACCACCACCTGGTCTGCGCCCAGTGCGGCGCGATCCGCGACGTCCACCCGAGTGGCAACCCTCTCGCCGACCTCCCCGACTCCGAGCGCTTCGGCTTCTCGGTCTCGGCCGTCGAGGTGACGTACCGGGGCGTGTGCCCGAACTGCGCGACGGCCTGATCCGCAGACACGACTCCTCAAAGCCCCGGCATCCCATGGGAGCCGGGGCTTTCTGCTGCGCGCGGACTTCCCGTATCTGACGGTCCGTCATATCGTCGACGGCGCCCACCAGTCCGTACCGCACTCCGCGAGGAGACACCGTGGGAGAGCCGCACCCGAAACTCCAAGCCACTGATCTGAGCCGGACCTTCGGCCGGGGCCCCTCGGCCGTGGACGCCCTGGGCCCGCTGGACCTGACCGTCGCTCCTGGCGAGTTCGTCTGCATCGTCGGCCCGTCCGGCTGCGGAAAATCCACGCTCCTCAGGATCGCCTCAGGCTTGTTGCGCCCCAGCACGGGCGAGTTGGCGATCCGCACCACCAGCTCCCGCCCGGCCGCCATGATCTTCCAGGACTACGGCATCTACGACTGGAAGACCGTCCTCGCGAACGTCCGCTTCGGCCTGGACGTCCAGCGCCTCCCGCGCCGCGAGGCGAACGCCCGGGCCCGTGACTGGCTCACCCGCCTCGGCCTCGCGGACTTCGCCTCCGCGTACCCCGCCACGCTCTCCGGCGGAATGCGCCAGCGCGTGGCGATCGCCCGCGCGCTGGCCGTGGAGCCCGAAATCCTGCTGATGGACGAGCCGTTCGCCGCGCTCGACGCCCAGCTGCGCATGATCCTCCAGGACGAGCTCCTGGAGCTCACCCAGACCACCCGCACGACCACCCTCTTCATCACGCACAGCCTGGAGGAGGCGATCGTCCTCGGCGACCGTGTCCTGGTGATGTCCGCACGCCCGGGCCGCTTCATCGCCGAACGCCGACCGCCGTTCCCGCGTCCGCGCTCCGGCGACGTTCGCTCGACTCCCGAATTCACCGCCCTGAAGAGCGAGTTGTGGCAGCTGCTGCGCCCGGAGGCGGTGCCGGCATGAACACGGCCGTACACAAGGAACGTACCGATTCGTCAGCCGTACTGGTCCGCCGCCCGGGCCCGCGGGAGCTGCACCCCGTACGTACCCACCGCAGGCGCCGCACCCTGGAGCTGTCCCTCGCTCTCGCCGTGCCCCTGGTGCTGGTCCTGCTGTGGCAACTGGCCGCCGCCCAGGCCTGGATCGACGACCGCGTCTACCCGGCGCCCACCACGATCCTGGCCGACGGCTGGGACCGCGCGGTGGCCGGCGACCTGTGGCCGGACGTGTGGGCCACCCTCAAGCGCGTACTGGCCGGCTACGCGATCGGCACGGCCTCGGGCTTTGCGCTGGGCCTGCTGATGGGCTCGCTCTCCCTCGTACGCGCGGCACTCGAGCCGCTGCTGGACGCGCTGTACGTCGTACCGAAGCTGGCCCTGCTGCCGATCTTCCTCAACATGTTCGGGCTCGGCGAGGGCCCGCAGGTGGCGCTGGTGGCGGCCACCGTCTTCTTCTTCGTGTGGATCTCCACGATGTCGGCCGTGATGTCGATCCCGGCCGGGTACCGCGACGCGGGACAGGTCTTCGGGGCGTCGCCCTGGCAGATGTTCCGGCATGTGCTGCTGCCGGCCTCACTGCCCGCGGTCCTGGTGGGCGCGCGGATCGCGGCGGGGGTGGCGGTGCTGGTCATCGTCGCCTCGGAGCAGATCGCCGCGGCGAACGGTCTGGGCCATCTGATCTTCGACTCGCGGGCGCTCTTCCAGAACGACGTGATGTTCGTCGGGATCGTCTGCGTCGCCGTACTCGGCGTCGTCTTTTCCGAACTGGTACGGATTCTGGGGCGGTTACTCACTCCGTGGGCGCCCCGCGACCGGGGACGGGGGCAGTCATGAGGCGTTCGCTGCAAGGTGCCCTGGTGGCAGGTGCGGTGCTGGTTTCGGCGGGATGCGCCGCCCAGGACTCCGGCGAGGGTACGGGGGCCTCCGAGCCGCGCACCATCAAAGCGGTGTCCGGCTGCGGGCAGGGGAGCTGGACGGACCCGGCCGACCTGGCGGCGGACCGTGCCCCCGCGCGCTGCGCCAAGGGCACCCCGGCCCCGCAACCCCTGACGGAGCGGCGGAAGCTGACGATCGCGACCGGCACGCTCAGTGCGGAGTATGTGGCTCCGCTTCAAGTGGCCGTGACCAAGGGCGAGTTCAAGAAAGAGGGCCTCGACGTCACGCTGAAGGTGCTGCCGACGCCGGACGCACTGCCGCTGCTCGCGAAGGGCGACATCGACGCCCAGTGGGCCGCCCCCGAGGCCGCCGTGATCAACGGCGTCAACAGCGGCTTCGACATCAAGTGGGTCGCCGGGAACTTCTCACCCGACCCGGAGTCGAGGAGCGGCCTGTGGGTGCGACTGAAGGACGGCGAGAGCGCGTCGCACGTCCCCATGGCCGACCGCAAGCTCGGAACGATGATCGGCAAGGGGTCGGTCATCGCGTATCCGATGAGCCAGGCGCTGAAGAAGCACGGCGGCGGCCTCGACAAGGTCCAGTTCCAGGCGCTCGGCTCGGCCGACGTCCTCACCGCCCTGCAGAACGGAGGCGTCGACTCCGCCTGGCTCCTCGACCCGGTCTGGCGCAAGGTCGACGGCGACGACCGCTACGCCTTCCTCGGCGGCCAGCCGGCCGGCGAGCCCCTGGGCGGCATGCTGTTCGGCCCGAACCTGCTGACGGACGACGTCGACGCTGGGGTCGCGCTGCTGCGGGCATACATCCGCACCGTCAACACCTACTTCACCGACGACTACAAGAAGGACCCGGCCTTCGTGGCGGAGCTGGCCAAGCTCATGAAGACGGATCGTACGGTCCTGGAGTCGACGCCCTCCCTCCGCATGGACTGGGAGATCCGCGCGGGGACGACGAACCGCCTCCAGTCCGCGTACCGCGCGGCAGGCGTCTCGGAGGGCGATCCACTTCCGGAGTCCCGGCTGGTCGACCGCGCGCTGTACGGGGAGGCGGTGGGCCACCGGCCGTAGACGCGCCCGATCGTAAACACGCCGAAGGGCCCGAATCCTTTTGAGGATCCGGGCCCTTCGTCTTCAGTAGCGGGGACAGGATTTGAACCTGCGACCTCTGGGTTATGAGCCCAGCGAGCTACCGAGCTGCTCCACCCCGCGGCGATGAACTGAACACTACGTCAACAGCGTCGACCAGCGCAAATCGCTTTGGTGCGGCCTGTGGGCGGCTGGTTCGCCGGGTCTGCGGGCAGGTGATACCTCCAGACCCGGCGCCCCAGAAGGCCTCTCAAGCGGACAGTTCGTCCTTCAACGCGTCCCGCAGTCGAGCCGCCCGCTCGGAAACCTCATCGGGCCCCAGGACGACCGCCCGGTCCGCCCACCGCTGGCCCTCCGCAAGCTCTCCCCGACGCGCGTAGACGAGGGCAAGCCTCAAAGCGGCCCGCCCATGTCCCGCATCAGCGGCCCGGGCCCACCACAGGGCGGCCTCCGGCTCACTGCCCTCCCGGGCGAGCAGCAGACCGAGGTTGAACGCGCCGTTCCGAGACCCCGCCTCCGCGGCCTCCCGATACCACCGGGCCGCCTCGACCACGTCCCCACGAGCGGACGCCAGCATCCCGACCCGCACCTGGGCACGCCGGTGCCCCTGGGAGGCAGCCCGCTCGTACCACTCCTCGCACTCGCTCTTCTCGGTCGCCGGCTCCCCCAGCTCATGCGCGGACGAGGGCGGGCGCCGGGCGTCGAGCACGGCAGCCAGCCGGTACGCCGCCTCCGCGCTCCCTCCGCCGGCGGCACAGCGCAGATGCCGCTCGGCCTCCCGCTCGTCACCGTCCCGCAGCCGCGCGATCCCGACCTGGAGCGCGGCCTCGGTGTGCCCGGCAGCAGCGGCCTGTTCATACCACCTGAGCGCCGCGGCGTCCTCGGCCCGGCCCGCGTGCAGGATCCCGAGGTTGAACGCGGCGTCGACGCTGCCGGCCTCCGCGGCCTTGGAGAACCAGGGCTCGGCCCCGGCCGCGTCGCCGACCTGGAGCAGCAGGATCGCCAGCGCGTTGGCCGCCTCGCGGTGTCCCGCGTAGGCCGCACGGCGGTACCACTGCTCGGCCTGTCCGGTCCGGCCCTGCTCGGCGCAGAGCAGCGCGAGGTTGTAGGCGCCGTTCACATCACCGGCGTCCATCGCGGCGCGGTACCAGCGCTCGGCGGTCTGTGTCTCGCCGCGCTCGGCGTGCAGCGCGCCCAGGGCGTTGGCGGCGTTCCCGTCGCCGTCCTGGGCGGCGCGCAGCCACCACACGGCTGCGCTCTCGGTGTCGCCCGCGTCCCGCAGCAAGAACCCGAGCGCGCAGGCGGCGCGTGCCTCGCCGTCCTTGGCGGACGTCAGGTACCAGCGCCCGGCCTCCTTGAGCTTCCCGCGCTTCTCCAGGATGACGCCGAGGTGCAGTGCGGCCCTGCGGTGTCCGCGCGCGGCGGCCTGCCGGTACCACTGCTCGGCCTCGGCCATCACGGACAGTCCGGCACTCTTGTCGGCTTGGTCGGCGCCGCCCTGCTCCGTGGACTGTGCGGGCACTGCGGGCTCGCCGGCGGCAGCCCGCCGGTCCAGCGCGCGGGCGAGCCGGTAGGCCGCCTCGCGGTGACCCCGCTCGGCAGCGGCCCGCATCCATGCCTCGGCGGCGGCGTCACCGCGGTGCTCCAGGAGGTCGGCGAGCGCGTACGCACCGAGGGTGTGACCCTGCTCGGCGGACTGGCGCAGCCAGTACTCGGCGGCGGGCTCGTCTCCACGCTCACGGTGGTGGCGGCCGAGCGCGTGCGCGGCGGCGGCCGATCCGGCGACGGCGGCGATCCGCCACCAGCCCGCGGCCTCGTCGGCGTATCCGCGCTGGTGCAGGAGGACACCCAGGTTGTTGGCGGCGGCACGGTCACCGGCGGCGGTGGCAGCACGCAGCTGAGGCTCGGCTCCGTCGAGATCGCCGCGGCGCAGCAGCAGGCTTCCGAGGACGCTCATCGCCTCGACGTCGCCGGCTTCGGCGGCGAGCCGATGGCGTGCCTCCTCCGCAGCCTCGCCGGTCTCGTCCCGGTCGGAGGGCTGCACAATTCGCCCTGTCTCCAACAGAGTTGCCTTGTCCCCCATAAAGTCCATCGTCGCACCACCTGCAACCTGGGTACACCTGGTATACCGCAGCCAGTGAGGTCACTTCAGCGTTTTGTCGACATGCCCACAGAGAGACAAGTCAAACACAGATTTCTCAACTCTCCACGCATGGAGCGGCCTTAATTGGGGCAACCCTGGTCGGATGGGCGAACACACACACGACCCACACACGCCGAAGGGCCCGAATCCTTTGAGGATCCGGGCCCTTCGTCTTCAGTAGCGGGGACAGGATTTGAACCTGCGACCTCTGGGTTATGAGCCCAGCGAGCTACCGAGCTGCTCCACCCCGCGCCGTTGTTCGGCAACCGTATCACGGCGCGGGACGGGCCTTTCACTCAGTCACTGACAGCCGCCGGTCAGCCGCTTCCGCCGCTCCCTTCGGTGTTGTCGCCGCCGTCGCCCGCGCCCCCACCACCGGTGTTGTCGGGCTGGGCCTGGGCCTCCTCGGCCCGCTGCAGCGCTTCCTCGAGGTCCTGCTGCGCCCGGCCGTACGCCTCCCAGTCGCCCTTCTTCAGGGCTTCCTGGCCGGCCTCGTAGGCCTCCTGGGCGTCGTCGAGCGCCTGTTGGACCGTCGTGTCACCCGTCGCCGGTGGTGGCTCGGTGGTGTCATCGCCCTCGTCCGGTGGCGGGGGCGTGCCCTCCGTCGCAAAGACCTTGTCGAGCGCCTCGGCGAGCGTGTCCTCGAAGGCTGTGGTGCCTCCGTACGACACAGCGACCTTCTTCAGCAGCGGATACTCGGCGTTACTGCCCTGTACATAGATCGGTTCGACGTACAGGAATCCGGTATCCATGGGCACCGCGAGCAGATTTCCGAAGATCATGTTCGACTTCGACGTCTCCGCGTTCCGCGTGAACTCCTGGACCGCCGGCATCGAACTCAACTTGCTCTGCCACTGCACCGGTCCGTCCACCTCGGACTCGCCGGTGACTCTGAGCAGCCGCATCGTGCCGTACCCGTCGCTGCTCGCATCGGCGTCCACCGCCATGTACGCGGACAGGTTCGGCCGTCCGCTCGGGGTGAACGTGGTCGTCAGCGAGAACCGCTGCCGGTCGTCGCCGGGCATTTTCAGCGACAGGTAATACGGCGGTACGGCGATGCTGTCTTTTCGGCTCGTCGGATCGTTCGGCACCTGCCACACGTCACTCGCGTTGTAGAACTGGTCGGCGTTGGTGACGTGGTAGATGCCCAGTTGCTCGCGCTGCACCTTGAACAGGTCCTGCGGGTAGCGCAGATGCTCCTTCAGCTCGGCCGGGATGTCGCTCTTCGCCTTGACCGTGTCGGGGAACGCCTTCTTCCACGTCTTCAGGACCGGGTCCTTCTCGTCCCACGTGTAGAGGTTGACGCTGCCGTCGTACGCGTCGACGGTCGCCTTCACCGAGTTGCGGATGTAGTTGACCTGGTTCTGCTGGGCGACCACCGTGCGCTGACTGTCCTCGTTCGTGAGCGCGTCCGTGGTGGTGTCGCCGAGGGTGGTGCGCGACGCGTACGGATAGCCGTTCGTGGTGGTGTACGCGTCGACGACCCACACGACCCGCTTGTCGATGACGGTCGGATAGGCGTCACCGTCGATGGTCAGCCAAGGCGCGACCGCCTCGACACGCTCCTTCGGCGTGCGGTTGTAGAGGATCTGCGACCCCTCACCGATGGCGCCCGAGTACAGCATCTGTGGCTCGCTGAAGGCGGCCGCGTACGCGGCGCGGTTCAGCGGGTTCGACAGGGCGATACCGCCGTCGCCCTTGTACTGGTACGTCTTCTGGCCGCCCGCCTCCTCGTAGTCCAGCTCCTTCTGGGGGCCGCCGACGATCGAGTACTGGGTGGTCTTCTCGCCGAAGTAGATGCGCTGCTCGTAGCCCTTGTTGAAGGTGCCAGTGGTGGGCAGGCCCTGCTCGGTGAAGGCCGGGGAACCCTCGGAACCCGGCTGGATCTCTGTGCCCTTGGCCGCGATCGCGCCGTAACCGTGCGTGTAGATGAAGTGCTGGTTGATCCAGTTCTTCTTGTCGACGCGGTCGAGGTTCAGCTCACGCAGACCGATGATCGTGTCCTGACCGTTGTACCGGTCGATGTCCAGGGTTTTCGGGAACTGGTAGTACTTCCGCTCCTGTTCCAGCTGTTGGAACGTCGGCGAGACCACGTTCGGGTCGTTCAGCCGGTAGCTCGCGACCGAATCGGCTTGATCGCGCTGCTGCTTGGCGTCGTTGCCGTTGCCTGTGCCCGAGATCTCGTCGATCTTCACGCCGTCGATGCCGTACGCCTTGCGCGTGGCCTCGATGTTCTTCTCGATGTACGCGGTCTCCTTGGCCTGCTCATTCGGCTTGACCTGGAACTGCTGCACGATCGCCGGGTACAGGCCGCCGATCAGCAGTGCCGAGAGAACCAACAGACCGAAGCCGATGACGGGCAGCTGCCAGGTGCGCCGCCACAGGGTCGCGAAGAACAGCAGGGCGCAGATGACGGCGATGCAGAACAGGATGGTCTTGGCGGGCAGATACGCGTTCGCGTCGACGTACCTGAGGCCCGTCCAGTTGTCCGTGGCCTTGAAGTCACTGGATTTCACGGCGAGGCCGTACCGGTCGAGCCAGTACGCGACCGCCTTGAGGGAGACGAACAGGCCGAGCAGCACGGAGAGATGACCGGTGGCCGCGGCCGTGGCACGCGCGCCGGGGCTGGTGATCCGGAGTCCGCCGTACAGGTAGTGGGTCAGTGCGGCGGCGATCACACCGAGGATCGTGGCGGCGAAGCCGAAGCCCAGCAGGAAGCGGTACCAGGGCAGGTCGAAGGCGTAGAAGGAGACGTCGAGGTGGAATTGGGGGTCCTTCTGGTTGAAGGAGACCCCGTTCACCCACATCAGCCACGTACGCCATTGGCCTGCCGCGGAGGCGCCCGCGATCAGCCCGACGAGGGCGGTGATCCCGAGCAGGATCCACTTCTTGTACGGGGCCACGCCCATGCGGTAGCGGTCGAGGCTCTGCTGCTCCATCGACATGGCGCTCAGGGGTGGCCTGAGCCGGTGGGCCAGCCAGATGTTCACGCCAACGGCCAGGGCCATCAGCAGCCCGAAGACGAAGAACAGCCCGATCTTGGTCCACAGGGTGGTGGTGAAGACTGAGGAGTACTTGACCGATCGATACCAGAGCCAGTCCGTCCAGAACCCCGCGAACATGACGAACGCCATGGCCAGCACGGCCAGTACGCCCAGTGTCATGAGCAGCGTCCGGACGCGCCGGGACGGTCGGCCCACTCTGATCCGTGGCCCCGTCGGGCCTCCGCCGCGGTCCGGCATCTGGAAAGCCAAGGTGTGCACCTCGAAGTTCGGTCTTGGTCTTCGGGCCCGGCGAACGCAGGGCCACATCTATGCAACTTACTGATGCTTTACTCGGTTCCCGGTTCCGGGTCCGAACGAGGCAGGATTGTGACTATGTCCAACACCGCCTCCACAGGCACCCCCATGGCGGCCGGCCCCCTGACCCGTGCCGTCCTCGAAATCGACGAGTACGTCTCAGGGCTCGGCTGGGACCAGCCCGCACGGCTCTTCGCGCTGGTCGACACCGCTCAGCTCCGCTCCGAGGAGCCAGGTCTCGCGGCGCGTCTCGGTCTCGCCGACGACGCTCCCGACGGCGCTCTTACCCCCATCGAACAGGAGGAACTCCCCGCGGGCAGCCCCCTGGACGAGTTTCTCGGCACCATCGCCTGGCCGGACGCGGTGGCCGGCTGCGCGCTGTCCGTGGAGCGGCTGATGCTGCCGCCGTCCGCGGAGGCGTCCGTTCCGGACGGTCTCGACGAGAAGCGTCTGGCGAAGTGGGTCGCCGAGCATCCCGAGCGCCAGGAGGTCCGGATGACCGTCGGCGTGCTGCGCGGCGGGAAGCGCGAGTCGGCACTGCGGCTGCGCGAAAAGGATGCGGCGACCGACGTTCTCACCGGCTCCGACCTGGTGCCGGGGCTGGCGGAGGCACTGGCGGCGACATTCGCCGAGTAGCACTTGCAGTACGTGGCGTAGTGCGTCATGAGCCGGCTCAGCCCTTCGTGCACTGGGGCAGGTCGTCGGTGTTGCCGCCGCGGATGTCCCCGAGGGCCTTCATCGCGTCGTCAAGGGTCTCGACCTTGACGAGGGTGAGCCCATCGGGGATGTCCCGGGCGGCTGCCGCGCAGTTGTCCTTGGGCGTCAGGAAGTACTCGGCGCCCTGGTCGCGGGCGCCGACCGTCTTCATCTCGATGCCGCCGATGGGGCCGACCTTGCCGTTGTCGTCGATGGTGCCGGTGCCGGCCACGAACTTGCCGCCGGTGAGGTCTCCCGGGGTGAGCTTGTCGACGATCCCGAGGGCGAACATCAGGCCGGCGCTCGGACCCCCGACGTCGGCGAGCTTGATGTCGATCGTGAACGGGAACGTGTGATCGGTCCCGGCCGCGATGCCGACTATCGCGCGCTCCTCGCGATCGTCGTCCGACTTCGTCGTGGTGATGGTGATGTCCTCGGTCTTCGTCGCCGGCCGCTTCTCCTTCTCGGCGGCGGCCTGCTCCTTGGCGGGCACGATGGTGAAGACGACCTTCTCGCCGGGCTTGTGCTTGGTGACCAGCTTCGCCACCTCGTCGTACGCCTTGACCTGCGTACCGTCCACAGCCTTGATCACATCGCCCGCGTGCAGCTTGCCCTCGGCCGGGCTGTCCTTGAGCACGGAGGAGACGATGGTCCAGGACTTCACCGGGATGTTCCGCTCCTTGAGGGCGGCGACCTTGGCGCTCTCCTGGGACTGGCTGAACTCCTCGGCGTTCTCCTGTGTCGACTGCTCCTCCGTCTTCCCGTCGGGATAGAGCGTGTCGTGCGGGACCACCTTGTTGTCGTGCGCCAGCCAGCCGTACACAGCCTCGACGAGGTTCATCTTGTAGCCGGCGCTCGTGACGCGGACCGTCGTCATGTTGAGATGGCCGTCCGCCTGGTAGGTCTTGCGGCCGGAGATCTGCAGCACCGGCTCACCGTCGTGCTCGCCGAGCGTGTTCACCGTCGGACCGGGTGACATCTCCGAGTACGGCACATTGATGAAGACCCCTGCGCACAGGAGCGCGATCAGCATCAGGGTGGAGGCGAGCATCGTCGCGGTGCGGCGTGGCATGGAACGACAGTACGGGACCACCCTGTCAGTGCACCGTCGGGGCCGCCCGTACGGGACCCCTGGGGGCCGGGGCGCAGACCGCCTCAGGCGTCTTCGGTGCCGGTGGTCAGGCGTCCGTGGGCGACTTCTCCATGTGCTGTTCCTCCACCGGCTGCTTCGCCAGGTGCGGCTTCTCCATGGCCTCGCGGAAACGCATGTAGCCCGCGAGCTCGGTGCCGTCCCCGGTGGTCCTGCGGCTCCGGCCGACCCATGTGCCCCACACTCCGGCACCGATCGCAGCCAAAAGCGGAATCAGCAACCAGGCAAGCACCGCCATGCCGACCTCCCAACCCCGTGAAGCAACCGCAACTGACTGATCAGCAGATTAACCATGCCCGTGTCCAACGCTCACGGCAGGGGTCGGGTTACGCAACCGGAACGCGCCCGTTCACACGGTCAGCAAGCGCCCAC
This sequence comes from Streptomyces sp. NPDC006365, assembly GCF_042870755.1. Lineage (NCBI taxonomy): Bacteria > Bacillati > Actinomycetota > Actinomycetes > Kitasatosporales > Streptomycetaceae > Streptomyces > Streptomyces sp. NPDC006365. The sequence goes on from NZ_JBIAHS010000011.1 coordinate 141,875, forward strand.
CCATTCCTCCGTACCGTCCGAGAACCTCTGGTGCTTCCAGATGGGCACTTCGTGCTTCAGGTCGTCGATCAGCTTGCGGCAGGCTTCGAAAGCCTCGCCACGGTGGGGGCAGGAGACGGCGACCACGACAGCAAGATCCCCGACCCTGAGGTCCCCCACGCGGTGAACGGCCGCAAGCGCCCGCACCGGATACTCGGCGACAACCTTCTCGGCTATGCGCCGCATCTCCGCCTCGGCACTGGGATGGCAGGAGTACCCGAGCGCGTCGACGTCCGCTCCCCCGTCGTGATTCCTGACGGTCCCGACGAACAGCGCGGTCCCTCCGGAGGCATCGTCCCCGACGGCGCGGAAGACCTCGTCCACGGAGAGGGCGGTCTCCCGAATCGCCAACAGCTTGACGGGATCCTGCGCCCCCTGCTCACCGGGGTGATCACTCGTAGTTGCCATACGCCCATCGTGCACTACGCCACTGACAACGGGGAATGTGGTTCTCTCCGGGCACGCGACCACGGGGCGCTCACGCGCGTCAGATGCGCCGTCGGGCCTTCCGTGCCCGGCGCACCAACGCGGCCGTACCCAGCAGTGCGACCGTCGCGCCCGCGGCACCGGCGGCGGTGGCGTCCTTGCGGCCGAGGCGCCGACCGGCCACCGTGTGCCGCCCGGCGACCTCCTCCAGGAGCTCGGCGAGGACCTCCTCGTTGGTCCACCGCGGGCGCCATCCGGCGTCATGGAGCCGGCTCCCGCTGACGACCCAGGGGTACATCGTGTAGGCGAGGTCTCCGGCGGGCGACGGTGTGAGCCCGATCCGGTGGAGCCGGGCCGCGGCCCCCAGAGCGACGGCCGAGGGCAGTTCCATCCGCCGGATCCCGCTGAGCTCCTCGACCTCCTCCTGTTCCAGCCACCCGTCGCAGCCCACGGCCAGGTCCCCGTCGACCTTCTCCAGGACGGCGTACTCCAGGGCACTGCACAGGTCCTCGACGTGGCAGAACTGCCAGGCGGGCCGGGACCCGGCTACGACCAGCAGCCGGGGCGACTCGAAGTAGCGCGTGAGGGCCGTGTCGGTGCCTCCGACCAGCACGGCGGGCCGTACGACGGTGACGTTGAGCCCGGGATGCGCGCGGGGCGCCCGCTTCGCGAGCCGCTCGACCTCCAGGAGATCGCCGACGCCCGTGGCCTCCGCGGTGGCGCGCAGTTCGGCATCCTCGGAGAGGGGCAGTTCGTTGTCGGGCAGCGCTCCGTAGACCATCGCCGAGGTGCACAGCACCACCCGGTGCACCCCAGCGGCTGCCGCGGCGGTGAGGACGGTCTGGGTGCCGCGCACGTTGAAGGCGGTGCGCGCCGCCGGGTCGGTCTCCAGGTCGAGGTCGAGCGCCAGATGGACCACGACGTCGGCGCCGCGCAGCTTCTCGGCGATCACCGGGTCGCGTACGTCGAGGATGTGCCACTGGGCGTCCGCGCACTCACCGCGCCGCTCGTCGATGGCGATGACCTGCTTGATCTCGTTGCTGGCGGCGAGCCGCTCGGTGAGCAGCGCACCGATGCCGTCGGCGGCGCCGGTGACCGCGACTACGGGGCCGCGTACGGCCGGACTGGTTGAGGGGTTTCGCGCTGCGCGAACCTGTGGATCTGGGGAACTCACCGGGCGTCTCCAGCGGTTGTCTTCAGTAAGGACGCGCGTGACGCGTACGTACCAGGTGGCATCCATCCTGCCGCAGCCCAAGAGTCGGCGAAGCATCGAGGCCGGAACCGGCCGCTGTGTCTACGCTGGGTGGTGTTGTCGGGCAGCCGTGCCGCCGGAGAGAACCGGCGGCCTTACCAGCCGAGGAATCCCGTGAGTGACACCCCATTCGGATTCGGCCTTCCGCCGGAGGAGCCGGACGACGGCGACGAGGGCAAGAAGAAGGACCAGCAGAGCGGTGGTGGCCAGGGACCGGCCAACCCGTTCGGTTTCGGGTTCCCCGGAGCCGGCGGGCCCGGCGCCGACAACCCGCTCGCCGCGATGTTCGGTTCCATGAACCCCAACGATCTGGGGGCCGCGTTCCAGCAGCTGGGCCAGATGCTCTCGTACGAGGGCGGCCCGGTGAACTGGGACATGGCCAAGCAGATCGCCCGTCAGACGGTGTCCCAGGGCGCCCCTGACGGCAGCAAGGACTCCAGTGTCGGCCCCGCCGAGCGCTCCGGGGTCGAGGAGGCCGTGCGCCTGTCCGACCTGTGGCTGGACGACGCGACGTCCCTGCCCTCCGGTGCCGGTTCCGCGGTGGCGTGGAGCCGCGCGGAGTGGGTCGAGGCGACGCTTCCGGTGTGGAAGGAGCTCGTCGACCCGGTCGCCGAGCGTGTCGGCGCGGCCATGGGCGATGTGCTTCCCGAGGAGATGCAGGCCATGGCGGGCCCGCTCATCGGGATGATGCGCTCCATGGGCGGCGCCATGTTCGGTACGCAGATCGGGCAGGCCGTGGGCGTGCTCGCGGGCGAGGTCTTCGGCTCGACCGACATCGGTCTGCCGCTCGGCCCGGCGGGCCGGGCCGCGCTGCTTCCCGTGAACGTCGAGGCGTTCGGCAAGGACCTCGGTGTGCCGAAGGAGGAGGTGCGGCTGTACCTCGCCCTGCGTGAGGCCGCCCACCAGCGTCTGTTCGCGCATGTGCCGTGGCTGCGCTCGCACCTGTTCGGGGCGGTCGAGGGCTACGCGCGCGGGATCAAGGTCGACACGGCCAAGCTGGAGGACGTGGTCGGCCAGCTGGACCCGTCGAACCCGGAGCAGCTTCAGGACGCACTCCAGCAGGGCATGTTCCAGCCGGAGGACACACCGGCCCAGAAGGCTGCGCTGGCCCGCTTGGAGACGGCGCTGGCGCTCGTCGAGGGCTGGGTGGACGCGGTCGTGCACGCGGCGGCGAAGCCGCGTCTGTCGTCCGCGGACGCGCTGCGTGAGACGCTGCGCCGCCGCCGTGCGTCGGGCGGTCCCGCCGAGCAGACCTTCGCCACGCTGATCGGCCTGGAGCTGCGCCCGCGCCGGCTGCGGGACGCCTCGCGGCTGTGGGCCTCGCTCACGGACGCGCGCGGTGTCGACGGCCGGGACGCCCTGTGGGCGCACCCGGACATGCTGCCGACCGCGTCCGACCTGGACGACCCGGACGGCTTCGTGCACCGCGAGCAAATGGACTTCTCCGAGCTGGACAAGATGCTCGGGGAGGCCGCGGGCGGCTCCGCCGAGAAGCCGAACCTCACGAAGAACGAGGACAAGAAGGACGACGACAAGGGCGACAGCGACGAGTGAGCCTCCATGACGACGCGGTCCTCGTACTGAAGAGCTACGAGGACCAGGAAGCTCTGCGCCAGGCGTATCTGGACCATCTTCAGGCGCACCCGGACGGCATGTGGAAGGCCTGCGAGGCCGGGCACATCACGGCGAGTGCCCTGGTCATCGACCCCGGGCACGGCCGCGTGCTGCTGACGCTTCACAAGAAGCTGCGCATGTGGCTTCAGATGGGCGGCCATTGCGAGCCTCAGGACTCCACTCTGGAGGCTGCGGCCCTACGTGAGGCCACAGAGGAGTCGGGCATCACTGGTCTGACGCTGCTCCCGGGCGGGCCCGTACGGCTCGACCGGCACCCGATCCCGCCGCCGTGCCACTGCCACTTCGACGTGCAGTACACAGTTCTGGCGCCGGTCGGCGCGGTCCAGGAGATCAGCGACGAGTCCCTCGACCTGCGCTGGTTCGCGTATGACGAGGTGGCGGACGTGGCGGACGACTCCGTGGTGCGACTGCTCGATGCCACACGGGCCAGACTCTGAACCGGTAAGGGGCGGCCGCATTAGCGGCCGCCCTTTACACATGCCTCCGGGGAGGCTCAACTCCAGACGTTGCCCTGGTTCTGCCCCCGGGCCCCCTGCTGGCCCACCCCGTACTGGGCGGCGACGCCGGAGCCGATCGTCGCGTTCTGCGGCGGCAACAGCTCGCTGGGCTGGACGAGCACGTAGCCCTGGCCCATGAAGCTGAGCTCCCAGCCCTCGCCGGTGTTGCCGCGGCGTCGGAACACTCCGGAGGAATGCGTCTGGGCCTGCATCTGCACACGCAGACTCGTCGACCATGCCACGATCGCGTCGGCGTCGCAGTTGACGAAGCGGTCGGGGGTGACCTGCATCATCAGCGGCATCCCCGAGGTCATCAGGGCGGCCTTGCCCCGCCCGGAGATGTTGAGCTGGTACTTGCCGGAACCGGAGATGCCGTACTGACTGTCCACGGCGATCACCTCGTGGTGCAGAGCGGAGTCCATGGCCAGGACGTAGCTGCTGTCCACGGTGAGGCCGTCCTGATCGACGTCCACCACATGGATGTGCTGGGCGAGGTTGGCCAGATAGACGGTGCCCTGTCCATGGCAGCGCATCAGGTCGAGGCCCTCTCCCGTCTGTGCGCGGGAGCGCCGCTGACCGGAACTCTGGAACTCGGCGTCGAACTCCACCAGCCCCTGGTAGGCGACCATGGTGCCCTTGCGGGCGAGCACGTCGTCGTGGCCCTCCAGAGCGACGCGCAGCATCTGCTTGTTCTGCAGGCTGTAGCGCTCCTGGGACTGCTGCTCGTTGTAGGCGAAAAGCGGGCTCTGCATGATGTGTGGCTCCCCCTCAGCCCCGGACTCGGAGGCGGTCGGTGCTGTCCTCGCTGGGCTGGACGACGACGATGCCCTGTCCGGAGAAGGCCATCTGGAACGCCTCTCCGCTGCCCCGTCCGATCAGCGACTGCGCCTTGAAGCTGCGCTTGCCCTTGACCTTGAGGTTCGGGGACCAGGCGACGAGCGCGTCCGGGTCGACGTACGTCTCGTCCTCGCCGCCTCCGCAGTCGACGACGATGGGCTTGCCCCGGGAGGTCAGCGCGACCCAGCCCTGCCCGGAGATCTTGGTGTTCCACAGGCCCTGTCCGGCGAATTTCGCCAGTCCCTTGACGCGTTCGACGCCCCACTGGAGGTGTGCGTCGAAGGCGAGCAGGTTGGTGGCGTTGACGGAGATTCCGTCGCCGTTGAGGTTGATGACGACCACGTTCGCTCCGTAGTCGGCCAGGTAGAGAAGGCCGTCTCCGGAGCACTTCATGAGGGGTGCGCCCTCGCCGGTGGCCCAGTCGCGTGCGATCTGGCGCACGGCGGGCGGATTGGGCTCGTACTGGACGAAGCCTTCGTAGGCGACCATCGACCCCACGCGCGCGAGGAGGTCGCTTCCGCTCTGCATGGCGACCTTGAGCATGTGGTTGCCGTGGTTCTCCATGCGTGCGGCAACGGGTGCCGGGGCGAAGCCCGCGAGCTGCTGGTTCATATGACGGGCTCCCTCAGACCTCGTACGGCTGGACGACGATGAAATTGCCGGGTGCGCCGCGGAACTGGAGGTTCACGCTCTCTCCGGTGTCGCCCGGGTAGGCGTTGCGGCGCATGCGCACCTGGCTGGAGACGATCACCTGGGAGGCGGCGGACCAGGCGACGACGGCATTGCAGTCGGCGAACGTCGTCGGCGTGACCGGCAGCACCACGGGCGCTCCCTGCGTCTTGACGATGATCGTGCCTGTCCCCTGGAACTGCATCGTGAACAGCGCGCCTCCGGGGATGCCGTGTCCTTCGATGCGGCGGACCTCGTACTGGAGTGTCTCGTCGAACGCGAGGACGTTCTCCGCGGAGACGCAGATGGCGTCCCCTTGCAGCTCGATGGGGTGCAGCATGGCGGACTTCTCGGCGAGGAAGACCTGGCCCTTGCCCGAACAGCGCATCAGCTGCATCTCCTGGCCGGTCGCGTTGCCCACGATCCGGCCGGAGAATCCGGCGCTCTTGTAGCTGAAGTCGACCTTGCCCTGGTAGAGCACCATGCTGCCCTGGCGGGCGAGCACAGCCTGGTCACCGCCCATGCCGAGGTCGACCCGGACCATCTTCTTGTTCTGCTGGGTCCAGCGCTGGCCGGTGGGCGCCTCCTTGTACGGCTGGAGGGCCGCGGCGACACCGGCACCGCCCTGGGGAGCACCCTGCGGTACCGCGTACCCGGCAGGCGCGCCCGGAGCACCCGGCGCACCGGGCTGGCCCGGGACCTGGCCGAACGGCGGCTGCTGACCGTACCCCGGAGGCGGGCTCGGCTGACCATAACCGGGCGGCGGCGCCGGGGCTTGAGGTGCCTGAGGCTGTCCGTAGCCGGGCGGCAGAGGTGCGCTCGGGGCTGGCGGCTGGCCGTATGGAGGCTGCTGCTGGTTCGGCGGCTGCCCGTAGGGCGCCGGAGCGGGCGCCGGGGGCGGTACGGGAGCGCCGCCGGGCGGAGTCATGGGCGCGGCGATGGTCGGCGCGGCGTGCACGGCGGGCGCGGGCACCGGAGGTGCGGGTGCCTGCGGCGGGGTGGCTGCCGGCGGCGCGAATCCCTGGGCGGGCTGCGGCGCGGGGGCAGGAGCCGGTGTGGCGGGACCTGACGGAGCGCCGAACGCGGGCGGCGCGGTGGCCTGGGCGGGCGGCGCGAAGGACGGCGCATCCGCCTGCGGCTGCGGTGCAGGGGCGGGCTCCTCCTCGGCGACCTCGCCGCCGAAGTTCTTCAGCAGCGCGTCGAGTCCACCGTCGAAACCCTGCCCTACCGCCGCGAACCGCCATACGTCCTTGAGGTAGAAGTCCCCCAGCATCACGGCTCGTTCGGTGGAGAACTCGCCGCCGTCGAAGGGGTAGCGGGCCACCTCCTCGCCACCCGCGACGATACGGAGGTATCCGGGGGCGATCTGCGACAACTGCCCGGCGCCGTCGAGCGTCGCCGTGAACGACAGCCTCTGGATCTGCGGCGGGATCTTGTCGAGCGTCACGCGGAAGGACTCCGTGTCGCCCGCCTGCGCTCCCAGGAGCTGAATGGACTCCTCAGGAGTCTTCGGCTGGTTGAAGAAGACGAAGTACCTGTCGTCCGAAAGCCGTTCGTCGGCGTCCAGACCGAAGCAGCTGATGTCGAAGGTCAGTCCGGGGCCGGTGATCTGCACGCCTACGTACAGATCGGTGCCCGCGGTGAGGTCACTGATCTTGGCCTTGTGGCCGCGTTGGAATTCCCTGGCCATGCGTAACGACCGTCCCCCATCCCGATACGAGTGCGTCGCGCGTCAGGCTAACCGCAAATTCCGGCCGCGGACGAAGCCGGTACAGACCCGGTACACAATCCCTGCTTCCGCCCCGTACCAGCGCAGTCGCGCCGCCGGACCCCTGTCACTCGTCGCGCCCGGCGGGCAGATGGGGCAGCCGGTCGGCGGCGACCACCCCTTCGAGGTAGCCACGGGCCCGCTCGGTACGCGGATAGGCCTCGAGGAGTTGCCAGAAACGAGGCCCGTGGCCGGGCACGAGCAGATGCGCGAGTTCGTGGACGAGGACGTAGTCGACGACGTACTCGGGCATTCCCTGCAAGCGGTGTGAAAGGCGGATGCTGCCCTCTGCCGGGGTGCATGAGCCCCAGCGGGTGTTCTGGTTGGTGACCCAGCGGACCGAGGAGGGCAGGGCGAGGCCGTCGAAGTACAGGTCGGAGAGCCGGGCGGCACGTTCGGAGAGCTCCTCGTCGCCGAGTACCCGCTTGTTCTCCTGGGCGGCGAGCTTGTCGAGCATGACGCCCACCCAGCGCTGCTCCTCCGCCTTGGACATCCGGGCGGGGATCAGCACGACGGTACGATCGCCCTCGCGGTACGCGGAGACCGTTCTGCGTCGGCGAGTGCTCCGGCGGACCTCGATCGCGCTCGTCCCCGAGCCGGTCGGCGGCTCGCTCGTCGTGCTGCGCTGTGGTTTTCCGCGGTTCAGTGGGTCGGCGGACACGCCCCGACGGTACCTGTTGGGCATGGTGGAAGTCCCGCCTCCGGGACGGTTCGATGCCGATCCGCGCTCTGCGCGCCCGGTTTATCCCTACTCCGTACGCCTGATTTGTACGACGAATACCCCCAGCCTGTGGATAACTTTCGGCCCCTGCCGACAGATGCGTGCATGCTGGCAATCGACCGGCGGAGCAGGACGAGCCCCACCGGCACAACGGGGACGTACGGGGGTCTGTCATGCATCCGATGGTGAAACCCGCGCTTCGGCGCGCCTGGCGGGATCTGAACACCGTGCAGTTCGGGATGGCACCGGCGCATGCGATGGTGCTCGGCCCAATGGACACGGCGACGAGCAGCTTTCTGACCTTGCTCGACGGAACACGCGGGCTTCCTCTCCTACGCGACGCAGGCCACCACATGGGTCTGCCCGACGGCCATGTCGACGGGCTCGTGGAGCGGCTGGCCCGAGCAGGTCTGCTGGACGACGCGACGGGCGGCGGCCCGGACGCGGACGCCCTGCGCGAGAAGAAAGCGGCCTTGGACCGGCTGCGGGCCGACCTCGCCTCCCTTTCCCTGGTCGCGCCCGGACCGGGCGAGGGCATGCGCCGGCTGGCGGCCCGCCGTTCCCTGCGCGTGCAGGTGTGGGGCGCGGGCCGGGTGGGTGTGGCCCTGGGCTGCGCGCTGTCAGGCGCGGGCGTGGGCCAGGTCGATGTACGCGACGGCGGTTGCGTCGAGCCTTGGGACGTCGCACCGGGCGGTCTGCCCGTCGACTCCATCGGCGAGCGCAGGGAGGAGGCGGCACGGCGGGCGGTGCGCCGGGCGGCAACGAGCCGCCCACCACGGCGCGGTGGCGCACAGTCGCCCTCCGACGGCCAGGAGCCGGGACTCTCCCTGGTGATCCTCGCGCCACGGGACGGCCTGGCCGCCCACGCTCCCGACCCGGCCACCGCCGAGCCGCTGATCGCATCCGGGACACCGCATCTGTACGCCGGGGTCGTGGAGGGCACAGGAGTCGTAGGCCCGCTGGTCCTGCCCGGCGACACGCCCTGCGCGGGCTGCCTGGACCGGGGCCGCACCGACCGCGACCCGAGCTGGCCGCGCCTGGTCGCACAGTGGCGCTCCGGGCAGCCCCGTCAGGTACAGGCGTGCGATCTGACACTGTCGGCCACGATCGCCGGGCTGGCCGCAGGGCACGCACTCGCTTTCCTTGACGGGGAGTTGCCGTCCAGCGCGGGTGCTCGCTGGGAGGCGTCGGTGCCCGGTTTCGACTGGCAGACACGCCCCGTGTGGCCGCATCCCGCATGCTCGTGCGGGACTGCGGAGAAAGCTAAGGGGGAGCAGACCTCGGAAGACGAGAGGCCGCACGAGACAATGGACGGGCAACAGCCGCAAGCGGCTCGGCTGTCCGGTACTTGGAGGGCGCATGTCTGATCTTCCCCGGAAGGCGGTCACCCGGACCGCCAAGCTCGCCGCCCTACCGCTCGGCTTCGCCGGGCGGGCCACATGGGGCATCGGCAAACGGATCGGCGGGAAGTCGGCGGAGATCGTGGGCCGCGAGCTGCAACAGCGCACGGCGGAGCAACTGTTCAAGGTGCTCGGCGAGCTCAAGGGCGGCGCGATGAAGTTCGGGCAGGCGCTGTCCGTTTTCGAGTCGGCGCTGCCCGAGGAGGTCGCGGGTCCGTATCGCGCGGCACTGACGAAGCTTCAGGAGGCTGCACCGCCGATGCCGACCCGCACGGTGCACACCGTGCTCGAGGAACGACTGGGCGAGGACTGGCGCGACCTGTTCGTGGAATTCGAGGACAAGCCGTCCGCGGCGGCCTCCATCGGGCAGGTGCACCGCGCGGTGTGGCACGACGGCCGGGAGGTCGCAGTCAAGGTGCAGTACCCGGGGGCGGGCGAGGCGCTGCTCTCCGACCTGAACCAACTCAGCCGTTTCGCCCGGCTCCTGGGGCCACTCATTCCGGGGATGGACGTCAAGCCGCTCATCGCAGAGCTGCGCGACCGGGTGTCCGAGGAGCTCGACTACGGCCTGGAGGCACAGGCTCAGCAGGCTCATGCGGAGGAGTTCGCGGACGACCCGGACGTACTGGTGCCGGCTGTGCTCCACCAGTGCGAGCAGGTGCTGGTCACCGAGTGGATCGACGGGATCCCCCTGTCAGAGGTGATCACCGACGGTACGCAGGAACAGCGGGACCGGGCAGGACAGCTCCTCGCCCGCTTCCTCTTCTCCGGCCCGGCCCGCACCGGCCTGCTGCACGCCGACCCGCACCCTGGCAACTTCCGCCTCCTGCCCGACGAGTCCGGCGACCCCGACGGTAAGGACGGTATGGATGGCTGGCGCCTGGGCGTACTGGACTTCGGCACGGTCGACCGCCTCCCCGGCGGCCTGCCGCCGACCATCGGCGACTCACTGCGGATGACCCTCGACGGAGAGGCAGAGGCGGTCTACGAACTGCTCTGCGAGGAGGGCTTCGTCAAAGAGTCGATAGAGCTCGACCCGGACGCCGTCCTGGATTACCTGCTCCCCATCATCGAGCCGGCCAAGGTCGACGAGTTCACCTTCACCCGAGGCTGGATGCGCAGCCAGGCGGCGCGAATCGGCGACCCCCGCTCCCCCGCGTACCAGCTCGGCAAGCAGCTCAACCTCCCCCCGGCGTATCTGCTGATACACCGTGTGACCTTGAGCACCATCGGCGTGCTGTGCCAACTGGGCGCCACGGTACGGCTCCGAGAGGAACTCGAGGGGTGGCTGCCCGGCTTCGTGCCCGAGGACGAAGCAGCACTGGAGGAGGGGGAGTCGGCGGCCGAGGCGTGAGGTTCGGGCGGAGGCTTGAGCGCGTGCGTGGGTGAGCCGGGTCCGACGGGTGGCCGGGGGGCGGGGCGGGGGCGGGGCCCCGGGGACACAACGCATCGCGGGGGCCGGCCCATTCGGACCGGCCCCGCGACCAGCGGTTTTGTTCCACTGCCGTTGCCGTTGCCGTTGCCAAAGCCTTTGCGGCTGCTGCGGCTTGCGGCCGTTGAGTCAACGCGGCCTTACTGCATGACCGCCATGGCCAGGGCGCGGCGAGCGCGCAGCGACGCGCGCTCGGCGCGGCGCTGCATCCGGCGGGCCGTCGCCACGCGGATCGCCCGGCGCTCGGCCTCGGCGGCGCGCTGCCGCTCGTGCATATGCGCACGAGCCAGGGCTTCTTGGATGAGTTGCATCTCACGGGTCCTGTTCTGACGCGAGTCGTTCGCGCCGGTGGTGGTGAACTCTGGAATCGCGGAGCCGGCGGGCTCGCTGTTGGACGGCTTCATCGGGGCCTGATCCTTGGGGTCGTGCGTCAGGGGGCGATCGATCGTTCCTGTGGTGGTCATGCCGCGACCGGGTTCTTGCGCGGGCGGCCACGCGGCCGCTTGCGGGCGACAACGACACCCTGGACGAAGAGCTCGCCACCCCAGACGCCCCAGGGCTCACGCCGCTCCTTGGCGCCGGCGAGGCAGGCCTCGATCAGCGGGCAGGTGCGGCAGAGGGACTTGGCGTACTCGACATCTGCCGGCGACTCGGCGAAGAAGACCTCCGGGTCGTTGGAGCGGCAGGGGACGGGCACGCCGAGGTTCTCGATGGCGTCGTCGAGCGCGGTGAGCGCAGTGAGCGGGGTCAAGGTGGAGTCCTCCGTGAGGCCGGGCGGGGGGATCGTTTCGGAAGGCGGTACGGACGGGGCGTGCGCTTCGAGTTGCACGGTTGGTCTTCCTCGTCTGGTCGTGCCGGCCGGGTTGGCCGGTTGGCGGCTGGTACCGGGTTGTTTTCTTGTCCCGAGGCCCCTTCGCTCTGTCGTCCCTGGTCGGGGACAAACAGAAGGGCCGCGGATCCCTGGTGGGGTTCCGCGGCCCTGAAGGCGCCGGCCTGATCGCCGATCAGGCTGGATCACTCCAGGGTTCAGGCCCACGGAAGGCCCACATCGTGTGGTGCTGCGTCTGCTTGCGGGATCCGGCACCGGCGGCCGCAAAGGCATAGGCCTGCGCCTGCGCCTCTACTGCTTCCAGTGCCTTCATCGGTCGCTCATTGCGCTCACGGACGGGAAGGACCGCGAGAGACAAGGCGGACGCCGGCCGGACAGCAGGAATGCCGGGCAGACCGGTGCCCAGGTTCGAGACGCCGAGCAGGCACGTGGAGACGACCGAGCGATCGGTCATTTTGACGGTGCTGATGGAGCTGGTGTTGATGCTGATCACTGGAATCGCCTCCTCTCGGCGTCTTAGGGGACCGGGGTGAGCCGGTCCGACGGTTATTAAGTACAGCACGGAACCAGGGCCTTGGAGAAGGCCGCCGCTTCCGTGCTTAAGAACCTATGGGGATTCCTGGGGCATGCGCAAACTATTTTCTCGACGAGTTTGCGTCAGTCCTCATCATCTCCCCCTTCAAACTCCTGACCTGCACAGATGGCCAGAACTTCGGTTCCGTAGCGGTTGAGCTTGCGGGTGAGCACCCCTGGGATACGGGCCAGCTCGGCCGGAGTGGCCGGTACCGCTTCGGCGATAGCCATCAGTGTCTTGTCCGTGAAGACGCAGAAGTCCGGTTGTCCGCTGCGCTGCGCCTGGGCCGCTCGCCAGTCGCGCAGCCGCTCGTACAGCCCCTCGTCCATGTCGGAAGGGCAGTCGTCACAGCGCATCAGTTTCATCTCACCGGCGTCGGTGAGGGTGCGACCGCAGACCCGGCAGCGGGCGGGCTGACGGTTCACCCGCCGCACTACGCCCTCGACACCACCGGCGACACCGCGCTCGATGCCGCCGGGGCCGCCTGCGCCGCCTCGGGTCGGGGCTGCGGTGGAGCCGGGGCGCAGTCCGTCGAGGAAGTGGCTGGGGCGGCGGTTGGGGCGGCTTCCGGGCGAGCGGGACTGCGCCCAGGAGACGGAGAGGTGTCGTCTGGCGCGGGTGACGCCGACGTAGAGAAGGCGGCGCTCCTCCTCGATCTGTTCCTCGGTCTTTGCGTAGGAGATCGGCATCATGCCTTCGGCGACACCGACGAGAAGGACGACGTCCCACTCCAGGCCCTTGGCGGAGTGGAGGGAGGCGAGAGTGACGCCCTGGACGGTCGGGGCGTGCTGCGCGGCGGCACGCTCGTCGAGTTCCGAGACGAGGTCGCCGAGCGTGGCGTCGGGCTTGGCGGCCGCGAAGTCCTGGGCGAGGTGCACCAGGGCGGCCAGTGACTCCCAGCGCTCGCGGACGGCGCCTGATCCAGCGGGCGGCTCGCTGGTCCAGCCCTCGCTCGACAGCACGGCTCGTACCTGCCCGGGCAGGTCCCCGGCGTCGTCCAGGAGGGCGTCGTTGCCCCCGAAGCGGCCTGCCGCACGCAAGCCGTGGATGGCCCTCTTCACCTCCGGTCGGTCGAAGAACCGCTCGGCACCGCGCAGTTGGTAGGGCACTCCGGCGTCGGCGAGGGCCTGTTCATAGATCTCGGACTGGGCGTTCGTACGGAAGAGGATGGCGATCTCGCTCGCGGGGACGCCCGAGGCGATGAGGTCGCGGATGCGGCGGGCGGCCCCCTCGGCCTCGGCGGGCTCGTCGGTGTACTCGGTGTAGACCGGCTCGGGGCCCGGGTCACGCTGGGAGATCAGCTCCAGACGGTGTTCGGCGGCGCGACCGCGGGCCTGGGCGAGCAGGCCGTTGGCGAGGTGCACCACCTGAGGTGAGGAGCGGTAGTCGCGGACCAGCTTGACGACCGTGGCGCCGGGGTGGCGGGTGCGGAAGTCGAGGAGGTGGTCTGGGGTTGCACCGGTGAACGAGTAGATCGTCTGGCTGGCGTCACCGACGACGCAGAGGCTGTCGCGCTCGCCGAGCCACAGTTCCAGGAGGCGCTGCTGGAGGGGGCTGACGTCCTGGTACTCGTCGACCACGAAGTGCTGGTACTGGGCGCGCACCTCGTCGGCGATGTCGTGCCGGTCCTGGAGGATGCCGACGGTCAGTAGCAGGACGTCTTCGAAGTCGATGACACCGCGGTCGCGTTTGACGTCCTCGTATGCGGCGTAGAGCTGGGCGATCTCGCCCGGGTGGCGGGGGGCTTCTCGGCCGGTCTTGGCGGCCTTCGCCGCGTAGTCGGCGGGGACGGTCCGGGTGACCTTGCACCATTCGATCTCGGCTGTGACATCGCGCAGTTCGCCCCGGTCGAGGCGGACGCCGCAGGCAGCTGCGGCGTCGGCGACGAGCTGGATCTTCCGGTCGGCGAGCCGCGGCAGGCTCCCGCCGACGGCCTTGGGCCAGAAATACTGGAGCTGGCGCAGGGCGGCGGAGTGGAACGTGCGTGCCTGGACTCCGGCGGCGCCGAGCTGGCGGAGCCGGCCGCGCATCTCGCCGGCGGCACGGTTGGTGAAGGTGACGGCCAGCACGCTGGCGGGCTGGAGAATCCCGGCGCGCACTCCGTAGGCGATGCGGTGGGTGATGGCCCGGGTTTTGCCCGTGCCGGCTCCTGCCAGTACGCACACGGGACCGCGCAGGGCGGTGGCGACCTCGCGCTGCTCGGGGTCGAGGCCTTCGAGCACCGCGTCGGCCCCGCCCGGCGGAGCCGCGTACTGCGAGCTGCCGGAGCCCTGCGGGAAGAGGGTGGAGTGCGTTGCTGCTGTCACCCCGCCATGCTGCCAGTTCGGAGGTGACGGGTGCGCCGGTTGTCCACAGGCGGGCGCTCGCAGTCGTACTAATGCGGCAGGCGCGGCCCCGGCCTCCGGACCCCCACACGGCCCGCGTACGGGAATGGTGGACCCGTCACGTACGTTCCACTCACTGCGAATACGTACCCCCAGCAGCAAAGGAGCGCGAGACACATGCCGGGCACTGTGACGATGTACAGCACCACGTGGTGCGGCTACTGCCGTCGGCTGAAGAGCCAGATGGACCGTGAGGGCATCACGTACGAGGAGATCAACATCGAGCAGGACCCGGCGTCCGCGGCGTTCGTGGAGAAGGCGAACGGCGGTAATCAGACGGTGCCCACCGTCCTCTTCCCGGACGGTTCGACCCTCACGAACCCTTCTCTGGCGCAGGTCAGGCAGAAGATCGGGGGCTGAGCCCCCGCTAGAGGGCCGTGCCCGGTTTCGGCAGGGGCTTGCCGTACCAGAGCTCGATCAGGCGGGCCGCAATCGAGATGCCGTAGGGCGGCAGCACGTCCCCGGACTCGAAGGCGGCCCGTAGCTCTTCGCGGGAGAACCATCGGGCTTCGTGGATCTCGTCGCCGTCGACGTCGATGTCCGCCGACGTGGCGCGGGCCATGAAGCCCAGCATGAGGCTGGAGGGGAAGGGCCAGGGCTGGCTGGCGACGTACTCGACTTCGCCGACGGTGACGCCGGCCTCCTCCAGGACCTCGCGGCGTACCGACTGCTCGATGGACTCGCCGGGCTCGACGAAGCCGGCGAGAGTGGAGAACCGCCCCTCGGGCCAGTGCACTTGGCGGCCGAGCAGGATGCGGTCGTCGTCGTCCGTGACGGCCATGATCACGGCAGGGTCGGTGCGTGGGTAGTGCTCGGCGCCGCAGGCGGGGCAGCGGCGGATGTGGCCGGCCGCGGCGATCACGGTGCGCTCCCCGCAGCGGGAGCAGAAGCGGTGCAGGCGCTGCCAGTTCTCCAGGGCGACGGCGTGCACCATGAGTCCCGTGTCGCGGGGTGACAGGAGCAGGCCTGCCTCGCGCAGTCCCGCGGCGCGTGCGGGCTGGTCCATGCGGCCGGGGAGCGCGTCCTTCTGGAGTGCGAAGTAGCTGACGCCGTCGTCGTCGGTGCCCAGGAAGTAGCGGTGTGCCTCGGTGAGGGGGGCTTCGAAGGAGGGAGTCATGACGAGTTCGGTGGTGCCGTCCTCCGTCTCGTCGATGAGGACCTGGCCGCCGGAGACCACGAACACACGGGTTGTGGGGTGGCTCCACGCCGCGGCGAGCCAGGCCTCGTCGAGCCGGTGGTGGGCGGCTCGGTCGATGCCGCTCGGGGCGGTGAGCGAGATGGGACGGTCGGCGGTGTGATCGGTCCAGGTGGTCACGGGTGCTTCCAACTCCCCCGGTGGAACGGGTATTTCAGCGGGACGTGCGGCAGGACTCGGCGGCGTTCGGCGGGCTGTTTCAGTGTGCATCGCGCCCGTTGTCCGCTAGGTCGCTCCGTCCGCGGCGGGGCCCGCACCGCCCTCGGCGGTCGGGAAGCCGGTCTCCCGGAGTTTCGCGGCAAGCCTGTCGGCACTGCGCCGTATGTCCGCCGTGCGTTCGGGCCGGGCCGGCACGGACGGGATGCGCCGCCACTCGGTGGGGGCGTCGAGGAAGGCGGCGCGGTGCTTCTCGTTGTACGGGCGGACGGCGCTGTCCGAAGTCTTGCTCATGTTCACGAGCCTATCCGCCCGCACTGACATGCTGGTCCGGCGGTTCGTCCGGGGACGGCTCCTCCAGGAGCAGCCGCTCCAGTGCGGCCCGGTCCGGGAGATTCTCGGGCCGTACGATCTCGCCGCCGCGCACGTAGAGGAAAGCGGCCTTGACGGACTCCAGGGGTACCCCGTGCTGCTCGGCCCAGGCGAGCCGGTAGAGAGCGAGCTGGAGGGGGTCGGCGGTGCGGCTGCGGTTGGTCTTCCAGTCGACGATCTCGTACGTCGTCTCGTCGCCGTCGCCTTGCTTGTAGACGGCGTCGATGCGGCCTCGTACGACTCGTCCGGCGATCTCGAGCTGGAAGGGGGCTTCTACGCGGTAGGGCGTGCGGTGGGCGTACGGGGTGCGTTCGAAGGCGTCCTTGAGTGCCTCCAGGTCGCGTTCGTCCGCGATCTCGGCCTCGCTTCCGGGTAGTTCCTCCGGCTCCAGCATGGGCAGTCGCAGCTCTTCGAAGCGGGATTCCACCCAGGCGTGGAAGCGGGTGCCACGGCGTGCGGCGGGCTGCGGAGCGCGTGGCATGGGGCGCGCGAGCTCTTGCGCGAAAGCGTCCGGGGCGGCGGCCAGGCGCAGCATCTGGGATGCGGTCAGGGAGATCGGCAGGGGTACTTCCGTGACGCTCTGGCGGGCGCGCAGGAGCTCTCCGGTGAGAGCGTCCAGGTCGCGGTCCCAGGAGGCGATGGTGCGGGCTTCTTCGGGGGTGAGGGGCGCGGTCTCGGGTGGGTGCGGGCGGGCGTCCGGGGCGGGAGTGGGGTGCGGGATCCTCGGCCGGCTCCGGGGCCATGACTCCGCAGTGACCGGGGGCACGTCCGCGAATTCGGCTTCTCCGTAGAGCCCGTCTGCGAATGCGGTCTCTTCATGGAGTGCCTCGTCAGCGTGCGGAGCCTCGTCCGTGTACGGGGCTTCGTCGGCGTACGGAGCCTCGTCAGTGAAGTCACCGTCCCCGTAAGGGGGCTCGTCCTCCTCGGGCGGAGGAGGCCAGTCCGGATCGCCGTACGGGGTTTGGGTGTCGCGAGCCGACGGGTGGGCCGCCTCGTGGGAGTGCTCGGATTCCAGGTGGGCCAGCACCGTTGCCGCGGCTGCTCGTCGGCGGGCCAGCGCCGCGTCGTCCAGCGGGAGGGGCCACGCGTGGTCGCCCGTCGCCTCGTGAAGCGCCGGGTTCTCCTCGCCCTCCTCGGGTTCGTCCGCCCAGGCTTCGATCTCGCCGTGTCCGGCCGCGCAGTGCTCGTACAGGGCGTGCAGGAAGTCGGACGGTCCGCGTGGCTTCTTCTGGGAGGGGCCCCACCAGTGGCCGGAGCCGAGGAGCAGGGAGCGGGGTCGGGTGAACGTGACGTAGCCGAGGCGGAGTTCCTCGGTGTGCTGGTGGTCCTTCATGGCCTCGTGGAAGGCCTTCATGTTCCTGGAGTCCCAGGCGTCGATGTCGGGCAGTGTGTCGGCGTCGCCGCGCAGTTCGTGGGGCAGGACCTTGCCCTGGGCGGTCCATTTCTCGCGGCCCTGGGTGCTGGGGAACGTGCCGGTGACCAGTCCGGGGACCGCGACGACGTCCCACTCCAGGCCCTTGGACTTGTGGGCGGTGAGCACCTTGACGGTGTTCTCGCCGCCCGGCAGGGCGTTGTCGAGGCCCTTCTCGTACTGGGCGGCTGTGCGCAGGAAGCCGAGGAAGGCGAGGAGGGTGGCCTCGTCGTCGTTGGCGGCGAAGGACGCGGCGATGTCGAGGAAGTTGGACAGGGTCTCGCGGCGGCGGGCGGCCAGGGCGTGCGGGGACGCGGAGAGTTCCACCTCCAGGCCGGTGGTGGCGAGGACTCGGTGCAGGACGTCCATCAGCGGGTCGGACAGCGAGCGGCGCAGGTCGCGCAGTTCGGCGGCGAGCCGGGCGAACCGCACGCGCGCGTCCGGCGAGAAGGGCAGCCCGTCGTCGTCCCCGTCGCCCCCCAGAGGCGTCTCCAGGAAGGTGTCGAGGGCGTCTGCGAGTGAGATCACCTCAGCCGGATCGACGCCCTCGACGGCCGCGGCGAGCCGGCTGTCCGGGTCGTCGTCGGCACCCACGCGCGCGTGCGACACGAGAAGCCGGGCGCGGCGCCCCAGGAGGGCGAGGTCGCGGGCGCCGATGCGCCAGCGCGGGCCGGTGAGCAGGCGGACCAGGGAGGCGTTGGCGCCCGGGTCCTGGAGGACCTCGCAGACGGCGACGAGGTCGGCGACTTCCGGGAGGTGCAGCAGCCCGGAGAGGCCGACGACTTCGACGGGGATGTCGCGGGCGACGAGCGCGCCCTGGATTTCGGCGAAGTCGGTTGCGGTGCGGCACAGGACGGCGATCTCGCCGGGCGCCTTTCCGGTGCGCACGAGATGGGCGATGGAGTCGGCGATCCAGCCCAGCTCCTCGGCGTGGGTGGGCAGCAGCGCGCAGCGCACCATGCCGTCGCGTTCGGCACCGGGGGCGGGACGAAGGGCCTCCACGCCCTCGTGCCGGGCGCGTAGGGGCTCCGCGAGGCCGTTGGCCAGGTCGAGGAGCCGGCCGCCGCTGCGGCGGTTCTCGCTGAGCGCCTGGCGAGTCGCGGGGCGGCCGTCTGAGTGCGCGAAGTGCTCGGGAAAGTCGTCGAGGTTGGCGACGGAGGCGCCGCGCCAGCCGTAGATCGCCTGGCACGGGTCGCCGACGGCGGTCACGGGGTGGCCGGTGCCGCCGCCGAACAGGCCCGCCAGGAGGACGCGTTGGGCGACCGACGTGTCCTGGTACTCGTCGAGCAGGACCACCCGGAACTCGTCGCGCAGGATGTCGCCGACCTCGGGCCGGGTGCGGGCGAGCGTCGCGGAGAGGGCGATCTGGTCTCCGAAGTCGAGGAGTTCGCGCTCACGCTTGGCCGTCCTGTAGCGGCCCACCAGTTCGGCCAGTTCACGGCGCGCGGCGGCCGTCTCCGGGACTTTGCGCAGGTCGGCGTTGGTGAGTTTGGCGCTCTCCAGATCGCGCAGCAACGCGGCGTCGTACGCGCGCAGTTGCTCGGGCCGTACCAGGTGTTCGGCGAGTTCGGAGTCGAGCGCGAGGAGGTCGCTGACCAGGTCGGGGAAGGACCGGGTGAGCGCCGGGTAGGGCCCTGGGGCCTCGCGCAGGACGCGGGCGGCGAGCTGGTAGCGGGTGGCGTCGGCAAGGAGGCGTGTGGTGGGTTCGAGCCCGATGCGCAGGCCGTGGTCGGTCAAGAGGCGGCCCGCGAAGGCGTGGTACGTGGAGATGACGGGCTCGCCGGGGGGGTTGTCGGGGTCGATCACGTCGGGGTCGGTGACGCCTGCCTTGATGAGCGCTTTCCGTACGCGCTCCGCGAACTCGCCGGCCGCCTTGTTGGTGAACGTCAGGCCGAGGACCTGTTCAGGGGCTACCTGACCGGTGCCGACCAGCCACACCACGCGCGCGGCCATCACCGTGGTCTTGCCGGAGCCGGCTCCGGCCACGATCACCTGCGGGGCGGGCGGTGCGGTGATGCAGACCGTCTGCTCCGGGGTGAACGGGATGCCGAGGAGCTCCTTGAGCTGTTCGGGGTCGGTGATACGGGCGGGCACCTCAGAGAGGCTAGCCGCGGTCACTGACAGCGGGGGCCGCGTCGGCCGCCGGGCCGGAGGATGCGCTGGTCAGCACACGTGGTGCGCTTTGTCACTTCGGGTATCGCTTGACGACGCGGCGCCTCCGGGGGCGGGCTTACTCGACCACGTGGCGTCCCTCGGGCCGTGCGCTGCACGACGCCCGGAATGCGCAGTGTGTGCAGTGCTGTCCTGTGGTCGGTGTGAACCGCTCGTCGAGGACCTTGCCCGCAGCAGTGGCGAGGAGGTCGCCGATCCACTCCCCGGTGAGGGGCTCTTGGGCCTGCACCTTCGGCAGGGTCTCGCCGCCTTCCTTCCTGGGGGCGCCCTGCCGGAGCTGGACGAGTTCGGCGCCGCCAGGGTCGGGGCGCTCGCCTTCGAAGGCCTCGTCGACGGCTCCCTCGCGGACGGCGAGTTGGTAGACGGCGAGTTGGGGATGGTGAGCCACGTCGGCGGCCGTCGGTGCCTGTTTGCCTGTCTTGAAGTCGACTACGTAGGCGCGGCCTTCGGTGTCCCGCTCTACGCGGTCCATGGAGCCGCGAATGCGTACTTCGTAGGAGCCCGCTTCGAGGGTGACATCGAAGTCGTGCTCGCTGGCCACCGGCGTACGGCCCGCTCGGTCCAGCACATGCCACTTCAGGAAGCGTTCGAGCGCCACGCGCGCGTGCTCCTTCTCCTGCGCCGACTTCCAGGGCGCGTCGAAGGCGAGCGCGTTCCACACGGAGTCGAGGCGCTCCATGAGGACGGCGAGGTCGGCGGGACTGCGTCCGGAGGCGACCTCGTCGGCCAGGACGTGCACCACATTGCCGAAGCCCTGGGCGGCGGTCGCAGGGGCGTCGGCCTTCACCTCGCGGCCGAGGAACCACTGGAGCGCACAGGTGTTGGCGAGTTGGTCGAGGGCGCTCCCGGAGAGCACGACGGGCTGGTCACGGTCGCGCAGCGGGACCTTGCTCTCGGTCGGCTCGTACATGCCCCACCAGCGGTAGGGGTGCGCGGACGGCACGAGAGGGCGGCCGTCCTCGTCGCCGAGCGCGGCGAGCCGGGCCAGGCGGCGGGCGGCAGCCTCCCTGAGGGTGTCCGAGACGCGGGGGTCGACGATCGTGGCGCGCAGTTCGGCGACGAGGGCGGCGACGGACAGGGGACGGCGGGGGCGGCCGGTGACGTCCTTGGGTTCGACGCCGAGTTCGGTGAGGAAGCGGGACGGCTGGTCTCCGTCGTCGGCGGGGGCCTTCACGGCGGTGACGACGAGACGTTCGCGAGCGCGCGTGGCGGCCACGTAGAACAAACGGCGTTCCTCGGAGAGCAGCGCACCGGGGGTGAGCGGTTCGGCGAGGCCGTCGCGTCCGATGCGGTCGGCTTCCAGGAGGGAGCCTCTGCGGCGCAGGTCCGGCCACAGTCCCTCCTGCACGCCCGCGACGACGACCAGGCGCCACTCGAGGCCCTTGGAGCGGTGTGCCGTCATCAGGCGTACGGCCTCGGGGCGTACGGCCCTGCGGGTGAGCGTGTCGGCGGCGATGTCCTCGGCCTCGATCTCCTCCAGGAAGTTGAGGGCGCCGCGGCCACCTGTGCGTTCCTCGGCGCGGGCCGTCGTCGCGAACAGCGCGCACACGGCGTCGAGGTCGCGGTCCGCGTTGCGCCCGGCCGCGCCGCCACGCCGGGCGGCCCGCTCCAGGCGCTGAGGCCACGGTGTGCCGTCCCACAGCTCCCAGAGGGCCTCCTCGGCCGTACCGCCGCCGGCGAGGCGCTCACGGGCCTTGCGCAGGAGGGCGCCCAGACGCTGGGCTCCGCGCGCGTACGAGGGGTCGTGTGCGACCAGCCGCTCCGGCTCGGCCAGCGCCCGTGCCAGCAACTCGTCCGAGGGCGGCGGGACGAGGTTGCCCCCGGCGCGCTCCTCCTCGCGCAGAGCACGGCCCAGGCGGCGCAGATCGGCCGCGTCCATGCCGGCCAGCGGGGAGGCGAGGAGGGTGAGCGCGGTCTCGGTGTCGAGCCAGGGGGCTTCCGGAGCGACGACGGGCTCGGGCTCGGACTCGGAAGCATCGTCGGTGGGAACGGCAGTGGCGGTGTTCGCGCGCGCGGGGGTGTCATTTCCCTCAGCCGCCCCCTCTCCGTCGGCACCCGCCTCAGCTTCAGCTCCGGCCCGCCCGGCTGCCCCCGTTCTGTCCCGAAGTGCCGCCCCGGCGACCGCTTTGAGAGCCGTCAAAAGGGGCGACACCGCCGGTTCGTGGCGCAGGGGAAGGTCGTCGCCGTCTATGTCGAGGGGGACGCCGGCCGCGGTGAGGGTACGGCGGACGGTCGGGACGGTGCGGTGCCCGGCGCGTACCAGGACGGCCATCTCGCCCCAGGGCACGCCGTCCTCCAGGTGTGCGCGGCGAAGGATGTCGGCGATGTTGTCCAGCTCCGTGCCGGGGGTTGGGTACGTGTAGACCTCGACGCGGCCACCGTCCCGTACAGGAGTCAGCTCCCTGTGGGCGCGGACCTTCTCCGCCGGGAGACGGGTCAGCGGCATGCGCCGCGTCAGGAGGCGGGTGGCGGCCAGCAGCCCGGCACCCGAACGGCGTGATGTCCTCAGGACCTCGACCGGCGCCGGAGTGCCGTCCGGGCGAGGGAAGGCCTCCGGGAACTCCAGGATGCCGTTCACGTCGGCGCCCCGGAACGCGTAGATCGACTGGTCGGGGTCGCCGAAGGCTACAAGGGTGTTTCCGCCGCCCGCGAGCCCGTGCAGGAGCCGCACCTGTGCCGGATCGGTGTCCTGGTACTCGTCGACGAAGACCACGTCGTACTGCGCGGCGAGCCGTGCGGCGACTTCGGGACGGCGGGTGAGCAGCACCGCGCGGTGCACCAGTTCCGCGTAATCGAGCACTCCTTGCATATCGAGAACGTCGAGGTACTCGGCGAGGAAGGTGGCCGCGGCGCGCCAGTCGGGGCGGCCGATGCGGGAGGCGAACGAGTCCAACGCGTCCGGGCCGAGCCCCAGTTCGCGGCTGCGGGCGAGCACCGCGCGGACCTCGTCGGCGAAGCCCCGCGTAGTCAGGCAGGCGCGCAGCTCGTCCGGCCAGCGCACATGGGCGAGGCCGAGCCGCTCCAGGTCGGGCTGACCCGCTAGGAGTTCACGCACGGCCACGTCCTGTTCGGGGCCGGAGAGCAGCCGCAGCGGCTCCACGAACAGGTTGCTGTCCTGGTGGGCGCGAACCAGGGCGTAGCAGAAGGAGTGGAACGTGGTCGCCTGGGGCGCGCGGGCCGCCCCGATGCGCAGCGCCATGCGGTCGCGCAGCTCCACGGCGGCCTTGCGACTGAACGTCAGCACCAGGACCCGCTCGGGGTCCGTGCCGCGCCCGATCCGGGCCGCCACCGACTCCACGAGTGTCGTCGTCTTGCCGGTGCCCGGACCTGCGAGAACGAGCAGCGGGCCCCCCTTGTGGTCAACCACCGCCCGCTGCGCTGCGTCCAGGAGAGGGGGATCCACCCGGACCGGTGGGGTACGCACCAGTCGGTAAGCGCCACGGTTCCCCTGCCGCCCCTGGTGGTGCGACAGGCGCCTGGTGGAGGAAGAGGAGCTCACGTGGTTCGCCGGTCCTGGTGGGTGTGCTGGTTGACTTACTGCCGCGCGTGGGCGGCGGTGGCCGCGTGGTGAGGGGGATGCGTGCCGTTGACGCTACGCCCGCAAGGACAGCGGAAGGAGGACTTCCGCTTCTTCCCTCCCATCCCCCACGACGCTTGCGTCCCCCGCATCACGAACGTAC
Source organism: Streptomyces sp. NPDC006365 (assembly GCF_042870755.1). Lineage (NCBI taxonomy): Bacteria > Bacillati > Actinomycetota > Actinomycetes > Kitasatosporales > Streptomycetaceae > Streptomyces > Streptomyces sp. NPDC006365. Next base: position 165,324 of record NZ_JBIAHS010000011.1, read on the forward strand.
GCCATGCCACGGACGCGCCCAGCTTCCCCCGTACGGGCCCTTGATCCCCCTTTCGGGTCTCCGATGGCGGAAGCTGTCAAGTGTGACGTTCCGCGCGCTGCTCGCCGTCCCACCGCGCTCGCTTCATGTCGACGCGCGGCAGGTGGCCCTCGGAGGCCCTGCTCGCCTCCTTCAGGGGCGTGCCCTCCGCCTGATAGTGGCTGAGGGCTTCCAGTTCGTGACCCGGGAGCAGTACGCCGTCCGCGCGTATGACGCGCCACCACGGGACGGCTCCGCCGTAAAGAGCCATCACACGGCCGACCTGACGCGGCCCTCCTTCCCCGAGCCACTCGGCGACGTCCCCGTACGTCATGACGCGGCCGGGCGGGATCAGCTCGGCGACGTCAAGGACTCGCTCCGCATACTCCGGCAGGGCGTCCGCCGGAAGGCTCTCCTCGCTCATCCGCCCCATCCTGCCCCACCCCACCGACAACGTGACGGGGCGGTGACCAGGCGTATACCTCGCTCGGGAGCGGCACTTCGGGCAGACTGTGCGCCCCCGCATTGCCCCCTGATGCCCCTCCGTGTCGGCGGGGCATGCCACCATCATGCGGGCGGTGACTGGTGATACGAGATCAAGAAGAGACGATGAAGCAGCAGGGTGTGCGCTCCGAAGAGGCGGAGAGCACCTCTGAGGTTTCGTCGCGCCCGGACACCGGCCACGACTCGGACGAGCGCACCTCGGACGCGCACAAGAAGGGCGAACGCACCGCGGACGCGAACAACGCGAACATGAAGAAGGACGTCCCGGCCGCCGACGCCCCGGACTCCGAAGCCGACGACGTCCACTCCGAAGCGGTCGAGGGCGACGAACCGCTGCTCCCCGCGCGCGTGCACCGTCCCTCCGATCTGATGCGCCTCCTGGTGGGCATCCTCGCGGTCGCGGTACTGCTGGGGATCGCCGCGTTCGCGCACGGCACGACGTCGGGACTCGCCCAGGACATCAACAAGGGCACCGACGAGGCGCCCGACCTGCTGAGCGAGATCGCGGGGCTCGCGTCGAGCATCGCGATCCTGCTGGTGCCGGTCGCCTTCGCCATCGAGCGGCTGATCAAGCGGGACGGACTGCGTATCGCCGACGGCGTCCTGGCCGCCGTCCTGGCGCACGGAGTGACGCTCGCCACCGATCTGTGGGTCGCCAAGGCCGCTCCGGACTCGATCCAGAAGGCGCTCACGCAGCCCTTGCCGCAAGACATCCACGCCCTCACCGACCCGGTGCACGGCTATCTCGCGCCCGTCATCGCGTACATGACGGCCGTCGGCATGGCACGGCGGCCACGATGGCGTGCGGTGCTGTGGGTGGTGCTGCTGCTCGACGCCTTCTCCATGCTGGTCACCGGCTACACGACACCCTTCTCGATCATCCTGACCGTGCTGATCGGCTGGAGCGTGGCGTACGGGACGCTGTACGCGGTCGGCTCACCGAACGTGCGGCCCACGGGCCGGACGCTGATGGCGGGCCTGCGGCATGTCGGCTTCCATCCCGTGAGTGCCTCCCGTGAGGAGACACCGGAGTCCACCGAGAGCGGCGACCGCGGGCGCCGGTATTTCGTGACGCTGGAGGACGGCCGGCCGCTGGACGTCACGGTGGTCGACCGTGAGCAGCAGGCGCAGGGCTTCTTCTACCGCGTCTGGCGGCGTCTGACGCTGCGGGGCATCACCACGCGCCGCAGCCTCCAGTCGCTGCGCCAGGCGCTGGAGCAGGAGGCGCTTCTCGCGTACGCGGCCATCGCGGCCGGAGCCAACGCGCCCAAGCTGATCGCCACCTCCGAACTGGGCCCGGACGCAGTGATGCTCGTCTACGAGCACACCGGCGGGCACACCCTGGACTCCCTGCCGGACGAGGAGATCACCGACGAGCTGCTGCGCGACACCTGGCATCAGGTGCAGGCGTTGCAGTCGCGGCGCATCGCGCACCGCAGGCTGGCCGGCGACGCGATTCTGGTGGATCGTTCCGGCACGGTGATCCTCACCGATCTGCGCGGCGGTGAGATCGCGGCCGGTGAGCTGCTGCTGCGTATGGACATCGCCCAGTTGGTGACCGCGCTGGCCCTGCGGGTCGGCGCGGAGCGTGCGGTGGCCTCGGCGGTCGAGGTGCTCGGCCCCGACACGGTCGCCGACTGCCTGCCGATGCTGCAGCCCATCGCGTTGACGCGCGCCACGCGCGCGACGCTGCGAAAACTGGCCCGGGAGCGGGCGCAGCGGGAGCGGGAGGCCGTGCTGGAGGCCTCTCGGCATGCCAGGCCGGGGCGCGCCCAAGAGGAGGCCGAGGAAACCACCGGGCCAGTCGTACTCGAAAAGCCCGACAAGAAGGCCGTACGGGCCGAGAAGCGCTCCGAGAAGCGGGCGATCGACGAGGCCCTGGAGGAAGCACGCGAGGAGGATCTGCTCACCCAGATCCGTCACCAGGTACTGCTGATCAGGCCGCAGGCGCCGGTCGAACCGGCCCGCCTGGAGCGCATCCGGCCGCGCACGCTGATCAGCTTCATCGCCGGTGCCATCGGCGCGTACTTCCTGCTGTCGCAGCTCACGCACATCGAGTTCGGCACACTCTTCGGCAACGCCGAGTGGGGCTGGGTCGCAGCGGCCGTGCTCTTCTCGGCGCTGAGCTACTTCGCGGCGGCCATGAGCCTGCTGGGCTTCGTGCCCGAGCGAGTGCCCTTCCTGCGGGCCGTGGCGGCGCAGGTCGCCGGGTCCTTCGTGAAGATCGTGGCACCCGCGGCGGTGGGCGGCGTCGCCCTGAACACGCGCTTCCTGCAGCGCGCCGGAGTGCGGCCGGGCCTGGCGGTGGCGAGCGTCGGTGCCTCACAGTTGTTCGGTCTGGGCAGCCACATCCTGCTGCTGCTCGCCTTCGGCTATCTGACCGGAACGGAGAAGACGCCGTCGCTGTCGCCGTCCCGCACGGTGATCGCGGGTCTGCTGACGGTCGCGGTGCTGGTGCTGGTGATGACCTCGATCCCGTTCCTGCGGAAATTCGTCGTCACGCGTGTGCGGTCGCTTTTCGCGGGTGTGGTGCCCCGCATGCTCGACGTGCTCCAGCGACCGCAGAAGCTCATCACCGGTATCGGCGGCATGGTGCTGCTGACGGCCTGCTTCGTGATGTGCCTGGACGCGTCGATCAGGGCATTCGGCAGCGACGACACGCCCGCGCTCAGCCTCGCCAGCGTCGCCGTCGTCTTCCTCGCCGGCAACGCGCTGGGCTCGGCTGCTCCGACCCCAGGGGGCGTGGGCGCGGTCGAGGCGACCCTCACGGTCGGTCTGATCGCCGTGGGTCTGCCCAAGGAGGTCGCGGCTCCCGCGGTGCTGCTCTACCGGCTGCTCACGCTGTGGCTGCCGGTGCTGCCCGGCTGGCTGTTCTTCAACCATCTGACACGCAAGGGAGCGCTTTAGGCGTATCGCCCGTCCCCGACGTCCCGGCAACACATCTGACCCTCACCCGCACAGCCCGCGCCCCGAGCGTCCCGTCCCCCGCCACCTCAGGATGGGACCATGCCGAATCCTTCCCGGCTGCGAGCCGCTGCCCTGGCCGCCGTCCTTGTGCTGTCCGTGACCGTCGCCGGGTGCGGCAGTGACGCCGCCGACAAGGACCACGAGGACCAGGCGGCGCAGGAGCTGAGCTGGGAGGACTGCCCGCCACCGTCCGAGGCCCAGGGAGGCGGAGAGGCCCCGTCGGCCCTGCCGAACGGCGACAAGTGGCAGTGCGCGACGCTGAAGGTGCCCCTCGACTGGGACGAACCCGAGGGAGACACGATCGGGCTCGCGCTGATCCGGGCGGAGGCGAGCGGCGCCGAGGAGAGGCGGATCGGCTCACTGATCTTCAACTTCGGCGGCCCCGGGTCCTCGGGAGTGGCCACACTGCCCGCGTTCGCCAAGGAGTTCGCGCACCTGCGTACCCGTTACGACCTGGTCAGCTTCGACCCGCGCGGGGTCGGCCGCAGCGCGGGCGTGGAGTGCCAGAGTGATGAACAGCTCGACGAGTACTTCCAGCAGGACGCCACCCCCGACAACGCCGCAGAGCAGAGAACGCTCCTGGAGGACACGAAAGCGTTTAACTCGGCCTGCGAGAAGAACTCCGGAAAGTTCCTCCCGCACGTGCGCACCACCGACGCGGCCCGCGATCTGGACCTGATGCGGCAGGTCCTCGACGACGACAGGCTGCATTACTTCGGCATCTCGTACGGCACCGAACTAGGCGGGGTGTACGCCCATTTGTTCCCCAAGAAGGTGGGGCGGGCCGTCTTCGACGCTGTTGTGGACCCGACGCGGAGTCCGGAGCAGGGTTCGCTCGGGCAGGCCAAGGGCTTCCAGCTCGCGCTGGACAACTTCGCCGAGGACTGCACCTCCAAGCAGGACGCATGCCCGCTCGGGGACACCGTGCAGAACGTCAAGGACCGGATCGCCCGACTGCTCAAGGACCTCGACAGCCGGCCGGTCCCGGGCGTCTTCCCGCGCGAGCTGACCCAGACTGTCGCCGCCAGTGGCATCCTGCAGGCGCTCTACTCACAGGATTACTGGGAGTACCTCACCGAAGGGCTCCAGCGGGCGTACGCCGGCGACGGCACGGTTCTGATGTTGCTGTCCGACGCGATGAACGGACGGAACGTGAACGGCGAGTACAGCAACAGCGTCGCCGCCAACGTCTCCATCAACTGCGCGGACAACAAGGCGCGTTACACCACCGCCGATGTGGAGGCGAAGCTTCCGCGGTTCCGCACGGCCTCTCCCCTGTTCGGCGACTATGTGGCGTGGAGTCTGCTCGGCTGCACGGACTGGCCCGTGCCGGGAGCCGCCGACACCCCAGACGTGAGCGCCCCCGGGGCGGCACCGATCCTGGTGATCGGCAACACCGGCGACCCGGCCACGCCGTACGAGGGCGCCCGCAAGATGGCGGACGAGCTGGGCAAGGGTGTGGGCGTCGAATTGACGTACCGGGGCCAGGGGCATGGCGCGTACGGCAGCGGGAACAAGTGCGTGCGTGACGCGGTGGACGGCTATCTGCTGGACGGCAGGGTCCCGCCGACGGGCCAGGTTTGCCCATAAAAGTGCAGGTCACAGGGTTATCCACAGGCTTACACGGCTTCACTCGTGGTCTGCTTACTATGGCCTGACCGTCATTCGCGGCTCGTGCGGATGACTTGCGAGGGGGTAAGGGGCACATGGCGCGTTTCGTACGATCCACGGCGCTGGCCGCGGCCGCGGTGCTGGTCACCGGGCTTGCGGCGGCTTGCGGTGGCGGCTCGTCCGACGAGGGCAACGACGACGGAAAGGCCAGCGCCACGCCAACCGCGGCGCCGTCCGGTCCGACGGCGAAGCTTCCGGCCTCGCTCACCTCACAGAAGCTCGACTGGGGCCGCTGCGGGGCCACCTCGGACGGCCCCGCGCCGGGCGACGACTGGCAGTGCGCGACGCTCAAGGTCCCGCTGGACTGGGAGAAGCCGACGGGCGAGACGATCGGCATAGCTCTGATCCGCGGCAAGGCCACCGACGAGGACTCCCGCATCGGCTCGCTGCTGTTCAACTTCGGCGGCCCGGGCGGCTCGGGCATCTCCATGATGCCGTCCTACGCGGCACTGACGTCCCAACTGCAGGAGCGATACGACCTGGTGAGCTTCGACCCGCGCGGCGTCGCGGCCAGCGGGGGCGTGCGCTGTCGCAGCGACAAGGAGATCCAGGCCGCCGAGTCGGTCGACTCCACGCCGGACACAGCTGCCGAGGAGACCTCCTACCTCAAGGACTCCGCCGACTTCGGCAAGGGCTGCCAGGAGTCGGCGGGCCCGCTCATGGCACACGTCTCGACGACCGACACAGCCCGCGACATGGACCTGATGCGCCATGTACTCGGCGACCAGAAGCTGCACTACTTCGGCATCTCGTACGGCACCGAACTGGGCGGTGTCTACGCCCACTTGTTCCCCCAGAACGTGGGCCGACTCGTACTGGACGCGGTCGTCGACCCGAGTGCGGGAACGGTCGGCCACGCGAAGAACCAGACGCGCGGCTTCCAGCGCGCCCTGGACAACTACCTCAAGTCCACCGGGGAGAACCCGAAAGAGGGCTCTCAGAAGATCGCGGACCTGCTGAAGAAGATCGACGCCGAGCCGCTGCCGACATCGAGCGGCCGCAAGCTCACCCAGACGCTGGCGCTCACCGGCATTGTCCTGCCGCTCTACAGCGAGCAGACCTGGGCCGGCCTGACCAGCGCGCTGGATGCGGCCGAGCAGGGCGACGGTTCGGAACTGCTGGCCCTCGCCGACAATTACAACGAGCGTGACGCAACGGGTCGTTACGGCACGACGACGCATTCACAACGGGTCATATCGTGCTTGGACGACAAGGAGCGGCCGACGATCGAGGAGACGAAGAAGCTGCTCCCCCAGTTCCGGAAGATCTCGCCCGTCTTCGGCGAGTTCATGGGCTGGGACACGGCGGGCTGGTGCCACAACTGGCCGGTGGCTGGTCAGCACGAGACCCCGGAGGTCAGCGCGCCAGGAGCGGATCCCGTCCTGGTCGTGGGCAACACCGGCGACCCGGCGACACCGTACGAGGGTGCCCGCAAGATGGCGGACGAGCTGGGCGAGGACGTCGGTGTCGAGCTCACCTGGAAGGGCGAGGGGCATGGGGCGTACGGGAGCAGTTCCTGCGTGGACGACACGGTGAACGCGTATCTGCTGGACGGGAAGGTGCCGGAGGACGGGAAGGTCTGCGAGTCGTAGCCCACTGGGCAACAGGAGCTCGCACAACAGGAAGGGGCCCGGCACACCCGGTGCCGGGCCCCACTCCGCACAGCCTGAGCCTGCGTCTAGTACACCGGCTTCTCGGGCTCGATCTGGTTGACCCAGCCGATCACGCCGCCACCGACGTGCACCGCGTCCGCGAAACCAGCAGACTTGAGCACGGCGAGGACTTCCGCACTGCGGACACCTGTCTTGCAATGCAGGACGATCTTCTTGTCCTGCGGGAGGCTCTCCAGGGCGGTGCCCATGAGGAACTCGTTCTTCGGGATCAGCTTGGCACCCGGGATCGAGACGATCTCGTACTCGTTCTGCTCCCGGACGTCGATGATCTCGATCTTCTCGTCATTGTCGATCCACTCCTTGAGCTGCTTGGGAGTGATCGTCGAGCCGGCGGCCGCCTCCTGGGCCTCCTCGGAGACGACGCCGCAGAAGGCCTCGTAGTCGATGAGCTCGGTGACGGTGGGGTTCTCGCCGCAGACGGCGCAGTTCGGGTCCTTGCGGACCTTGACCTGGCGGTACTGCATCTCCAGGGCGTCGTAGATCATCAGTCGGCCGACGAGCGGCTCGCCGATGCCCGCGAGGAGCTTGATCGCCTCGTTGACCTGGATCGAGCCGATGGACGCGCACAGCACGCCCAGGACGCCGCCCTCGGCGCAGGAGGGGACCATGCCCGGCGGCGGGGGCTCCGGGTAGAGGCAGCGGTAGCAGGGGCCGTGCTCGGACCAGAACACGGAGGCCTGGCCGTCGAAGCGGTAGATCGAGCCCCAGACGTACGGCTTGTTGAGGAGCACGCACGCGTCGTTGACCAGGTAGCGGGTCGCGAAGTTGTCGGTGCCGTCGACGATGAGGTCGTACTGGCTGAAGATGTCCATCACGTTTTCGGCTTCGAGCCGCTCTTCGTGAAGGACCACGTTCACGTACGGGTTGATGCCGAGCACGCTGTCGCGGGCCGACTCGGCCTTGGAGCGGCCGATGTCCGCCTGGCTGTGGATGATCTGGCGCTGCAGGTTCGACTCGTCGACCTCGTCGAACTCCACGATGCCGAGCGTGCCGACGCCCGCCGCGGCCAGGTACATGAGGGCGGGCGAGCCCAGGCCGCCGGCGCCCACACAGAGCACCTTGGCGTTCTTCAGCCGCTTCTGCCCGTCCATCCCTACGTCGGGGATGATCAGGTGGCGGGAGTACCTGCGGACCTCGTCTACGGTGAGCTCAGAAGCTGGCTCGACCAGGGGTGGCAGCGACACGGGGACTCCGTTGGTCGGTCAATCACTACAGTTGTTCTTGCCGTAACACTGCCACGCCCCTCTTCATTCCGAGACACCCGTTCCGACCCGCGAGACGATTTCGTCCCAGTAGCCGGGCATGGTCTCCCAGGGGACGACGCAACCGCCGCGGTCCGTGCGGTCGGTGAAGTAGATCGTCGAGGCACCCTGCCAGCGGGCTATGCGCAGCGCCTCCTCGAGATGACCGCGGGGCACGCTGTGCACGAAGTGGCAGAAGCGTTCGGGCGGGTGGTCGGCGGTCCACTCCGCCACCTGCGACCAGCGGTATTCGCTCCAAGGGCCGCAGAAAGTCACCAACTGGTCGGCGAATTCGGCATATCCGGGGTGCGGGTGGGAGCCGTGCCCCAGGACGATATGGCCCTCGCCGAGGAACGCGCGCAGGGTCGTGGCCGTACGGATCACCTCGGGGAGCGTTGTCCGATTCGTGGGACAGCGGTCCAGATAGAAGCCGTCGACCCGGTACCAGTCGAGATACCGGTGCGCATCCGAGATCAGCTCAGCGAAGGTGCGTGCGCCGTATCTCACATCCAGGTGCCCCAGGACCCGGACGCCCGCGTTGCGTAGACGCCCCGCTGCGGCGAGGCAGTGCGGGTCGGGCCGGATGCCCGGACCGTCGGCGACGTTGAGGACGACCCAGTGCAAGGGGGTGCCGGGGCGGGTGAGTTCGCCCCATTCGAGAGGGGCGACGAGGGGGTGTGCATAGCCGCGGACGCCGAAGCCGAAACGTATGTCGGTGCTCGCGGTGCCCACCGCGGTGCTGGTCAGATGCGGCATGCCGCCTCCATCCAGATATCGGCGAGGGACTCTTCGAGGTGGATGCGGGGCCGCCAGCCGAGCCGGTCGCGTGCGGTGCGCACATCGGCCTGCTGCCAGCTGCCGCAGCCGTCGGGATAGGGGTGCGCGGCCGGAGCCGTGTGCTCGGGTTCGGAGCGGGGGTGACCGATGGATGGCCTGACGATTCCCGGCGGGACGTCGAGTTCGTGCAGTGCTCCGCCGTAGCCGGCCACGCGCGCGAGGACCGCTGCGGCGTCCCTGAGGCGTACGGCACGTCCGGAGCCGATGTTGATGACGCCCTGTGCGGCGGAGAGGGAGGCGGCGTGGACGGCGCGCGCGACATCGCGTACGTCGATGAAGTCGCGCTGGATGCCGAGTCCACCCACCTTCAGTTCGCCGTCGCCGGACTGCATGGCCCGGCGCATGGCTTCGGCGAGGCGGCCGAGGGGCGAGCCGGCGGGGGTGCCGGGTCCGGCGGGCGAGAAGACCCGCAGGACGACGGCGTCCAGGCCGGAGCCCAGGACGAGTTCTGTGCCGGCAAGCTTGCTGACGCCGTACGGGCCGCCGGGACGCGGCGTGGCGTCCTCGGCCGTGCAGGAACCGGGCTGGCTGGGACCGTACTCCGCACCGCAGCCGATCTGCACGAGGCGTGCCCCGCAGCTGCTGCGGCGCAGGGCCTCGCAGACGGTCGCGACGGCGACGGTGTTGTGCCGGGTCAGTTCGCGGGCGCCACCGCGGGTGGCGCCCGCGCAGTTGATGACGACGCCGGGGTGCACCGCGTCCAGGAAGCGGGTCAGTGCGCCCGGACTGCCGCTGGAGAGGTCGAACCGTACATCCGCGTCGTCCCCCCGGCCGAGCGCGGTGAGCTGCACGGCCGGGTCGGCGAGGAGTCGGTCGGCGACGTACCGGCCCAGAAATCCGTTGGCTCCGATCAGCAGCACCCTCATCGGGCGGCTCCTGGGGTGGATTCTCCGATACGGACGGTGATCATTTCTTGTCTCCTTCGAGGATGTTTCCCTGGTTCGTCAGGGAGGCCCGCGGTGTCCGCCCCGCGGGAGGGGGGCGCTCGGCACGGGGGGCGAGTGCCGGGCTGGGGATGCGATTCACGGCGTCCCGCCGTGGTCCGCGTGGGCCGAGGCCCGGGTGAGGGTCCTGGTCGCGTGGACGAGGAGTACGAGCGCCGCGGCCCCGCACACAAGGGTCGGCACGGCACCGGGGCCCCATGCGTCGACCACGGTCTCGACGGGAACGGCGAGGAACGAGCAGCCGGGCAGGCGGCCCGCGAAGACGCTCGCCACAGCCGTCGCCTCGGTCGCGCCCGCGGCAGCCAGTACGACGGCCGGGGCATGCGTGAAGCCGTGCACGGTGAGCAGCCGGGCGAGCAGGAGGAGCGCGCCGAGGGCGCCGGTCCCGGCGTACGCGGCGGGAGCGGCGGGCTCGTCCAGCAGCGTCCCGCACAGCGCGATCAGTCCGCCCAGGACGCAGAGGAACAACCCGAACACGCCCAGGAGCAGGGGCCGTAGGGAGGTGGCGAATTCCTCAAGGGCTCGGCTGGCGGCCAGCCTGCGCCGGGCGCGCGCGGCGAAGAGGTGGGCGCACCCGGCCGCCGGGACACAGGCCAGGGCCAGGGCCGTCACCGACGAGAGAGGCAGTGGCCAAGGGCTGTGGAGGTCACCGTTCGGCCACCTGTCCGGGCCACTCGCGAGGGCGGCGCCGAGCACGCCGTTGCCGAGGAGGGCGTATGCGAGGAGCCAGCAGGTCCACGCGCGCGTGCCCTTCGTCGTGCGCCACGCGCGCGGGGTGTGCAGGGGGCCGCGACCAAGAGCCAGGCGCAGGCTCAGGGCGAGGGCAAGTACGCCCAGGACGGCGACCACGACGGCGAGGCGCGGCCTGGTCTCGGTGAGGCGCAGCCCGGTCACCGCCGCCGCACACACGGCGCCCGGCAGCAGGGCGAGCAGGGCCCAATCGGTGCGCACCTTTGGAAAGTTGACCGCAGCTGTCCCTGGGCCCGTCTCGTCGTCGCGGGGCACGCGCGCGTAGATCTCCTCAGCCAGCGAGAACACGTCGCGGTGCCGGAAGCGGGCCACGGTCCGGTCGGTCACCCCGTGCGCCTCCAGCCCCGCCGCGATCTCCAACGGATCCACGGCCCGCTCACACAGCTCACGGTGACGGTGCATCAGGGCTTTTACGGGGTCCACGGCGACCGGGCTGTCGGACTCGTCCGACGAACCCCGCACCCCTGGAGCGTCCATGGCACCCGGCGCTCCAGCAGTCACCAGCCACTCCTCGTCGGAGGCGGCCGCATCCCACGCCGTGACACCGCCCGGCGCCTCCGGCAGGTCCACGTCGCGCTGCCACCCGCTCATGGCGCCCCCTTCCCGGCGGGCACCGGCTCCTGCGCCGGGCCGGAAACAGCGCCCGCCGCCCCGGATCCCGCAGCCCACCGCGGACCGCTCGCCGATGCCGGTCGGGTTCCGGACTCGGCCCAGGTACCCCGCACATGAGCCTCGGCCGGTACGGCGAAGGGCAGCGGTTCGCCGGTGGCATCGGCTCGGCGGACCGGGCAGTGCGAGACGATCTCCAGGTAAATGCCGTGAAACGCCGCGATGTTCTGCTCGACGGTGAACAGTTCGAGGGCACGCGCGCGTGCCGCCGCACCGAGGAGTGCACGGCGCTCGGGGTCGCGCAGCAGAGCGACGCACGCCTCGGCAAGCGCCCGCGGATTGCGCGGCGGCACCACCAGACCCGTACCTCCGATGACCTCCACGACCGCGCCGACGTCCGTGGACACCGTGGCGCGCCCGCAGAACATCGCTTCGACAAGGCTCATTGGGAAGCCCTCGACGACGCTCGACAGAACGACCACGGCCCCGGCCGCGTACGCCTTCGCGAGGCTCGGCAGGTCCGGCCCGCCGATCTTCTCGAACGACACCGGGCCGCCACCGGTCCTGCGTACGCCTTCCGCCCCATCGGGGAAGAGCCGCGCGGCCAGCGCCTTGCAGTCGGACAGATACGCAGCCGCACCCGGTCCCTCGGCAGGCGCGCCCACGATCCGCAACCGGGTCTTCGGCCGCCCCTTGCGGACCTGGGCGAAGGCGTGCAGCAGCGAGACGAGATCCTTGCCGGGCTCGATCCGCCCGACCCAGACCAGCGTGTCCGGATCGGCGCACTCCGCTCGCTCGCCCACCTCCCAGAAGGGGGACGCCTCCATGCCCGGATAGACCGTACGGAGCTTGGCGCGGTCGGCGCCGCAGCGCTCCTGCCAGCGGCGGGCGTGCGTATTACCGGGCGTGATGAGCGCGGCCTGCCGGTACATCTCGGCCGCGAGCCGCCCCTGGAACGCCGCGAGCAGCGCCCGCGCCGGGCCGGACTCCTCACGCGAGCCCAAGTAGTGCGCCCGCAGCTGCACGCCGTACTCCGTGACCAGCAGCGGCACGCCCCAGAAGTGCCGTGCGAGCAGCCCGGGCAGGGCCGCGGCGCCCCCGGAGGTGGCGTGGCACAGGTCGACGGAGCCGAGTCCCTCCTGCTCGCCGTACCAGTCGAGCGACAGCGGCCGCAGGGTGCGCTCGATCCGGTCGGCGACGGTGAGCACATCCGGGACACGCGCACCGCGCGCGGCGGGCAGTGCGCCGGGCGCGCGGCAGGCGCTCTCCAGAGCGCGCACGGCGCTTTCGGAACGCAGGGCTCCGATCAGGCCGCCGCCCTCCTCCCGGACGAGTTCAGCAAGCCCGTACAACGCATTGCCGAAACGGTCCGCCACACCCGATGCGCCATCCCCGGAGGTCGCCCCGGCTGCGTCCCCCGCCACGGCAGCCCCCGCACAGACAACCGCCGCCAACTCCCCGTAGCACTCGGCGAACCGCCGCCGCGCCCTGCGCCCAAACGTGACGCCGTCCTCGCCCACGGTCCATAACGGCGCCGTGCGTACGCGGCCGACCTGGGGCGGCAGCTCGATGAAGCCCTCGCCCTGCTGTCGTTCGCTCCTACTGAGCGCGTAGACGTCGAAGTCGTGCTGCCCGAGCCCGCGTACGAGCCGGTCGCACCAGAGCCTGGCGTCACCGCTCACATATGGATGGCCACCCTCCGTAAGCAGTCCGATGCGCACGAGTGCACCCCTGATCTTCCGTATGGGGAGCCGCCGTTGCCCGGCGACTCACAGCGGGACGAACGTACGCGGACATGACGGTGGCGCGATGGACGGTTGTCCATCGCGCCACCAAAAGGGGTGAACGGTCGTAACTTTCCCGCGCGGACCGCGTTTCGTCGCGCTAAGAGATCAATCGAGTACGTACCGCAAGCGTCTCAAGCTCCGGGAAACGGCCAGGGGTTGGCCCGGCACCGGATTCCGTTGCGCTCGAGGAACTTGCTCTGCTGTTGCATGACGGGCGCGAGTTCGCCGTCCTTGTCACAGGTCACATGACCATAGCCGAGCCGGTGGCCGATCTCGTGGTTGATCAGCATCTGCCGGTACGCGTACATCTTGTCGCCGTACGTCTGGGCGCCCCGGGCCCAGCGATACGCGTTGATCATCACGCGGTCGGTGGCCGCGGAGTCGCAGGAGACGTTGTCCACAGTGGTGTCCAGGCCCGACTTGGCGCACCAGAACGCGGTGGTGCCGGGGCTGGCCAGCGTGATGACGAAGTCGGGCTGCCCGGTGGAGATCCGCTCGAAGGTACGGGCACCGTCGTGGGCCCAACTCCGTTCGTCGTTCAGGGTCTTGTGAACGGCCTGCGCGAAGAGTCCGCCGTCGAGGCCGAGGTCCTTCTCGACGTCCACGCGATAGGTGAACTTCTGTCCCGTGCCGGGCGCCTGGTCGAATCCGCGGACCGCCTCGAATTCCCCGCCGCCCTTGAGGTTCGCGTCCAGCGGATACTTCTTCGCCATCAACTGCCCGTACGTCGGCGGAGTCGCGCCCTCGACTTCGGGCGGGGGCGTCGGCCTGGTGTTGCCGCGCGCCGCGGAGTCCTTGACTTCCCGGTCCACGCCACCCGAGGCCGGCGGGCGCGCGGAGGTGTCCTCGCGCCCGTCGGTCACCTGCCCGGCCACGACGACGGCGAGCACGGTGGTGACGGCGGCGGCCGCGATCCCGGTGAAGGTCCAGCCCTTGCCACCCTTGGCCTTCTCCGTCCGGTCGGGCCCTGGGGGCGCTTTGTGCTCGGTTTCCCCGGGGTCGAGGTACCGGTCGTTGGCTTCGGTGGCGGAGCCGTACGGGTCCGAGTGGAGTGCCTGGTTCGCGGAGCGCCGCGCGAAGACGTCGTCGCCCTCGTCGAAGGCGTCGACGTAGGCCTGGCGGGGACCCGTCGGACGCGGCGGAACCTGCCGCTGCTGCGGTATGGCGGGCCCAGGACCAGCAGCCTGCGATGCGCCGGGACTCCCCGCGTACGGCCCCTGGGGCGCGCCATACCCGGGCGCCCCGCTGAACACCCCCCAGCCGCCGCCGGGTTCCCGCTGCTCGGGATGCGCACCACGGACCTGGGGGACACCGTGGGCAGGCGTGCCGTCGGGGAAACGCGGGACGCCATGAGCGGGCGTACCGTCAGGAAGCCTCGGAACGCCATGAGCCGGCGTACCGTCAGGAAGCCGAGGCACTCCCTGAGCCGGAGTGCCGTCGGCGTACCGCGGAACCCCACGCGCGGGCGTACCGTCCGGCAGTCGCGGAACCCCATGAGCCGGAGTGCCGTCGGCGTACCGCGGAACCCCGCCCGCGGGCGTCCCGTCGGGGAACCTCGGAACCCCCTGCGCATCCGGACGCGGTACCCACCCCTCGGGCAGCCGCGGAACCCCGCCCGCCGGTGTGCCGGGGCCGCCGCCCATCGGTGTCGGCTGCGGCCGGGGTTGCGGTCCGGAGGGATTCCGGCGTCGTCCGGTGTCCGGCTCCGGACGGCCTCCCGGAACCACGGGGATGTCGGCGGTGTCGCCCTTGCGGGCCGACCCACGTCGGCTGTGACGTCCCACGCGCCGCCTCAGCTCCCTGCACTGTTCGTTGTGCCGGCGTCGGCCAACTCGCCGGAGTCCGTGAGAAGTTCACGGATCGAGGTGGCCACGGTCTCGGGGTACTCCATCATCGCCACATGCCCCGCGTCCGGGAGCGTGAGCAGCCGGGAATCGCGGAAGGCTCGCGCCGCTCGCTGGGCCATGCGGTACGAGACTAGCTGGTCCCGGCCACCGTAGATGAGCAGCGTCGGGGCGAGCACCCGCTCGGCCTGACGCCACAGCCGGTGCTGGCCGCCCAGCGTGTACGCGTTCACGATGCCGCGGGCCGAGCGCGCCATGGCGTCCCAGAAGTACGGGAGGGAGAGCCGCCGCTCCATCTCCTCGACCGCGTTGCGGAACGCTTCGGGGGTCACGATGGTCGGATCCCCGTAACAGAGCGCCATGACGCCTCGTACGCGCTGCTCGGCGGACCAGTCCTTGGTGAAGCGGGTGAATGCGCTCGCGACCCCGGGCAGCGCCAGCAGCGCCGTCGGCACCGCCGAGCGCTGCACCAGGACCTCCGGCAGCGCGGGCGACACCAGCGTGAGCGTTCGCACGAGATCGGGACGTACGGCCGCGACGCGCGTCGTGACCGCGCCGCCCATCGAGTTCCCGATGAGGTGCACCGGACCGCGGTCGGCCGAGTCGAGATAGCGGATGACCGCGCGCGCGTGCCCGGTCACCGAATAGTCGCCGTCGTCCGGCGGCGGTGAGTCGCCGAAGCCCGGCAGATCAACGGCCTCGCTGTCCACGAGGCCGTCCAGGATCGGCATGAGCGCCGACCAGTTCTGCGAGGAACCGCCCAGCCCATGCACATACAACGCGGGCGGCAGCCCCTCGCGGGCCGGCGGTCTCGACCGGATCGTCAGCGTGATCCCGGGCAGCCCGACCTTGCGCAGCCGCTCCCCCGCCGCCACCCTGACGGCACCGACTTTCGGCGCGACAGAGGTGGCCAGGACGGACGGCAGATCGGTCGAAGACATGCAGCAATGTTACGAGACGATCACGTGGTGGATCGTGTGTTCGCCATCACAAGTCCCCATCGAATTCCGTGACAAGTGACGGCGACAAGCCCGTCCGGACCACCATCACAGGCCCCCGCCGCAGCCCCGCCAAATCGGCGTCGGTCACCAGGGATCGCGTAGCGACTCGATCTGCACTCTCATACGCTTCGTGAACGAGGGCACTCGTACTTGTGCAAGCAGGTACTCGCACCACTCGGGAAGAGGACTCCATGACCGTCGACCCCACCGACCCCGAGACTCTCGTCGAAGCTGATTCAACTTCCACCGAATTCGACGTGGAGGCTCCCGAGGCCGACGCCGCCGAACAGCACGCGGAGCTCGCACCCCACCGGGACGAGCCAGTGAGCGGCTCAGACCGCGCCAACCTGGACAACGCGAACGAGGCGGACCGCGCGGAGCAGGCAAGGATCATCGAACTCGACGAAGACGACTACCGGTAACCGCTCCGAGGCGCGCATCCGGGATGCCGGCCTGCCCGGCACGTTGCTATTTGATGCGCTCTGTGCGGTTTTCACCGGCGTCCGGTCCATGAAATTCTGCGCTCGCACCGCGCACAGCACGGTTACCGAAAAGTACGATGGCGGCGCGGCGCACACCGCACGTGGACGATTTTGGGAGGCGGCGTGACAGCCATCGAGCAGACAGAGGCGGCACGCCCGCGGGGCACACGCCTGCCGCGCCGTGCCCGACGCAACCAGCTCCTCGGCGCAGCCCAGGAAGTGTTCGTCGCGCAGGGATATCACGCGGCCGCGATGGACGACATCGCCGAGCGCGCGGGAGTCAGCAAGCCGGTGCTCTACCAGCACTTCCCGGGCAAGCTCGATCTCTACCTGGCCCTGCTGGACCAGCACTGCGAGTCACTGCTCCAGGCGGTCCGGGGCGCGCTGGCCTCGACGACCGACAACAAGCAGCGCGTACGGGCCACGATGGACGCGTACTTCGTGTACGTCGAGGACGACGGCGGCGCATTCCGGCTCGTCTTCGAGTCCGATCTGACGAACGAGCCCGCGGTGCGGGAGCGCGTGGACAAGGTCACATTCGAGTGCGCGGAGGCGATCAGCGAGGTCATCGCGGAGGACACCGGCCTGTCCAAGGCCGAGTCGATGCTGCTCGCCTCGGGTCTGGGCGGGCTCGCGCAAGTGGTGGCGCGTTCCTGGCTGCACAGCGACCGCAGTGTGCCGCGTGACCAGGCGGTGCAGTTGCTGGCCTCGCTGGCCTGGCGCGGCATCGCCGGCTTCCCACTGCACGGCAGTGAGCACCACTGAGCGCGTCCTTGTTCCCGTCCGCTGTTCGCTCCTGGCGTTCTTGGACGCAGCGTGTACGTCCCCTCACCGGGCTAATGTGTGCTGCGTACGGCGCGGACGAACGCGCACATCAGTGACCGTCGGAGGGACATAGCCGTGGAGGTCAAGATCGGCGTGCAGCACGCGCCTCGCGAGATCGTTCTGGAGAGCGGTCAGACCGCCGAGGAGGTCGAGCGGGCGGTGTCCGAAGCGCTGGCCGGCAAGTCGCAGCTGCTGAGCCTCGTGGACGACCACGGCCGCAAGGTCCTGGTCCCGGCCGACCGTCTGGCGTACGTGGAGATCGGCGAGCCGGCCCCGCGCAAGGTGGGCTTCGGCGCGCTGTAGTCACATCGCGACAAAGGGCCCCGTGGCTTGAAGCCTCGGGGCCCTTGTCATGCCGACCACTGCGGATGCCCCCTCATTTTCTTGCCCGCGCGACCTCCACAGACGGAGCACAGACCACCCACAGGGGATGATTGCGTTCCGCGGGCCACGGGTAAGACGGGCTACGACCGAAGTGCACACGGCCGTGCGGGAGGGACCCCACCCAATGTTCTTGGAAGCGCTCGGCTCCGCGATCCTCGGTCTGGCAGTGGCCTGGCTGGCGATGTACCGCCTGCCGCACCGCCTCCCCGCCCGCCGACTGGTCCTGTCGACGGGCGCAGCCGGAGGCCTGTTCGGCGCGTTCCTCACGCACAGCGCGCTGGGCGGAAACCTACTGCTGGTCCTCACCGGCGCGGTGGCCGTTGCCACGGCGTCCGTGTCCCTGCTCCTCCGCCCGGCGGGAAGACTGCGCCGCCACTCGGCGACGGTTTGAACAGGGACCCTGACGGCTCCGGTCCAACCGACGCCCAGTGAAGCGTGCCTTGAGGGGCGCGGGGAACTGCGCGCCAGGCCGCAACGGACCCGCGGGCGACGAACCGGCCGTCAAATGCGCTCAGGCCGCGAGGCCCAACGCAGCCATCCGCTTCGTGTGCGCCTCCGTGATACGGGAGAACATCCGGCCGACCTCCGCAAGGTCGAAGCCGTCCGCGACCCCGCCGACGAGCATCGTCGACAGAGCGTCCCGGTCGGCGACCACGCGCTGGGACTGGGACAGCGCCTCGCCCATCAGCCGTCGCGCCCACAGCGCGAGCCGTCCGCCCACGCGCGGGTCCGCGTCGATCGCGGCGCGCACCTTCTCGACGGCGAAGCTCGCGTGCCCCGTGTCGTCGAGTACGGAGAGGACCAGGGCACGCGTATCGGAGTCGAGCCGCGCCGCGACCTCGCGGTAGAAGTCGCTGGCGATCGAGTCGCCGACGTACGCCTTGACGAGACCCTCCAGCCAGTCCGACGGCGCCGTCTGCCGGTGGAAGCCGTCGAGCGCCGCGACGAACGGCTCCATCGCCTCCGTCGGCTCCGCCCCGATCGCCGCGAGCCGATCACGCAACTGCTCGAAGTGGTGGAACTCCGCCGAGGCCATCTTCGCGAGTTCCGCCTTGTCGGCGAGCGTCGGTGCCAGCTTGGCGTCCTCCGCGAGCCGCTCGAACGCCGCCAACTCCCCGTACGCGAGCGCTCCGAGCAGGTCGACGACCGCGGCGCGGTACTGGGGATCGACGGAGGCCTTCGTCCAGTCCTGGGCGGCGACTCCGGTGTTTTCGGCGGAGGTGTCGGCGGCAGTGTCGGCGGTGTTGTCGGGCGTCGTCATGAAGCGCACAATAGCCCGCTCACAGCAAGGCGTAAGCCCCTGGTCAGCCAGTGTGACGACCACTACGTGACCAAATCGACCAACGCATATGCGCGATTCCGGGGTATGGTGGTAATGAGCCCGCTGAGCTGATCTACGTATCTCAACGGGCCATATGAATGAGGATGCCCGGTCGGTGGCCCGATCGGCTCCGACCCGACAGCTCTCCTCGTCCGTAAGGCACAGTGCGTACGGAGTCCGGAGAGACCCTCAGCGGCAAGAGCGCTCGAGCGTCGGCAGTGGTCCCGTGCCACCAAGGCCCGCCTTTCAAGCGGCCGACGTCCCCCGGCACGGTTCAACGACCCCCGCGCTCGCCTCGTGTCGCACACACAGAAGAGGCAGCACCCTGACTACAACCTTCCGAGATCTCGGGATCCTCACCGAGACAGCCGAGGCGCTCGAAGCCGTCGGCATCATCAACCCCTTTCCCATCCAGGAGATGACGCTCCCCGTCGCCCTTTCGGGCACCGACGTCATCGGCCAGGCCAAGACCGGCACCGGCAAGACGCTGGGCTTCGGCCTCCCGCTCCTCGAGCGCGTCACCGTCCCCGCGGACGTCGAGGCCGGTCGGGCCCAGCCCGAGCAGCTCACCGACGCCCCGCAGGCACTCGTCGTGGTCCCCACCCGCGAGCTGTGCACGCAGGTCACGAATGACCTGCTCACCGCGGGCAAGGTCCGTAACGTACGCGTTCTCGCCATCTACGGCGGCCGGGCGTACGAGCCGCAGGTCGAGGCCCTGAAGAAGGGTATCGACGTGGTCGTCGGCACCCCGGGCCGGCTCCTTGACCTCGCGGGACAGAAGAAGCTCAACCTCAAGCACGTGCGCGCGCTCGTCCTCGACGAGGCCGACGAGATGCTCGACCTGGGCTTCCTGCCCGACGTCGAGAAGATCATCAACATGTTGCCGGCCCGCCGCCAGACGATGCTGTTCTCGGCGACCATGCCGGGCGCCGTCATCGGTCTCGCGCGCCGCTACATGTCGCAGCCCACGCACATCCGCGCCACGGCGCCGGACGACGAGGGCCAGACGGTCCGCAACACCGCGCAGTTCGTCTACCGCGCGCACAACATGGACAAGCCCGAGCTGGTCTCGCGCATACTGCAGGCCGACGGCCGCGGGCTCGCGATGGTCTTCTGCCGTACGAAGCGGACGGCGGCGGACCTCGCCGACCAGCTGCAGCAGCGCGGCTTCGCCTCCGGCGCGGTCCACGGCGACCTCGGTCAGGGCGCGCGTGAGCAGGCGCTGCGGGCTTTCCGCAACGGCAAGGTGGATGTGCTCGTCTGCACCGACGTGGCCGCGCGCGGCATCGACGTCGAAGGCGTGACGCACGTCATCAACTACCAGTCGCCCGAGGACGAGAAAACGTACCTGCACCGCATCGGCCGTACGGGTCGCGCGGGCGCCAAGGGCATCGCGATCACGCTCGTCGACTGGGACGACATCCCGCGCTGGCAGCTCATCAACAAGGCGCTGGCGCTTGGCTTCAACGATCCGCCGGAGACGTACTCCACGTCCCCGCACCTCTTCGAGGAGCTGAGCATTCCGGCGGGCACGAAGGGCGTCCTGCCCCGCGCCGACCGCACCCGCGCCGGGCTCGCGGCCGAGGAGGTCGAGGACCTCGGTGAGACCGGCGGGCGTGGTGCGCGCGGTCGCAGTGGCCGTTCCTCGGCCCCGGAGCGGGAGCGTGAGAGCGAACGCGAGCGCCCGGCGCGTACGCCGCGTCGACGCCGTCGTACGCGCAATGGTGCGCCGGTCGATGCCACGGACCCGGTGGCCACCGCTGAGACCCCGGCAGCCGAGCCGCGCACCCCACGTCGCCGTCGCCGGACGCGTGCCGGGGAGTCGGCCGAGACGGCCGTCGCCACGGCCGAGGGCACCACGTCGGAGACCATCGAGCCGACGGCTGAGCTCGTGGAGTCGGCCGAGCCGAAGCCGCGTCGGCGTCGTACGCGCAAGACGGCGGAGACCGCGGAGGTCGCTGAGTCAGCGGCCACCGTCGTCGAGGAAGCCACGGAGGTAGCCGCCGAGGCGACCGAGGCCAAGCCCCGTCGCCGTACCCGCAAGGCCGCCGAAACGGCTGTGGAGACGGCGGACGGCACCGTGGGCGAGGCGGTGGAGACCAAGCCGCGCCGGACCCGCAAGGCAACGGCCGAGGCAGTGGTGGACACCGCCGAGGCGACCGAGGCCAAGCCCCGTCGCCGTACGCGCAAGGTTGCCGAAGCCGCCGAGGCCGACATCCCGGCCCAGGCGACCGCGACGGAGGAGCCCGCGACCACACCGCGCCGCCGTACGCGTAAGGCAGCACAGGCCGCGCTCGACACGGCCGAAGGCACAGCGGTCGAGGCGGCGGAGACCAAGCCGCGCCGGACCCGCAAGACCGCGGCCGCTACTGAGGCCGCCGTGGACACCGCCGAGGCCACCGAGGCGAAGCCGCGCCGCCGCACCCGTAAGGCAGCGGAAGCCGACATCCCGGCTCAGGCGGCCGAGCCTGTCACGGACGAGGCCCCGGCCAAGCCCCGGCGCACCCGCAAGGCGGCGGCCACGCCCGCCGATGCGGAAGCGCCGGAGGCGACGCCCCGCCGTCGCACGCGCAAGAAGGCGGCAGCCACCGAGGCAACCGAGAGCTGAGCCTCTCTCCGACGGCCCGGCCCCGGCACTTGGGGCCGGGCCGTTGCCGTCGCCGTGGCGCGGAAAGGCCACCCGCCCCGCAACCCGCCCGACAGCTTCCCCAGATAGCCTCCTCCTTATGAGCAGGCCCGCCACCTTTGTCCCGCCGCCCGGCGCCCGTGCGTATCGGCTCGGCACCGCGCGCGGTGAGTTCGCCGTCATCGACGCCCCTGTGGCAACCGGCGTCGAAGCGAAGGGAACCGCGCTTCTGCTGCCAGGGTTCACCGGCAGCAAGGAGGACTTCATCTCCCTGCACGAACCCCTGGCCGCGGCCGGATACCGGACCGTCGCCGTGGACGGACGGGGCCAGTACGAGACGCCTGGCCCGAGAGACGACGAAGCCCCTTACGCGCAGGGCGAGTTGGCGCGGGACGTACTCGCCCAGGTCGACACGCTCACCGACACACAGCAGGAACGGGTCCACCTCGTCGGCCACTCGTTCGGCGGACAGGTCGCCCGAGCCGCCGTACTGCTGGACTCCACCCGCTTCCGCTCGCTCACCCTCATCGCCTCAGGGCCGGCCGAGATCTCCGCATCACAACAGCTGCGCGTCAAGCTGCTGCGGGACGCGCTCGCCGTGATGAACATGGCGCAGGTCTGGGACGCGATCCAGGCACTGGAGCCCCCGGAGGACGCGGCCGACCAGCAGGACCTGGACGCCGGACTCGACGACCTCGAAGTGCTCAGACAACGCTGGCTCGGCAACAGCCCCGCTCAACTCATCGCCGCAGGCCGCCAGTTGTGTACGGAACCCGACCGTGTCGCCGAACTGGCCGCCGTACGGATCCCCTTGCACGTCCTGTCGGGTGAAGAGGACGGCACCTGGCCGGTGCCTCTCCTCGACGACATGGCCGTACGCCTCACAGCCCACCGCACGGTCGTACGCGGAGCCGAGCACTCCCCCAACACAGACCGCCCCCTGGATACGGCAGAAGCCCTGGCCACCTTCTGGCACCAGACCGACCAGACCGAGTAAGGGCTCAGTACTGAGCCTGCAAGTGCCCCCAGAACCCGTCCCGCAACGCCCGCCGCAGATCCGCCTGTCCCCGTAGCGAGTACTGCAGCAAGCCCTCCGCCTCCACCAGCAGATCCTGGTCGACAGGCCCGGGCAGATACGGATGCCCGGGCAGCAGGTCGGCCAGCGCCTCCCGCCCTCGCGCCCCCAGCCACTGTGCGGCGATCTGCGCTCCCACGAACCGCACGTCCTCCCGCGTGGGCCGAGCCCCCGCCGCCGCCTCGTACGAGGCGGCGGTCCGCCGGGAGACGTACGGCTTGAAGAACTCCAGGTCGAAGGTCCGCTGGCTGTCGACCTCCCAGAGCAGCGGCTCCGCCTGATTGCGCACCTCCGGCGCCTCGATGCCCCAGAGGTGGACCCGGGCCCCGTACCCCTGCGCCGCCTCGACCGCGGAGACCAGGTCCTCGTCGCCGCCGATGAGTGCGGCGTCGCTGATGGCGCGGTGCCTGGCCAGTGACTCCAGGTCGCTGCGGATCAGGGAGTCGACGCCCTTCTGCTGGTTGTTGGCGTTGAGGTTGCCCAACCGGACCTTGACGTCGGGCAGCTCGGCGATGGACTGCTGCTCCGCCGTATGGATGCGTCGGCGCGCCCCGTCGTACCAGTAGACGCGCAGCAGCCTGCTGTCCGCGAAGATCGTGCGCGCTCTGTCGATGAGTGCCTCGATGAGGCCCTCGGCATCCAGATCGAAGGCCCGGCGGTCCTCCGTACCGGCGACGAGCCGCCCCGCGGCTGCGTACAGATAACCTGCGTCGACGAAGATCGCATGGGTCGACGGCGTCTTCGCCACCTCGGCGAGCATGCGCTGGAGCAGCTCGTTCGTGCGGTCCATACGCGCACCGAGGGCGGCCAGTGCGTCGCTTCCCGCGAAGTCGTCATTCATATGCGCCTCATTGTCGCAGGACGTCACTGTGTGAACACAAGCGGTCCACTACCCACAAGTAATTAGGCGTTCGAAAAATTTATTTAGCGTAGGGAATGTTTGTTACCGGCATCCCGTTGACTCGTTGGGGAACCCAGGGCACAGACGCCCCATGTTCCGCCCACCAGTAGTTCTCCTTCAGGAGGATGACCAGACGAAGGGAGAAGCCATATGCGCTTCGAAATCATGCGCCTCGACGACGTCGACGGCACCGCCGTGGACACGACTGTCGTGGACGCCGCCTCCGTCAACCGGATCGTGCAGCAGGCCGCCGCCATCGGCCAGCGCATCCTGATCCGCCCGGCCGAAGCCCCGGCCTCATAACGCGCGGACGCCCGAGAGCACACTTCAGAACCCCGTACGGCATCGATGCCGTACGGGGTTCTGCGTGTTCGGCTCCGCTCAGCTCGACTGGATCACCTGCGTGACCCCGTTGATGATCTGCTGCACGGCGATCGCGGAGAGCATCATGCCGGCGAGCCGGGTCACCAGGACGACCCCGCCGTCCTTGATGACTCGGATGATCAGCAGCGAGTACCGCATCACCAGCCACAGCACGACGTGGATGGCGAGGATCGCGGTCCACACCGCCACCTGTGGCGCTACGCCGTCGGCCTTCTGCACCGCCAGGATGACGGACACGATCGCGCCCGGTCCCGCGAGCAGCGGCATGCCCAGGGGTACGAGGGCGACGTTGACGTCCTTGGTCTGCTTGGGCTCGTCTGTCTTCCCGGTGAGCAGATCGAGGGCGATCAGCAGGAGCAGCAGGCCGCCGGCGATCATCAGCGCGGGCACGGACACATGCAGGTAGTTCAGGATCTGGTGCCCGAGCAGTCCGAACACGGTGATCACAGCGCCGGCCACGCAAACGGCCTGGAACGCCATCCGCTTCTGCACCCGCGCCGGCCGTCCGGACGTCAGCGCGAGAAAGATCGGGGTGATCCCCGGGGGATCCATGATGACGAAGAGGGTGAGGAAGAGTGAGCCGAAGACGGCGAGGTCGAACACGGTGAGCCTTGGTGGGGAGGGGTGCGACGGGGAGGGGCAGAGCCCCCGGGACAGGAGAGGGTCAGACTCCCGCGGCCCCGCCCGCACCCGGCACCGGGAACGCCCCCGTGGCTCGCCGCGTGATCTCCCCGTAGATCTCGGGGTCCGTGGTGAACTCCCCGAGCACGCACGTCTTGCGGCTGCCGTGATAGTCGCTGGACCCGGTCGCCAGCAGCCCCAACTCGGCCGCCAGGCCGCGGAGTCGGGCCCGGGTCGCCGGGTCGTGGTCCATGTGGTCGACCTCGATCCCGTCGAGTCCGGCCGCCGCGAGCGCGGCGATCGCGGACTCCGGCACGACCTGGCCCCGCTTGGCCGCGGCGGGATGCGCGAAGACGGTCACGCCGCCCGCGGCCTTGACCAGCCGGATGGCCTCGAAGGGGTCCGACTCGTGCTTCTCGACGTAGGCCCGGCCGCCGTCGGCGAGCCAGTCGGGCGTGAAGGCGTCGGAGACGCTGGGCACGACGCCCAGCTCGACCAGCGCGGTCGCGATGTGCGGCCGCCCCACGGACCCGTCGCCCGCGATCCGCGCCACCTGCTCCCAGGTCACCGGCACGCCCAGTTCCTGGAGCTTACGGATCATGCCGTGGGCCCGCGGCACCCGGTCGTCGCGTACGAGCTCGCGCTCGCGCAGCAGGTCGGGCTCCTCGGGATCGAAGAGGTACGCCAGCATGTGCAGGCCCACGCCGTCGAGACGGCAGGAGAGCTCGGCTCCGGTGACGAGAGTGAGGCCTTCCGGAACCGCGGCGATGGCCTCGGCGTATCCCCGGGTGGTGTCGTGGTCGGTCAGCGCGACGACGTCCAGACCGGCCGCGGCGGCATTGCGCACCAGCTCGGCGGGGGTGTCCGTACCGTCGGAAGCCGTGGAGTGGGTGTGCAGATCGATGCGCACGTACGAGGACTCCAGGCTCTGACCGGGCGGAAGGGGACACTCCAGGGTAACGGGAGCCGCACCCGCCCCCGCCCTGAGCCCCCTAGGGCTCCAGGATCCGCGGTGACAACGCCCCGCACGGCAGCAGGTCCACCTCCGCGCCCGCGTCCCGCAGGTCGGTCAGTACCAGCTCGTCGTACATCAGCAGGCCCGACTGCTCGGGCCAGACGACCGCCCACAGCCACAGGCCGCGCGCCTCTCCGGCGAAGACGGCGCGGTCGTCGGGGGTGCCGGAGACCAGCCAGAGGGGGGTCGGGCGGCCCGCCGCGAGGACCTTCGCCTGGGCCGGCTTCTCGACGTTCATGTACGGGCCCGGGTCCGGGCCGTCGACTCCCGCGTATCGCGCACCGAGGCCCACGCCGAGCTCCTCGGCAACGAGCACCAGCTCTCCTACACCTCCGAGCGGGCCCGGGCCCGAGCAGGCCACGGCGGTGGCACGGCCGCCGCTGCGGTCGTCGCCCGCGAAGGCCGCACCCGTGAAGAGCCAGCCGACGGGCAGCGGCCAGGGCATCCACACCGGCACGCGCGCACGGTGCACCACGACGCTGAGGGCCTCGACGCTGGGCGGGATCACGGGCTGCAGCGGGTGCACAGGGCCGTGCACATCACACTGCCAGGAGTCGGCAAAGAGTCCGGGAGCCCTGACCCGGCCACCACACTTCGGGCAACTGGGTTCGCCCCTCATAGGCCCCAACGGTCCTCCCCGGCTGTCGCCGCGTCAAGGACGATCACCCGTCCGGCGAGCCACGTCGCCGCCGACTGAACGAGTGTGACATTCCCAACTGGACGAATCCAGCGGTCGGTTGGGTTCAGTCGAGAGATACGGACTTACGCAAGGGATCGCGCAGGTCAGTTCCGCCGGTGAGCCAGCGCTCCCGGAGGGCCTGCGCGCCGTGCACCCGCTTCCACGCCGCCTCGTTCGGCGTCATCGGGAGCAGCGGCAGGAAACGTACGGGATCGAGGGGCTCGTCCAGGTCCAGGTCCTCGACGAGGCCGCCCGGCTCAGCGACCAGTACGGAGGTGAACGGGGCGCCCGGCCACAGGGGATCGCCGACGTCGAGCGAGGCTCCGGGGGCCACGACCAAGCCCTCGACCTGCGGAGACGCTGCCAGTACGGCGAGCGGGCGGAGCACCTTGTCGGTGTCGGCGACGCCCGCGCGTACGGAGAGGACCAGCTCGGCGCGCGGGCCCTCGATCGGGTCGGCGAGGGCCGCAGTGGGGTCCGCCATCGGCCGCGCGGACATGCCGAGCGTGGCGTAGCGGACGATCTGTTCCCCGGCGGCTCCGCCGCTGAAGCGGAGCACCTCGATGCGGTCCGTGCCGAGGAAGGTGACCGCGGCGCGCGCGTCCGGTTCGCCCAGCGCGGTACGCAACCGGGCCTCCACCAAAGGAAGAACATCAGCCATATGGCGAGCATATGCTGCGTCTTTTCGGGGGGTTCTGCCCGGTTCCCGGGAGCGGCAAGGCCAAAGGGGCGGCTTGACAGGCCAGTCGGCTGATAGTCTTGGCCGCTGGTCGGGGCAGCACGCAGAAGCGTCGCTCTCCAGTCCCGACGCGCGACACTCCCCTACGGGGGATGGATCTCCCCTACGGGGGACCGGCCGGAGGAGGTGGGGCTCCATGGATCGAAGTCGACCGTGTAGTACTACCCGCTCTTCCGGCTGCTGAGTTCCTCACAATCCGAGCTCTACTGGCTGCCGCCTCCCGTACTCGCGTCATGCGTGTCGGTGCACGACGGAAGAGCACTTCGTTTTTGCCTGATCTGTCTGATCTGTATCAGTAGCGAAGCTGCCACCGCGACGGTGCGGTGCTCCCCGCTTTGCGGACGTGCCAAACATCCTCAGTCAGGACGTCCCCATTCCGGGCAGTTCCAACCGTTGCCGGGCGGCTCGTACGCGAAGGAGCCTGCCATGTCGATGATCCGAGACCTGCGCGCAGCGGTCCGCCCCTCACTGCGCAAGGACGGCGGCACATACGACAGCACCCGCGAGGCCGGGACGAACTCGGCTGTCGTGGACTGCGCCATCTACCGCGACGGCGCCCGCGTCGCGTTCCCGGCCACCCTCACGCCGCATGAGGCGATGCTTCAGGTGCGCCGTGACGGCGGCTTCGCCTGGATCGGGCTGCACGAGCCGACGGAGGACGAATTCGCCGTCATCGCCAGCGAGTTCGGGCTGCACCCGCTCGCCGTCGAGGACGCTGTGCACGCCCACCAGCGGCCCAAGCTGGAGCGCTACGACGAGACGCTGTTCACCGTCTTCAAGACCATCCACTACGTCGAGCACGCCGAACTCACCGCCACCAGCGAGATCGTGGAGACCGGCGAGGTGATGTGCTTCACCGGACGGGACTTCTTCATCACCGTTCGGCACGGCGGGCAGGGCTCGCTGCGGGCGCTGCGGCACCGGCTGCAGGACGACCCCGAGCTGCTCGCCAAAGGGCCGTCGGCCGTGCTGCACGCCATCGCCGACCATGTCGTCGACGGGTACATCGCGGTCGCGGACGCCGTGCAGGACGACATCGACGAGGTCGAGACGGCGGTGTTCTCGCCGGGGCGCAAGGGAGGCACCTCGCGCGGTGTCGACTCTGCGCGGATCTACCAGCTCAAGCGTGAGGTCCTGGAGTTCAAGCGGGCGGTGTCCCCGCTGCTGCGGCCCATGCAGCTGCTGAGCGAGCGGCCGATGCGGCTCGTGGACCCCGACATCCAGAAGTACTTCCGCGATGTCGCCGACCACCTCGCCCGGGTCCAGGAGCAGGTCCTCGGGTTCGACGAGCTGCTCAATTCGATCCTCCAGGCCAATCTCGCCCAGGCATCGGTCGCGCAGAACGAGGACATGCGCAAGATCACGTCCTGGGCGGCGATCATCGCCGTACCGACGATGATGTGTGGCGTCTACGGCATGAACTTCGACTACATGCCGGAGCTGCGCTGGAAGTTCGGGTACCCGCTGGTGCTGAGCGTCACGGTGGGTATCTGCTTCGCGATCCACCGCACGCTGAAGCGCAACGGATGGCTGTGAGCCGGCCCGGACTGCGGTGAGCGGGCACGGGTCGATGCGAGCGGGCTCGATACCCTTGCTGCCATGACGGATGAGCTGCTCGACCAGGCCCTCGTCGAGGAGGCCACCAAGAAGTCCGCGCTCGTGTGGGTGCGGGGTGGCGGCGCACCGGTGCCGAACCGCGCGCTGTGGCATGTGTGGTTCGAGGGTGCCGTGTGCCTGGTCGGCGACGGGCCCGGTGAACAGCCGTTGCCGGGGCTGGTCGACGGGGGCGAGGCGGTGGTCACCGTACGCAGCAAGGACAAGGGCGGGCGGCTTGTTTCCTGGGCGGCGAAGGTCGTGGAGCTGGCTCCCGGATCCCCCGAGTGGGACGCCGCGATCGCCGAGCTGAAGGGCAAGCGGTTGAACGCTCCGGATGGCGAGGCCATGCCGGAGCGGTGGGCTCGGGAGTGTCGGGTGCTTCGTCTGGAGCCGACGGGGGGTACGGCGCCGCTGCCCGACGGGTCACTTGCGGCTGCGCCGCGGGCGACTCCCGCGACTACGCGTCAGCCGGCCCCGGCGGGGGTGCATCGGCTTCTGTTCCGTGGCCGGAAGCGGCGGTAGCTGCGCCGGCGGGACGGTACTGAGCTGCGGGTTCGTTGTGGCTGGTCGCGAAGTTCCCTGCGGCGGGCTTCAACAGGTGCCCCGCATCCCCGCTCAGCCCTTACGACTCCGGCAGTTGCTGCCCGTAGTCCACCATCTCGTCCTTTGCCGGTTCTTCCAGGGGGAAGTCCTTGCCCCAGTCGGTCAAGCGGATCGTTCCCGCGCCGCCTGCTCGGGCCAGGAGCAGGGGGTAGGGCTTGCCCTCCAGGGAGACGTCCAGGGTGCCGCCGGAGCCCTTGTCTCCGGTGATGCGGATCGTGCGGATGCCTGAGCGTTCATGGTGGCCGTCTGTGGCCAGGGTGCCGTGGAGGGTGAGGAGGCCGTCCAGGAGGACGTCCTTGTCGGTGAAGCCGCTGAAGCGCTGGTAGGCGGGGTCGCCCTGCGGGACCTTCACGTACAGGCCGTCGAGCTTCTCGGCGGCCTGTACGTCCGCCTCGCCCTTGCCGTCCTTGTCGTCGGCCCAGAAGTCCGCGTCGGCCTTCAGGAACAGGTGCTCGCCGACTCGCAGCAGCCGGAAGGTGGTGTCCTGCGTGGTGACGGAACCGGTGCCGCCGTCGGCCTTGAGGCGCATGTCGAGCTTGTACGTACGCCCGTTGCTGACGACCGAGCCGGAGAGGTGGACCGCGTCCGCACCCCGGGCCGCTCGGTTCGTCCTGGCCTGGATCTCTTGCGCGGAGAGCTTACCGACCCCGTTGGTGCCCGCGTTCGGGTCCTCGCCGCCGCAGCCCGTCAGTCCTGTCCCCGTCACGACCAGTGCGCACATCGCGCTGATGAGTGCGGCCCGGTGGGTACGGCCCTGGGGAATTGCGGTCACGGGTGGGGGCGCCTCTCGTTCGGGAGTCCTCAACGGCGTACGGCAGCGTACCTGTGCCGTCTCGGCGCTCCGGAGGCAGTCCGTCCGGGCTCACCGCCGGGGCGTGTCCAGTCGGGACGGGCTAGCCTGAAGCCCGCAAAAGCGGATATATCGATAAGAGATCCGTAAGGAGGGAGGAGGTGTGCGGCATGGCCGCAGGCGCTCCCCGGATCTTCGTCTCACACCTGACCGGCGTCGCCGTCTTCGACCCCAACGGCGACCAGGTGGGCCGGGTGCGCGATCTCGTCGCCATGCTGCGGGTGGGAAGGCGCCCGCCCCGGCTGCTCGGCCTCGTCGTCGAGCTGTCCACGCGCCGCCGCATCTTCCTGCCCATGACGCGGGTGACCGGCATCGAGTCGGGCCAGGTCATCACCACCGGCGTCCTGAACGTACGGCGCTTCGAGCAGCGGCCCACCGAACGGCTCGTCATCGGCGAACTGCTCGACCGGCGCGTACAACACGTCGAGACCGGTGAGGAGGTGACGGTCCTGGATGTGTCGGTCCAGCAGCTTCCCGCACGCCGCGACTGGGAGATCGACCGGGTCTTCGTACGCAAGGGGAAGGGCGGCACCTTCCGGCGGTCCAAGGGCGAGACGCTGACGGTCGAGTGGTCCGCCGTCACCGGGTTCTCGCTGGAGGAGCAGGGGCAGGGCGCCGAGAGTCTTCTCGCGACCTTCGAGCAGTTGCGCCCGGCCGACCTCGCGAACGTACTGCATCACCTCTCGTCCAAGCGGCGCGCGGAGGTGGCCGCGGCCCTGGACGACGACCGGCTCGCCGACGTGCTCGAAGAGCTGCCCGAGGACGACCAGATCGAGATCCTCGGCAAGCTCAAGGAGGAGCGCGCCGCCGACGTCCTGGAGGCGATGGACCCCGACGACGCGGCCGACCTGCTGGCCGAGCTGCCCGAGGAGGACAAGGAGCGACTGCTCACGCTGATGCGCCCGGACGAGGCGGCGGACGTACGGCGGCTGATGGCGTACGAGGAGCGGACCGCCGGCGGCCTGATGACGACCGAGCCGATCGTGCTGCAGCCGGACGCGACGGTCGCCGACGCGCTGGCCCGGGTCCGCAACCCCGACCTCTCCCCCGCGCTGGCAGCCCAGGTGTACGTGTGCCGTCCGCCCGACGAGACGCCGACCGGCAAGTACCTCGGCACGGTGCACTTCCAGCGGCTTCTGCGCGACCCCCCGTACACGCTGGTCAGCGCGCTCCTCGACGACGTTCTCCAGCCGCTCGAACCGGAGGCCACGCTGCCGGTGGTGGCCGGCTTCTTCGCCGCGTACGACATGGTCGCGGCGCCCGTGGTCGATGAGGGCGGGTCGCTGCTCGGCGCGGTGACCGTGGACGACGTACTCGACCACATGCTGCCCGAGGACTGGCGCGAGACGGAGTTCCATCTGGACGCGGAGACCGAGGGGGCCGCTCATGGTTCCTGAGCGCGACACCCGCGAGCGGGTCCCCGTGGGCGTCACCGGGCGCCCGCGCATCCGGCTCGACCAGCCTCTGCCGCCGCGCCGCAGGCTGGTGCCCGAGTGGGACCCGGAGGCCTTCGCAAAGCTGTCGGAGCGGATCGCGCGGTTCATCGGCACCGGACGGTTCCTCGTCTGGATGACCGTCGTCATCATCGTGTGGGTGCTGTGGAACGTCGCCGCGCCCAGCGGCCTGCGTTTCGACGAGTTCCCGTTCATCTTCCTGACCCTGATGCTCTCGCTCCAGGCCTCGTACGCCGCCCCGCTCATCCTGCTCGCGCAGAACCGGCAGGACGACCGCGACCGGGTCAATCTCGAACAGGACCGCAAGCAGAACGAGCGGTCGATCGCGGACACCGAGTACCTGACCCGTGAGATCGCAGCCCTGCGTGCCGGTCTCGGCGAGGTCGCCACCCGCGACTGGATCCGCTCCGAACTCGAGGACCTGGTCAGAGGCCTGGAGGAGCGGCGACCCGACGGACGGGTGGTATTCCCGGCAGAACACCCGCGGGGACGTGACGTAGGCGACCGCTGACAGGCTTTTCGGGCGTGGGTGGAAGCGCCGTACCATCGTCCTTATGGCTACGGAAGACGCGGTGCGCGCAGCGCTGGCGACGGTGAACGACCCCGAGATCCAGCGACCCATCACCGAGCTGGGGATGGTCAAATCGGTGGACATCGGGACGGATGGCGCGGTCGCGGTCACCGTGTACCTGACGGTCTCCGGCTGCCCCATGCGCCAGACGATCACGGAGAACGTGACAAGGGCGGTCGAGGCGGTCGACGGTGTCACCCGCGTCGACGTCACGCTCGACGTCATGAGCGACGAGCAGCGCCGCGAGCTGGCATCCGCGCTGCGCGGCGGGCAGGCCGAGCGCGAGGTCCCGTTCGCCAAGCCCGGCTCGCTCACGCGCGTGTACGCGGTCGCCTCCGGCAAGGGCGGCGTCGGCAAGTCGTCCGTGACCGTGAACCTGGCGGCGGCGATGGCGGCGGACGGTATGAAGGTCGGTGTCGTGGACGCCGACATCTACGGCCACTCCGTGCCCCGCATGCTGGGCGCCGACGGGCGTCCGACCCAGGTCGAGAACATGATCATGCCGCCGTCCGCGAACGGCGTGAAGGTCATCTCGATCGGCATGTTCACCCCGGGCAACGCACCGGTCGTCTGGCGCGGCCCGATGCTCCACCGCGCGCTGCAGCAGTTCCTGGCGGACGTGTACTGGGGTGACCTGGACGTCCTCCTGATGGACCTCCCTCCGGGCACGGGCGACATCGCGATCTCGGTCGCGCAGCTGGTGCCGAACGCCGAGATCCTGATTGTGACGACGCCCCAGCAGGCCGCCGCTGAGGTCGCCGAGCGGGCCGGTTCCATCGCCGTCCAGACCCATCAGAAGATCGTGGGCGTGGTGGAGAACATGTCCGGTCTGCCCTGCCCGCACTGCGGCGAGATGGTCGACGTCTTCGGCACGGGCGGCGGCCAGACCGTCGCCGACGGCCTGACGCGGACGACCGGCGCGACGGTCCCGGTCCTGGGGAGCATCCCGATCGACGTCCGCCTCCGCGAGGGCGGCGACGAGGGCAAGCCGGTCGTCCTGACCAATCCCGACTCCCCGGCGGGCTCGGCCCTGCGCTCGATCGCGGGCAAGCTGGGCGGCAGGCAGCGGGGGCTGTCGGGCATGTCGCTGGGGATCACACCGAGGAACAAGTTCTGAGGCCGGTACGAGGGTGGGGGCGCCGGTTCGCGAAACGGCGCCCCCACCCTCGTACCGACTGATCGAACCGCGTATCGGCTAGACGTACGCGGTGATGTCCTTGACCACCGAGAAGCCCAAACCGTACGCGCTCATCCCCCGCCCGTACGCGCCCAGGTGCACGCCCTGCTGCGTGGAGCCCGCGAGGACCCAGCCGAACTCGGACTCGCGGTAGTGGAAGGACGCCGGAGTGCCGTCCACGGGGAGCGAGAGGCGGGACCAGTCCGGACCGGTCAGGTCGTCCGCGAGGACCCACGCCGTCTCGGTCTGCTGGTCCAGCCAGTCGTCGCGCAGGGTGTGGTCCATCTGGCCGGGCCAGGTGCAGTTCAGCAGTCCCACGCCCGCGAGCCAGGCCGCGGAGGACACCGAGGTGGCCTCCAGGAGCCCGGTGCCGTCGGCACTGCGCCGCACGGGGTTGGCCGCGATGGTCACCACGACCGCGAAACGCTCCTTGTCGTCCGTCTTCGACTCACTGCGTACGGACGGCTCGTCGCCGTGCCCGATCGATCCGTGCTCGACGGCACCATCGGCCGCGGTGCCGACCTGCATCAGCCAGCGCGGTCCCGTGAAGGCCTCGTCGAGGCCGTACCACGGGAAGGGCGCCAGCAGGTAGCCGTCGACCGTGCCCCGGGCGGAGGGGACCGGTTGTCCGCCCTCCGCGTCCGACGCCTGCGCGCCTGCCCGACTTGTCGTCTCCATTGCCCGGACGCCTCCTCGCTCTCGTCGGACCGAAACGGCCCGCCCCCCATCGGGCGTCCCTCCAGTCCGCACAACAACTAGGCAGGATAGCCACCCCTCGAGAGCGAGCTGTGAAACCGGTCGGCGGGTGGGTCGGGTACGCGTCAGCTTGCGCCGCTGTGAGCAGGCAGAACTCGGTGGCGCGGGGGGCTTGGAGCTCGGAGGCAAACGGCTCGGGGGGCGTACGCCTCAGGTCGGTGCACGCCTCAGGTCGCGTCCGCGTCGAACGGGGGGCGCTCGGCCGGCTCGAGCTTCTCGCGCTTCTTCGTCATGTCGACGGTGCCGCCGGAGGCCGAGGAGGTGGTGGAGGAGGATGAGGCGGACTCCGCCTCGCGGCCGTGCACCGCGTCCGTGACCTCGGCCATCTCCTTCTTCAGGTCGAAGCCGTTACGGATCTCCTTGAGCCCCAGGTCGTCGTTGTCCAGCTGCTTGCGGATGAACGTCTTGGGGTTGAGGTCCTCGAACTCGAAGTCCTTGAACTCGGGGCCCAGCTCCTCACGGATGTCCGCCTTGGCGCTCTCCGAGAACTCGCGGATCTTGCGAATGGTGCGCGTGACGTCCTGGATCATCTTCGGGAGCTTCTCCGGGCCGAAGACGAGCACGGCAAGGACAACGAGCGCCACCAGCTCGAGGGCTCCTATGTCATTGAACACCTTGCAGCTCCTTGGGATGTCCTCGGCCTCGGCCTCGGCGGGATTCTTCCGTGGTCCGGGCCGGATCCACGGTACCCGGCGTTCCTGTCTGTCCGGTACTGTCCCGGCGTTCTACTCGTGCCGTTGCTGTCAGTTCGTGATGGGTTCCTGTGGGTTCCCGTCGCTTGTTGTCCCCTCTGGGCCTGTCAGTCGCCATCGGCGGAGCCGAGGACGAGGGAGACCGTCCGCTCCTTGCCGTCGCGCTCCACGGTCAGCTCCAGACGGTCGCCGGGGCGGTGGGCGCGGGTTTTGACGATGAGCTCCTCACCGGAGCGGACGGGCCGGCCGTCGACCTCGGTGATGACGTCGCCCGCCTTGATGCCGGCCCGGTCGCCGGGGCCGCCCTTGGTGACCGGCGGGCCGTCGCCGCCCCTGGTGCCGACGCGGGCGCCGTCGCCCGTGTAATCCATGTCGAGCCTGACACCGATCACCGGGTGCGTGGCCTTGCCGGTGTTGATCAGCTCCTCGGCCACGCGCTTGCCCTGGTTGATGGGGATGGCGAAGCCCAGTCCGATCGATCCGGACTGGCCGCCCTCCAGGTCGGAGCCGCTGTCGGCGGAGCGGATGGCGCTGTTGATGCCGATGACGCGGGCCTTGGAGTCCACGAGGGGACCACCCGAGTTGCCGGGGTTGATCGGGGCGTCGGTCTGCAGGGCGTCGACATACGAGACGTCGCTGCCGTCGCCCGACTCGCCGCCCGCGGTGATCGGCCGCTCCTTGGCGCTGATGATCCCGGAGGTCACGGTGTTCTCGAGGTCGAACGGTGCCCCTATGGCCACCACCGGGTCGCCGACCTGGACGTTGTCGGAGTTGCCGAGCGGCAGGGGCTTGAGGCCGCTGACCCCGCTCACCTTCACCACGGCGAGGTCGTAACCGGTGTCGCCGCCGACCAGCTTGGCCTTGGCGCTCTCGCCTCCGCTGAAGGTCACGGAGATGTCGCCGCCCGCTCCGGCGGGCTCCACGACGTGATGGTTGGTGAGGATGTGTCCGCGCTCGTCGAGCACGAAGCCGGTGCCCGTGCCCTGCGCCTCGGACCCGCTCACATGCAGGGTCACCACGCTGGGCAGCGCACTGGCCGCGATCCCGGCCACGCTGTCCGGCGCCCGCCCCTTGGCCTCCGTCCCGGCCTGCGGCAGCTCTATGTCCTCGATCCCCCCGTTCCGCTCGAGATACGCCCCTACGGCGCCGCCAAGGCCTCCGGACACCAGAGCGATGAGCACGGCTCCGAGAACCAGCAGCCGCCTGCCCCGTCCACGCCGGCTGCTCTTGCTGTCGACGACGGCCCCGTTCTGCTGGAGGGGGGCGACGGCCCAGGGGTCGTAGTGCTGCCAGGGAATGGAGGGTTGGGGGGCTTGAGGGACATGAGGGAACTGCGGGACTTGGGCCGGGGCGTGAGGCTGTTGGACTTGGGCTTGGTGATCCGGGGCCGGGCTCGGATGGTGAGCATGGACCTGGTCCGGGCGAGGGCCGGGCAGAACGGGCGCTGCGGGGGCGGCGGGCACGTGGGTGCCGTGGGCGGGGTCCGCTCCGGGCGCGGCAGTGCCGTGCGTCGGAACCGCGGCTCCGGCAGAACCGTTCTGAGGCGGCGGAGTCACGGCCTGTCCGGGCACACCATGGCCGGCGGTCGCCCGGTGCGTGCCGGTGCCGTGCCCCGGTGTCGCCGCAGGAACGGCCGTACCCTGCGCGGGAGTCGTCCCCGGATGCTGCACCGGCGGCGCGGGCGCGTAGGGCCCAGGCTCCCCGTACGGAGGCGTGCTGTACGGATCCGGATCGTGCAGAGGCTGGGCCCGCCCACCGGGCGCACGGTCCGCGGGCACATGGTCAGCAGGCGTGCCGTCAACGGGTGCGCGGCCGGCAGACGTGCTTGCGCCGCCGCGGACCTCGTCCGACGCGACCGGCGCGGCGCTCGCGGGCCGCTCCAGTTCGAAGTCGCCCTCGGTGTTCTCACTGCGGAGCCCGCTCGCGGCGTTCTCCGTGTGCCCGATCGGGGTCGGGGAGCCATCAGGCGTGGATGGATTCGTCCCGTTCCCCGCGGAAGCGGACTGCTTCCCCTCGTCCATGCTCTCCCCACACCTGGCCCGCGGCCCGGCACGTCGGCGGGCGCCGCGGATTGTCGACTCCGCGCCCCGGGTCCCTCCGGCAGGCGCGGCCCATCCCTGGATTCAACCAGGTTCACCAGCCGTCGCGCAGGGGGCGGGTTCAGCGGGCGGAGGGAGGCGAGGGCGAGGCAGACGACTCGGGCAGCGGCACGACGGCCGACAGACCGGGCGTCGAGAACTGAGACGCCGTCGACCACGAGGTCAGCGTGACCGGTGGGGGCGTGTCCAGGGGACGTATGAACGGGGACATCGCGGCGGCGCCGGCCACCATGGGAGCGGTCAGCGCATGCGGCGGACGCGATTCCTGCTGCCCGAGCGGCGGGTGCGCTCCGGGCAGCAGCGGTGCGGACACCGCGGTCGGCGCGACCTGCTCCGCGGTGAAGGAACGCTGTCCTTGTGCGAGCAGCGGCGCAAAGCCACGGCGGCGCTGCTCGGGTGTCGTCGACGCTCCCGTGCCCTGCGTACGCGCCGGGGTCACATTGCTGCCCGAGCCGGACCCGCCCCGTGCGTCCACGCTGTCGGGCACACCGGTCGACACCCCGCCGAGTGCGACCGCGGCCAGCGATACGGCCCCGGCCGCCACGAACGCGAAGCGCAGCCCGCGTGAGGCCGAGCGGTCAGCTTCACGTCTGCTGATGTCATGGATGCGGAACCCGCGCTGCTCCGAGGGCAGCACTGCGGCATGCGGGCCGCTCGGCACATACTCGAACGGGTCGTGCCGCACACCGAAGCCCGGGTCCTGCTTCACGCCGAAGGCACCGGACGAGCCGAAGCGTCCTCCGCTCAGCCGGGAGCCACCCCCGTCCCCGTCATTTCCCCCGGGCAGCCCCTGGAGGCGGGCCAGGAAGCTCTCGGAGGGCGGAGGTGGAGCCACTTCCGCGAATACGTTCTTCAGTCGTCGTTGCTCATCGGCCTCGGCCTTGCACTTCGCACAGGTCGCGAGGTGGGCCAGGACGCGCTCACGCGCCTCATGACCGAGCTCTCCGTCCACCAGGGCGGAGAGTCGGTCTCCCAGGTGCTGCTCTGCCGGCGTAGGACGTGATCCACTCACGCGGTCGCGCCCCCTCCTCCCAGAGCGGGCACTCCGGTGACGACCAGGCCACGGCGCTCGGCGCGGGCCTCGGGCGACCGGTGGGCAAGGGCCTTGCGGAGCTGCGAGCGGCCGCGGTGGATCCGGCTGCGGACCGTGCCGAGCTTGACGCCCAGGGTCGCGGCGATCTCCTCGTACGAAAGCCCCTCGATGTCACACAGGACGACCGCGGCACGGAATTCGGGCGCGAGGGTGTCGAGTGCCTGCTGGACGTCCGCGTCGAAATGCGTGTCGTTGAAGACCTGCTGCGGTGATGGCTCACGGCTGGGCAGCCGCTCGGCCGCGTCGTCGCCGAGCGCGTCGAACCGGATGCGCTGCTTGCGGCGCACCATGTCCAGGAAGAGGTTGGTGGTGATGCGGTGCAGCCAGCCCTCGAAGGTGCCGGGCGTGTAGGTGGACAGGGAGCGGAAGACCCGGACGAAGACTTCCTGGGTCAGGTCCTCGGCATCGTGCTGGTTGCCCGTCAGGCGATATGCGAGCCGGTAGACCCGGCCACTGTGCATGCTGACGATCTCCTCCCAGGTGGGCGGAGTCCACGCCTGCGAGTCCGCGTCGGACGTGAAGGTCGCGGTCTGAGCGGAATCGGCAGCGCGGTACTTGTCAGCGGTGTCGGTCACGGATTTCGGCTCACCCGCCGATCTGAGCAGGCGCCTCAGCACCCCTCCTCGATCCCCAGGCGCAGCCGCACCTCCCCTGTCGGCTCTGGTGGTGTCCAGTGGAGCCCCTACCATAGCCACCTCGCCCGTTAGCTCCGGATAAGCGGTTTTACGAGAAATTGATACGCGCTTCCGCGATTGCGTCAGCACTTGCTCGGCGTCCTTGTCCATCGGCTACCCCCGCGTCGTTCCGCACCCCTCTAAACGCCCGGTCCCATCTGCGGGTTCCCGACGGCAACGGATACAGTCACGCCCAGGCAACCACGGGGACGGGAGAGGGCCATTAGCGGCAACCGGCAGACGAGCTGGGCGTTCGCCGACGCCTTTGTCGCCGAGGAGGACGCGCTCCGCTGGGCCCGGGACCGGGCCCGGGAGGCAGGGCTGCGCTCGGTGTCGCCCGGCACCGGCGCCGCACTGCGGTTGCTCGCCGCCACCGTGGGTGCGAAGGCGGTGGCGGAGATCGGAACCGGAACCGGAGTCTCCGGAATTCATTTGCTGCACGGCATGCGGCCGGACGGTGTACTGACCACCGTAGACACGGAGCCGGAGCGCCAGCAGTTCGCCCGGCAGGCCTTCCGAGCCGCCGGCTTCGCCAGTAATCGCGCGCGCATCATTCCGGGCCGCGCCCTGGATGTTCTGCCCCGGCTGGCAGACTCCGGATACGACCTCGTCTTCTGCGACGGCGACCGCCTGGAATATCTGGACTATCTCGCTGAATCGTTGCGCCTGCTGCGCCCCGGCGGCCTTGTCTGTTTCGAAGGCGTCTTCTCCAACGGCCGGACAGTGGACTCGGGCCCGCAGCCGACGGAGGTACTGCGCCAGCGCGAGCTGCTTCGCACGGTCCGCGAGAACCAGGACCTGGTGCCTTCGCTACTGCCGGTCGGCGACGGCCTGCTGTGTGCGGTCAAGCGCTGAGCCGTCGCGCCGCCTTCCCGCCTTCCCGCCTTCACCGATGACGTGCACGAACACCCTGGGCGTACGTCAGTCACGTAACCCTGGAACGACAGCGCCCCGGCACCAACCGCGGTGCCGGGGCGACTCAAAAACCTTTTCGTCGCTCCCGCGTCAGCCGACGACCTTCTTGAGGGCGTCGCCGAGCGCGTCGGCCTCGTCAGGGGTCAGCTCGACGACGAGTCGACCGCCGCCTTCGAGCGGAACGCGCATGACGATGCCCCGCCCCTCCTTGGTCACCTCGAGCGGGCCATCACCCGTCCGCGGCTTCATGGCCGCCATGCTCGTTCCCCTTCCTGAAACCAGCTCATCGTCGCCGACGGCCCCTTCGAGGGCACACGTCCTCTTGCAGGACACGCGTCACCGGCATCGAACACATTGCTTCCAAGCCATTATCCCGCATCTCAGGACCCGATGACCAACATCAGTCGGCATCGCTTGCGCAACGCGCTTGAGCAAAACCACTCAATTCGGCGATGTGACTGCGATACTGCGCCGCCGCATCGACTTTCGGGCGCCGGAATTCTTTGACGCAGGTCACATGTCTGAACGCAGCCCACTCCTCGTGATCTACGCCATGCTGTCCTCGGACGACCACGAAACGACGACGAAGACGACGACGAAGCCGTGACACCGGAGGGGACCCACCATGGCCGACACCGTGCTCTACGAGGTGAGCGACGGACTCGCGACGATCACGCTGAACCGCCCCGAGGCGATGAACGCGATGAACACCGAGACCAAGGTCGCCTTCCGGGACGCGGCGCAGGCGGCAGCGGCGGACGACTCCGTACGGGCCGTGCTGCTCACCGCCGCCGGTGACCGGGCCTTCTGCGTGGGCCAGGACCTGAAAGAGCACGTCGGCGGGCTGCTCGCGCTGCGCGAGTCGGCCGCCGAGCAGGACGGCGGGGGCGTCATGAGCACGGTGCGGGAGCACTACAACCCGACCCTGCGGGCCCTGACCGGGGCGGCGAAGCCCGTGGTGGCGGCCGTCAACGGTGTCGCTGCCGGCGCAGGTTTCGGCTTCGCGCTCGCCGCGGACTACCGCATCGTCGCCGATACGGCCTCCTTCAACACCTCGTTCGCCGGGGTCGCGCTGACTGCCGACTCGGGCCTCTCCTGGACGCTGCCGCGCATTGTCGGCCCCGGCCGGGCCGCCGATCTGCTGCTCTTCCCCCGCAGCATCACGGCCCAGGAGGCGTACGAACTCGGCATCGCCAACCGCCTCGTCCCCGCAGCCGAGCTGGCCGCCGAGGCCGTGAAGGTGGCCCGCACTCTGGCCGAGGGGCCGACGCTCGCGTACGCCGCGCTCAAGGAATCCCTCTCCTACGCCCTGTCCCACTCCCTGGACGAGGCCCTGGAGAAGGAGGACGAACTGCAGACGCGGGCGGGGGCGTCGGAGGATCACGTGATCGCCGTGCAGGCGTTCGTCAACAAGGAGAAGCCGAAGTATCTGGGTCGATGAGGCTCCCATGGAGACTGCGGACCGGCTGTGGCTGGTCCGCAGTCCCTCGTCCCTATGGGGCGCTCCTGGCCACGCAATCCAGCAAGTGGTCGTCCACCAGGCCGCACGCTTGCATCAGCGCGTACGCCGTCGTCGGGCCCACGAAGCGGATGCCGCGCTTCTTCAGAGCCTTGGAGAGGGCCGTGGACTCGTCTGTCACCGCCGGGACATCGGCGAGGGTCTTCGGCGCGGGGCGGGTTGTCGGGTCCGGCGCGTACGACCAGATCAGCTCGTCCAGCTCGCCCGGTGCCCAGTCCGCCAGCGCGCGCGCATTGGCTACCGTCGCCTCGATCTTGGCCCTGTTGCGGATGATCCCGGGGTCGGCGAGGAGCCGCGCCTTGTCGGCGTCCGTGAAGGTGGCCACCTCGGCGATCTTGAAGTCGGCGAAGGCCGCGCGGAAGCCCTCACGGCGGCGCAGGATCGTGATCCAGGACAGGCCCGACTGGAAGGCCTCCAGGCACAGCCGCTCGTACAGCGCGTCGTCGCCGTGGACCGGGCGGCCCCACTCCTGATCGTGGTACGTCACGTAGTCCTCGGTCGACAGGGCCCAGGGGCAGCGC
The DNA here is from genome assembly GCF_042870755.1 of Streptomyces sp. NPDC006365. Taxonomy (NCBI): domain Bacteria; kingdom Bacillati; phylum Actinomycetota; class Actinomycetes; order Kitasatosporales; family Streptomycetaceae; genus Streptomyces; species Streptomyces sp. NPDC006365. Next base: position 206,742 of record NZ_JBIAHS010000011.1, read on the forward strand.
AGCGCTCCGTCGGGTCCCTTCAGTGCCTCGCTCACCGGTGGTCGTCCTCCGTGTGCTTGTCCAGGGAGACGTCCAGGTCCGCCCTGGCTCCGGCCAGCGCGGACTCCAGGTCGGCGATCCGGGCGTCGCGCTCGGCCAGTTCGGCGGCGAGGCGACCCAGGGCGTCGTCGACGTCCGCCATGCGGTAGCCGCGGACGGTCACCGGGAAGCGCATCAGTTCCACGTCGCCGCGGTGCACCGGGCGGTCCAGGGGCAGGGGATCCACGAAGTGCTCGGGCGGGGCCTCGGGGAGGGCGGTGCCGTCGCCGCCGCCCACCACGGAGAGGGTCACCGCGCCGACGACCACGACGAGGGCGACGACCAGGAACAAGAACATGAACATCGCTGCGGTCCCCCACGCTCTGCCGCCGGCTGCCGCCGGCTGTTGCCGACGCGGTACGCGTCGACGCGGAAAGTGTCAGGCTTCGATCGTGCCATGCGACTCTGACAGTTAGGGTCACAGGCGGCCGATCCAGGTGGCGGAACGGCGACCACTGCGAACGACTGGGAGAGGTCACAGGGGATGCTCAGGCTGGGCAGGCGCGAGTTCGACGCGCATGAGCCGGTGATCATGGCGATCGTGAACCGGACCCCCGACTCCTTCTACGACCAGGGGGCCACCTTCCGCGACGAGCCGGCGCTCGCACGCGTGGCGGAGGCGGTGTCAGAGGGCGCGGCCATCATCGACATCGGTGGGGTCAAGGCCGGGCCCGGGGAGGAGGTGACGGCCGAGGAGGAGGCGCGACGCACGGTCGATTTCGTCGCCGAGGTGCGGCGTCGGTTCCCCGACGTGATCATCAGCGTCGACACCTGGCGGCACGAGGTCGGTGAGGCGGTCTGCGAGGCGGGTGCGGATCTGCTCAACGACGCGTGGGGCGGAGTCGATCCGCGGCTCGCGGAGGTCGCCGGGCGGTTCGGGGTGGGGCTGGTGTGTACGCACGCGGGGGGTGCGCGGCCTCGTACGCGGCCGCATCGGGTCGCCTACGACGATGTCATGGCCGACATCTTGTCGGTCACCCGTGGGCTGGCCGAGCGGGCGGTCTCGCTCGGGGTGCCGCGGGAGTCCGTGCTCATCGATCCCGGGCACGACTTCGGAAAGAACACGCGGCACAGTCTCGAGGCCACGCGTCGGCTGGGCGAGATGGTTTCGACGGGGTGGCCCGTGCTGGTCTCCCTCTCCAACAAGGACTTCGTCGGCGAGACCTTGGACAAGCCGGTCAAGGAACGGGTCCTCGGGACCCTCGCCACGACGGCCGTCTCGGCATGGCTGGGGGCGCGGGTGTACCGCGTCCACGAGGTCGCCGAGACCCGCCAGATCCTGGACATGGTGGCGTCGATCGCCGGCCATCGGCCGCCGGCGGTTGCCCGTCGAGGGCTGGCGTAGTCCTGCCGGGGTGCCGCCGGGGAGGGCTCTTCGCCCCCGCCGCCCCTACCCGTCCCATCCCTGGGGCCAGCCCCAGAGCCTCGCTGGTGGCTGCGCCCCCAGACTCCCTTCGGGGCTGCGCGCCCCGGACTGCCATGGGGGCTCCGCCACCGAGCCCCACAAGAGAAGCGGTGGCAGAGGCCGACACCGTGTACGAGGCGGGCCTTCGGCGTGCCGGCCGCGCTGCCGACGGGCACTGCCCCAGGCCCCTCAGGGCTCCGCCCCCGGACCCCCGCCCCTCCCCCCAGCTACTGCTGGGAGGTGCCCCCAGGGGGCCGAATTTTCGCGACCCCAGGTTGAACGACCCCAGGTTGAATTCGGCAGCTGAGATTCCGCCGCTCAGGCGGAACTCTGCAGCCCAGGCCGGCATCAATCAGCCCGTCCGGCGCTTGAGGACGAGGCCGTCAGGCCGATGGAGGTCCGGGGGGGCGCAGCCCCTGGTGGGGCCTGGGGCGAAGCTCAGGGGACGGGAATGGGAAGGGGCGGCGGGGGCGAAACAACCCCTCCCCCTACCTCCCCGCCTCCTTGGACACCAACGCCACCGCCTCATCCACGTCATCCGTCAGGTGGAACAACAGCAAGTCCTGTTCCGACGCCTTCCCCTGGGCGATGAGGGTGTTCTTGAGCCAGTCGACCAGCCCGCCCCAGTACTCCGTACCGAAGAGAACGATGGGGAAGCGCGTGACCTTCTGGGTCTGAACCAGAGTCAGCGCCTCGAACAGCTCGTCCAGCGTGCCGAGGCCACCGGGCAGGACCACGAACCCCTGCGCGTACTTGACGAACATCATCTTGCGCACGAAGAAGTAGCGGAAGTTCAGCCCGATGTCGACGTACGGGTTCAGCCCCTGCTCGAAGGGCAGCTCGATGCCGAGCCCGACCGAGATACCCCTCGCCTCGCATGCGCCCTTGTTGGCGGCCTCCATGGCACCCGGCCCACCACCCGTGATGACCGCGAACCCGGCCTCCACCAGCCCCCGGCCGAGCGCGACCCCGGCCTCGTACTCCGGCGACCCCGCGGGCGTACGGGCCGAGCCGAACACACTGATCGCGGGCGGGAGTTCGGCCAGCGTGCCGAAACCCTCGATGAACTCCGACTGGATGCGCAGCACCCGCCAGGGGTCGGTGTGCACCCAGTCCGAGGGCCCGCCCGCGTCCAGGAGCCGCTGGTCCGTCGTGCTCGCCTGCACCTGGCCTCGCCTGCGCAACACGGGGCCGAGCTGCTGCTCCTCCGGTGGCCGCTTCTTGCCCTCCGGGTCGCCAGTAGCCATGTCCGCTCCCTCCGCTTGCAGGTCGTTCCACCCCAGCGTAGGTCTACGCGGGTTACGGAGGGGGGACGCCGGCATGTCCGCCATGAACCGCCCTCAAGTACGGGGCAGGCCCTCACGTACGGGTCAGGACGTCAGCCAGGCCCGCAGGCGTTCCTCCCCCGCCAGGATCTTCCCCGTTTCGACCCGTTCATCACGCTTGTGTGCCAAGTGCGGGTTCCCGGGACCGTAGTTGACAGCGGGGACGCCGAGCGCGCTGAAGCGGGAGACGTCCGTCCAGCCGTACTTGGGCTGCGGAGTGCCACCGACCGCCTCGGTGAACGCGACGGCCGCCGGGTGGGACAGACCGGGCAGCGCGGCCCCGCTGTGGTCGTCGACCACGAACTCCTCGATCCCGCAGTCCGCGAACACCTCGTGCACATGGGCCAACGCCTCCTCCTCGCTACGGTCGGGCGCATAACGGAAGTTGACGGCGACCACGCACTCGTCGGGGATGACGTTGCCCGCCACTCCGCCCTCGATCCGGACGGCATTGAGCCCCTCGCGGTACTCCAGCCCGTCGATGACCGGATACCGCGGCTCGTAGGAGGCCAGGCGCGCAAGGATCGGGGCGGCCGCGTGGATCGCGTTCGAGCCCATCCAGCTCCGCGCCGAGTGGGCCCGCTCGCCCCGCGTCTTCAGCAGCACCCGGAGCGTCCCCTGGCAGCCGCCCTCCACCTGCCCGTCCGAGGGCTCCAGCAGAACCGCGAAGTCGCCCTCCAGCCAGTCCGGATGGGCTTCGGCCACATGCTTCAGACCGTTGAGGTGAGCGGCCACCTCTTCGTTGTCGTAGAAGACGAATGTGAGGTCTCGATTGGGCTCGGGCACAGTGGCCGCGATACGCAACTGCACGGCGACACCCGCCTTCATGTCGCAGGTACCGCAGCCCCACAGCACGCCGTCCTCGTCCAGGCGCGAGGGCACGTTGCCGGCGATCGGCACCGTGTCGATGTGCCCGGCGAGGATCACGCGCTCGGCCCGCCCCAGATGCGTACGGGCGACGACGTTGTTGCCGTACCGGTCGACCGTCAGATGCGGCAGGGCACGCAGCGCGGTCTCGACGGCGTCCGCGAGGGGCTTCTCGCTGCCGCTCTCCGAAGGGAGGTCGACAAGCTGCGCGGTGAGCCGGGCGGCGTCAAGGGTGAGGTCAAGCGGGGTGTCGGCCATGCCGTCGACCCTAGCGCGGGCCCTCGGTCGGCTTGGAGACATCCCCCACAGCTTGTTGACCAAATGTCCATAGTCCCGTCATCCACCCCTCGCCCTTCGCTACCTTGATGGGCGTGCGTGAACCCATCAGTAACCGCCGTCGCCGCCGCCTCCCCCGTTTCGGCACGGCCCTTGCGATGCTGCTCGCCCTCGCGGCGTACCTCACCTTCCAGTACGTCTCCGGGGGCACGGGCACTCCGCGGTGCACGGTCGTCTCGGACAGAGGCGACGGCGTGTCATACGAGTTCACGGCGGAGCAGGCGGTGAACGCGGCGACGATCTCGGTGGTCGGCACCAACCGCGGCATGCCCGAGCGCGCCGTCACGATCGCCCTCGCGACGGCGCTCCAGGAGTCCGGCCTGCGCAACATCGACCACGGCGACCGCGACTCGCTGGGCCTGTTCCAGCAGCGGCCCTCGCAGGGCTGGGGCACACAGACGCAGGTCATGGACCCGGCGTACGCGGCGGGCGAGTTCTACGAGCACCTGGCCAAGGTGCCGGACTACTCGGAGCTGCCGCTCACCGTCGCCGCCCAGCGCGTGCAGCGCAGTGGCTTCCCGGACGCGTATGCGAAGCATGAAACGGACGCCACCCTGCTGGCCGCGGCACTGACGGGGCGCGCGGCGGGCACGCTCACCTGTGAAGGGCGCCCGGAGACGCGGCCCGGCGGACCGGACGCGGTGCGCGCCGCGCTGGTACGGGACTTCGGGCAGGACATGTTCCAAGAGGCGGGTGCGGAGCGGAAGCTGAAGCCGACCGCGGGCGCCACGCCGTCGGATGCGTCCACCGGTGCGGGCGGTCCCGTGAGCCCCCGCACCTTGACCATCCCCGTCCCCGACCCCCCGGCCGCCGGGAGCGGCGAGCGGCAGCGGGGCTGGGGGCTGGCGCACTGGGCGGTGGCCAACGCCTCCGCGCTGCACATCAAGCGCGTCTCGTACGCGGGTCGGGCCTGGACGGCCGGGAACACCCGCAGCGAATGGCGCGCAGATGCCTCGAGTTCCCGGAAGTCCACAGGCGAAGTCCGAATCGTCACGGGGCAGTAGTACGGCTCCTCACCCGTTGGAGGGACCCCGTGGGCGCCATGTCCACGGCACGCACGGGATTCGTCCGGCCACTCACGAACCGACCGAATCCCTTGGGAATCAAGGGCCGTAAGGATTCAGCAGACTTTCGCACCGGGGCTTCTTTGCCCGGTTTCCTCCACAGCCGATAATGCGACGCATTGCCAACTCTTTACGTCGGGCCACCGCAACCTTCGCGGACTTCGAGCGGTAGTCACTGCGTCCGAGCCCGGAACGATCAACCGCAGCCAGTTGGCCGACATCCAGTCGACCACCGCCAACTCCCGGACCCGGTCGCACACTTCACCGTATTCTCCCCGTCTAAGGAGCATTATGTCCCTCCCCCTGACCCGCCGGATCGCCCGTACCGCGCTGCTCGTGGCAGCGGGAGCGGCTGCCGGGGTCGGTGCGGCCGGCTCCGCCAGCGCGGCGCCCCAGCTGCCCGCTGCCCCCGACCTCGGCGGGATGTCCGCGCTGGACAACACGGGCACCACCGTCGACGGTGCCACGCAGACCACCACCGACCTCGCGAGCGACGCCGGCAAGAACAAGGCCGTCAAGCAGGCCGTGCCGACCACGGGCAAGACGGGTGGCAAGGCAGTCAAGACCACGGGCAAGGCCGTCAAGCAGACGGCGCCCGTCGCGCAGCGCGCCGCCGGGGATGTCGCCGGTTCCGCGAGTGACGTGGCCGGTGACACCGCCAAGTCGGGCCGGGCGCCCCTGCCGACGGACGGCCTCACCAAGGGGGGCCTCCCCGGCACGGACACGCTGCCGGCGAAGACCCTGCCGGTCGGCTGACACCACGCTCGTACGGCGAAGGGGTCCAGGTGCACACCACCTGGACCCCTTCGCCGTACGTACGAGACCTACAGGCGCCCCACGGCTGCCTGTACCCGCTCATCCGTCGCCGTCAGTGCCACGCGGACGAACCGTTCGCCCGCCGGCCCGTAGAAGTCGCCCGGTGCGACCAGGATGCCCAGCTCCGCCAGGTGGGCCACCGTGTCCCAGCAGGACTCGTCCCGGGTCGCCCAGAGGTACAGGCTCGCCTCGCTGTGCTCGATGCGGAAGCCGTGCAGCAGCAGAGCCTCTCGCAGGGCCGTACGGCGGGCCGCGTAACGCTCGCGCTGTTCGCGCACGTGGGTGTCGTCGCCGAGGGCGGCGACCACCGCGGCCTGCGTCGGCGCGGGCGTCATCATGCCGCCGTGCTTGCGGATCTGGAGGAGGTCGCCGAGGACGGTCTCGTCACCGGCCAGGAACGCGGCCCGGTAGCCCGCGAGGTTCGACCGCTTCGAGAGCGAGTGGACCGACACGAGGCCCTCGTACGAGCCGCCGCACACATCCGGGTGCAGCACCGAGACCGGGTCGGCCTCCCAGCCGAGCTCGAGGTAGCACTCGTCGGAGAAGACAAGGATGCCGTGCTCGCGCGCCCAGGCGACGATCCGGGTCAGATCGTCCTGGGAGAGGACGCGGCCCGTGGGGTTCGAGGGAGAGTTGAGCCAGAGGAGCTTCAGATCGGTCGGGTCCAGGTCTGTCGGATCCTCGTACGAGACGTGATCCGCGCGAGCCAGCCTGGCCCCGACCTCGTACGTCGGGTAGGCGAGGCGCGGATAGGCCACCCTCTCCCCGGGTCCCAGGCCCAGCTGGGTCGGCAACCAGGCCACCAGCTCCTTCGAGCCGACGACCGGCAGGACATTGCGGTGGGTGAGGCCGCGCGCGCCCAGTCTCCGCTCGCACCAGCCCGTGAGCGCGTCCCGCAGCTCCGGCGTACCCCACACCGTGGGATAGCCGGGCGAGTCCGCCGCGGCCACCAGAGCTTTCTGGATCAGCTCGGGAACCGGGTCGACCGGGGTGCCGACGGACAAGTCGACGATGCCCTCCGGATGAGCGCGGGCCGTCGCCTTGAAGGGCTCCAGCTTGTCCCAGGGAAAGGTGGGAAGCCGGTCGGAGACTGCGGACACGGGGTTCACTTTCTGCTTGGGCGGCAGGGCGCCGGGCCGCTCGGGCAAACACCTCGGTCCCGTACGGCGATCAAGGCGATCAGGGCGTACGGGACCGAGGCGACGCGGATGCGGGCGTCGCTTACTGGTTCTGCGGCGGCAGCGCTGCGATGAAGGGGTGGTCGCGCTCGATCAGGCCGAGCTTGCTGGCGCCGCCGGGCGAGCCGAGTTCGTCGAAGAATTCGACGTTCGCCTTGTAGTAGTCCTTCCACTCCTCCGGAGTGTCGTCCTCGTAGAAAATCGCCTCGACCGGGCAGACCGGCTCACAGGCTCCGCAGTCGACGCATTCGTCCGGGTGGATGTACAAGGACCTGGAGCCCTCGTAGATGCAGTCGACCGGGCACTCCTCGATGCACGCCTTGTCCTTGACGTCGACACAAGGCTGCGCGATGACGTAGGTCACGCTGTCGTTCCTCCTCGATAGGGCGCTGGCGGGCCTCCTCAGGCTCCGCCGCCTGGCGCGCGGGAGCGCGGCGTCGTCGATGCCCGCACCTAGTATCTCCGTTCCCGGGCGTGATCCGAACAGGAGGGTTGTACTGAGCTGTGGATTTCTCCTCGCATATACGGCTCGAGGTCCGTGTTACCCCTGCTGACGTGGGCAAACGTGTCTCGGTACGGCAGCTGAACGAAGACGCTCCGAAGGGTGAGAGGTTCACCGACACGGTTGGCGTTCTCACATCATGGGACGACGGTGTGCTGCTGATCACACGGCGGTCCGGGGAACGTGTCCGCATCCCGGAAGCGTCGCTGGTCGCGGGGAAGGTGGTGCCGTCGGCACCTGCACGTCGCCGGGGCCCTTCGGCGTCGTACGAGGAGCTGGCGCGGGTCGCCGCGCGGGGCTGGCAGCCGGTGGAACGGGAACGTCTCGGAGACTGGGAGCTGCGGGCCGCCGCCGGATTTACCCGGCGGGCGAACTCGGTGCTCCCGCTCGGCGATCCCGGCCTGCCGCTCGACGAGGCGCTGGCTTTCGTACGGGACTGGTACGCGGCCCGTGGTCTGCCCGCGTACGTCCAGACCGCGACCGGCGCCGAGGGCACGCAGGAGTTGCTGTGTGCGGAACTGGAGGGGCGGGGTTGGACGCGTGAGGTGAGCGCCGAGTTGTGGACGGGCGCGCTGGCGCCGCTCGGCGATCTTCCCGACCCCCCACGTCCGGCGCTCCTCTCCCGCACGGCGGACGAGGCATGGCTCAGCCGCTACCAGCGCAAGGGCATGAGCGAGGTGGCCCTCAGGGTGCTGGGATGCGGGTCCCCCCGCTCGAGGGAAGTCGAGAGTGGGGGAGGGCCTTCGGTGTGGTTCGCGACGGTGCCCGGCACCGATCCGGCTTCCCCGGCGGCGATCGGCCGCTGCGTGGTGGACGGCCGCTGGGCCGGTTTCGCCGCGCTCGAGGTGGATCCGTCCCTTCGCCGTCAGGGTCTGGCCACGACGGTGATGGGCGCACTGGCCCGCCAGGCCCTGTCGGAGGGCGCCTCGGCAGCTTGGTTGCAGGTGGAGACGGACAACGAAGGGGCGCGGGCGCTGTACGGAGGGATGGGGTTCGCGGCGCATCATGCGTACCACCACTACCGGGAGCCGTAGCGCGACGGAGGTCGGTGGTGCGGTGAGACTGGTGGTTGGAGCCGCGCGGCGGTAGCGATCGGTGTGAAAGGGCACGAGGCAGTTATGGGTCCACCTCATCCTCCAGGGCCGGAGCGGAGCGCCGCATGGCGGCGGTGGTTCGCTGATGAGGCGCGGGCCGAGCGGCCCGATCTTGCGACGCTGTGCCTGCTCATCGGGGCCGAGGCGGACGGAGCGCTGGACGAGGCGGGGATGGACGCCGCGCAGATCGAACTGGACCGGCTGGCCGGGGAGTTGCCGTTCCGGCCGGGCGGGCCCCAGGCCTGGGCCACGGCGCTGGCCGAACATCTCGGCGGGCGCTGCGGGTTCCGCGGCAGCGCCGGTGACTACCAGCGGCTGGAGTCCTCGCTCCTGCACGAGGTGCTGCGGCGGCGACGCGGGCTGCCCATCCTGCTCTCGGTCGTGTGGATGGAGGTCGCACGCAGGGCGGGGGCACACGTGTACGGGGTGGCCCTCCCCGGGCACTTCGTGGTCGGCTTCGGGCCTCCCGCCCGTCACCCGACCACCGACCCGCAAGGAGCTTCGCGCAGTACTGAATTCGAGGAGCAAGTGCTGGCCGACCCCTTTGACGGCGGCCGCGTGATGACCGGCCCCGACGCGGAGCTGCTCGTGGCGGGCGCCACCGGTGCGCCCCTCGACCCGTCGATGCTCACGCCCGCCGACCCGCTCGACGTCGTCCTGCGCATCCTCAACAACATCCGCGCCTGGGCCGCCGCCCGCCCCGAACGCGGCGACGTCGCCCTGTGGGCCGTGGACCTCTCCCTACTGCTCCCGTCCCACCCCGCCCGCCTCCGCTACGACCGTGCCCAACTCCTCGTCCAGCACGGTGACTTCCTGGCAGGCGCGACAGAACTCGACGCGTACGCCGACATCGTGGCCCCGGTCGACGAACCCGCAGCGGACCGCGTACGCCAACAGGCGCGCGCGGCCCGCGCGATGCTCAACTGAAGCGGTCAGCTCGGGTTGGTCTCGATGACTCCGATGCGCTCCTCGGGCGTCTTGCCGCGCAGCGCCTTGCCCAGCGCGGAGACGACGTCCTGCGGCAGGACTTTGCGTTTCCCACTCGCGCCCTCGATCTGCACGCCGTCGAAGGTGGTGCCGTACGCCTCCTTGAGCGCCTCGAGGTCGTACGTCTCCACAAGCTTGCCGTTGACGGCCTTGAAACCGAGAATCTTCGGCAGTGAAACGGGTCCGAACTGGATGCTGTTTGCCGCGTCGGCCTGAACGGTGACGAGCTCGGACATCGCCGGCTCCGCGAACTCCTTCATTTTCCGGTCGACTTCGGCCTTCGTGATCGTCGGCTCCTTCGTCGTGGTCGGAACCTGAACGGCGCCCGGCTTGCCGGTCTCCACCTGCGTGCGGTACGCCTCCTCGACGGCCTTCATCGACTGGTCGATGGCGATGGACTTGCCCGGCTTGCCGTACACGGGGACGGCCTTGCCCGACTCGAACTTGATCGTGCCCTCGGTCGCCGTTCCGGCGCCGCCCGCGGCGCGCGCCAGAGCGGCCCGCAGCTTCTCCTCGTCGACGGGCATCTCGGGTTCGACGACGCGCTCGCCGCCGAACAGCGAACCGATCACCGACACGGGGTTGTAGTCGCTGCCCGCCGCGGCACGCACCGTGGACTGGCTGTCGAACTGGAGGCCCGCCTGTTCCGGCTGGAGCGAGACCGTTTCGCCGTCGACGGACAGCTTCAGCGCCTGCTCCACATTTTTCCCGAAGGCGTCGTCCATCTTCTTGACGGCCTCGTCACGGGTGCCGCCGCCGATGTCGACACCCATCACGGTGGTGCCCTTGGGCACGTCGGAGCTGTTCATGAGCAGTCCGGCGCCGTACGCGATACCGGCAACGCCCACCACGCCGGCCCCCAGGAGCACCAGCTTGTTCCGCCCCTTCTTCTTCGGCTTCGAGGCCGCGGGCACGGTCGGCGAGACCGGCTCGGGCAGCTTCGGGGACTGGTGCGGCAGCGGGCCGTCGGAGGGCGCACCGGGTCCGAACGGGTTCTGGTGCGACGGTACGACGGGAATGCCGCTGGTCAGGGTGTGCCCGGAGACGTTCTCCCCGGGCCCGCCGCCGTAACCGGGCGGTTCGGGCACGGGCTTCTGCGGGGTGAGGATCGCGGTGTCGTCACTCATCCCACCGCCGGGACGACCTGGGCCGCCGGGGCCACTTGCTGGGGCGCCGGATCCGCCGGGCACGTTCGGACCACTCGGGGAACCGGGGCCACCCGGCCCACCGACCGAGACGCCGGATCCGCGCGGGCCGCCGGGCCCGTTCGGACCACTCAGGGAACCAGGGCCACCCGGACCCCCGGGACCACCTGGGCCACCGGCCGGAGCACCGGATCCACCGGCGCCTCCAGGACCGATCGGACCCCCGGGACGACCTGGGTCAGCGGCCGGGGCACCGGATCCGCCGGGACGGCCCGGAGCATTCGGGCCACCCGCACGGTTCGGACCACCCAGGGATCCAGGACCACCCGGACCCCCGGGACCACCAGGGCCACCGGCCGGAGCGCCGGATCCGCCAGGCCCGCCAGGAGCACCCGGTCCACCGGAAGCACCATGGATGCCCAGACCTCCCGGCCCACCGACCCCACCAGGGCCCCCGAAACTGTCAGGGCCTCCCTGGCCCCGCGGCCGCCCTGCACCGCCAGGCGCCGCCATGGGCCCGTCTCCCGTGGCCGGTCCGCCGGTCGGCCCCGAAGGACCGCCCGGACCACCAGGACCGCCCTGGGCGCCCCGGCCCCCTTCGGAGAAGAACGGAAGATCATCGCGCCGCGACGCATCGTCACCGGCGCCACCACCGTTGGCCCCGTTCGCGTTCCCGGGACCACCCCCGCTACCGGCCCCCAGCGGCCCCGCCGCCAGCACACCGGAAACGTCGAAGGACCCGGTGCCGCCACCATGCCCCGGCGCCACGGCACTGGTGCCGCCCGCGCCGGGCAGCCCCGCACCATTCGTACCGTTCGCGCCGGCACCACCGGAACCGGGCCGAGGCGCTCCACCAGGACGCGCACCGGCGCCCCCGGGACGAGAACCGGCAGTACCCGTGCCTGCGGCGGCACCCGTGCCCGTACCAGCCGAACCGCCGGAGACACCCGCCCCGTTGGTCGAGCCACCGCCCTGACCGCCCTTGGGCGCACCGGACTTACGAGGAGCGAACCAGTCGCTCGTCTTCTCCTCGGCGGCGGCACCGGAACCGGAACCGGAAGAGGGCGCGGGATCCGGGGACTTGGGCGCACCCGAGGAAGCGCTCGGCCCCGGCTCGGCCGCGGCCGACGCCGGTCCGGCCGAGCCGGCCGACCCGTTGGCACCGGTCGCACTCGTCGAACCGCTGCCGGAACTCTCCGAGTCCCCGACGGGCGTCCGCACGACGACCGGCGGAATGGGCCTCGATCCAGGGATGTTGATCCGGATCCGCGTCGTCAGCGTGGTCTCGGTCTTGATTTCCTCCGGCCGTTCACCAGCGGAACGCCCCGCGTCAGCACCGTCTTCGGAACCCGTGGGGGTCCCGTACGGCGGCGTACCCGACGGGTAGGCGGTTCCGCCGCGCCCGTTGGGCCCGGAGGACGAACTGTCAGTTTCACGACTCAAGGCAGGTTCTCCCGATTGGCTCCGCCGCCCGTGTACTCGACCTCAACCTCGTTTCGGGCGGCTCGGCGGCGCGCACCACCATACTGGCCACCTCTGGTGCTTATCCGGCGACCGCTGAGGAAACCCACACTGGACCCCCACGCGCGTTCTGCGGCGAAGTAGTACGTCACTTGCCAAGTCGGGCGGCAGAGCCGGATGGTTGCCGCCCCCCACCAAGGGTGGCGCACATCACAGCCACAGCCATCCCACCGAGCAGGAAGAGGTAGGACCCGGCTCCCGCGGCGAAGAGGAAGTCGCCTTCCGGGCGGCTGGCTGTGAGCAGGATGACGGCGACCATCCATCCGGCCGCGGGTGCCACCGCCCCGGCCCGGCTGCCGAGCGCCCGCGCTCCGCCCAGGAAGAGCCCGGCCGCACCCGCGAGAGCGAGCAGCAACCCGCCCGGGAACCAGCCCGACTGGACCAGTGCCCCGGCCGCCCCGACCACGGCACCCAGCACAAACAGCCCCAGCCAGGCGGCGATCCTTCCCCCCGACGGCGGCCCCAACGGCTGGGCGAGCATGCTCCCCGTACCGGCGCTACTGGCACTTGATCTGTTCGCCGTACTCATCACGCACTCACCTCAGAAGTCCCCGAAATCCCTGCAATCCCCGCAAACAGGTCTGTCTCCGGCGCCCCGGAACGTGCACCACCCCGTTCACCGCGCACCAACTCGTAGTACTCCATGAGAAAAATCGGCTGCGCGAGCTGGTTCGACAGCGCGAACCACGGCTCGACGACCTCGATCTGCGTGGCGTGCGCCCGCATCGCCGCGGCCTTGGCGGCGGCGTGTGCCGTGCCGTCGATCTCCGTCGTGATCAGGTTGTCGGCCACCACGCCCGGCACGTCGTCGACGGCGGCGGAGGCGGGGAAGGGCAGTTCGTCCAGTACGTCCTTGAGACGCGCGAAGGCCTCTTCGGCCACGGAGCGCGGTACGCGGTTCCAGTAGATCTTCGGGATCGTCCACGGTGTGCCCAGGTCCGGGCGGAAGTCCCGCTCGGCGGCCAGGTCCGCGGCGCGCATCGCGACCCGGTGGGCCTGGATGTGGTCGGGGTGGCCGTAACCCCCGTCAGGGTCGTAGGTGACCAGCACTTGGGGGCGTACTTCGCGGATCACCCCGACGAGTTCCGCGGCGGCCTCGTCGAGGTCCGCCTGCCAGAAGCAGCGGGGGTCGTCGTTGTCGGCCAGGCCCATCATCCCGGAGTCCTGGTGGCGGCCGGGGCCGCCGAGGGAGCGGAAGTCGTGCACGCCGAGCGCGTCCATCGCCGCCGCGAGTTCCGTGCGGCGGTGGCTGCCGAGGGCCTCGCCCGTCAGATGGGCGAGCTCGGGCGGGATGACCTCGCCCCGCTCGCCCAGTGTGCAGGTCACCAGGGTGACGTGGGCGCCCTCGGCCGCGTACCGGGCCATGGTCGCGCCGTTGTTGATCGACTCGTCGTCCGGGTGCGCGTGCACCAGGAGCAGTCGGCGGCCGGGCAGTTCCGTCATGGGCCCACCCTATGAGCCCCGCCGGTACGCGGCTCCCTGAGCCCCGTCCGTACGAGACTTCCCGGGCGTCAGTCCCTACGGGGCTCCCCCGGCCCCGCCCGCCCACGGACCCGGCGCATGCCTATGAGGCGCCGCCCATGAGGCACGCCTCAGAACTTGATGTCCCCGATCATCCCCGCGATGTTCGTCGTCAGCTCACTGATCGTGGGCGCGATCGTCGAGCTGGCCAGGTAGAAGCCGAGCAGGATGCAGACGACCGCGTGCCCGCCCTTCAGTCCTGATTTCTTGACCAGCAGGAAGACGATGATCGCCAGCAGCACCACCGCCGAAATCGAGAGTGCCACGGCGGTTCACCTCCAAGGTTCCCGGGGACACGTTTGGTCAGTACGGCAGCCAGCAGGTTCATACCCAGGCAGCGCCATTGATCATAACTATCCATCCGTGCGCATCGATCGGCGCACGGCCGCACAAGGGGGCGCATGGCCAATATGGTCGGGGCATGACCACCGAGCCTCTCTCCTTTCCGCGCCGGCAGGCACGCACCCTGCGCTTCACGCTCGGCGCACCCCGCGCCTTCACCGTGGCGCCCGACGGTTCCCGGGTCGTGTTCCTGCGGTCCCGCTCGGGTACGGACCGGGCGAATCTGCTGTGGGTCCTCGATGTGGACGAGAAAGAAGAGGAACGCGTCGCCGCCGACCCGCAGGCGCTGCTCGGCGGCGCCGCCGAGAGGCTGTCGGCCGAGGAGAGAGCACGCCGGGAGCGCAGCCGGGAGGGCAGCGAGGGCATCGTCGGCTATGCCACCGACAGGGCGGTGGAGCTGGCGTCCTTCGCGTTGTCCGGGCGGCTTTTCACAGCCGAGCTGCGGGCCGGTACGGCACGTGAACTGCCCGTTCCCGGCCCCGTGCTGGACCCGCGCCCGTCCCCCGACGGACGGCTCGTGGCGTACGTCACCGGGGGCGCCCTGCGGGTGACCGGCGCCGAGGGTGAGGGCGACCGGGCACTCGCGGAGCCCGAGTCGGAGACGGTCACGTACGGCCTGGCCGAGTTCATCGCGGCGGAGGAGATGGGCCGTTCGCGCGGCTTCTGGTGGTCACCCGACTCGGACCTGCTGCTGGTCGCGCGGGCCGACGACGCGCCCGTACGCCGCTGGTGGATCGCCGACCCCGCACGGCCGGAGCGGACTCCGCAGGAGGTCGCGTACCCGGCGGCCGGAACCGACAACGCGGACGTACGCCTCTTCGTGTTCGGGCTCGACGGGGCGCGCACGGAGGTCGTGTGGGACCGGGCGCGCTACCCCTATCTGGCACGAGTGCACTGGTCGGCGGCCGGGGCGCCGCTCCTGCTCGTACAGGCGCGGGACCAGAGGAGCCAGCTCTATCTGGCCGTGGATCCCGAGACCGGAGCGACCCGGATGGTGCACGCGGACGAAGATCCACAATGGCTGGATCTTTTCCCCGGCGTGCCGTGCTGGAGTCCCCGTGGACAGCTCGTGCGGATCGCCGACGAGGGCGGGGCACGGGTGCTCGCGGTGGGTGAACGCCCTCTGACGGGACCGCAGTTGCACGTACGGGCGGTGCTCGACGTCTCTGACGACGATGTGCTGGTGTCCGCGTCGGCAGGCGAGGCGGCGGCCACTCCGGAGACCGGTGAGGTCCACGTCTACCGGGTCAACGACCTTGGCGTGGAACGGCTTTCGCAGGAGCCCGGGGTGCACTCGGCGGTGCGCTCCGGCCCTGTAACGGTGCTCGTCTCGGCAGTACCCGACCGGCCGGGCGCCCAGGTGCGGGTGCTTCGCGAGGGCAAGGCGGCGGCGACTGTGGCCTCGTACGCCGAAGACCCCGCACTGAGCCCGCGCGTGACGCTCATGGAGGCGGGCGAGCGCCGTGTGCCGTGCGCCGTCGTGCTCCCCACGGGCCACACCGGCGGTCCGCTGCCGGTCCTGATGGACCCGTACGGCGGCCCGCACGGACAGCGGGTGCTGGCGGCGCACAACCCGTACCTCACTTCGCAGTGGTTCGCCGACCAGGGCTTCGCGGTGATCGTCGCGGACGGGCGCGGGATGCCGGGGCGCTCACCCGCCTGGGAGAAGGCGATCAAGGACGACATGGCCGCGATCGTCGTGGACGACCAGATCCACGCGCTCCAGGCGCTCGCCGAGCGCTTCCCACTGGACCTGAACCGGGTCGCCATCCGTGGCTGGTCGTTCGGCGGCTATCTGGCGGGCCTCGCGGTGCTGCGCCGCCCCGACGTCTTCCACACGGCCGTCGTGGGCGCCCCGGTCACCGACCAGCGCCTGTACGACACCCACTACACGGAGCGCTACCTGGGCGACCCGAACCGGCAGCCCGAGGTCTACGCCGCGAACTCCCTGATCGACGACAACGGCCTGGTGAACGCCACCGAGCCGGCCCGCCCCATGATGATCATCCACGGCCTGGCCGACGACAACGTAGTGGTGGCCCACAGCCTGCGCCTGTCCTCCGCCCTACTGTCCGCAGGCCGCCCCCACGAGGTCCTGCCCCTCTCCGGAGTCACGCACATGACCCCGCAGGAACAGGTGGCCGAGAACCTGCTGCTGCTCCAGGTCGACTTCCTGAAGCGGACCCTGAACGTGCCCTGAGCATGCGACCGGCCGGGGAGACATGGCGCGCCCCGGCCGGTCTACGGCACCCGCACGGCCGTACGCTGTCGAGCTTGACGCGTCCGTATATCGGTATCGGGTCAGCGAAGTTGCTTACGTGTTAACGCAGTTGATGTGCATTTGTGCCGCTATGCCGACTCATCGGTGGACGCTTCGCGCTCCACACAGAATTCGTTGCCCTCGGGATCGGCCAGCACGACCCACCCGCCGCCGTCGGGCCGCGTACGGTCGTCGAGCAGTCTCGCGCCCAGCGCGAGTGCCCGCTCAACCTCCTCGGCACGGGTCAGCCCCTTCGGCTGCAGATCCAGGTGGAGCCGGTTCTTGGCCGCCTTCCCCTCCTCGACCCGTACGAAGAGCAGCGTGGGCCCGCCGGCGGGGTCCGCGATGAAGGCCTCCGGGTCGCCGGGCTTGTCGTCGTCGGCCAGCGGGCGTCCCAAGAGGCTGCTCCAGAACAGGCCCAGCTCGTACGGGTCTCCGGTGCAGTCAAAGGTGATGTGCCTGATGCTCAGGGGCAACTGATGTCTCCACACGACTCGTTGGACCGCGGCTTCAGCGCGCGGGCACCGCAGCGTAGGCAACTCGGCTGCGCCGAGTCATCCGCTTTCCTGTGTCCCCTGGCGGAGAGTCGCGCCCTTGACGCCGCGGAGGAAGGCACACAGGACCCTGAGCGTGGTGGCAATGACGGTTGCGAGGGTGTGGGCTGCGCGAATGTGACAGTCGCCCCAGGAACTGTCACATTTCCGCGGATACTTGGGTCAGCCCTTCGTGACCTTCGCGTTCACCTCGGCCACATCCTGCTCCAGCGCCTTCAGCGCCGGGTCCATCACCACGTCCTCGTCCCGCGCCTCCGTGGTCGGCTCCTCCGGGAAGTGGCAGGCCGTCAGGTGGCCGCCGCGGTTGCCGGAGAGCTGGATCAGCGGGGGCTCCTCGCTGGCGCACTTGTCCTGCGCCTTCCAGCAGCGTGTGCGGAAGCGGCAGCCGGACGGGGGGTGGATCGGGGAGGGTACGTCGCCGGCGAGGCGGATGCGCTCGCGGTCCTCGGACTCCTCGGTGGCCACCTCGGGGACCGCCGAGAGGAGGGCATGGGTGTAAGGGTGCCGGGGGCGGTTGTAGATCGAGTCACGGTCGCCGACCTCCACCACCTTGCCGAGGTACATCACCGCCACGCGCTGCGAGAAGTGGCGCACGATGGCGAGGTCGTGGGCGATGAAGAGGAAGGCGATGCCCATCTCTTCCTGGACCTTCTGCAGCAGGTTGACGACCTGCGCCTGGATCGACACGTCCAGGGCCGACACCGGCTCGTCCGCGACGATCAGCTTCGGTTGCAGGGCCAGGGCGCGGGCCACGCCGATGCGCTGGCGCTGACCGCCGGAGAACTCGTGCGGGAAGCGGTTGTAGTGCTCGGGGTTGAGGCCGACGAGCTCCAGGAGTTCGCGTACGCGCTTCTCCCTGCCACCCTCCGGGTTGATGCCGTTGACCTCCATCGGCGACTTGATGATCGTGCCGACGGTCTGCCGCGGGTTCAGCGAGGAGTACGGGTCCTGG
The DNA here is from genome assembly GCF_042870755.1 of Streptomyces sp. NPDC006365. Classification (NCBI taxonomy): domain Bacteria; kingdom Bacillati; phylum Actinomycetota; class Actinomycetes; order Kitasatosporales; family Streptomycetaceae; genus Streptomyces; species Streptomyces sp. NPDC006365. The sequence continues at coordinate 224,689 of NZ_JBIAHS010000011.1, forward strand.
AAGATCATCTGGATCTCGGACCGTACGGGTGCGAGCTGCTTGCGAGAAGCGTGCGTGATGTCCTGGCCCGCGTATGTGATCTTGCCGCCGGTGGGCTCCAGAAGCCGCGTGATCAGCCGGCCCGTTGTCGACTTGCCGCAGCCCGACTCGCCGACCAGGCCGACACTTTCGCCGACCCCGACGCTCAGGTCGATGCTGTCGACGGCCTGGACGGCGCCGACCTTTCGTTTGATCGGGAAGCCGCCGTAGATCGGGAAGTGCTTGGTCAGGCCCTCGACGCTGAGGAGCGTCTCGGCCGAGGTACCGGTCGAGTCCTGCGGTGCGGGGAGGGTGAGGTTGTCGCTCATGTCTCGGTTCTCCCTAGCGCAGCCGGGGCTGGATCTGGTCGATGAAGATGGTCTGCTTCTGCTCCGCCGTGAGGTGGCAGGCCGCGGCACGGGCATCGTCGGCCAGTGACGGCCGTTCGTCCACACAGCGGTTGCCGACCGTCTCCTGGAAGGCACACCGCGGGTGGAAGGGGCAGCCGGACGGCGGGGTGAGGAGAGAGGGCGGCGACCCCGGGATCGGGGTGAGCGCCTCGTTCAGGTTGCCGCCGAGCCTCGGCATCGAGCTCAACAGGCCCCAAGTGTACGGATGCTGGGGCTGCCTGAGCACCTCGCGGGTGCTGCCCCGCTCCACGGCCCGGCCCGCGTACATCACCAGCAGGTCGTCGGCCATGTGCGAAATGACGCCCAGGTCATGGGTGATGAAGATGATCGCGGAGCCGAACTCCTGCTGGAGGTCCCGCAACAGGTCCAGGATCTGGGCCTGCACGGTCACATCGAGCGCGGTGGTCGGCTCGTCGGCGATCAGCAGGTCGGGGTCGCACATCAGCGCCATGGCGATCATCGCGCGCTGGCGCATACCGCCGGAAAACTGGTGCGGGTAGTCGTGGAAGCGCGTCTGGGGCTGCGGGATGCCGACCTTGTCGAGCATCTCGATCGCCCGGGCCTTCGCCTCCTTCTTGGAGGCTCCGGTGTGCTTCATGAACGGCTCGGACAGCTGGCGGCCCACCGTGTAGTACGGCGAGAGCGCGGTCAGCGGGTCCTGGAAGATCATCGCGGCCTTGTTGCCGCGGAGCTTCTCCATCTCCTTCTCGGAGGCGGTGATCAGCTCCTTGCCGTCCAGGACGATCTCGCCCTCGACGGTGGTGGTCTTGGGGCTGTGCAGCCCGAGGATCGTCAGGTTGGTGACGGACTTGCCGGAGCCCGACTCGCCGACGATGCCCAGGGTCTTGCCGCGCTCGACGTCGAAGGAGAGGCCGTCGACCGCCTTGACGACGCCGTCCTCGGTGGAGAACTGCACCCGCAGATCCCGGACCGAGAGGAAGGCGTCCGACCCGGTCGGGTTCGGGGCGTCTTCGACCTTGGTCAGTGTGGTCACGGTCGTTCTCCTAGCTGAGGCGCACGCGCGGGTCGATGAACGCGTAGGCGATGTCCACGAGGATGTTCAGGATCAGGATGAAGAAGGCTCCGAACAGCATGGCCCCCATCGTCAGCGGCAGATCCTTGGTCAACGACGACTCCACCGCGAGCCGTCCGATGCCCGCCAGGTCGAAGGTGAACTCGGTGACCACACCACCCGCGAGGAGTGAGCTGAGGTCCAGGCCGAGGATGGTGACGATCGGGATCAGTGAACCGCGCCAGGCGTAGCGGAAGAACACGTACTTCTGGGACATGCCCTTCGCTCTCGCGGTGCGGACATGCTCCTCCTGCAGTTGCTCGATCATGGTCGAGCGGGTCATACGGGTGTACTGGGCGGTGAAGATCGTGGCCATCACGACCCAGGGGATGAGCAGTCCGATGAACCAGGCGCCCGGGTTCTCGGTGAACGGCACGTACTTGGGGTTCTCCATCCAGCCCGTCGAGTAGACGAAGATGCCGAGCACGATCGGGCCGAGCAGGTAGATCTGGAACGAGCTGAGCACGATGGACGCGCCGCTGGCGAGCTTGTCGACCACGGTGCCGCGCTTCCAGGCGGCGAGCATGCCGGTGCCGAGCCCGAACAGCAGGAAGATGACGAGCCCGCCGATGGTCAGCGACAGCGTCAGCGGGAACCGGTCCATGAGGGACTCCCAGACGAAGTCGCCGGTCTTGAAGGAGACACCCAGGCAGGGGGCCGAGCAGTGCCCGACAGCGAAGTCGCGGCCGGCCACGATGCCGATCATGAAGTCCCAGAACTGCGCGGTGATGGGCTTGTCCAGACCGAGGTTCTCCCGGATGACAGCGAGGTTCTCCGGCGAGCAGTTCTTGCCGCAGGAAAGGGCGGCGAAGTCCTGGGGAACTGCGTAGAACAAGAAGAACGTGAACGCGGCGATCAGGAACATGATCACGACCGCGCCGATCGACCTGCGGATGAGGAACTGAAGCATGGCGGGCGGCTGCTCTCTTCGGAAGCGGCGGTGCGGTGAGGGGGATGGGTGCCCGTGGGGGTGCGCTCCGCCTGGCGCGCACCCCCACGGATCAGCCGTGGCGCTTGGTTACGGCTGCTTCAGGAACACATTGTTGATGTCGATGTAGCTCGACTCGGTGCTGTACGTCGCACCGCCGATGTTCGACCCGAAGAGCTGGATGGTCTTCGAGTAGTACACCGGGGCAGCCGGGTTGATCTCCTCGAGGATGCGCTTGTGCGCCTGCTCCCACTTCGCGGCGGCCTCGGCCGGCTCCAGCTTCAGAGCTTCCTCGATCAGCTTGTTGACCTGCGGGTCGTTGATGTGCGAGTAGTTCGGCGCACCGTCGGCGATCTGCGTGCCGTCGTAGACCGGGGTCACGACCGTGGACTGGGACGGCCAGTCCTGGCCCCAGCCGGTCATGTAGAGGTCGTACGGGTTCTTGAGCTTGCCGATCTGCTCGTAGAAGGTGGCCCGGTCGATCTCCTTGGCCTGGACGTCGTAGCCGAGCTTCTCCAGCGCGTCCACGATGATGACCTGCTGCGCCTGGCCGCGCGGGCTGTTGGAGTACGCGTAGGTGAGCTTGGTGCCCTCCTTGACGCCCGCCTCCTTGATCAGCTCCTTGGCCTTCGCGAGGTCGCCGTTGGGCTTCTTGAGCTTGCCGTACGGGTCGTACTTCGCGTCGAAGCCCGGCAGGGTCGGGGCGAACAGACCACCGGCGATCTCACCGCCGTACCGGCCGCCGTCGGCCTGGACCATGGCCTGGGCCGGGATCGCGTAGGTGATGGCGTCGCGGATCTTCTTGTCCTTGATCTTGTCAAGGTTGAAGCTCATCTGCCAGACGTAGGGCTGGTAGCCCTTGACCGTGCGCTTGTTGACCGCCGCGTCGGAGACGACGTCCTGGATCTGCGCCGTGTCCACCGGGTCGGTCCACTGGATCGCGTTCTTGGCCTCACCCTGGTCGGCGATCAGCCGCTTGGTCTGGCTGGCCTGGTCGATCGTCGTGGTGAAGTTGTAGCCGTCGACGTACTGGTGCCGGACCGAGTCGGTCTTCGGGTCCCACTGGGTGTTCTTGACCAGCTTCAGGGACTTGCCGGCCTTGTACTCGGAGATCTTGTACGGGCCGAGCGCTGCCGGAGCCTTGTCGTACTTCTCCTTCGTGTCCTGCTTCTCGGGCACGATGGCGTAACCGGCCATGGCGAGCGCCTGCGGCAGGTCGGGACGCGGCTGGTTGAAGTGGAAGACCACCGTCTCGTCGTCCGGGGTCTCCAGGACGGAGTCCGGCAGGTGCTTGCCCTTGTACGGACCGTCCGGCAGGTCCTTGCGGTAGTCGGCACCGGAGAGCCAGGTCTGGACGTACGTCGGGCCGTCGAAGATGACCTCCGAGTACTGGCGCTCGATGGTGTGGCGGACGTCCTTGGACGTGATGACGTTGCCGTCCTCGTCCTTGACGCCCGACTTGAGCTTGTACGTCCAGGTCTTGCCGCCGTCGGACGACTGACCCGAGTCGGTGGCGATGTCGCCGACGACCGTCAGGTTGCCGTTCTTGTCCTCCTGGAAGTTCGTCAGACCGCGGTGCACGAGGTTGGCGAACTGGCCCGCGTCACTCACGTAGATCTGACCCGGGTCCATGTGGGACAGGTCCGACTGCATGTAGACGTTGATCGTGCCGCCGGACTTGGCGCCCGCCACCTCCGCCGCGGGGCCGTTGGAGGCCGCGGCGTCGGCGTACTGGACGGGCTTCTGCTGCGTCGCCGCGTCGTCCTGGGTCTTCGCCCGGTCCTTGGATTCATTGCCGCTGTCGCTGGAGCAGCCGGTGAGCGCGAGCGAGCCGGCCACCGCAATGGCGGCAATGGCTCTCACAGAGCGCGATCGGATGGGCTTCATGATGCTTTATGCACCTACCTGTCGGTCGTTATCCAGAAGTGCTGCCTGGCCATCCGGTTGCCCGGCGTCGGGGGCGGCAGCCACCCCCCGGCTCGTGGACGTTTTCACCGTCCGGTCTTCGGGTCGAACGCGTCACGGACGGAGTCACCGAGGAGGTTGAAGGCCAGAATGAAGATCACCAGCGCCCCACCCGAGAAGAGCAGGAACGACGGGTTCTGTTCGTAGTTCTCGGCACCGATGCTGAACATCCGGCCCCAGTCAGGAGTCGGCTCGACGAGGCCGACCCCGACGAATGAGAGGAACGCGATGTTCAGGATGGAGCTGGGCAGCGTGTATGTGGCCTGCACCAGGATCGGGGTGACGACGTTCGGCAGGACCTCCTTGCGGACGATCCGCCACCGCGAGGCGCCGGAGACCTTGGCCGCCTCGATGAACTCGCGCTCACGCAGTGAGACCACGGAGCCTCGGACGAGCCTGGCCATGGGCATCCAGCCGAGGAACCACATCACCAGGATGATCGCGACCACCCGCAGGTAGGTGGGGGTCTCATCCGTCGGGGAGACGAACATCGCGGTGACGACGGGCATGAAGGCGATGAAGAACAGCTGGTTGGGGAACGACAGGAAGAAGTCCGTGACCCGGCCCAGCCAGTAGTCGACCTTGCCGCCGAAGTAGCCGCCGACCAGGCCGATGAGGACGCCTGCGACAACGCACAGGAGCGTCAGCACCACGGCCATGTAGAGGGAGTTGCGGATGCCGTACAGCAGCATCGTGAACACGTCGCGGCCCAGCTGAGGCTGGACACCGAGCCAGAAATCGCCCGAGACACCGCCGAACGACCCGCTGGGCATCGCGAAGTCGTCGAGCAGGAACGGATATTCCGGCTCCTGCGCGTACAGCGTGTACGGGTCCTTGCCGTACAGCTTGGAGATCACCGGCGCCAGTGCGGAGACGACGAAGAAGAAAATCACTACACCGGCGGAGACCATCCCTGTACGGTCACGCTTGAACCGCTGCCACATCAGTTGGCCGGGGGAACGGCCCTCAAGCTTCTTGGGCTTGGCAACTTCGGTGGTCGCCGCCAGCTCAGGGTCCAAGGCGACCGACGGGCCTGAGCCCTCGGCCTTGGTTGGACTTGTCATGTGTGTTCTTCCCCCGGGGGACGGAAAGTTGAGCGCAGCACAGATACCGGCAGGTTCTGTGGTTTGGGGGAACTTTCGCCAAGGGAATCAACGCGCGTCAAGCCCGGAAGACATAGGGATCTCCCTACCGTCCATATTTTGAGCAAAAATTGCAAAGACTGACACCTGATCGCGCTTGACAGGTGAGATGGAATTTTCCCATAACGGACATACGGGGAGCGTTTTCTGTTTACATGTCCGAAACTTGATCGCTCGCTCTCCGATAGTCGAACGTCGCTGACAGCGCACGGACAGCGAACCCCATGAGAACGCGCCACCACGTCCCCCACGCCCCTCCGCACGGAGCCTGAAGGCGCACCGAAAACCCGGCCCTCCTCTCAGCGGAGAACCGGGTCAACGGGCTTGAGATGAACCCTCGGTGAAGGAGCGTCAGCCGTGCTTGGCGCGGCTCGCGGCGCGGGCGCGCTCGCGGCCGTCCAGCTTCACCTTGCGGATGCGAACGGACTCCGGAGTGACCTCGACGCACTCGTCGTCGCGGCAGAACTCCAGCGACTGTTCCAGGGAGAGCTTGCGCGGCGGGACGATCGACTCCGTCACATCGGCCGTGGAGGACCGCATGTTGGTGAGCTTCTTCTCCTTGGTGATGTTCACGTCCATGTCGTCGGCGCGCGAGTTCTCGCCGACGATCATGCCCTCGTACACCTCGGTGCCCGGCTCCACGAAGAGCACGCCGCGCTCCTGAAGGTTCGTCATCGCGAACGCGGTGACGGCGCCGGAGCGGTCGGCGACCAGTGAACCGTTGTTACGGGTCTGGAGAGCGCCGAACCACGGCTCGTGGCCCTCGTGGATGGAGTGCGCGATGCCCGTGCCGCGCGTGCTCGTCAGGAACTCCGTACGGAACCCGATGAGACCGCGGGACGGCACGACGAACTCCAGCCGCACCCAACCGGAGCCGTGGTTGGACATGTTGTCCATCCGGCCCTTGCGGACACCCATGAGCTGTGTGACCGCGCCCATGTGCTCCTCGGGCACGTCGATCGTCATGCGCTCGACCGGCTCGTGCACCTTGCCGTCGACGTCCTTGGTGACGACCTGCGGCTTGCCGACCGTCAGCTCGTAGCCCTCCCGGCGCATGGTCTCGACGAGGATCGCGAGCGCGAGCTCACCTCGGCCCTGGACCTCCCAGGCGTCCGGGCGCTCGGTGTCCAGCACCCGCAGGGAGACATTGCCGACCAGCTCACGGTCCAGACGGTCCTTCACCTGACGCGCCGTGACCTTACGGTCCTTGACGGCCGCCTTGGCGTCCGCGCCCTTGCCGGTGCCACCGCGGCCGACCAGCGGCGAGGTGTTCGTACCGATCGTCATCGAGATCGCCGGCTCGTCGACCGTGATGAGCGGCAGCGCGACGGGGTTCTCGGGGTCCGCGAGGGTCTCACCGATCATGATGTCGGGGATACCGGCGACAGCGCAGATGTCCCCGGGGCCGGCCTTCTCGGCGGGCTTGCGGGTGAGCGCCTCGGTCATCATCAGCTCGCTGATGCGTACGCCGGCGACGGTGCCGTCGCGCTTGATCCAGGCGACCGTCTGGCCCTTGCGCAGCTCGCCCTGCTCGACGCGGAGCAGCGCGATGCGGCCGAGGAAGTTGTCGGCGTCCAGGTTGGTGACGTGCGCCTGGAGGGGGGCCTCCTCGTCGTACGTCGGGGCCGGGACGTGCGCCAGGATCGTGGAGAAGAACGGCTCCAGGCTGTCGCTGTCGGCCGGGACGGTGCCGTCCTCCGGCTTGGTCAGCGAGGCCACTCCGTCCCGCGCACACGCGTAGACGATGGGGAACTCGATCTGGTCCTCGTCGGCGTCGAGGTCCAGGAAGAGGTCGTACGCCTCGTTCACCACCTCGTCGATACGGGAGTCCGGGCGGTCCGTCTTGTTGATGCACAGGATGACGGGCAGCCGCGCCTGGAGGGCCTTGCGCAGCACGAAGCGGGTCTGCGGGAGCGGGCCCTCGGAGGCGTCGACGAGCAGGACCACCGCGTCGACCATCGACAGACCGCGCTCGACCTCACCGCCGAAGTCGGCGTGGCCGGGGGTGTCGATGATGTTGATGGTGATGACGTCGCCGCCATCCTTCGGGTGGTACTTCACCGCCGTGTTCTTGGCGAGGATCGTGATGCCCTTCTCACGCTCCAGGTCGTTCGAGTCCATCATGCGGTCGTCGAGCGACTCAGCGGCATGCGCGGCGAAGGAACCGGCCTGCTTGAGCATGGCGTCGACCAGAGTGGTCTTGCCGTGGTCGACGTGGGCGACGATGGCGACGTTACGAATGTCGTGGCGCGTGGCCATAGTGAGGCGCTTCTCCCGGGGTGAGTGAACGGCCGACGCGTACATCTGCGTTACGCGGGCCCTGCCGGGCGGAACATGCCACGGCCTTACCCCATGGTACGGGGCCGCCGGCCGCTGGGGCTCGACGGGTTCTGCCTGTGCCCACGGCGCAGGTCCGTTGGGGCTGGTCGCGCCCACGCGGCGGAGTCGCATATGTCACAGCCCCGCGCCCCTGAAGAAAGGCCTGCGGCCTCCTTCAGGGGCGCGCCAAGGTCACGACGTTCGCTTCATGCCCTTCTTCAGGTAGCCCATGTCCTCGTACACCGGTGTCTCGAAGCCGAACGCGCCCGCGTTGACCAGGTTCGGGCGGGCCGCTACGAGCTGCGGGCGCTGGTAGAGGGGGATCGAGCCGGCGGCGGCCCAGATCCGGGCGTCGGCCTTGCGGACCAGGGAGCGGGACTCCTTCTCGTCCAGTTCGGCGACGGCCTGGTCGAAGAGGTGGTCGACCTGGTCGGTGCCGACGCGGGTGAAGTTCTGCTCGACGTTGAGGGAGCCGTCCGCGGCGGGCACCGGCTTGGCGTAGATGGGGCGGGCGTCCGTGGCGGGGAAGGCGGACGCGGGCCAGGAGTAGAGCGCCAGGTCGTACTGGCCCGAGGCGATGTGGTCCTTGAAGTAGCTCGCGTCGGAGACCTTGGAGATCTCCGTACGGATGCCGATGTCGGCCAGCATCCGCGCGATGCGCTCACCGACCGCCCGCAGCGACTCCGTGCCGGGCCCTGACGGGAGCACGAAGCGCAGCGACAGGGCCTCGCCGTCCTTGGCGAGCGGACCGGCCGCGGCCCCCGCGGGGGCGGCGGTGCCCTTCGGCGCGTAGGCTCCTGGCGCCCCGCCGCGCTTGAGCTTCCCCTCCTGCGCCAGCTCCTGCTCCTCCTGCTCCTCGTCGGCCTCCTCGGCCTGCGCGGAGGCCTGGTCGAGGAGCGCCGTGCGCAGCTGGGCGATGGGCGCGGGCGCGAGCACGGCGGAGGTGCCGTGGTCGGCGGGCTTGCTGTCGTCGCCGGAACCCTCGCCGTACGACGCCTCGCCGGAGGCCGGGTCGTACGCCGCACCGGGTTTGTTGTCCTCGCCCACGATGTACGTGTCGTCGTCCGACTTCTCGGAGTTCTCGGAGTTCTCGGAGGCCTCGCTGCCCGCCCCCTTCGCCGCTTTCTCCTTCTCCCCCTTCTTTTCCTTGAGGGGCCCGCCCCGTTTCCAGCCAGCGTCCGAGAGCAGCGCCTGGGCCTCCTCGGTGTCCTGCTCACCGAGGGCGCCGCTGCTGTCGGCGTACGCGGCCTGACCGGCGAGGGCGAGATGGCTGCCGACGGGTTCGGCGGGCAGGCCGAGAGGCTGGAGTACGACCCTGGCGAGTTCGTCGCGGTCGAGCGCGCGGGCCACGGCGCGGCGGACGCGCTCGTCGGCGAGCGGGCCCTCGGCGCCGTTGAGGGCGAGCTGTGTGTAGACGGGTTCGAGGGACTTGCGGACCGCGAAGCGGCGCAAGGCCGACTGCTCCTCGCGGTACTTCGCGATCTCCTTGCTCCGCTGCTCGCGGGCGGTGACCTCCTCGTCGGCCGCCTCCTCGTCGGAGCCGTTCGCGATCGCCCAGGAGCGCAGTGCCCGGGCGGGCGTGAGTTCGGTGCCGGGGCCGTGGGCGAAGGGTGCCCCGGCGGATCCCTTGGCGCCGGCGGCGGCTGTGATGCGCCGCGCCGCGGAGGCGTCGATCTCGGCGAGGTCGAGCCGGCCGGCGGCGAGCGCGGCGGCGCGTTTGTTGCGCGGTACGGCGCGCAGGACCAGCTCGGAGAGTTTGGGCTGGTGGCCCCACCAGCGCGGGTTGCGCTTCAGCCTGACGTCGCCGGCCTTGCGATCGACCTTGTCGATCTTGAAGGGACCGGCGGTGACCTTCAGCTTGCGGCGGGCGCCGTCGTTGAAGGTGTCCGGGGTGCCCATCACGTCCTTCGGGTACAGCGGCGAGAACAGCGACCGCCAGTCCGCATACGGCTTGTTGAAGGTGACCCGTACCTCGAGGTCGTCGTCGCCGCGCTCGATCTTCTCGATGCGTTCGTAGCCGGCGTTGCGGGCCGTCCAGTACGCGGTGTCCTTGCCGGACAGGGCGCGCCACTGGGCGGCGAAGTCGGCGGCGCCGATCTCGCGGCCGTCGCTCCAGACGGCCTGCTGGTTGAGCTTGTAGAGCACGACCTGCTTGGGCTCGCGCTCGACGATCTCCGCGGACTCCAGGTAGTCGGGGTTACGCTCGGGCCTGCCCTTCTCGTCGAGCCGGTACATCGAGGGCAGGACAGCGCCGGCCACGCGTGAGGTGGTCGCGTCGGCGTCGGCCTGGAAGGTGTTGAGGGTCGCCGGGACGGTGTCCACGGCCCAGCGCACGGTGCCGCCGTCGGCGATCCGGTCACGCTCCGCGGGAGCGATGTCCTGCCCGGCGAGGGGCCGGGAGGCCGGGTCCTCCTCGCTGCACGCGGCGAGGGAGGTCACCGCGAGCACGCCCGCCGTGAGGAACGCGACCGAGCGCATGGATGCGCGCGGTCCGACGCCGTGGTGGGACATGACTGATACCTCCGGGGCGGTTCTGATCACGTGGGCTGAACACACGGGCTGAGTCACTTGGGCTGAACACGCGGAATGTCGCGTTTGGTGAGTTAGATCACGTTTGGCCGTATTATGGAGTTGATCAGATCTATTGCCCTACTGAAGGGGCAAGCCCCCGAGTCGGAGCGGCGCCACGGCGAGGGGTGAGCGAAAGCTCACCCATGCGGCCTAGCAAAGGGCGCACTGCCGACAGCGGGGGCGCGCGTGTGGCGTGAATGCGCGACACGATCGGTTAATCCGTGCAGATCCCTTCACAGGGGCCGATGTGACGCGCGACACTCGCAGGCGCATGAACGTTGCCGCCTTGGGCCGCAGGGTCCGCGGAAGTGAGGGCAAGTCATGTCCGTGCAAGACGACCTGACAACAGTCCAGCGCGCTCTCGACGACCTGTACCGGTCCGTGGGGCGCCTGGAACAGCAGATCGGTGGCGGTCTGGAGATGCGCCGTGTGCGCACCGACGCCGACCACCTGCGCGAGAGCGTGGCGCTGCTGCGCGAGGCCGCCCCCGGCCTCAAGGCACCGCGGCGTCCCGACCTCGTGTCCATCCCCGACACCCCGTACGACAGCACTCTGTGGACGGACTCGGACGACGAGGGTCTCGGCGCCCGCGACCGGCACGCACCCTGATCCGACTGGAGTCCACCCCCTTGGCCACTGGTACGGAACCCGAACTGAACAGCGGCGGCGTAAGAACCCCCACGCGCGCCGCGATCGCCGCCCCGCATCTGCGGACGGACCGCTGGTGGCTGGCGCCTGCCACCACCGCGGCCGGTCTGCTGGCCTTCGTCGTCTACTCGACGTGGCGGGCGTTCGCGAACACCGACTACTACGCGGCGCCGTACGTCTCGCCGTTCTACTCGCCCTGTCTGGCGGAGAACTGCGAGCCGATGCGGGCGGGCCCGAACTGGGAGATCTTCGGCGGCTGGTGGGGCCTGTCCCCCGCCCTGCTCATCCTGATCTTCCCGCTGGGCTTCCGGCTGACCTGCTACTACTATCGCAAGGCCTACTACCGGGGTTTCTGGGCCTCACCCCCGGCCTGCGCGGTCGCCGAGCCGCACAAGAAGTACACCGGCGAGACCCGCTTCCCGCTGATCCTGCAGAACATCCACCGCTACTTCTTCTACGCCGCGATCCTGGTCGCCGGCATCCTCACGTACGACACCGTGCTCGCCTTCCGCGACGAGCACTACGAGTGGGGCCACATGGGTCTCGGCACCCTGGTCTTCCTGGTCAACATCGTGCTGATCTGGGCGTACACCCTCTCCTGCCACTCGTGCCGGCACATCGTCGGCGGGCAGCTCAAGCACTTCTCCAAGCACCCCGTGCGCTACCGGATGTGGCAGTGGGTCGGCAAGCTCAACGCCCGGCACATGCTGCTCGCCTGGGCCTCGCTGGTGAGCGTGGCGCTCGCCGACTTCTACGTGTATCTGGTCGCGTCCGGTGCCTTTGACGATCCGAGGTTGTTCTGATGCCCGTAGTTGACCGGCAGGAGTGGGACGTCGTCGTGGTCGGCGCGGGCGGCGCCGGGCTGCGGGCCGCGATCGAGGCGCGGGAGCGGGGCGCGCGTACGGCCGTGATCTGCAAGTCGCTGTTCGGCAAGGCGCACACGGTGATGGCCGAGGGCGGCATCGCGGCGGCGATGGGCAACGTCAACGCCGGGGACAATTGGCAGGTGCACTTCCGCGACACCATGCGTGGCGGCAAGTTCCTCAACCAGTGGCGGATGGCCGAGCTGCACGCGCAGGAGGCCCCGGACCGCGTCTGGGAGCTGGAGACCTGGGGCGCCCTCTTCGACCGTACGAAGGACGGGCGGATCTCCCAGCGCAACTTCGGCGGGCACGAGTACCCGCGGCTCGCGCACGTCGGCGACCGTACGGGGCTGGAGCTGATCCGCACGCTCCAGCAGAAGATCGTGTCGTTGCAGCAGGAGGACCACAAGGAGACCGGCGACTACGAGTCGCGGCTGAAGGTCTACCAGGAGTGCACGGTCACGCGGATCCTGAAGGACGGGGAGCGGGTCTCCGGTGCCTTCTGCTACGAGCGGGAGTCCGGCCGATTCTTCGTCCTCGAAGCCCCTTCGGTCGTGATCGCCACCGGTGGCATCGGCAAGTCCTTCAAGGTCACGTCGAACTCGTGGGAGTACACCGGGGACGGGCACGCGCTGGCGCTGCTGGCCGGGGCACCCCTCCTCAACATGGAGTTCGTGCAGTTCCACCCGACGGGCATGGTCTGGCCGCCGTCGGTGAAGGGCATCCTCGTCACCGAGTCGGTGCGCGGGGACGGCGGGGTTCTGCGGAACTCCGAGGGCAAGCGGTTCATGTTCGACTACATCCCGGACGTGTTCAAGGAGAAGTACGCGCAGTCCGAGGAGGAGGGCGACCGCTGGTACGAGGACCCGGACAACAACCGGCGTCCGCCCGAGCTGCTGCCGCGTGACGAGGTGGCGCGGGCCATCAACGCGGAGGTCAAGGCAGGCCGTGGTTCGCCGCACGGCGGGGTCTTCCTCGATGTGTCGACCCGTATGCCGGCCGAGGTGATCAAGCGGCGGCTGCCATCGATGTACCACCAGTTCAAGGAACTCGCCGACGTCGACATCACCGCCGAGGCGATGGAGGTCGGGCCGACCTGCCACTACGTGATGGGTGGGATCGCGGTCGAATCGGACACGGCGGCGGCGCGCGGGGTGCCTGGGCTGTTCGCGGCCGGGGAGGTCGCGGGCGGTATGCACGGCTCCAACCGGCTCGGCGGCAACTCGCTCTCCGACCTGCTGGTCTTCGGCCGCCGGGCCGGGCTGCACGCCGCCAGGTACGCGACCGATGCGGGCGAGCGGCCCGCGGTGGACGATGCCCAGATCGACGCGGCGGCGGCGGAGGCGCTGCGGCCGTTCTCCGCGGAGGGCCCCGAGGCGGGTGCGGAGGAGGCGGGACGGCCGCCGGAGAACCCGTACACCCTCCATCAGGAGCTCCAGCAGACGATGAACGACCTCGTCGGCATCATCCGCCGGGAGGCGGAGATGGAGTCGGCGCTGAAGAAGCTGGCAGACCTCCGCGTGCGGGCGCGGCGGGCGGGAGTCGAGGGGCATCGGCAGTTCAACCCCGGCTGGCACCTCGCGCTCGACCTGCGCAACATGCTGCTGGTCAGCGAGTGCGTGGCGCGCGCCGCCCTGGAGCGTACGGAGTCGCGCGGCGGCCACACCCGTGAGGACCATCCGACGATGGAGCGGGAGTGGCGGCGGATCAACCTGCTCTGCCAGCTGACCGATCCCACGGGCGGCTTGGCGGCCACGGATCCGGTACGCGGCCAGATCAAGCTCCTCCGGGAGACCACCGAGCCCATCCGCCAGGACCTGCTCGCCCTGTTCGACAAGGAAGAGCTGGTCAAGTACCTCGCCGAAGAGGAGCTGTACGAGTGAGCAGCTATGAGGCCCGCTTCAAGGTGTGGCGCGGGGACGCCGAGGGCGGTGGCCTGGAGGACTTCAAGGTCGAAGTCAACGACGGTGAGGTGGTGCTGGACATCATCCACCGGCTCCAGGCGACCCAGACCCCGGATCTGGCCGTGCGGTGGAACTGCAAGGCGGGCAAGTGCGGTTCGTGTTCGGCGGAGATCAACGGCCGGCCGCGGCTGATGTGCATGACGCGTATGTCGGTGTTCTCGCGCGAGGAGACGATCACGGTAACTCCCTTGCGGGCGTTTCCCGTTGTACGGGATCTCGTTACCGACGTCGGCTTCAACTACACGAAGGCGCGGCAGGTGCCGTCCTTCGTGCCGCCCGCCGGTGTCGGTCCCGGCGAGTACCGGATGATGCAGGAGGACGTGGACCGCTCGCAGGAGTTCCGCAAGTGCATCGAGTGCTTCCTGTGCCAGGACACCTGCCATGTGGTCCGGGACCACGAGGAGAACAAGCCGGCGTTCGCGGGGCCCCGTTTCCTGATGCGGGTGGCGGAGCTGGACATGCACCCGCTGGACGCGGCGTCCGAGACCGGACTGGACCGCAAGACCACTGCCCAGGACGAACACGGCCTCGGCTACTGCAACATCACCAAGTGCTGCACCGAGGTCTGCCCCGAGGGCATCAAGATCACGGATAACGCCCTGATTCCCTTGAAGGAACGGGCGGTCGACCGCAAGTACGACCCGCTGGTGTGGCTGGGGTCGAAGATCAAGAGGCGTACCTCCTAGATCCTCCCGGACTCCTGGGACCTCTGGCTCCTCCTAGAACAGGCTCAGCAAGGCTTCCGCCGGGTCCGTGAGGCCTGTGTCGCCGTTCGGCAGGGGGAGTTCGAACCAGACCGTCTTGCCGCGCGGGGTGCGGCGAGAGCCCCAGGCGGCGCTCAGGAGACCGACGAGTTGCAGCCCTCGGCCGCCCTCGTCCGTGTCGCGGGCGCGGCGGCGGCGGGGCTGGACCAGGCCGGCGTCCCAGACCTCGCAGACCAATGTGCGGTCGAGCAGCAGCCGGAGCCTGATGTCACCCTCGCCGTAGCGCAGGGCATTGGTCACCAGCTCGCTGACCAGCAACTCCGCGGTGTCGACGAGCGGTTCGAGGTCCCAGCTCAGGAGCTGGCCACGGGCGAACTCGCGCGCCCGGCCCACGCTGCGCGGCTCGCGCGGCAGGGTCCAGTCGCCTACGGACTCGGCGGGCAGTCCCTGGACACGGGCCATCAGAAGCGCGATGTCGTCCTCGCCGTGATGGGTGTCGAGGGTGTTGAGGACGTGGTCGCAGACGTCCTCCAGGGATCGGGAGGTGTCGGCGCGCCACGCCGCCGTCCCCGGGTGGTGGCCGGGTGACGGGTGGGGCGGGTCCGTCAGAGCGCCCACGAACGCTTGCAGACCCTCGTCCAGCGGGTGGTCGCGCGATTCGACCAGTCCATCCGTGTAGAGCGCCAAAAGCGAACCTTCGGGAAGTTCGACCTCCACCTCCTCGAACGGCTCTCCGCCCACACCGAGCGGCATGCCCGGCGGCACGTCCAGCATCAGCGCGTTCTCACCGGGCTCCACCAGTACGGGCGGCAGATGGCCCGCGTTGGCGAATGTGCAGCGGCGCGTGACGGAGTCGTAGACCGCGTACACACAGGTGGCGAGGTACACCTCGGAGAGGTCGGCGTCGCGCTGCGACTGGCGGCCCGCGGTGCGGGTGGCCTGCTGAATGCCGCCGGGGGTGCCGAGGCCGCGGGCGATCTCGTCCAACGCCGAGAGGACCTCGGCCGGTTCGAGGTCGAGCAGTGCCAAGGTGCGTACGGCCGTACGGAGTTCACCCATGGCGACGGCGGCGCGCAGACCGCGGCCCATCACGTCGCCGACGACCAAGGCCGTGCGGTGACCGGGGAGTTCGATGACGTCGAACCAGTCGCCGCCCACCTCGGTCGCCGCGTTCCCGGGAAGGTAGCGGCAGGCGATGTCCAGGCCGGAGGCCTCCGGGTCGCCCGGGGGCAGCAGGGAGCGCTGGAGTATCAACGCGCGTTGGTGCTCGCGGCGGTACAGGCGGGCGTTGTCGATGCAGACGGCGGCGCGCGCGGCCAGTTCGACCGCGAGGCCGCGATCCCGATCCCCGAACGGCTCGCTGCCCTTCGTACGCGAGAACTGGACGAGGCCGACGACCGTGTCGTGCGCGACCATCGGAACGGCGAGCGTGGACTGGATCAGGCCACCCTCCTCGCCGAGGACGGTCTTCGGGCGGGCGGTGCGCAGGGCGTCCGCGCACTCCGAGTTGAACGCGAAGTGGTGCACGGCGCCGACGTTCACCGGCTCGGGGCCGCCGATGAAGGGCGCGTCGGAGACGGCGCTGGCGAAGGCGACCCTGCGCAGCTCCGCGCTCCCGTCGGCGAGCCCGGGCGGCGTCTCGTCGCCGGCGAGCAGCCCCTGGTAGAGGTCGACGGAGGCGAGGTCGCAGAAGCCGGGGACGGCCACGTCGAGGAGTTCGCGGGCCGTGGTCTCCAGGTCGAGGGAGTTGCCGATGCGCGCCCCGGCCTCGTTCAGCAGGGCGAGATTGCGCCGGGCAGCGGCGGCCTCGCGGGCGGCGGCACGACGCGCCGTGACGTCGGTGCCCAGCCAGGCGATGCCGATCGGCCGGCCCGCACCGCTCTCCACGCGATAGAGGTTGACGGACCAGTTCCGGCGCTCGGGCGAGCCGGGCACGGTGCCCGTGACCTGCATGTCGGTGACGGATTCGCCGGTCTCCAGGACGCGGCGCAGCGTCGCGGAGACCCGCTCGGCCTCGTGGGGCACCAGATAGTCCCTGACGGTGCGTCCGCGGTGGTCGTTGGCGGTGCCGCCGAAGACCAGGGCGAACCGCTCGTTGACCCGGCGGATCTTGAACTCCGTGTCGATCAGCAGGAAGCCGAACGGGGATTGGCCGAAAACCGCCTGCGCGGCAGCCAGATCCGTCTCAATTCCGCGCAGGGTGCGGACGTCGACGACGATGCACAGGGCGGCTTTCTCGCCCTCCTCCGTGCGCGTCGGCATGACGTAGACCTCGGCAAGTCCCTCCGTGCCCGCACCGGACTCCGCGTCGTCCGGCACCCGGAAGGGGACGACGCCCGTCCATTCCCGGCCGTCGAGGATCTCGGCCATCTTCCGCTGGCCGCGCTCACGCAGATCGGGATCGACGAAGGCCTCGATGGGATCCATGCCCACGGCCCGCTCGGCCCTGATGCCGAAGAGCTTCTCCGCGCGCAGACTCCACTGGTCGACGAGGCCGTCGGGGCCGATCGAGAACGAGGCGACCTTGATGTAGTCGTAGATCGAGCCGGGTGGACTGCTCTGCCACACCACGCCGTCGACCTCGCCGTCGACCCCGCCGTCGACGCCACTGACCGGCACACCGGCCCTCGCGTCGCCCCCCGGGTCCTCGGACTCCATGGACTCCGCAGTCTCCGTGGCCTTCGCTGGTATCTCGCTCACGCGAACCGTCCCCTCCAGCTCACCGCGTCCGGCATCGGTCACCGGGGGCGGCTGCCCGCAGTATCCAGCAGTACGGCGCCGCACAACACGGTGTTCACGATCACAGCACGGTCCCGATGCATTTTGGACCGGCCGCGACACACACTCCCAGTCTTCTAACCAGGGCGCGCCCCGTCGAATCACAGACTCCTACAAGCCCTCAGGACCGGCCAGCCCCTTGCGGCACCGGCTGACTCGTGAATCGCCACCGCTCAGTCCGGCGGAGCCAGTTCGAACCACACCGTCTTGCCCGCCGCGCCAGGGCGGGTGCCCCAGCGGCGCGCGGAGCAAGCCACGAGGTGGAGCCCGCGACCGCCCTCGTCCTCGGGGCGCGCGGCGCGCTCGTGCGGCAGGTCCGGCAGGGGGTCGGAGACTTCCACGAGCAGGCCGTCGACAGGCTCCGTGGGGCGCACGAGGCGAACGTCGATGGGCCCCATGGCGTGCTGCAGGGAGTTGGTGACCAGCTCACTGACCAGCAGCGCGGTCACGTCACCGAGGGATTCGAGGCCCCAGGCGCGCAGCTGGCTCCGGACGAAGGTACGGGCGGCTCGTACGGAACCGGGATCCGCGGGGAAGGTCCACTCGGCGACCTTGCCATCGGTGTGGATCACGCGGATCACTCCCGGGCCTGAAGCGGATGTAGTCCGGTTTCGCGGGGTTAATGGGGACATACCCGGTATGCGGGGCGGAGTACCGCGCGCCGGGGCTCACTGTGGCACGAACGGCGTACGGGCGCCTCGGGCGTACCGGGCGGAGGCCGCGCGCACGGGGCGAAGTCCGTATGCCACGACGTCCCACACTTGCGTGCATGGTGTACGGAGTTGCGTATGTCACAGCACTGGTGGCGTCCGCGTACCCCACGCCGCGGAGCTCACGCCTCCGGTGCCGGATCTTGCCAGGCGTGACGCGCGACCTCCATGACGGCCGGTACGTCCTGATCCAGCCAGTCGACGTCCCAGATCTCGTCCGGTGCCAGCCAGCGCAACTCGTCGTGATCCTCAAGGGGTTTCGGGTCGGCGGAGTCGGGGAGCAGCCGGGCGGTCCAGACGTGGAGGGTGTACGGGGGCTTCAGGGGCCACTCCCCCGGGATCCGGGCCAGCGGCTCCGCCTCCACGCCGAGTTCTTCGCGCAGCTCGCGTACGAGGGCGTGCTCGGGGGTCTCGCCGGGTTCGACCTTGCCGCCGGGGAGTTCCCAGCGGCCGGCCAGGTCCGGGGGTGCGCTGCGGCGGGCGGCGAGCAGGCGGCGCTCGCCCTCGCTCAGTACGGCGGCCCCTACCACCACGATCCGTTCCGTCATGCGGTGGAGACTACGGGCTTCCGTTCTGGCCGTTCTGTTCGATGCACTCGATCAAGTACAGCTGGTTGGGGCCGTGGCCTTCGAGGCGGCCCGCGATCTTCTCGGCTTCGATCCTGGTCGCGCACCTGCTGACGGTGTAGCGGTTGCCGTTGTCGTCGCGTCGTACGACGAGCCAGGGCAGCGTGATGGTGCCGTCGCTCATCGCGCTCCCCCTCCGCGTTCCGACCCGCACTCCGACCCGCTCCATAAGGACACCGCAACCGCAATCCGCATATGCCCGAGCCTACGCCTAACCTTCACGCAGCGCGCATGGGTTTTTACAGATTGGGTTCGTTTTCAGGAGCGGGTTCGTTGCGGTTGCTCGCGCCCACGAACCCAACACCCCACCCCCGTAGGCGCCCCGCCCAGCCGCCGGGGGCTACCGCACGGGCAAGTGGTACGACACCCGGTACCGGTCGGCCGGTACCACCACATCCGCCGTCTCCACCGGTCGGCCCGACGCGAAGAACGTGCGCTGGATGACCAGGACCACGTGGCCGGGAACGCCACCGAGGGCGGCGAGTTCCTCGGCGAGACCAGGCCGTGCGCCGACTTCCTCCGTGACGTTGTCGACGATGACGTCGATCGCCGCCATGCGTTCGGCCACGCCCATGCCGCCGAGAGGGCCCTCCTCGGGGAGCATCACGGGCGTACGGCCCGTGACGGCCAGCGGTTCCCAGGACGTGGAGAGCATGATCGTCTCACCCCCGTCCCGGAACACGTACTGCGTGCACATCACGCGGTCACCAGGCTCGATGGCCAGCCGCGAGGCGACCGAGGCGCTTGCCTCGGCCTGCCGGCTGTGCGACTCCCACGTGCCGCGCGCCTCGGCGTCGGCCTGCTCCTGGCGGAACGGGGTGGCGCCGGTCTCCGGCCGGTAACCGGAGCGGGCGATGCGGCGCGGCACGGGGCGAGCGCGCACATACGTACCGGATCCCGAGCGGCCCTCGACCAGGCCCTCGGCCATCAGCACCTTGCGGGCCTCCAGGGCGACCGTGTCCGAAACTCCGTACTCCTGGCGGATTCTGGCCTGGGACGGGAGCCGGGTGTGGGGTGGCAGCGAACCGTCGACGATCTTCTTGCGGAGATCACCCGCGACGCGGAGGTACGCCGGCTGCTCACCGAATGCCACTGGCCGCTCCCATCAGGTTGTACAGACAGCAACAGCGTGGCAACCCAGGGTTGCCCTGGGCAAGTAAGGGCCAGAGATTCACTCGATGTGATGACATGGGGTGTGGCGGGTCTTTACCAGGTGCTTTCTCTCGGCTATGGCCGCCGAGATCCGCTCTCGCCGACGGTCACACTTCGGCGCCGCCGCCCCCCGTGCCGCCGCCTTCGCCGTTTTCGTCCTCGTAGTACGTCGGCAGGTTCGTGGCCAGGCCCAAGGCCTTGCGTGCGGTGATCGTCTGCTTGGGGTCGGTGAGGTTCACGCCCTTCTCGTAGTGCTCGTAGAAGGCGTCCGCGTCGTCGGCCTTGCCGGCCTGCTGCCACTCCTTCTGGGCCGTGTCGAGGTCCTTGACCAGCGCGGTGACCGGACCCTGCGCTTCGGCGCCCCAGTCGTGGGCGCGAAGCATGCCGACCTGCTCGGTCAGGGCGCCGGAGACTCGTGCCGCCCACTGCTTGTGACCGGGCAGGTCGTCCTCGACGTACTCCTCCGCGGGTGCCGACTCCATCGCCTCGTTGTGGATCTGTTCCGCCTTCAGGTACGCGATCTGGTCGGCGTCGAGCGTGGTCGCGTCGTTGCGCAGTGAGCCGGTCAGGCCGGCGGACGGTTCCTTGTTGCCGAACAAGCAGCTGATCTCGCGGTCGCCCAGGCCCCAGCTCTGGCGGGTAGGGGTGAAGTAGTAGATGTCGACATTGTCGGGCACGGCCCAGGAGTCCATCGCGTACGCGGGCTGAAGTGTGTAGCACTTTTCGTCGGCTGCCTCGGTGATGGCCGCGTCACCCGGGTAACTGCCGTCGCCCATCTGGAAGTTCGCGAAGACCTCACCGTCGTGCTTGTCCGCGCACGGCACCTTGTCGACGTCGTACGCCACGCCCTCCAGCGAGCCCTCCGGCGTATCGAAGCACTCGCCCTTGTCGACGGAGAAGGCCGTGCCCTCCTGTGCGCCCTCCTTGAAGCGCTCCCAGAACTCGGCCGCTCCCCCGCTCGCGAATGCGAACGCGAGGAAGGCCGTACCGAGCCCCGAAAGGATCACGCCTGCGAGCGCCATGCCCTTGCCGTGCTCGCCCTTCTTCTTGATCTGCGCCAGCGCGATGACGCCGAGGATCAGTCCGATCAGCGGCAGGAAGCAGAGGATGCCGAGCACCAGCGCGGCGATGGCGAATCCATTGACGGGAGGAGGGGGAAGGGGAGGGGTGTACGGGGGGTGGCCTTGGCCCCAGTGCTGATAGCCGTACGGGCCCGGTGCCTGACCGTGGCCGGGTTGCGCGCCGTACGGGCCGGGAGGCGGGTACTGGCCGCCTGGGGGCTGCTGGGGCCCAGGGGGCGGAGGTATGTCCACTAGTACCGTGCTCCTCGTCCGAGCGGTTCGAGAACTGACGTACGACAGGCGCATGGTAAGCGTGGGGCGGATGGGGGCGGAACGCGGATGACGAACGCGTCAATGGTGCCGGCCGGGACGACGATCGGCGCGGTCAACGGGCTGACGGCGCGGTGGGCCGAGGCGGCGACGGGCGGCACCGTCTTCTCTGCCGCCGGGGTCTGGCCGTTGCTCGCCTTTCTGGCGGACGGCGCGGGTGGCGCAGCGCGCGCGGAGCTGGCCGAGGCGGTGGGGCGGCCGGCCGAGGAAGCGGCTTGTGCGGGGCGGGAGTTGATGGGTGCCCTGGGCATGGTGCGAGGGCTGGACTCGGCTCTGGGACTGTGGACCAGGCGGACGCTGGAGCTGCGGGCGGAGTGGGCGAAAGGGCTGCCCGCTCAGACGCACGGGGTGCTCACAGGGGACGAGGCCACCGATCGCGCGGCGTTGGACGGATGGGCGGCGCAGCGCACTGGTGGGCTGGTCGAGCGCATGCCGGTCGTGCTGACGCCGGACACCGAGCTGGTCCTGGCGAGTGCGCTGGCCATGCGTACGCAGTGGCTGCGCCCCTTCAAGGAGTGCCCCGTGCGGGCGGCTCACGGACCATGGCGCGGGCGTACGCTCCTGGGGCTGCACCGCAGCAGCGTCCTGTTGGACCGGGTTGGCGTGGCCGAGACTCCGGAGGGGTGCGTCACGGAGGTGAAGGTGCTGGGCAGCACCGGCATCGACGTCCATCTGCTGCTCGGGGAAGAGGCGATGACGCCGGGTCAGGTGGTGGGGACTGGCATCGGCATCCTCGAGGACACGCATCCGGTCGTATCCGGTCCTCAACTCCCATACGGGGACGCGGGACCCGGGCTGCGCGTCGAGAAGGTAAGCCGTATGCGGCCCCGGCCGCCGACGCTGGACGTGACGACCGTGGCCTACGACATGACGGCGCACCACGATCTGCTGGAGCTGCACCGGATGTTCGGCCTCACGACGGCGCGCGACACCTCGCGCGGACACTTTCCCGGAATCAGCGGCTTTCCGCTGGCCGTCGGGTCGGCACGGCAGTCCACCATGGCGAGGTTCGGCGCGCTGGGCTTCCGTGCGGCGGCGGTGACGGCCATCGCCGCTGCTCCCGGCAGCGCACCGCCTGAACGCCGCTACGTGACCACCAGGATCGACGCCCGCTTCGACCGCCCCTTCGCCTTCCTCGCCGTCCACCGCCGCTCGCGCCTCGTCCTCGCGGCGGGCTGGGTCACGGACCCGAAGCCGTACCGCGAGGACGAGGGTTACTGATGTTGCGTCATTGACGTTGGGCTGCCGAGGATCGGCTCCTGACGAGGCTCAGAACTGGAGCGCCCAGGAGTCGATCCGTCCTGTGTCCTGCGCCGCGTTGTCGCTGACCCTGAGCTTCCACGTGCCGTTCGCGACCTCTGACGAGGCGTTCACGGTGTACGTGGTGTTGATGTTGTCGGCGGAGCCGCCCGTGCCGTACGCCTTCAGCGTGTAGGCGGTGCCGTCGGGGGCGATCAGCTGGACCTGGAGGTCGCCGATGTATGTGTGGACGATGCTGACCGGGACGCTCAGGGCCGAGGGTGCGTTGCCCGTGACGCCGGTGACCACGAGCGGTGACTCGACCGTGGCGTTGTCGCTGATCGTGTAGTCGCCGCCGTTCTCGAAGCGCGAGCCGGTGGGCGGCGGGGTGGTGCCGCCGCTGCCAACGCGCAGGAGGCGGTTGGGCGAGCCGGTGCCGGGGCTGGTGACCACTCCGGTGGTGGCGGAGTTGACCAGTGCGGTCTGGACGGCGGCCGGGGTGGCGGTGGGGTTGTCCGCCAGGTGGAGGGC
This sequence comes from Streptomyces sp. NPDC006365, assembly GCF_042870755.1. Taxonomy (NCBI): domain Bacteria; kingdom Bacillati; phylum Actinomycetota; class Actinomycetes; order Kitasatosporales; family Streptomycetaceae; genus Streptomyces; species Streptomyces sp. NPDC006365. The sequence goes on from NZ_JBIAHS010000011.1 coordinate 247,720, forward strand.
GGCGGCTCCGGCGACATGGGGGGTAGCCATGGACGTACCGGAGATGGTGTTCGTCGCGCTGTCGCTCGTGGCCCAGGTGGACGTGATGGAGGAGCCCGGGGCGAAGAGGTCCAGGACGGTGCCGAAGTTCGAGTAACTGGCCCTGGCGTCGGTGCTGGTGGTGGCGCCGACGGTGATCGCCTCGGTGACGCGGGCGGGTGAACGGGTCGAGGCGTTCGTCGACTCGTTGCCGGCCGCCACGGCGTAGGTGACACCGGAGGCGATGGAGTTGCGTACGGCGGTGTCGATCGCGGTGTCCGTGGGGCCGCCGAGGCTCATATTGGCGACGGCCGGCTTGACGGCGTTGCTCGTCACCCAGTCGATGCCCGCGACGACCTGCGCGGTGGTGCCCTGGCCTGAGTTGTTGAGTACGCGCACGCCGACGATCTTCGCCTTCTTGGCCACGCCGTACGCGGTGCCCGCGACCGTGCCCGCGACATGCGTGCCGTGGCCGTGGCCGTCCTGGGCGGTGTTGTCGTTGTCGACGGCGTCGTAGCCGTTGGCCGCCCGGCCGCCGAAGTCGGTGTGGGTGATGCGGACACCGGTGTCGATGATGTAGGCGGTGACGCCCTCACCCGCGGTGTCGTCGTACGTGTAGCTCTGGTTGAGCGGGAGGGCCGCCTGGTCGATGCGGTCCAGGCCCCAGGAGGGCGGACTGGGCTGGGTCGCGGTGATCGTGAAGGTGCGGTTCTGGACGACGGAGGCTACAGCCGGGTCGGCGGCGAACCTCTTCGCCTCGGCCTCGGTGGCCTCGACGGCGTAACCGTTCAGCGCCTTCTTGTACGTACGCTCGATCTTGGCGCCGTACTCCTTGGCGAGTGCCCTCCCCTCCGCGGAACCGGCTTTCGCGGCGTCCGCGTCGAGGGTCACGATGTAGCTGTTCGCGATCGTCCCGGGTGCGTCTGCGTACTGGACGGGGCCCACGGGGGCCGCGGCGGCCTGGGCGGGGAGAGCGGTGACAAGGCCGGCGACAAGGGCCGTCGCGCTGATTCCGGTGCCGATTCCGGCAAGTCTTCGACGGGCATGACGCATCACTGCCATCTGAGGGATCCTCCTCAATCGGTGGCGCGCTTGTGGGGGGTGGTGCCGGTGGAGCACACGCAGGTGGTGCGGGCTGGTGCGGGCACACAAAAGAAGACAGGGTCATGCCAAGTTCGGGGACAACCCTGTGCTTCAGCCGAAAGATTGAGGCTTCCACAGGAATTGCACAAGAGCCCTGCACGGACGTAACACAGGCGCCATATGCCAGTCATGACACAACGTCATAAACGACGCCGCGGGGCGCTCATGTGACGGTGGCCAGCCGCTGCTGCTCCTCCTCGACTATGCGGCGGGCCAGGGTGCCGTCCGAGACGTCGACGGCGTCCGGGGTCGCCTCGGCGACATCGCTGCGGCGGGCGTACGCGTCGAAGAGGCGGGCCTTGTTCTCCAGGATGCGCAGCAGGCGGTCGTCCACGCTGTCCGTGGCGAGGAGGCGGTGCACCTGGACCGGGCGGACCTGGCCCATACGGTGGGCGCGGGCGACGGCCTGGTGCTCCAGGGTGGGCTTGACCTGCGGCTCGCAGAGGATCACGACGGACGCCGCCTGGAGGTTGAGGCCGACACCGCCGGCCTCTATCTGGCAGAGCAGTACGGCGTGACCGGAGGCGGCCGTGAACTCGTCGACCAGCTGCTGCCGGCGAGCGGCCGGCACACCACCGGACAATGGCCCCAACGCGCCATCGCCCAGGGCTTGCCGGACCACACCGAGCACGTCCCGGAAGTACGAGAAGACGACCACCTTGAGCCCGTTCTCAGCGGCCTCGGACACCAGCTCGCGCAGGCGTTGCAGCTTCGCGGACCGCTCGGCGTCCGCATACGCGGCTCTGCGCATCGCCATGAAGTTCCCGGCGGCGACCGCGTCGCGGTACGCCTCCTGGTCGGCGGCGCTGAACTCCTCCCACTCGTCGACCTGGAGCAGCGCGGGCAGTTCGGTGAGTACCTCCTGCTGGTTGCGGCGCAGATAGGCGGGGGCGACGGACTTGCGGAACGTGTGCGGGCCCTCCCCCACTCTCGGCTTCGCTCGAGCGGGGGGACCCCCACCCGCGTCGCCTCCCTGGATGTGGGGCACCAGCTGGGGCTGGAGGTAGCGGACGAGCGTACGGAACTCCTGGACGCGGTTCTCCATCGGAGTACCCGTCAGGAACAGGACCCGCTCGCACCGGTCGGTCCAGGTGGCGACGGCGCGGGATCGGCGCGCGTCGGGATTCTTCACGTAGTGGGCCTCGTCGACGACGAGTGCCGCCGGGGGCGCGGTCGCTCTGTCCGGCGCGGGCAGGCTGTGCAGCACGTCGAAGGTGGTGACGGCGACTCCGCCGCGCTCACGCCACTCCCCGTACGCGTGCTGCCGCTCGGGACCGTGCACGGGCATCGCCCGAAGGGTGCTGCGCGCGCGGATCTCGCGGGTCCAGTTGATCAGTACGCTCGCCGGGCAGATCACCAGGAAGTGACTGTGTCCCTGCGCCGCCAGGTGCGCGAGCACGGCGATGGCCTGGACCGTCTTGCCGAGCCCCATCTCGTCACCGAGCACCACCCGCCGCTGTGCGAGCGCGAACCGCGCACCGAAGGACTGGTAACCGCGCAGCGAGACTCGGCGATGGGTGTCGTCGAGCCCCTGCGCATGCACCCGCTCGGCGACCTCCGCCGGCAGAAAGCCCTCGGCGGCCGCTACGTCGGGAGCGCTGCCTGCGACTTCGGCGAGCTGGCTGTAGTACTCCGTGGAACGCAGCTCGAAGTCGACCCACGCCTCGGCCTCTGAGGCGGACTCGCGCAGCAGATCGGTGGAGGCCTGCGCCAGCAGCAGTCGTACGTCCCCGGAATCGGCCGTCAGCTCATGCAGTTCCGCGACCGCGACGAGCGCGCTCTCCCGCCGGGCCTTCGTGGACAGCGCCATCCGCAGCCGCCCACCGGCGGGCCGGGCCGCCGGAAGCAGCACCTTCAGCCTCCGGTCCAGCCGCTCGGCTGCGTCCACGGCTCGGCGCAACTCGGGCCCCGCCTCGACGAGCCGCCGCAGCGCGATCACAAGAGCGGTGGTCCGGGGCTCCGGGTGATCGACATCGATCCGTACGGACACCGTCTCCTCGACCGCCCGGGCGATCTGCCGGGCCGCGGCGAGCGCCTGATCGGCGGTCTGCGCACCGACCCCCGGAATCTGCCGCAACTCATACCGGCTCGCCTCATACACCTCCCGCACGGACCCGACCCCGGCCGCCTCCAGGGCAGCGAGCCGCAACCGCCCCTCGGTGGCGTCCTTCAGCCGCGAAACGGGAATGCCCGCCAACTCCTCGACGACAAGCTCGGCTTGGATCGGCGCAAGCGCGGCACGGATCTCATCGACTGCCCGCCGGTGATCGTCGAGCACGGCCCGAGCGTCCTGCTGCAGCCGCTCCCCTCGCGCCAGCACGTGGCGCGCCTTCCGCCCCACGGGCGCGAACACGGGGCCGCCGTTCGCCCCCTCGCCGTGTGCCATGCCGCCCCTTTTTCTGCCCCGTACTTGCGCTGTTCCCAGGCCGTTGCCGCGCCGTCTCACGCGATGAGGGCCATCCTTCCACGGGGGTCTGACAGTGGCGGTCGGTCTCGGAGGCGGTGGTACGTGCGCCACGTGGCCGCCATCTCCTGGGCGGGGCACGGCACTTCCACCAGTGGCGACCGGGGCCAGTCCCAAGGGCACCCGACGGTCACAGCCGTCGCATACGTAAGGTGTGAACCATGTCGGCCGAATCCCCTCTGATACAGAGCCTGCGTTCGGCCGTTGCGGCCGCGCCCGATGACGTACCGCTGCGGCTGCACTTGGCCGAACTGCTCCTGACCGCGGGGCACTTCGATGCAGCGGTCACGGAGGCGGCCGTAGCGCTGCAGCACGCGCCGGCTGATGCTCAGGCGCGTGAGCTCATGGTCCGGGCCATGGGCGGAACCGCAGCCGCACCGAGCGAGGCGCCCGCTGGTCCACTGGCACCGGCCTCCGCCACCGCACCACCGCCAGGGGTCCCCCCGTCCGAACGGCCCCCGGCCCCCGCCCCGGAATCCCGCGACGGCTACGACTGGCGGGCCGCCGAGGAAGAGGTCGGCGATCTCGTCCCGCCCCGCTTCGTCGAGGCCCCACTCACAGTCGACGGCAGCGGCGACCCGGGTGACGCGACCGCATGGGACACGGAAGCGCCGGGCACCGTGCGCCTGGCAGACGTCGGTGGCATGAAGGAGGTCAAGGACCGTCTCGAGGCGGCCTTCCTCGCACCGATGCGCAATCCCGAACTGCGCAAGCTGTACGGCAAGTCCCTGCGCGGCGGACTGCTGCTGTACGGGCCGCCCGGCTGCGGCAAGACCTTCATCGCCCGCGCGATCGCCGGGGAACTCGGGGCGAGTTTCCTGTCGGTGTCGGTCAATGACGTGCTCGACATGTGGATCGGCAACTCCGAGCGCAACATGCACGAGATCTTCGCCAACGCCCGCCGCCAAGCCCCCTGCGTGGTCTTCCTCGACGAGCTGGACGCACTGGGCGGCAAGCGCAGCCGCACACAGAACAGCGGCATGCGCAACACCGTCAACCAGCTGCTCACCGAGCTGGACGGCATCGACGCGGCCGCCAATGACGGCGTGTTCGTGCTGGCGGCCACCAACGTGCCCTGGGACGTGGACATCGCCCTGCGCCGCCCCGGCCGCCTGGACCGCACCCTGCTCGTGCTGCCGCCCGACGCACCCGCCCGCGAGGCGATCCTCCGCTACCACCTGCGTGAACGTCCCGTGGAGAACGTCGACTTGGGCAAGCTGGTCAAGGCCACGGAGGGACTGTCCGGGGCCGACCTGGCCCACCTGTGCGAGGCCGCAGCCGAGCGGGCCCTGCTCGATTCGGCCCGCACCGGCACCGTGCGCATGATCGGCATGAAGGACCTGCTGGCCGCCGCCAAGGAGACCGTGCCGTCGGCCGAGCCGTGGTTCGCCTCCGCCCGCAACGTGGCCATGTTCGCCAACGAGGGCGGCATGTACGACGACCTGGTGGCCTACCTGAAGAAGAAGCGGAAGCTATGACCACGTTGCACCCGGCCGTCGAACAGGCCCAGGCGCTCATCGACCTCGAACGCTACGAACAGGCCCAGGCGCTGTTGGGCCGGCGCCTCGCCGAAGACCCCGGCGACGTACGCGCCTGGGTCAAGATCGGCTACTGCCACCTGAACACGGAGCAGCCGCAGCAGGCGCTGGAGGCGGCCGACGAGGCCCTCGAACTCGCACCCGAGGACTACGGCGCGCTCATCCTGCGCGCTCGGACGCTGTGCGACACACCGGGCAGGGGATGGCTCGAAGCTGAGCCGGTGCTGCGCGAAGCGGTCCGCGTCGATCCGCACCACTGGTTCGGCTACGCACTGCTCGCCGACGCCGTGTGGCGGGCATCGCTGGTCCGCTACGCCAAGGCGACCGGCGCCGCGAAGGTGAGTACCCGCGAAGTCGACAGCGTCTCCCGCGAGGCGGCCGACTTGGCCATGGAGGCGCTGCGCCTGGGCCCCGAGGAGGTCTACGCCCACGAGATCGCCTGGCGCATAGCCAGCTACTCGGGCAACGAAACCGTCGCCGACCAGCTCGAACGCGCCATCCTCCAGATCAACCCCAACCACCCCGAGGCCCTGGCACGGCAGACCAGGAAAGCAGCCGGCGCCCAGGGCGTCACCGCCTCCGAAGCCGCGGACCTGTACGCCGACGCACTAGCCGCCGCGCCCGACTCCCCGTCCATGCAGCGCGAACTCGACCGGGCCACCTACCGCCTGCTGCGCGGCACCCGATGGCTCGCCCTGCTCTGCCTCGCTCTCGCCGGAACGATGCTGGACCTGTTCGCCGTCGAGGGCGAAGTGCAGCGGGATCTGCCGCTCTCACTGGGCCAACGCCTGTGGTTCCTCGTCCCCATGACCGCCATCTGGATCTTCGGCGCCCTCCTGCGCTACCGCCGCCGACGCGCCGGCGTCCGGCTGAACGTCCTCTCACTGATTCGCCGCGGCCTCTGGGCCCGGGTCACGCTGGCCCAAGGGGCCTGGGCGATGCTGTGCGCCCTGCTGATCGCGGAGATCCCGTGGACGGACCGTGCCGTACCGCAGGTGATCTTCTGGGCCGGGTTGGTGCCGACGTTCGCCACGATCTGGTTCGACCGGAGGATGACGCGCTGAGGTCGCGCCCCCTCTTCGCCCGCGTCGGAGCAATGAGTACGCGGGGCGGGTGGCGTCGGGGCGGCCTCGGGCGTGCGGAGCCGCGTACGACCTGAACGCGTCGGTCGACCGCCCGGGCGGTTACCGGCGGTGCATGGTTTCCAGGGCGGCGGCCAGGACGTGGGGGTCGTGGTGGCCCTTGTAGACCGCTGGCGGGTGCTTGTCGAGGCCGAGGAGTTGGGCCACTGCTGTCCAGGCGGTGCGTACGGAGTACTCGACGGTGAAGACGACGTCGTCCGGCACCTCGGCGAACTGCCCGATGAAGGCGAGGTTGACCGATCCCTCGGGTACGACCTTGGGCCGGTCGCCGCGGCGGCGGGACAGGAACTGGCTGGTGACATACGGCATCAGGCAGGGCACGACGGTGGAGGTCTGCAGGACGCGGGCTGCCGTCGGCTCGCCGAACGGCAGGTGGTGCAGGACCTCTTCGAGGATCTCCCGGCCGGAGCACATCGTCATCGGCTTGGGGGTGTGGTTGCCGGCTCGGCCGGGATGCAGGCCGTAGCCCCACCAGACGGAGACGCCCTCGGGCTGATCGCGGTAGACGGGCCGGCGGTTGGCGACGATGGTGAGCAGCCAGTTGGAGTCGGTGAAGGTCATCAGGCCGCCCCGGCCGGTCTCGCGGCCGCTGAACTTCTCCAGGGCGTCGAGGAAGGCGGGATCCTTGGCGGTGACGGTGAACGACGCGAAGCGGGACTCCTTGACGTGCTTGTCGAAGGCGTCCGGGTTACCGAAGTCGTCGCGTCCCCTGGCCAGGCGGTGCCAGAGCAGCCAGGCGTCCGAGCGGTGGGGAGCCGGCGGGGGCGCGGCGGTGTGCGAGCCGAGGCTGGAGGCGTCCGTCATGGAGCCGTTGGTGACCAGGACCAGGTCCTCGGGGGACACGGTGATCTTCTCGTCGAGGCCGCCCCGGGACAGGTAGATGGTGGTGACCGTGGTGCTACGGCGTCCCGGCATGAGGCCGAGGTCGGTGACGTGGCAGCCGGTGTGGACGGTGACGCCCCGTTCGCGCAGCCAGGCGGTCAGGGGGCGCACGATGGAGTCGTACTGGTTGTAGCGGGTGCGGTGGATGCCGGACAGGGAGGCGAACTCGGGGAGGAGGTGGATGAAGCGCCTGAGGTAGCGGCGGAACTCGATGGCGCTGTGCCAGGGCTGGAAGGCGAATGTGGTGCACCACAGGAACCAGAAGTTCGTGGTGAAGAAGTGCTCGCCGAAGCAGTCCGTGATCCGCTTGCCGTCCAGGTGTCCCTCGGGGGCGGCCAGGCAGCGCACCAGGTCCAGGCGGTCGTGTTCGGTGAACCCCATCGAGCGGGTGTCGACGATCTTCCCGTCGCCGTCGACGAGGCGGGCGATGTCGTCCCGGGCGAACTCCTCGTGCCCGGCCAGGATCTCCTGCGTCACCGACACCGACGGGTCGTCCAGGGTGGGGATGCCGGACAGCAGGTCGTACGTGCAGCGGTACTCGGCCTCGAACATCCGCCCGCCGCGCATGGTGTAGCCGGTGTTCGCCGTGCCGCCCGCGTCCAGGCTGCCGCCGAGGTTCCGCTGCCCTTCGAAGAGGTGGATGTCCGAACCCTGGAAACCGCCGTCGCGGATCAGGAACGTGGCCGCGGACAGCGCCGCGATGCCGCTGCCCACCAGATACGCCTTCGCCATCACACAGCTCCTCGTCCTCGTCCTCGCCCGTCGATCGGACCCACCCCACCCACGGTTCCTGACGCCGCGACCGCCGTCACTGGGCCGATGGTCACCGCCTTACGGCCCGCCCGGACCTGATATCGCGGCGCCCCCGTCCCGTGGACGGACGTGGACGGCACGGCGGGCCGACCAGGTACCACTGCGACCCCACGCGGGCTTTGCCCTCGAGGTCCGTCGGGCCCTTTGGCCGTATCGCTGCGGCCATACGGTGGAGAGGTGATCAGCCGTCCCTGTGGGAGGAGAACCACGTGGAGATCGTCGCGTACGGCGTCCTCGCGGACGAACAGCCGCTGCTGCGGGACGCGTTCGACCGGGAGTTCGGCGCCGCGCATGACCTGCGCTGTCTGGGGCTGTTCTTGAACCGGGACACCGCCCCCATCGCGGCGGGGCATGAGGTGGTGCTCAGCAGCGTCAACGACACCCTGGACGCCGAGGTGCTGCGCGCGCTGGCCAAGGGCGGCACCAGGATGATCGCCCAGCGGGCCACCGGCTACAACAACATCGACCTGACGGCCGCCGAGGAGTTGGGGCTGACGGTGGCGCGGGTGTCGTACTACTCGCCGTACTCGGTGGCCGAGTTCGCCTGGGCGCTCGCGCTCGCCGTCGACCGGCGGATCGTGCGGGCCGCGCACCGCACGCGGGAGTTCGACTTCCGGCTCGACGGACTGATCGGCCGCGACCTGCACGGGCGGACCGCGGGGGTGGTGGGCACGGGGAAGATCGGGGCCGCGTTCGCGCGGATCGCGCACGGCTTCGGGATGCGGCTGCTGGGCTGGGACGTCGCCGAGAACCCCGACTGCCTGGCCCTGGGCATGCAGTACGTCGAGAGGGAGCGCCTGTTCGCCGAGGCGGACCTGGTCAGCCTGCACGTACCGCTGCTGCCGGACACCCACCACCTTGTCGACGCCCGCGCCCTGGCCCTGATGAAGGACGACGCGATCCTGGTCAACTCCAGCCGCGGCGGCCTCGTGGACACCGACGCGCTGCTGGAGACGCTGCGCGCGGGACGGCTGAGCGGTGTCGGTCTGGACGTGTACGAGGAGGAGGCCGGCGTGTTCTTCCTCGACAAGTCCCTTGAGGTGATGACCGACGAACGCCTCGCCCGCCTGATGACCTTCAACAACGTCCTGGTCACCTCGCACCAGGCCTACTTCACCCGGGACGCCGTCGGCCAGATCGCCGCCACCACCGTGGGCAACGTCGCGGACCACTTCGCCGACCGTACCAATGACAACACCCTCGTCTCCCGGGGCCAGACCGGCACGGTGCGGTGACCGGACGCCTTCCCGCACCGGGACGGCTGACGAGGCCGTCAGGGGCAGACTCCTGGCGCGAGGCGACCGGCCCCAGCCATGGGGCCGAACGGCACCACCGGGGAAGCCCGCGCGGCGCGACGCCCCGTCCGGGACGTCCTGTGGCTGCCGCCTGTCCAACGGGCCCGGGGAAGAGGCCGTTGCCTGCCCCGTACCGGCCGGCCGACAGGGCCCACCGGCCCCGGTCGGGGACCTGCGGCCCCTGCACCACCGGCCCGCACACCACCACGCTGGAATCACATCCCCATTGAGGAGGCAGAAGCCATGGTCCGCACTGTTGTCGTAGGTCTCGACGGCTCGGCCGAGAGCCGTGCCGCCGCCGAGTGGGCGGCCCGTGAGGCGAAGCGGCGTTTCCTTCCGCTCAAGCTGGTCCATGTCTGGGAGCCGGTCCCCGCGCCCATGGCCATGGCGCCGCTCCTCGGTGGTGAGGCGCAGTCCGAAGGCTGGGGAAGGATCGCGTGCGAAGTGGTCGAAGCGCTCCGTCTGCGTCACCCCGGACTGGACGTAACCGTGGAGCAGGTGCCCGGTCGGCCCGCCGAGGTGCTGACTCAGGCGGCGAAGGACGCCGAGCTGTTGGCTCTCGGCTCCCGGGGGCTGAGCGGCATCGGAGGCTTCCTCGTCGGCTCCGTCGGCCAGGCCGTCGTGGCGCAGGCCGAGCAGCCGGTGGTCCTCGTGCGGGCCGGGGGGCAGGCCGCGGACGGGCATGCGATGGATCCGTCCGCCGTCCCGTTCGCTGCGGACCTGTCCGAGCCCGTCGTCCTCGGACTCGACACCGACCACCCCGATGACACGCTGCTCACCTTCGCCTTCGAGGCGGCTGCCCGCCGTGTCACGCCCCTGCGGGTCGTCCACGCCTGGGACCTGCCGCCGTACTTCGCCTACGGCCTGCCCGCAGACCCCGAGCTCAACGCCGTGCTGGCCAAGCAGGACGCTGCCACGCTGGCCGAGGTGCTGCACCGCTGGAAGGAGAAGTACCCGGCCGTGCATGTCGTTGAGGAATCCCGTTCCGGCAGTCCCGCCGCCCAGCTGGTCGACGCCTCCCGCGGGGCCTCCCTCGTCGTCGTCGGCCGCCGGATCCGCCGCGGCCTGCTCGGCACGCACATCGGCCCTGTCACGCACGCCGTGCTGCACCACGCCACGGCTCCCGTCGCCGTCGTCGCGCACGACTGAACTCACCGCTCCTGAGGAGGAGCGGCTGAGAGGGGGTGTGCATCGTGGGTACGTCACTGACGCCGGAGTTCTGGAGGCTGTTCGCCATCCTCCTGGGGATCTCCATGGCGGTCACCTATGTGCTCGGCGCCGCGCTCGATGCGCTGGCGCTACGGGCCTTACGGGCCCTACGTGCACAACGGCGCCGCAGCCGTCGCCGGTCGACGGCCACGCGGACGACCGGGGGGTCGGGTCGACCGCGGAGGGCTCTGGTACGTCACTGAGCCACGCGAGTACGGAGGTACGGAGCGCACGTTGTGGGGCTGGAGTTGGGGCCGAACGGGTCCAGGAAGGGCCTGTACGGCCCCTGCGCAGAAGGCTGTTCCTGCACAAGGCTCGTACCGGGAGAGCAATACAGGCTCGGACGGAGGAGGTAGACGGCATGCTTCGGCACGTCACCGTGGGAGTTGACGGTTCCACCGAGAGCCTTGCGGCCGCGCACTGGGCGGCCCGGGAAGCCCTGCGTCGCGGAACCTCGTTGAGGCTGGTGCACGCGTGGAAGTGGCACCCCCGCCCGGCCTCCTCCGTACCGGCAGGCACGAGCGAGCACGAGTGGGCCCAGCAGACTCTGGACCGAGCGGTCGGCAGCGTGCGTGCCGCGCACCCGGGACTGCAGATCGTCGACGAGGTGGTGGCCGACTCCGCGGTCGACGCCCTGCTCGCGGCGGCCGAGGAGGCGGAGCTCCTGGTGCTCGGTTCCCGCGGGCTCAGCGGTGCCGTGGGATTCCTGGTCGGCTCGGTGTCCCAGCGGGTCGTCGCCAGGTCGCCGCGCCCCGTCGTGCTCGTCCGCGCGGGCGAGACCTCCGCCGACGAACACCTTCCGGCACCTGACGGTGTCTCGCCGGAGGAGATCCCCGAGATCCCGTACCGCGATGTCGTTCTCGGACTGGACACCCGGCGCCCCTGCGACGAGTTGATCGAGTTCGCCTTCGAGGCCGCCCGCCGCTACGGCTCCGCACTGCACGTGATCCACGCCTTCAGCGTTCCGTCGGCCGACGGCGCCGACCTGCACGCGGTCACAGGGTCCGGGCCGGAGCTCCTCGCGGCACGGGAACGCGCCGTCATCGCGACGCTGCGGCCGTGGTGCGAGAAGTTCCCCGGGATCTCCGTGACCGAGACCGTCTCCGAAGGCAGGGCGGCCACGGCACTGGTGCGCGCGTCGTCCGGAGCTTCCCTCGTCGTGGTGGGGCGCCGCACACGGGACAGCCACCTCGGCACGCACATCGGACCCGTGACGCACGCGGCGTTGCACCACGTCAGCTGCCCCGTCGCCGTCGTACCGCACGCCTGAACCGGCGCCCCGGACGCTCCCGAACAAGGCCGTACCTCTCTCGCCACCCTGGAGGACCGAACCGTGCGCATCGTCATCGCCCTCGGCGGCAACGCCCTGCTGCGCCGGGGTGATCGCCCCGACGCGGCCGTACAGCGGGCGAACATCGACCGGGTGGCCACCGCCGTCGCCGGCCTCGCCCTCGAACACGAGGTCGTCATCACCCATGGCAACGAGCCGCAGATCGGCCTCCTCGCCATGGAGAGCGCGGCCGACCCGGTCCTGACCGCCCCCTATCCGCTGGACCTCCTGGGCGCCCAGACCGAGGGCCTGATCGGCTCACTGCTGGTCCGAGCCCTGTACGACGCGCTGCCCGGCCACAAGATCGCCGCACTCGTCACCCACACCCTGGTACGGGCCGACGATCCGGCCTTCGCGCGGCCCACGAAGCGCGTCGGCCCCGTGTACCCCCGGGACGTCGCCCGCTCCCTCGCACGAAGGCGCGGCTGGCACATCGCCAAGGACGCCGCCGGGTGGCGCCAGGTCGTCGCGTCACCCGCGCCCGAGGGAATCGTCGAGACCGAGACCATCCACGACCTGCTCACCTGCGGCGTTCTGGTCATCTGCGCCGGCGGCGGAGGCGTTCCCGTCACCGCCGACAGCGACACCGGCGCCCTGCGCGGAGTGGACGCGGTCATCGACAAGGACCTCACCGCGGCCCTGCTCGCCGAGGACCTCAAGGCCGACTTCCTGCTCATCCTCACCGACGTACCGAACGTCTACACCGGCTACGGCACCGCCGACCAGCACCCCGTCCTGGACGCCACCCCGGACGACCTGCGCCGTGCCGGCTTCCCCGACTGCTCGATGGGACCCAAGACGGAGGCCGCCGCCCGGTTCGTCGAACGCACCGGCGGCCTGGCCGCGATCGGTGCCCTCGACGCGGCGTACGAGATCGTCCACGGCAGATCGGGAACGCTCGTCCGCCCCGACCTTGCCATCGGCTGAACTCCGTCGTCCGCTTCGCCCACCGGGGCACCGAGTGGGCCGACCGGGTCGAGGTCAACAGGGCCGTCGCCTACCGCATCCACTACGACACCGGCCGCAACCGCTGGTATGTGACCGCTGCCTGGCAGTCTCCGCCGACCCGGATCATCCCGCTGGAGTCCGCCCTCGCCGACGGGGTGATCGCGGTGGACACCAACGCCGATCACCTGGCCGCCTGGCGCCTCGACGTGCACGGCAACCCGGTCGGCAATCCCCGGCACTTCTTCTACGACCTGTCCGGCACCGCGGATCACCGCGACGCGCAGGTCCGGCACGCCCTGACCCGGCTGCTGCACTGGGCGAAGGCCTGCGGCGTGGCCGCGATCGCCGTCGAAGATCTGGACTTCACCGCGGAGAAGACCCGTGAGAAGCACGGACGCCGCAAGCGGTTCAGGCAGCTGATCTCCGGCATGCCCACCGGCAGACTGCGGGCCCGGCTGTCCTCGATGGCCGACGCCATCGGCATCGCGATCATCGCGGTCGACCCCGCGTACACCTCGAAGTGGGGCGCCCAGCACTGGCAAAAGCCCCTCACCAGTAAGAACCGCACCACCACACGCCACGACGCAGCCGCCGTGGCGATCGGCAGGCGCGCCCAGGGACACCCGATCCGGCGACGGACGGCACCGCCCCCACAGCACCGGAGTGATGCGGTGGGGCATCGGACCGTCAGGCCTCATCGGGCGTTCCGGGGCGTGAGGGACCCCGCCCCCGCATCCCCGGACCACGGACACGATCCGCTGGCGCCGGGTGCGGAGCGAACGCGGGGAACCAGAACGCCCAACACCGTTCGGGGCGTTCGGCTGAGCACGGGTCCTGGCAGCAGGACTCACTCCCGCTCAGTCCCTAGGAACGGTTCAGCGCCCCGGTAGGTCACCGTGACCCGGTCCCCCGCCCTCGCGAAACGGCGTGCCGTGGCCAGCCCGATCCCCCTGTTCCCCCCGGTCACGAGAACCGACCGAGCCGGTGCCTGTTCCATCGTCCCCTCCGTTCCTCTTCCGCTGTGCCCGTGCTTTCGCCGCTTCCGACGTTCCCGTTCCGCTGTTCCCGCTGTTGACGTCCCGCGCGCGCAGCCCGACGACGGACACGGCGAACCCGGCGAGGGCCAGTACGGCGGTCCAGAACGTGGCCGCGTACATCGCGTCGAGGAAGGCGCGGTCGGCCGCGGCCGCCAGTTCGGGCAGACGCAGCGAACCGGCCAGCGAGCGTGCCGCCTCGGCCGAGGTCCGGGCCTGCTCTTCGGCGCTCGCCGTCAACCCCTGGGCGTCACCCGGCAGTTCGGCGTCCGCCATCCGCGCCCGGTACACCCCGGAGAGGACCGAGCCGGCCATCGCCACGCCGAGCGTCCCGCCCACCTGCCGTGTCACGCTGTTGACGGCCGATCCGGCGCCCGCGAGATGCGGCGGCACCCCGCTCATCATCACGGCCGTGACCGGCGTACCGACCAGACCCATCCCGAACCCCTGCACCCACAGCAGCGCGGCGACGGTCAGGACGGGGGTCCGTCCGTCGAACCACAGATAACCGACGTACGTGGCGGCCGTGGCCAGGACTCCGGCCGCGACCGTCCACCGGGCCGACAGCAACCGGCTCATCGCCGGGGAGGCCTGGCTGCCCAGGACGATGCCGACCGCGGCGGCGATCATCACGGTTCCGGCCTCGGCTGGGGAGAGGCCGCGGGGCCCCTGGAGATAGAAGGCCGCGTAGAACAGATGCCCGGCCAGCGCCATGAACGCGATCAGCAGCACGACACTCCCGGCAGTGAACCCGGGCTGCCGGAACAGTCGCAGGTCCAGGCTGGGGACCGGGGACCTGCGCTGACCGGCCACGAAGGCGGTGAGCAGTGCGCCGCCCAGGAGGAGGGGGAAGAGGACGTGCGGGCCGGACCACGTCCGTCCGTTGCCGAGCTCGATGATCCCGTAGACCACACCGCCAAGACCGAGCACCGAGAGGCCCATCCCCGGCAGATCGAGCACCCGGCGCCGGGGACCTTTCAGTTCGGGTACGACGGCCACCACCCCGGCCAGACACAGGGCCACGATCGGCACGTTGACCAGGAACACCGAACCCCACCAGAAATGGCTGAGCAACGCCCCGCCCACGACCGGGCCGACGGCCACGCCCAGACCGCTGGACGAGCTCCAGATCGCTATCGCCCGGGTGCGTTTCTCTTCCGGAGTGCTCTGCACGATGACCGACAGAGTCGCGGGCATCAGCAGCGCACTGCCCGCGCCCATGAAGGCCCGCGCCACGATCAGCCAGGCCGGGCTCCCGGCGAACGCCCCGGCTCCGGAGGCCGCGCCGAACAGTGCCAGACCGGCGATGAGGGTGGTGCGGGGGCCGAACCGGTCGGCCAGCGCGCCGCCCGCGAAGAGGGTGCCGGCGAAGACCAGGGTGTAGGCGCTCGCCACCCACTCCAGTTCGGCGGGGGTCGCGCCCAGGCCCTCGTCCGGGTCGGCGAGAGTGGTGACAGCGACGTTGAGGACCGAGGTGTCGAGCCAGATCAGCATCTGGGCGCAGACCACGACCACCAGGACGGGCCACGACCGGGACGGCGCGGCCTTTTCCTCCGTCGGGCTCACCGTGCTCATCGGGTGCCTCCGTCGTCCGTGGTGTCGCCGAGGTCCCCGTACACGCGCAGCGCCCGGTCGACCAGCGCGTCGGCGGCACCCGTGTAGCGGGCCGGGTCGAGCAGCTCGGACAGCTGGTCGGCGGTGAACCGGGCCGCCACGTCGGGATGGCCGGACAGCACCTCGCCGATCGTGCGCCCGGTGTCGGCGGCCTCGGCCGAGGCGGCGGTCAGCAGCTTCTTCGCCCGTACCTTGCCGAACACCGGGGCGAGCGCCACCGTCAGCCGTTCGGTGACGATGGCGCCGCCGGTCAGTTCGAGATTGGCGAGCATCCGCTCGGGGTGCACGATCAGCCCCTCCGCGAGTTCGACGGCCGTGTGTGTGGCCCCGCCCGCCAGCCGCAGCGCCTCCCGCAGCGGGTGCCACTCCGCGTGCCACGCCCCGGCGGGCCGCTCGTCCTCGGCGAGCATGCACTGGGCCAGTACGAGGGCATGGGCGGGCACTTGACGGGCCGCCGCCACGATCAGCGTGGCGAGCGCGGGGTTCCGCTTCTGCGGCATCGCCGAAGAGGCCCCGCGTCCCGCGGCGGCGGGCTCGGACACCTCGCCGATCTCGGTACGGGACAGCGTCTGCACATCGAGCGCGAACTTCCCGAGCGCTCCGGTGACCAGCTGAAGCACCGCGCCCAGTTCGGCGATCGGAGTGCGCACGGTGTGCCACGGCAGCACCGGTTCGGCCAGCCCCAGGGCTTCCGCGAACGGGCCGAGCAACTCGACGCCGCCCTCACCCACCCCGCCGTCCAATGCCGCGTACTCGCGATACGCGGCCAGGGTGCCTGCCGCGCCGCCGAGTTGGGCCGGTAGCGCGGACGCGACCGTACGGACCCGGGCCAGGGCGTCGGCGACGAGCTGGAGCCAGCCCGCTGCCTTGAGGCCGAGGGTGGTGGGCACCGCGTGCTGGGCCAGGGTGCGCCCGGCCAGGACGGTGTGGCGGTGGGTGTCGGCCAGCGCGGCCAGGGCGGCGCCGGTGCGTTCCAGGTCGGCGGCCATCAGGCCGAGCACTCTGCGGGCGACCAGCATGGCCGCCGAGTCGAGGATGTCCTGGCTGGTCGATCCGCGGTGCACGTACTCGGCGGCTGCCACGTCCCTGGCGACGACCACCTCGGTGAAGGCGCTCACCAGCGCCACGACCGGGTTGGCCGCGGCCCGGGCCTCATGGGCCAGGGCGACCAGGTCAAGGCGGTCCGCGCGGGCCACCGAGGCGATCGCCTCCACCGCCGCGGCGGGCGTCAGCCCGACGGCGTGCTGGGCCCGGGCCAGCGCCACTTCGGCGTCCAGCATCGCCTGCAGCCATGCCTCGTCGGTCACCTCGGCCGCGACGGGCGTGCCCGCCCAGGTCGGGGCGAGCAGGCCCGAGTCGGTGCCCACGGACATCCCGTTCACGTTCTTCGGCCCCCTGCATCCGGTGTCTGACGTAAGGTCAAAGTACTGGCGGACAACGCCACTTCGTTCCCCGCCAACCGCAGAGCCGCCCGCGCGATCGCGTCCGAGTCCTCCAGCGTCACCGAGCCGACGCCCGGCCTGATGCCGACCGCCGTCACCCAGCGCACGCCCTCCGTCGGCACCCCGAAGGCGAACCGGCGCGGATGCGCCCGGCCCGCCGCGTCCACAAGCCGGGGCGGGCTCCCTGTCACCGCGAGTCCACCCGTCTCCCAACCGGTCAGCCGGTACGGGCCGCACTGGCCGGCCGTCAGCAGCCCGCGCAGCAGCGGATTCGTGCTCCGCCGCAGATCGACAACGGGCAACCGCGCCTCGATCAGCGCGCTCACCAGCACCGGAGGCGCGGACACCAGCTCCGCGTCCACGAGGAAACCGCCTTCGGGTGCCGAGGGCCGCACTCGCATCCGCGGACCGACCATATGCAGCACCTCGGCCTCGATCAGCGCGATCAGTTGCTCGATCCGGAAGGCCGGCGGACCGATCGAGGTGAACGCGTTCAACGGCGTGTACCAGCCGTCCAGTTCGGCACGGTACGACTCACCGGAGACACCGCCGTGGTCGACCACCAGCCGGATCTCGTTGCGCAGATCCCGCAGGGCGTCCAGCGCGGCCTTCAGCGGCCCGCTCACATTGCCCAGCCGGGCCTCGGCGACATCCCGCCGCAGGTGGTCCAGCAGCCAGTGCCGGAAGTCGCCCCGGCCGGCGAAGGTCCGCTCGCCGTAGGGACGCTCGATCCGCTGCCAGTCCCACCGCTCACCGGGCGGCACCGCGTACCGGTCGAGCAGGGCCACTTCCCCGGCCCCGGCAAGACAGGACCGTACGAACTCATCGGCGGCCCCAGGCCCGTGAGCGGCCAGGACCCACGCCTCGTGATAGACGGTGCGGACCTCCCGGTCGATCAGCGGCCAGATGTCACTGCGAAAGGTGGCGAGCCGCCCGCCGTCCGCCCGCCGCAGCCCGGCGATGGCCTCCGGGGTCAGGAACCGGGGGTGGTGGCGGCCGAGTGCGCCCTTCTCGTTCTCGCCCCGGGCGTGGTACGGCACACCGCGCCGCGAACCGGCGTACAGGACCGGTTCGTTGCCGCTCGGGAGGTACACGAGTCCGGACTGGCTCTCCTTGAATGTGCCGCCGCGGCCCTCGGTGAGCAGCGCCAGTTGGTCGAAGAAGTTCAGCCCCAGCCCGCGCAGCGCCACCCGCGTGCCCGGCGGGATGCCGCTCAGATCGGCGTCGGCCGGGTTGGCGGGACCCACATAGGCCAGGCCGTGCCGGTCGGCGAAGGAGCGCAGCTCCCGTTCGTCCTGGCTCGGGGTCAGCTCCCCGTGGCCGAGCGCCAGGACCACCGCGTCCATCCCGGACAGCAGGCCGCCGTCCTCCAGTGTCACCGTCTGCCGCCCGTCCGGGGCGTCGTCCAGCGCGACCGCGGTCGCCCGGTGCGTGTGGACCGTCACTCGGGGAGTGGCGATGCGCAGAAGGTGCCGGAACACCCACTTCAGGTAGTGGCCGTGGAATGCCCGGGTCGGGTAGGAGTCCGGGCCGAGCCACCGCGCCTCGTCCAGGACCCGGTCCGGGCAGCCCTCGGCGAACGCTCCCTGGCTGACCATGCGCGCCCACTCGTACAGGCTGGGACCCGGCACCGACGGCCCCACGCAGTCCACGCTGTCGTCGGTGAACAGGGTCACCTGGGAGGCGACCGTGTTCATCAGCAGCTCGCCCGGCTGGTCGGTACGCCACACCGCGCCCGCGCCGGGCGGGTACGGGTCGACGAGGTGGACCACGACCGGACGGGTGGTCCCGGCGGTGCCGTCGGCGTTGGCGCAGATCCGCTCCAGGACCGAGAGCCCGCGTGGACCGGCACCGATCACACAGATAACGAGGGCGTCACCGGGCCCGCTCCGTGCCGGCTCGGTCATTCCCCGCCCAGCCCGTCGCGCCAGCTCGGCCGCAGCGGCTTCCAGCCCAGCGTCGCACGGGCCCGGTCGTTCGCCGCCCCGCGCGCCGCGGTGAGCTGGTGGGCCATGAACCAGCCGAGCAAACGGGGCGCCATCGCCGCCGGAACCGTGCGTGGGGGCGGGCCGCCCAGCGTGCGGGCGTAGAGCGGCAGCCACTGCGCGGCCGGGGCCGGGTCGTCGTCCGTCACATGGAAGACCCCGGTGGCATCCGACTCCACGGCCGCCACCGCGGCCCCCACGGCGTCCTCCACATGCAGGAACGACATGATCCCGGAGCCGCCCTCGGGCAGCGGAAGCTTCCCGGCCAGCACCCGCTGCCCGGTCCCGCCGTCACGGGCGTACGCGGTCCCGGCGCCGTACAGCGTGCCGTACCGCAACACCGCGCCCGCGAGGTCCGGACCGCCGCCCAGGACCAGCCGCTCCAGCTCGGCGACGGCCCGTACGGTGGCGGCCCAGCCCGGGTCGGGGGCGTCCACGTACAGCGGCGCGTCCTCGTCGAGGACCGGATCCCCGGCCGGTGCGGCGGCGAAGGCGATGGACTGCGCGACCAGCCGCCGCGCTCCGGCCGCCCGGGCCGCCGCGACCAGGTTGGCGGTGCCCTCGGTACGCAGCCGCGCGGTCTGCGCGAAGGCCCCGGCGGGGTCGTCGCGCAGCAGCCGCAACGCCGACATCTGATGGACGACCGCCTCGGGCCTGGCAGCCGACACCGCTGCCAGCAGAGCCTGACGGTCGAGGGCGTCGGCGACCACGACCGCGTCCGCCTCCGGGGCCCCGGACTCGTGACGTACCAGCGCGCTCACCTGGTGTCCTCGCGCCCGCAGCGCGCCCACCAGCGGACGTCCGACCACTCCGGTGGCCCCGGCGACCAGCACCCGCACGGCTCAGCCCTCCCCACCAGAAGCGACAGGAGTGGCGACCCGCATCAGCAGGCGGCACGCCTTGTCCCCGTCCCGCAGACAGCTCTCGGCCCGGTTCTCCGTCAGGGTCACGCCGAGTCCCTCGGACCAGCCCGCGTGGATGTCGGTGCACGGGCACCGGTAGCCCTCCAGCGAACCGGACATCCGCACCATCGTGATGGCGAAGTTCCGCCGCAATGTGAGCACGATCAGGTCGTCACCCTGCACCTCGGTGGAGGCGTTGCGCAGTTCCGGCGGAAACATGCGGCCCCCGCAGTCGTCGTACCGGCGGCGCAGCTCCTCCAGGTCCTTGCCGTTGTCACCGGTGTCCGGGAGCGCGCCGCTCCGGCGAGCGACCTGCTGCGCGACCTTGAGGGCGACCTTGCGCATCGCCTCTGCGTTGATCTCGTTCGCGGCCTGCTGCCCGAACCGCGCGGCCACCCCCTGGTACCAGTTGGCGTCGTGCTGCCACCACAGCCGATACGCTTCCGACGCCCGGGCGCGGTGGTTGACCTCGCCGGCACCCGTTTCCGTACTCATGCCTGCTCCTTGGCGGCGAACCGGTCGCGCATCACTCGTTTGAGGACCTTGCCGGTGGCGCCCTTGGCCACGTCGTCGGGCTTCATCCGCAGGGCCCGGGTCACCGGGGGGAATCGGGCTCCCGCCAAGG
This sequence comes from Streptomyces sp. NPDC006365, assembly GCF_042870755.1. NCBI lineage: Bacteria > Bacillati > Actinomycetota > Actinomycetes > Kitasatosporales > Streptomycetaceae > Streptomyces > Streptomyces sp. NPDC006365. Next base: position 268,104 of record NZ_JBIAHS010000011.1, read on the forward strand.
CGGCGTTGACCCGCCCGGTCCACGCCTCGTCGCCGTCACCGCCGTCATCACCGCCGTCATCACCGCTGTGCTCCTCCGAGAGCTGGAGCAGTGCGTACGCCTCGGCTTCTCCGTCGCCGTCCCAGTCGGCTCGTACGCCTTCGGGGGCGACCCCGACGACGGTGCAGTCGGCCAGTTCGGGCAGCTCCCGGAGCAGCAGTTCCTCGGTACGGGTGCTGAACAGGATTCCCTTCCGGGTCCGGATGGCGTCCGGCGCCCGGTCGAGGTGGTAGAAGTTGCCCCGCTCGTCCTGGTGGGCGAGGTCCCCGGTGAGCCAGTAGCCGCCCAGCCGCATCCGGTTCCAGGTCAGCGAGTCGTTCCAGTAACCGGGTGTGAGTGTCGGCGACTTCAGCCCGAGGCGGCCGATCTCCCCGGGAGGCAGCGGGGTGCCGTCCTCGGCGAGCACGGCGGCCTCGGCGAAGCTGATCGGCCTGCCGACACAGCGCGAGTAGGCCGACGTGTCCTTGGTGTGCCGGTTGTGGAAGACCGAGTAGCCGGCTTCCGACGAGCCTAGCCCGTCCACGAAGACCGAGCCCTCGACCCGCGTGCGGCGCAGGTCCTTGCCGATCTTCACGTGGCTGCCGTACGGCACCAGGGCCCGGATGTGTGCCTCGTGCGCCGCGTCCCCGGTGTTGAACCACACCTGCACGCTGGACAGGTCACGGTCCGCCAGGTCCTCCGCGGCCATCTCGCCGAAGGTCCCGGCGAAGGCCAGCACCGTGGTCGGGCGGAACTCCTCGATGCCGTCCAGCACATCGGTGCCGCGCTGGCTGGAGAGCAGCTTGATGTCGGTGCGCAGCAGCAGGCAGTACAACAGCGTCGCCACCATGGCGTTGTGCGCGCCCGGCAGCCCCACCAGGGTGCGCTCCATGTCGGTCCCGGTGGAGTAGCGGAGCCGGTGCACCTGCGCGTACATCAGCGTCCGGTGGGTGTGCGGCACGCCCTTGGGCATACCGGTGGTGCCGGAGGAGTGCGAGATGAGCACCGGATCGGTCGCGTCGTGCCGGTACGGGAAGGACGTCGGCAGCAACTCGCGGTGCTCAGGCCGGATTTCGGCAGCTGTGACGCAGAAGCCGAGACCCGGCCCGGACAGCACTTCATGGTGCTCCCGGTCCGTGAACGCGCCCACTGCACCCTGTCTGCGTACGTACTCCCGGGCGATCTCCGGGGCCAGGTTGCCGTTCACGAACGACGGGATGGCCCCGAGGGCCGTCAGCGCCAGGAAGTTCACCGCGAACTCGGCACTGGAGTGGCTGTGCACGGCGACCGGGTCGCGGGGCCTCACACCCCGACCGGCGTACCAGCCCGCGTACGTCTCGACCACCTCGTGCAGCTGCCCGAGCGTCAGCACCTCGGGACGGCAACCGTCCGGCGCCTGCCAGCTGCCGTCCGTCCGCAGCACGGGCTCGTCGAGCGGGCGGCCGTACGCCTTCAGGCGCTCCAGGACGTTGCCGGCGCCGAGTTCGGTGTCGGAGCAGATCCGTGCCCGCTCCTGCCTACTGATGAGCATGGTTCTCCGTCTCGTTCCTTGCTTCGGTGCCGGCGGTGAGGATGAACGCGGGCGACTGGGGCTCGGTCACCAGGAGGTGGCTGCCGCCGTCCCGCAGCAGTCGCCGGTGGGCGGCGGCCAGGTCGAACAGGCCCTGGATGCTTCCGGGATGCCCGGCCGCCCCTGTGTCGTCGGCGTCGTACGCCTCGGCCGACCGGACCGACACCGGTGCCTCGCCTCCGGGACGGCCCAGCAGCACTGCCGCCGCCAGGCCGGCGGTCGCGGGCAGGTCCGGGACCGGGCGGCCGCTGTCGGCGGCCAGTTCCCGGTACGCCGCGGCCAGACGCTCGCCACCCCCCAACTCCACGCCCAGCACCAGGACCCGGTCCAGCTCCGGGTCCTCCAGCAGCAGATCGGCCATGGCCAGCAGTTCGGCCACCGGGTCGTCGAGGGTGGAGAGGCTGAACGTCTGTCCGGTGATCCCGAACTCCTGGCTCGTATAGCCCAGTACGGCATTGGCGGTGGCCTGCATGAACAGCAGCGGGTTGTGGACCCGCCCGGAGACCATGCGCCGGCTGGCCAGGTCCGCCGTGGTGGTGTCCCCCATCAGAGTGGCCAGCGCCACGGCGGTACGCGCGCCGTCCCCGGGCCGTTCGGTCAGGCACTGCCTGCTGACCTCGTACGCCAGCGGGCTGAAGGCCGACTCCACGAAGCCGGGCAGCCTCGGCAGCGGGATGTCTGTGTTGTCAGCGTGGTCCGCGTGGTCCGCGTGGTCCTCGGACCGCCCGGTGCCGTGGGTCGCGGTGGCGGTCGCGAGGATGCCGAGGGGCGAGCGGAGCACCGTCTTCTCGGTCGTCATGGCCGCTCCAGCACGAGTGCGGTGTTGGCGCCGCCGAAGGCGGCGTTGATCGTGAGGGCCCGGCGCGGGTCGGCCTGGCGCGGCTGGTTCGGTACGTAGTCCAGGTCGCATTCGGGGTCCGGCCGGCCGTATCCGGCGGTCGGCGGCAGTACGCCGTCCATCAGGGCCAGCATCGTGATCACGAACTCCACGACGCCCGCCGCCTCCAGGAGGTGGCCCGTGGTGCTCTTGGTGGAGCTGACCGGTATCGACTCGGCCCGCTCCGGAAAGGCGGCCCGCAGTCCACGGGTCTCGGCCCCGTCGTTGTACTTCGTGCCGGTGCCGTGGGCGTTGACATAGCCGAGGGCGGCCCCGTCCGGGTCCCCTGCGAGCCGCAGTGCCTGCCGCGCCGCACGTGCGAGGCCAACACCTTCCGGGTGCGGCTGGGCGATGTGGTGAGCGTCCGTGGCCGCGCCCCAGCCCGCGATGGTCGTCAGCGGCCGGGCACCGCGGCGCCGGGCGTGCTCGGCGGACTCCAGCACGACGACCGCCACCCCGTCGCCCAGCAGCAGTCCACTGCGGTCGGCGCTGAACGGGCGCACCATGCCGTCGCGGGACAGTGCCCGGCCGGAGTCGAACTTGCCGAAGGTCTCCTCCTCCACCAGGTATCCGCCCGCGCAGACCGCCGTATCGATCCGGCCGGAGGAGATCAGCCGGCAAGCGTGGATGATCGCGGCGGCGGAGGCGACACAGGCATTGGTGAAGGTGAGCCGCGGCCCGGTGAGCCCGAGGCCTTTGGCCAGCAACTCGGCGAGGTGCGCGGGCACGGCGTCGGCGTTCCGGCACGTTGTGCCGTCCGGGCCGTCCCGGTCGCCTGGGCCGTCCGGGACGGGCTCTGGGGATGGGGAGTCGGCGGCGGTTCGCCAGTAGCGGGTGATGCCGGTGTGGTCCCCGGCGACGCCGAGCAGGACCGCCGCCTCCCTGCCCGGGCGCAGGCCGGCCATGTCGAGGGCTTCCGCGCCGCACTGGGCGAGCGCGTGCCGCAGCGCCCAGTCCTCGACCGCGTCGGGTCCGTCCGGGGCTGCGGCCGCCATCGGCGTACGGTACGGGCCGGTGTCGAACCTCGTGGTGGGCCTGAACGAAGGGACTCCCGCGAAGACCCCGCGCCGGAGGGCCTCGGTGCCCGTACCGAACGCGGTGCGTACGCCGAATCCGGTCACCGTCACCTCACCGATCATCGTGGCCGCCCCCCTCCGCCCGGTCCGTCTGGGCAGCGCGCAGAAACCCAGCGAGCCGCCGGAGCGAGGTCAGCCCGGCGATGTCCTCGTCGGTGGGTTCCACGACCAGGCCATAGCGCTCCTCGACCACGTGCAGCAGCCACACCAACCCGAGGGAGTCCAGGACCAGTTCGGCATCCTCGTCGAGGTCGTCGGGCAGCCCGGGGAAGATCTTGCGGTCCGACAGCAGCTCCCGGACGGTGTCGGTGGTGATGGCGGACAGCGAGGAGTCCGCGTCGCTCGCCGTGGCTCCCGCGCTCATGCCTTCGCACCGCGTCGGACGACCTCGGCGACGAGTCCGCCGAGGGTCAGGGAGGCCAGGGGCTCGATGTCGGTGTCCGGGATCTCCACGCCGAACCGCGACTCCAGCCGCAAGGTGAGCTCGATGAGGCTCAGTGAGTCCACATCCAGCCCGCCGACGGTCACCGGGCTCTCGTCCGTGAGGCCTTCGCGGCTCGGCAGGATGTTCATCTCGTCGATGACCGCGGTCAGGACGAACTCGCGGATCTCGTCTTCCAAGGTTGACGTGCTCATGATCAATCTCCAGTGAGGGAGGAAATGGGTGCCCCGCAGGGGCGCGAGGCTGTGACGTTTGCGGCTCCGCCAGGGGGCACGACAAGCCACAACAGGGCCCGCAGACAACAAACAACCGGCGATACCCCGGCTCACCCGGCGGAGCGCTCCCGCAGCGTGGCCGCGTGGCGCACCAGCTTTCCGTTGGACGTGCGGGGCAGGGACTCCAGGAGCCGGATCACCCGTGGCAGCTTGTAGTCGGCCAGCCGCTCCCGGCACCAGCGCAGCAGCTCTTCGGCGGAGGGGGGCTCATACCCGGCGGCCACCGCGACATACGCCTCGGTCATGCCCTCGTGGACCAGGACCGCCTGCTCGACCGCCGGGTGCTCGCGGATCACGTTCTCGACCTCGGTGAGGTCCACCTTGAGCCCGCCGATCACGACGAGGGAGTCGGCGCGGCCGTGCACCCGGACTGCTCCGGTGCCGTCCACCGTGGCCCGGTCGCGGGTGTGCAGCCAGCCGTCCGCGTACTGGGTGCCTCCCGAGTCGAAGAGATACGGCGACTCATCGAGGGCGACGTCCAGTTCACCCTTGTGCTCCCGCAGCACCACACCCGGTGCGGCCCGGCCGACCGACCGTCGCAGCGTGCCGCCGACGTCGATGGCGACGATGCCGGTCTCCGTGGTCCCGTACGCCTCGCCGACCGCGACGCCGTACCGTTCGGCGAACCGTGCCGCGACCTCCGGGGGCATCAGCTCACCGCCCGACACCGCGATCCGCAGGTCGGGCAGTGCGGTGGGATCGACGGCGGCGGCGAGCAGTTCGTAGTGCATCGGCACCCCGAAGACGGCGGTGATCCGGTGGTCCACCGCGGTCCGCAGCAGATCGCGGGCGGAGACCCGGGGTGCGAAGACCACGGAGACACCGGCCGCCAGCGAGTGCAGCAGCCCGCCGATCAGGCCGAAGCTGTGCGCCGTCGAACTGAGCAGCAGCAGCCGGTCGCCCTCGCCCGGCATGCCGGGGACCGCGGCGAACGCCTCCACCTCGGCGGCGAGCGAGCGGGCGGTCCTGCCGATCACCTTCGGCCGCCCGGTGGAGCCCGAGCTGAACTGGACCAGCCGGTGTCCGGTGGTGGCGGCCCGGCCTGTGCCGCGGCACTCGGTGACGAGCTCGTACTCGGGCCGGAAACCGAACGTCGCCCGGACGTTGACACCGGCGCTGACCATGAACTGCGGCCGGCAGGACGCGCAGAGCGCCTCCACCTCGGCCGGTTTGAGCCGGAAGTCGAAGAGCAGCACCTGGGCGCCCAGCCGCCAGAGCGCGAGCAGCACCTCGACCTGGGTGAAGCTGGGCGGTGTCCGCAGGCCCACCGTGCTGCCGGGGCCGATGCCGTATCCGGCGAAGATCGCGGCCTGCTTGGCGACCCGCTCCCCGAACTCGGCCCGGGTGACGGTCTCCTGCTGATGCGTCAGATACGGCAGGCCGTCGTCCCGCGCGTCGAACAGCCGCTGGATGAAAGGGCCCATCTCGTCGTCCGCGTCATCCACGAGGTCTGCGAGGTCTGCGAACTCGCCCATCAGACCTCCTTGCAGAACTCGCCGATCGGCAGGCCCACATGGCGCTTGTCCCGGGCCAGATAGCCGAGCAGCTCGTCACCGGTCTGCAGTTCGGTGACGTTGAGGACCTTCCCTCCCGGGCCGAGCACCCGTACGTGCCAGTCGTCCTGCACCGTCAGGCTGACCAGCTGTCCGTCCTCGGCGTGGGTGCGGATCTCAAGGAGCGGCCGGGATTCGAGTTTGGCCCGGCCGACCACGACCCGCCGCGTTCGACCGTCGGCGCCGACCGCCAGCAGGGCACTGCCGGAGCCGACCTCACTCAGGTAGCTGGTGCGGTTGTCGGGCCCCAGCGTGTACGAGTGCAGGGCACCGGCGTTGACCCGGAACGGCCTGGTCGGCATGTACGGCAGCGGGTGGGTCTCGCTGCAGCAGAGCACGAACCCCGAGGAGTACGAGCCGACGAGGATGCCCTCGTCCTCATCGAAGTGCGAGCACGTGTCCACGCAGACGCGGTCGCCGAGCCCGACGTGCCGGATACTCTCCACGGTCAGCGTGGAGAGCTCCAGCTGGGGTGTAGTGGCCTCCAGCAGCCGTGCCAGCGCGAACACCTCGTCGGCACTGCGGGGCGCGTAGAGGATGCCGTCCGAGCCGCGCTCAAGGACGTCGAAGACAATCGCAGCCTCCTCCAGGTCGTCGACGACGGTCACCAGCTTGCCGTCGGCGGAGTCCGCTGCGGCGAGCACGATCTCCAGAGGGATCTTGGTCGGGTCGGCGAAGTGGATGACGGTGTACGGCAGCGCCACGGCGCCCGCACACGACAGTTGCAGGGTGCGGTCGTCCCGTACGTCGATGAGGCCGACGGCGGGCGCGCCACCGGCGGCACGGTTGTCGGCGGCGAGCGCGTCCAGCTCGTCCTGGGTGCTGAACTGCCGCAGCAGGACGTCGATTCCGGCTCCGGCCGGGGAGGTGGCGGCGGTTGAGGAAGTGGCGTCGACCGCGGACTTGGCCTCCTTGGCGCCCTTGGCGTCCTTCGTGCCCCCGGTGCCCTGCACCTCCTTGTCGCCCGGCTTCTTCGGGCCGGCCGTGGCCGGACTCGCGGGGACCAGCACCCGGGTGATGGTCGGAGGCAGCGTCCCGAGCAGCTCGGCATCTGTGGCCAGCACCCCGGCCATCCGGGTGTGGATGGCCGCGTCCACCACCGCCTGGAGCTGCGGCCGTGGGACTTCACGGAGATCGATCCACGCGAACCTCATGCGACACCTGCCACGATCGTCGAGTAGTGAGTCATGCCCATGTCATCGGTTGTTCCGTCTGGGTGCGTCGCCTGTCCGGTGTCCCCCGGCGTGGTGCCGTCCGCCCCGCGGCCGTGCACCACCGCGGCGAGCCCGGCCACCAGAGAGGCGGGTGAGGGGGCCGAAAAGATCCGGCGACCGACGGCCAGCCCCTGACAGCCGGAGGCCATCACCGCGGTGCCGTACTCGATGAGGTCGGAGCCGTCCGGCGGCCCTCCGGCCGCCAGGACGGGGATAGGACTGTGGGCCACCACCTCGGCCATCCGGTCGAGCGGCAGGGCGACAGAGGTCTTCACCATGTCGGCACCCAGGTCCGCGGCGACATTGACCAGATGCGCGAGGAGGGCGGGATCGCGCGGGTTCTCGATCCGGGGGCCCCGCGGGTAGATCATCGCGATCAGCGGCATGCCCCAGTCATCGCAGGAGCGGGCCACCGCCCCCAGATCCGCGAGTTGCCGGCCCTCGGTGTCCGAGCCGATGTTCACATGGACGCTGACCGCGTCCGCGCCGAGCCGCAGCGCCTCCTCGACGTCGCCGACCAGCACCTTGGCATCGACATCGGCGGAGCAGGCGGTGCTGGCGCTCAGGTGCACCACCAGCGCGCAGCTTCTGATGACCTCCGGTGCGAGGGCACGGGCACGTCCCTTGTGGACGATGATCCCGTCGGCCCCGCCGGCGACCAGCGCCCGCAACAGATCGTCCCATTGGCCGGCGGGGACGAGCGGGCCGTCCGACACGCTGTGGTCGAGCGGGACGAACAAGTACCGGTCATCACCCGCCAACGACAGTCTTCGTATACGCAATGGCTTGCCAGTTTTCAGCATGGATAATGCGCCTCCCCAGCCCAAAGGCTGCATGGCAAAGGTCCGGCAGCGGCTTCGATTGAACACTTTCGGAAAGTCGAACAGCATCATTCCGTTTGGGGTCCCGGTGTCCGAAAAACGAGGGTTGTAGAACTTTCAAGTTCGACCTCGCGTAAGCATTCATGGGTGATCTCCGATTGGCAAGGTGTGATCCCCGGTGAATTTCCATGCCATCCGTCGCATGAATATTGACAGCGAATTGACAGGAATGAGGGGGTTGACGGGGCCGAGGTGTGGTGTTCGTGGGGGCTTTGTGCAGTAAATCGTCAGAAGGTGGGTGCAGTGTGCTGTATGCACACCGAGGCGGCCTCCCCTTGCTCACAGCCGCATCGAGGCCTTATTTGTCAGTGCCACGTGTCAATGGGTGCTTATTCCTTCACGGATCCCGGCGGCCTTGTTCGGTAAATCGGACGAGGCGGCATCCTTGTTGAAATTGAATTCCCGAGATTAGGGTGACAGGCGCACTCCGGTTCGTGTTACATGCGAGGCCGTCCCCCACCTGGACCCGGACCGTTCCTCCGCTCCGGGCGTACCGGAAGTGATCCCCCCATGCCCGATTCAACGTCCAAGACCGTTCCCGAGGCCGCCGGCCCCAGACCGGCCGCGGCACCATCGGCGGCAGCGAAGGGCGAGGCGTCGCGGGTCGCCGTCGCCAGCCTGGTCGGCACCACGATCGAGTACTACGACTTCGCCGTGTACGGCACTGCCGCCGCGCTCGTCCTCGGCCCCGCCTTCTTCCCCTCCGGCAATGCCACCGCTTCCTCCCTGGCCGCGTTCCTCACGTTCGCCGCGGCCTTCCTCTCCCGCCCCCTCGGCGTCGTACTGTTCGGGACCATCGGTGACCGGCTGGGCCGCCGACAGGCCCTGGTCACGTCCCTCTTGCTGATGGGCGTGGCAACGGTCGGCGTCGGCCTGCTCCCCACGTACGGGACCGCCGGACTCCTCGCTCCCGTACTGCTGGTGACGCTGCGTCTGCTGCAAGGCGTGAGCATGGGCGGCGAATGGGGCGGGGCGGTGCTGCTTGCCGCGGAGCACGCGCCGCCCGGACGCCGTGCGCTGTACGCGTCCATCCCCAATGTCGGCCCATCGCTCGGCTTCCTGCTGTCCAGCGCCGTCATCCTGCCCACCCTCCACATCGCCGGCCGGGACGGCTTCACGAACGGTGCCTGGCGGATCCCGTTCCTGCTCAGCACCGTGCTGGTCGTGATCGGGCTGTGGGTGCGCACGACTGTCTCCGAGTCACCCGTGTTCAGTTCTCCGGCTCGCCGTACGGCACAGGCACCGGCGTCCCGCTTTCCGCTCGGTGCGCTCGTCAGACAGCACCCCGGCCGGCTGCTGCTGGGTATCGGCGCGGCGATCGGCGGCTCGGCCGTCTACTACCTGACGATCGTCTACAGCATCTCGTACGGGCCGAAGTCGCTCGGCATTCCCCAGAACACGATGCTGACCGCCGCGAGCATCGGCGCGGCGGCCGGAATCGCCATCACCCTCCCGGTCGCCAGGCTGGCCGACCGGATCGGCCGCCGCCCGGTGATGCTGACCGGAGCCGCCGGTTGTGTGGTGTGGGCCGTGCCGATGTACGCCTCGCTGAGTTCGCGCAACGCCCTGCTGATAACCGGCGCCTACACCGTCGGACTCATGCTGCTCGCGCTGATGTTCTCCCCGGTGGCGGCCTTCCTCGCCGAGCTGTTTCCCGCCAGGCTGCGCTACACCGGAGCCTCCGCGGCCTTCATCCTCGCGAACACCCTCGGCGGCGGCTTCGCCCCTCTCGTCGCCACCTGGCTGCACAGCCATTGGGAATCACCGCTCGTCCTCGGCTTCTACACCGGCGGGCTCTGCCTGCTGAGTCTCCTGTGCCTGCTTGCCCTGCCGGAGACCCGCGATCACGAATTCGACGCCTGACCGGCTGACGGTTCGTATTCCTGACCCACCCGGGCCGGTGTCCGCGGCAAACCGCATGCACCGGAGTGCTCCCAGTGGGCTTGCTGAGCGTGGGGAAGCTGGCGGGCGAGCCCTGAAAGGCACCCCGAAGCCAGTGGTAAGCAAGGATGGCCGCCATGCTCGCGGTCCGGATCAGAATGCCGGCGCAGCTTGCCCCTGCCGCGGTCCCTGACTGCGTGCCTTGAGCAGCGCGTCCCGTAGGCGGTTGTGGGTCATGGCCAGGCAGGCATGCACCGCGCCGCGTGCTACCGAGAGTCCCAGAACCTGGGAGACGGTCGTGATCCGGGGGATGGCAGGCAAGGTCTGGTCGAGTCGCTTGCGTACGTCGGGGAGCACCTCGTCCACCAAGGGGCGCAACCGGCCGACGAAGTAGACGGATTCGGGATCGAGTGTCACGGCGACGATGCTCACGGCGGTCGTGACCGCCGTCGTGAACGCCTTGAGTATCTCCGCACGGGCTCGATGGTCCTGAGGTGCCAGCCACAGGTCCTCGACGCGTTCGATGTCCAGTCCGTGTTCACGAGCGAACTTCACAAGCCCTGCGGTGCTCAGCAGCCCGTCGAGAGTGCGGTCTTCGATGCCCGAGGAGAGGGAACCGATGTCGCCGAACGCAGGAGTACGTCCCCGAGCCAGATCCTGGTCCCTGCAGGTGGCGAAATTCAGGGTGCTGCTGACGCTGAACAGGGCGGCGTTATGGATGCTCGCGTCGTCCGTGAGCACCTGGAGCAAGGACGCGTTCGCGTCACTGTCGAAGGTCACTGGAGCATCGACGAGCTTTTCGACGGTTCGCTGGAGGTCTCTGCCGGCGAAGGTTTTCATCGGATCGGCAGGCCGAAAGACCTCGGCGCCGTCGCGGACGTGGGCGGGCAGTGCCGCGACGACCTGGCGCAGTGGCCCTCGTGCGGATGCGCTGGTCTGCGCGATCAGGTCGACCAGCCACCGGCCGGCAGCGGGGACGTCGTGGTGCTCGACCGTCGGAACGATCACGTGCCCGATCTCACGGCCGCGTAGGTCGGTGACCAGCACGCCGGTGGTCACGGCGCCGAAGCCGACCCCCGCGACGTGTCCGGCCGTCTCGGGCACATCGAGGTACGTCGACGGACGGCCACGCCCGGCGACGGCGTCGACTCCCCCGTCCACGACGAACCCGTCAGAGCGCAGTTCCTCGACGGCCCGCGACACCGTCGCCTTGCTCAACCCCGTGAGCTCGATGAGATCGTTCCGGGTCAACGGCGCATGGGAGAGAAGCACGCCAAGGACACTTGCCTTGTTGTGGTCGCGTGGTGTGGGGTTGATGCTGCTCACCTCATGACCTTAGCGAGGCCATACGCAGTCCGAACCAGTGATCTCTGCCGGACTTGCCGAGTTGCCCGTGGGCGTCGGCGAAGATGCTGATCACAGCAGCCGAGGAGGTTCGGCAGGCCCGACAGATGGCGCAGCTGTCGGATGGCCTCTTCGCGGTGACGGTTGGCCGCCGTCCGCCGACGATCGCCTCCTGGGGAACGGTGTCCACAGCGGCCTTGACGTCTATCGGCGTCAGGCAGTGCAAGGTTCACGGGGAGGGCTCCGGGCGTGGCAGGCGGGAAACGCGGAGAACTCCTCTGAGAAAATGGATGAGGAGGCAGAACGGGAGCTCTGGGAAGCGCCCCGCTTCATGCGCGCCGTATAGCTGGATCGATGCTGAGGTGCAGCACTCAAGGGATGCAGAGACGCATTGGAGCGGGAGTCGGCCTGTTCCTGTTCCCAGGGGGACCCGAAGCCTCCTGGTTGAGTTGGGGAGACGGGCGGCTCAGCCTCGCCGGAGACCGTATCGCCCGTACGGCCCGTACCCTTCGTAATGTCTACGGCGTCACATAGCGGGCGCAAAACCACTGGAGGCAACACCCCGTGCTGATTGCTCAGCGTCCCTCGTTGACCGAAGAGGTCGTCGACGAGTTCCGTTCCCGGTTCGTGATCGAGCCGCTGGAGCCGGGCTTC
>NZ_JBIAHS010000012.1:0-269333 GCF_042870755.1 Streptomyces sp. NPDC006365
AAACGCCCGGTTACATTCCGAACCCGGAAGCTAAGCCTTACAGCGCCGATGGTACTGCAGGGGGGACCCTGTGGGAGAGTAGGACACCGCCGAACAAAAATTGAGAAAACCCCCGGCCGGGGATACCGGTTCGGGGGTTTTCTGCATTTCAGGACCCTTTCCGAGCCGTCTAGGCTCGTACTCATGCGCTATGACCTCGTCATCTTCGACAACGACGGCGTGCTCGTGGACAGCGAGCCGATTTCCAACAAGTTGCTCGCCGCCTATCTCACCGAGCTCGGGCACCCGACCTCGTACGAGGACTCGCTTCGCGACTACATGGGCGCCGCCATGCATCGCATACACGATCTTGTGCTGGAGCGGACCGGTCAGCGGTTGCCCGAGGACTTCGACGAGGTCTTCCATGAGCGGGTATTCGCCGCATTCGAGCGGGAGTTGGGCCCCGTGGCCGGGGCTGTGGAGGTGCTGGAGAAGCTGGCTGCGGACGGGGTTGCGTACTGCGTGGCGTCCTCCGGGAGCCATGAGCGGATTCGGGTGGGACACCGGGCTACCGGGCTGGAGCAGTGGTTCGAGGACGCACGGATCTTCAGTTCGCAGGATGTGGGACGGGGGAAGCCGGCGCCGGACCTGTTTCTGTACGCGGCCGAGCGGATGGGGGTCCGGCCGGAGCGTTGTGTGGTCGTCGAGGACAGTCCGCTCGGGGTGCGGGCGGCCGTCGCAGCGGGCATGGACGTGTACGGGTTCACGGCGATGACGCCCGCCGAGCGGCTCGCGGGAGCCACGGGGCTCTTCGGCGCGATGCAGGAGTTGCCCACGCTCCTCACCTGAGGCCCTCTCCGGAAGATGAACAAAATTCATCTTCCAATCTGTCTACCCACGAGTAAGCCGCGCCCGTACGCTGATCGGCCATGACAGATGTGCTGCGGCGTGGCCGGGCCTCGTTGGCGTTCAGCTTCTTCGCTCAGGGTGTGGCCTTTGCGCTGCTGGTGACGCGGATTCCCGCGATCCAGGACCAGTACGGGATATCCGACGCCCTGCTGCCCGCCTTTCTCGCCGCTGTGCCGGTCCTCGCCGGCGTCGGGAGTGTCGGCACGGAGTTGCTGGTCAAGCGGCTTAGGCCCAGTCACGTACTGCGCTGGTCGCAGCCCGTCGTACTGCTCGCGCTGCTCGGTGTCGGGGCCGGCGACGGGCTGTGGGAGATCGGTCTTTCGCTGGCGGCGTTCGGGCTGGCCGTCGGTGCGCTCGACGCGTCCATGAACATGCTCGGGGTCAGCCTTCAGCACGCGTACGGGCGCAGCATCATGCTCGGCTTTCACGCGGTGTACAGCCTGGGCGGGATCGTGGGGGCCTCGCTCGCGTGGGTGGGGGCGCACTGGGATCTGCACCTGTTCGTGTCGTATCTGCCGGTCGTCGTGGTGCTGCTGCCCGCCGCGTTGGTGGGGAGTCGGTGGTACGTCGACGGGGGCAGGCCCGGCGAGGAGAGCGAGGAGAAGCCGAAGGACGCGGGTGGGCAACCCGTCGCCTTCAAGCTGCTGTTGCCGCTGTGTCTGGTGATGACCTTCGCGTACATCGGGGACTCGACGGTCTCCAACTGGAGTGCCAAGTATCTGCAGGACGTGCTGGGCAGTTCGGAGCAGTTGGCGACCGTGCCGTACAACGTCTACATGGTCACGACGCTGCTCGGGCGGGCTATCGGGGACTTCGGGGTGCGGCGGTTCGGGGCCGTGACGGTCGTACGGCTGGGGTCGATCATTGCGGCCGTGGGGTTCGCGGTGGTGGCGGTGGCGCCGGGGGCGTGGGTCGGGATGCTCGGCTTTACGTTGCTGGGGCTCGGGTTGTGTGTGCTCGTACCGCAGACCTTCGCGGCGGCAGGTCGGCTTTTTCCGGGTGCGGCGGATGCTGCCATCGCGCGGCTGAATATCTTCAACTATGTAGGGTTCTTGATCGGTTCGCCCCTCGTGGGGGCCTTGGGCGATGCGTGGACGTACCGGGGGGCGATGCTTGTGCCGATGGTGTTGGTGCTGGTGACACTTCTGTACGCCCGTTCGTTCGCTCCTCAACCGGACCGATACGGTGACGGGCATGAGCGGCCGCGCACAGCTGATGTGGGACGAGGCAGTAACGGGCTATGACTTCGGTCCGGATCACCCGATGGATCCGGTCCGGCTGGCGTTGACCCGTCGACTGGTCGATGCCTTTGGGCTCGATCGTGAGATGGACGTGGTCGCGGCGAAGGCGGCCGGGGAGTCGACGTTGCGGCTCGTGCATCGCGCGGACTACGTCGAGGCGGTCAAGGCCGCTTCCGTGAACCCTCGGGCGGCGGACATGTCGTACGGGCTGGGAACCATGGACGATCCCGCCTTCGCCGGGATGCACGAGGTGTCCGCGCTGATCGCCGGGCAGTCGGTGGGCGCGGCCGAGGCAGTGTGGCGCGGGGAGGTCTCGCACGCGGTGAACTTCGCGGGCGGGCTGCATCACGCGATGCCCGGCGGGGCGTCGGGGTTCTGCATCTACAACGACGCGTCGCTGGCGATCGCGCGGCTGCTGGAGCTGGGGGCGGAGCGGGTCGCGTACATCGATGTGGACGTGCATCACGGCGACGGGGTGCAGGCCGCGTTCTGGGAGGACCCGCGGGTGCTCACGATCTCCTTGCACGAGCACCCTCGGACGTTGTTCCCGCAGACCGGGTGGCCGGAGGAGACGGGAGCGGACTCCGCGGAGGGCTCCGCCGTGAACGTGGCGTTGCCGGCCGGGACCGGGGACGCGGGGTGGCTGCGGGCCTTCCACTCCGTGGTGCCGGAGCTGATCGCGGACTTCCGGCCCCAGGTGCTGGTGACCCAGCACGGCGCCGATACGCACTTCGAGGATCCGCTGGCTCATCTGGCCGTCTCGCTGGATGCGCAGCGGGCGGTGCAGGTCGCCTGCCATGAGCTGGCGCATGAGTACGCCGAGGGGCGGTGGATCGCTCTCGGTGGCGGCGGGTACGCGGTGGTGGATGTCGTGCCCCGGTCCTGGACGCACCTTGTCGCCATCGCCGCCGGGCGGGAGATCGCGCCGGAGGCGGAGATCCCTGAGGAATGGCGGCAGGAAGTCTTCGCTCGTACGCGGCAGTTGGCGCCGGCACGGATGACGGATGGGCGGTGGCCGGTGGCCTGGAGGTCGTGGGAGGACGGGTACGATCCGGCCGACCGGCTCGACCAGGCGATCGTCGCGGCTCGGCGGGCCGTGTTCCCGCTGCGGGGGTTGCTGGCGTAGCCGCTTGCCTCCAGCGGTGCGGACGGCCGTGTAGCGCCTTGTACTCCGACCGTGCGGGCTTTTCCCTGTTCTGGGCGTGCGCCAGTGGCACATGCGCCAGCATCGCTGTGTGTTGAGTGCTGGAGCGTTGCGTGCGCATCTGCTGGCGGCGCGGTTGGCCGGGCCTGTGGCGACCTCGCGGGAGCAGAGTCTGCGGAGTTATCGGCTCTTCGCGGCCCGCGATCCTCGCGTGATGATCGGGCTTGACCCTGAATGGACGTGGAAACAACCGGATTTGGTCGCTTTGATGGCGGACAAGTGCGGAGTCTCAGCCGATCCACGGCATACATCGGGCCATGATGTGATCGATCCGGAGCGGACGTTGGCTGCTCTTGATGCCTTCGCGGAGCGGCTCCAGGTGGCGGCCCGTAACCGTTCCCCGGTGCTCCTGGGCACCGGCCACCCGCACCGACTGCTCGGTTTCTACGCCGCTCTCGCGGACGCCCTGTCGGCGGCGGGATGTGCCGTGCTCACCCCCGCGCAGGGTAGCTCTGTCGACATAACGACCCGGTTCGGTCTACGCACGCACAACCTTGACTACGTACAAGGTGTCGCGCTGGTGCGCGAACCAGGGGCCCGGGCCACGGAATGTGAGCCCGGCGCACACTCGCATTCCCCGCTCCCGGTTCGACTCGCGCTGGCCGCCGCTGCGGAGGCCGGCGGCCCTCTCCCGGAACTGGTGATCGGAGACCATGGCTGGGTCTGCGGTGCAGGTCAGCTGGGGTTCGAGGCCATGGGTCTTGGGGATACGGACGATCCGGCGCTGTTCGTCGGGGAGGCGGAGGGGCGGGTGTCCGTCGCCGTTCCGCTTGATGACGCTGTGCGGTCTGCTTACTACCGACCGCTTACTCGCTATGTACTCAATCGAGCGTGTCTGTCACAGTAGGCGCCTGATGGCATCCCCTCTTCCCCACTCGCATCACCCGCCCCTACATTGGGGAGTGAGCACGCAACGACGAAGTGTCACCGGAAGGGGAAGCCGGTGACCGTCGAGTGCGGAAGGTTCAGGTGTGTCATGGCTGCTGGCGAGAGGCCTCTGAACGAGGTTCAGTTCCTAACCGTGGCGGAAGTCGCCTCGGTGATGCGAGTGTCGAAGATGACCGTGTACCGGCTGGTGCACAGCGGTCATCTGCCCGCGATCCGGGTCGGGAGGTCATTCCGAGTCCCGGAGCAAGCGGTTCACGAGTACCTTCGCGAGTCCTACGTGGGGGTGGAAACCGCCTGACGGCGACTCCGGTGGATGCCGGTGACGGCCCTCGCGGTCGTCCCCGGTTTCCCCCCGGATCACCTCGATTACAAGCTCGGAGCTCTGTCGGGGTAGGCTGGCCCCCCGTAGGTCGTGTGGGCCCCAATGCAGCCCCGCACCGAGTGATTGTCCCCGCTGCTGCGGGGGTTGTCCGAGAAGTGAGCGAGGGTAGTCGTGGGCTCTGTTATCAAGAAGCGGCGTAAGCGGATGGCTAAGAAGAAGCACCGCAAGCTGCTCAAGCGCACGCGCGTTCAGCGTCGCAACAAGAAGTAGGCAGCAGGTCGTAGGGCCATGAACCCGCCCCGGCGGATCCGCCCTCACGGCCGTGCCCACGGTGTTGCGCGCCGCTGCGACAAGCAGGCGCTCTGTGGCCTCCCACCTGTTGGTGGGAGGCCACAGCCATACCCGGTTGGCGCGGTCTGGTCGTACGACGTTGGCTTGGTCTGGTCGTACGTCCGCGTTCCGTCGTGACTTCGTGCATCGAGTGGTCACCACAGCGCAACATCGACCCGCTAACGTGGGCCGCCACGGGGAACGCGGCAGAGTACGAGCAGGAAGCCACCTAGGGCTGGAAGGAAGGCGCTGATCTTGGGGAAGGTCGTGCTCGTAACCGGAGTGGCCCGGCAGCTCGGGGGCCGTTTCGTACGGCGGATCCAGCGTGACCCCGATGTGGACCGGGTGGTCGCCGTGGACGCGATCCCGCCCGAACACCACCTGGGCGGAGCCGATTTCGTGCGGGCCGACATAAGGCAGCCCACGATCGCCCGCCTGCTCGCCGAGTACTCCGTCGACACGGTCGTGCACATGGACGTCACGGGCACTCCGTTGGGCAGCGGCAGCCGGACCTCGGTCAAGGAGACCAACGTCATCGGCACCATGCAGCTCCTTGGCGCCTGCCAGAAGTCCCCGGCGGTCAAGCGGCTGGTCGTGAAGTCCAGTACGAACGTGTACGGGTCGGCGCCCCGCGATCCGGCCGTGTTCACCGAGACGACGCCACCCAAGTCGCTGCCCAGCGGTGGCTTCGCGAAGGACACGGTGGAGGTCGAGGGGTACGTACGCGGCTTCGCGCGGCGCCGGCCCGATGTGGCCGTGTGCGTGCTGAGGTTCGCGAACATCCTCGGGCCGAGCGCGGATTCGCCGCTCGCCGCGTACTTCTCGCTGCCCGTGCTGCCGACCGTGTTCGGCTACGACCCGCGGCTGCAGTTCGTCCACGAGGACGATGTGATCGACGTGCTGCGGATCGCCTCGCACGAGCCGGAGCGCGGGACGCTCAACAGTGGGACGTTCAACATCGCCGGCGACGGGGTCCTGCTGCTTTCGCAGTGCGCGCGCAGGCTCGGCCGGCCCACGGTGCCGCTGCTGCTGCCCGCGGTCAGCTGGGTGGGCACGGCGGTGCGTACGCTGGGTATGACGGATTTCTCGCCCGAGCAGCTGCGGCTGCTCACCCATGGCCGGGTCGTGGCGACCAAGCAGATGCGCGAGACACTGGGCTTCCGGCCGAAGTACACGACCGCGGAGACCTTCGCGGACTTCGCGCGCAGCCGCGGACCCGGACTCCTGCCGCCGGAGGCCCTTGCGGGGGCCGTCGACCGGATCGCCGGACTGTCCCTCCTGGGCGGTGGCCACCCCCCGACGCAGAGCGCCAACTGAGGAGCGCATCAACGATGGCGGACGCCAAGGTCATTCCGTTCGACGACGACCGCTCCCGTGGGAGCGCCGCGCACAGGCCGCCGCGGCGCCGCGGTGCGGCGAGCCGGCTCAAGGGCGAGCCCGCGGGGGTACGTGAGGTCCAGCCCCTGCCTGGCCGAACGATTCTGCAGGATGATGTTCCTGTGACAGATGTGCCGGTGACGCACGAGGAACCGACGTCCCCGCCGGAGCGGCAGGGCGGCGGCTGGGATCAGCGCGTCGCGAGTGGTCTGGCCTTCCTGCGGCGGCGGCTGACGGGCGACTACGAGGTCGACGACTTCGGTTACGACCAGGAGCTCACCGACCAGGTCCTGATGTCGATGCTGCGGCCGGTCTACGAGAAGTACTTCCGCGTCGAGGTGAAAGGCATCGAGAACATCCCGTCCGAGGGCGGGGCGCTGATCGTCTCCAACCACTCCGGGACGCTGCCGCTGGACGGCCTGATGATGCAGGTCGCGGTGCACGACAACCACCCCGACGGCCGCCATCTCCGCCTGCTGGCCGCGGACCTGGTGTTCATGCTGCCGGTGGTCAACGAGCTGGCCCGCAAGGCAGGTCACACGCTCGCGTGCGCGGAGGACGCGGAGCGGCTGCTGCAGCGCGGCGAGCTGGTCGGCGTGATGCCGGAGGGCTTCAAGGGCATCGGCAAACCGTTCGGCGACCGCTACAAACTCCAGCGCTTCGGCCGCGGCGGCTTTGTGTCGACGGCCCTGCGCCAGGGCACGCCGATCATCCCCTGCTCGATCGTCGGAGCGGAGGAGATCTACCCGATGATCGGCAACGCCAAGACGCTCGCTCGCCTGCTCGGTTTCCCGTACTTCCCGATCACGCCGACGTTTCCGTGGCTGGGCCCGTTGGGTGCTGTGCCGCTTCCGACGAAGTGGACGATTCAGTTCGGGGAGCCGATCCCGACGGATGGTTATCCGCCGGAGGCTGCTGAGGATCCGATGCTGATGTTCAACCTGACGGATCAGGTGAGGGAGCAGATCCAGCACACGCTCTACAAGTTGTTGGTGCAGCGGAGGTCGGTTTTCTTCTGAGCGCTGCCGAAGAAGCCTGCATACGTCGGTGGGGGCGCCCTCTTCGAAGAGGGCGCCCCCACCGACGTATGCAGCAGAAACCTAGTTCCTGTCCTCGTTCTCGACGCCCACTCCCGGGAGAAGGCCCGGGAGCAGGGGTGGGACGGTGACGTCGGGATCGGTCGGCGTGGTGGGCTCGCTGGACGGGGTCGTACTGGTGTCGTCCTTGGGTGGTTCCAGGAGGCCACCCGTGTTGCCGCCGAGCAGGCCCTCGTCCTGAGTGCCGGAGGTGGACGGCTTGGGGTTGCCGCTGCTGGAGTCGTTGCCGTCGGGGGAGTCGCCGGTGGCGCTGGGGGCGGTCGGGCGGTCCGTGCCGGAGGAGCCGGTGGAGGACTGGCCGGAGTCCGGCCGACGGCTTGTGCCGTCCCGCGAGGGGGGCTCCGGCAGCAGCGAGCGCAGCGGATCGACCTCTTCGTCTATGGCGTCGAAGACCGAGCTGACCTGCCGGCTGACATCGCCGAGCTGCGCGGGCAGCCGGTCGCTCAGCGCGCCCCACGCGTCGCGGTGCGACTGGGAGAAGGCCGAGAGAGTCTGGATGGGGCCCAGGGAGTCGGGGTCGCGCTCGTACGCCTCGTGCAGCAGCCTGTGGCCTTCCGAGGCGTCGTGC
This sequence comes from Streptomyces sp. NPDC006365, assembly GCF_042870755.1. Classification (NCBI taxonomy): domain Bacteria; kingdom Bacillati; phylum Actinomycetota; class Actinomycetes; order Kitasatosporales; family Streptomycetaceae; genus Streptomyces; species Streptomyces sp. NPDC006365. The sequence goes on from NZ_JBIAHS010000012.1 coordinate 7,916, forward strand.
CGCATGCCGGACAGCGCACGGCGGATCTCGCCCATGGACTCGTGGTCGAGGGGCCCGGAGCGGTCGCGCTCGATCAGCCGACGCGCCTCGCTCAGCCGCGTGGAGGCCTGGTCGAGGTAGAGTCGGCCGCGGTCGCTGTCGCCGTCGGCCATGCCTCGCTTGAGGTCCTCCATGCTGCGCTTGAGCCCGTAGAGCGAGTCACCGGGCAGGGCGTCGGAACTGGCGGCGGCGACGCCGCTGAACGCTCCCGCCGCCACACCCACGGTGAGTCCGCCCGCGGCGAGCCCCTTGGACAGCCGGGACCTCGGGAAACGCGGTCGCAGCTTCCCAAGGCCGGTCGCCCGATGAGCACCCCGCCCTCGGCGCGACCTCTGCCCGGGCACGGAGGGTTCCACCGCGTCGCCCGCCGCGGCCGTTCCCTCCTGCAGCATGGCCTCCATCGCGGCCACCAGCTGGGCCCGCTGAACGACCTTGACCTCGGGGTCCAGCGCCGGCTTGGGCAGCTCGCCGAGACCGGTCGCCAGGGACAGCATCCGGCTCCGCTCGGACCGACCGGACTGGCCGGACTGGTCCGTGGGTTCCGGCGCCGGACCTTCGGACTGCTCGGCCGCCGAGCCCCGGTCGGACTGCTCCTCCAAGTCCTGGGCGAAGGCGTTCGCCCGCCGGTGTGCCGATACGTTCGCGATCACTGGCGGCACCTCCTCTCGTCATGACGGTCGACTCCCCAGGGGGTCCTGAGGGTTGCACTCTCTGATCAGTTCCACACGATCGGGTGATCGGGGACGGCCAGAGGTGACCACAGGGAGCCTGTATCCCGCACAACGAGCCGCTCGGCGCTTGGGTTACGGACGACGGATGATCGGACCGCGGAGCCAACGGGCGGCGACAAAGGGTGAGTTGAGCGTCGCTGAGGGTGAGGGGGTGCACGGGGTGGGTGAGAGTGCGCTTACGGTTCTCAGCGGGCGTCGTCGGGCAGGAGCCGGGCCAGCGTGCGCACGGCCCGGTACTGGAGGGTCTTGATCGCGCCCTCGTTCTTGCCCATCACGCGGGCGGTCTCGGCGACCGAGAGGCCCTGGAGGAAGCGCAGGGTCACGCACTCCTGCTGCTGTGGGTTGAGGCGGCGTACGGCGTCCAGGAGTGCCGCGTTCGACAGGGACTCCAGGACGGAGTCCTCGGGGGAGCGTGCGACCTCGTTGGCGTCGAGCATCTCGCCGGTGGTCACTTCCAGGCGGAAGCGGCTCGACTTGAAGTGGTCGGCGACGAGGTTGCGGGCGATCGTGACCAGCCAGGCGCCGAAGTCGCGGCCCTGCCAGGTGAAGGTGCCGATGCGGCGCAGGGCCCGCAGGAAGGTCTCGCTCGTGAGGTCCTCCGCTGTCGCCTTGCTCCCCACGCGGTAGTAGATGTAGCGGTACACGGTGTCGCTGTACTGGTCGTAGAGGCGCCCGAAGGCCTCGGCCTCGCCGTCCTGGGCGCGCTCCACGAGATCCAGCATCCGGGCGCTGTCACTGTCCGCGGCCGGGCGGCGGGCGGTGGTGGCCGACGCACTCGTACGGCCCCGTCTGCCGACAGCCCGTCCGTCACCAGGCCCCCGCCCCTCAACGACGGCGCTTCGCGCCGGCCCTCGCTCGATGCCGTCGGCCAGTGCATAGCACGGGCCGACGGGCGCGGCGGAGACAGCGAGGGCGGGGACGGCGTACGCGGTGGGGACGAAACCGCGCAGGTGGTCGAGGACCGCCGCGCGGAGCGTAGCCAGGCCCGAGGCGTCAACCCCGACGTGTGGGTACACGGGACTCCCAGAGGCAGAGCTTCCATCACGTGCAGTACCGGAACATTCACTCGTCGTAGCGACGTGTGAGGTCCGTCATGCGTCTGAGGAGAATAACGCTTCGTACAGGCAGCACTACGCCCAGTTGCTCAAATCATCGAATACGTCGCTTCTGTTACGCATTGGCGGCTGATCAAGTGCCACACGGTGACCGGTAGTTGATCGAATCGCTTCGCATTCCGGCCGGGCCCGGGGCGTGTTGTGGCCGTCTGTCGCCAACGGGACTGGCGGGGGCGGTGTGCGGGTAGGACAGCAGAATTGCCCGCGTGTTCGTACACGCGGGCACTCTTCGACGGTGGTGCCGGTGTCAGCGGCGGCGGCGGTGCAGGGCGATCGCGGCTGCCGTGCCGCCCGCCACCGCACCGACGCCGGCTGCCGCGGGGATGCCGACCTTCGCCGCCTTGCGGCCCGTGCGGTAGTCGCGCAGGCGCCAGTCGAGGGTGCGGGCGTGCTTGCGGAGCTTGGTGTCGGGGTTGATCGCGTACGGATGCCCGACGAGCGAGAGCATCGGGATGTCGTTGTGCGAGTCGCTGTACGCGGCGCAGCGGCCCAGGTCCAGGCCCTCCGCCGCCGCCAGGGCCCGTACCGCCTCCGCCTTCGCGGGGCCGTGCAGAGGTTCGCCGACGAGCTTGCCGGTATAGACGCCGTCGACCGACTCGGCGACCGTGCCCAGGGCTCCGGTCAGGCCGAGGCGCCGGGCGATCACCGTGGCGATCTCGACCGGGGCGGCCGTGACGAGCCACACCTTCTGGCCCGCGTCGAGGTGGGCCTCGGCGAGGGCGCGGGTGCCGGGCCAGATGCGCTCGGCCATGTACTCGTCGTAGATCTCCTCGCCGATCGACATCAGCTCGGAGACGCGGTGGCCCTTCACGATGGACAGCGCGGAATCGCGCGCGTCCTGCATGTGCTCGGGGTCCTCGACACCGGCCAGCCGGAACCAGGCCTGCTGCCAGGCGAATCGGTAGAGGTCGCGGGTCTCGAAGAACTTCCGCTTGTAGAGGCCGCGGCCGAAGTGGAACAGCGCGGCGCCCTGCATCACGGTGTTGTCGAGGTCGAAGAAGGCGGCGGCCTTGTCGTCGCCGAGGACCGGGAACTCCGGTTCCTCTGCGGCGGTTTCGGGCGTGGCTTCGTGCGCGAGTTCCTCCAGTTCCTGGGAGGACTTGCGCGCTGCCTCCGCCGAGGCCTCGCCTGCCAACACGCTCCGCGCCGTGGCGGAGCGCCTACGGGGAGTGAGCCATCCGAAAGCGGCCATGGCGTGAGCATAGCCAGTCAGTGCGTTACTTCCGGAGTCGGGAGGTTTGAAGGGTGTGAACTCTCCGCGACCGTGTCGTTACGGCTGCGGGCCGCATCTGACTGTTCGTGCCCAGGTGGTGGCGTCGGATGCGTGAAGAACCCGTACCCGACGGGGTGTGGCCGTGGGGGGAGAATGGCTCGTATGAGTCCCATCTTTCGGCGTACTGACCGCCGTGCGGAGAAGAAGGCGCCGCCTGAGCGGCTGGTCACGCTGATCGGGAAGCCCGACTGTCATCTGTGCGAGGACGCGGAGGTCGTCGTCGAGAAGGTGTGCCGGGAACTCGGCGTGCCTTGGGAGAAGAAGGACATCACGCGGGACGAGGAGCTGTATCGCGCGTACTGGGAGCAGATCCCGGTGGTGCTTGTGGACGGTGCGCAGCACACGTTCTGGCGGGTGAACGAGGAGCGGCTGCGGAGGGCCCTCGCGGAGTGACGGCGTGCGCAACCGCGCACGTTGGCGGGCGCAACCGAGTCGCGAGGGCATGCGCAAAGGGCTGCGGAGGCGTGCGTAACCGAACCGTGGCCCGTCCGGGCACTCCAAGTGGCTCGCAAAGTCACTTAGGATCGGGGGCGGTTTGGCCTCGGGGGCGGGGAGCGTAGAGGAGTGTGTACGGCTTTGCCCCCATCAAGCAGGGAACGAAGGTGCCTTTGCGCCGGTTCCATACACATGTGGCGGAGTCGCGTGACCCCGGTCACGTTGGGCGGGCAAATCGGACACCATCTTTGTGCATGCATTCACAAAGACATAGCCTGCTGTCGACGGGGCGGTCGGACGTGTGACCGCCTGCAGCCCCGCTCTACCCGCAGGAGCACCGTGGCAACTGGCCGAACTCACCGACCGGCGACCCGCAGCCGAGGGATTCCCGAGGCCACCGTCGCCAGGCTTCCGCTGTACCTCCGTGCCCTGACCGCACTGTCGGAGCGCTCGGTACCCACGGTCTCCTCCGAGGAGCTCGCGGCCGCCGCGGGGGTCAACTCCGCGAAGTTGCGCAAGGACTTCTCGTACCTCGGGTCGTACGGGACGCGCGGTGTGGGTTACGACGTCGAGTACCTCGTCTACCAGATCTCCCGCGAGCTGGGTCTCACCCAGGACTGGCCGGTTGTGATCGTCGGTATCGGTAACCTCGGCGCGGCGCTGGCCAATTACGGTGGGTTCGCCTCGCGCGGCTTCAGGGTTGCCGCTCTCATCGACGCCGATCCCGCGATGGCCGGGAAGCCCGTTGCCGGAATCCCCGTGCAGCACACCGACGACCTCGAGAAGATCATCAAGGACAACGGTGTGTCGATCGGTGTGATCGCCACCCCCGCCGGCGCCGCCCAGCAGGTCTGTGACCGGCTGGTCGCCGCGGGGGTGACTTCCATCCTGAACTTCGCGCCGACCGTGCTCGCCGTGCCGGACGGCGTCGACGTACGCAAGGTCGATCTCTCCATCGAGCTGCAGATCCTCGCCTTCCACGAGCAGCGCAAGGCCGGCGAGGAGGCCGAGGCACTGATCGAGGCCGAAGCCGAGGCCGCGGCGGCGAAGGAGACAAGGAAAGGGCCGGACGGGGATGTCCCCGCCGTGATGCCGGCATGAGTCTTCTCGTCGTCGGGCTGAGCCACCGCAGCGCTCCGGTCAGCGTGCTGGAGCGGGCCGCGCTGTCCGCGGACGCGCAGGTCAAGCTCCTCCAGGACACCATCGCCGCCGAGCCGGCCACCGAGGCCGCGGTGCTCGCCACCTGCAACCGGATCGAGCTGTACGCCGACGTGGACAAGTTCCACGCGGGCGTCGCCGAACTCTCCACACTGCTCGCGCAGCACAGCGGCGTCGGGCTCGAGGAGCTCACGCCTTATCTGTACGTGCACTACGAGGACCGGGCGGTTCACCACCTGTTCTCCGTGGCCTGTGGTCTGGACTCGATGGTGATCGGCGAGGGCCAGATCCTCGGCCAGATCAAGGACGCGCTCGCCACCTCGCAGGAGCTGCACACGGCGGGGCGGCTGATGAACGACCTGTTCCAGCAGGCGCTCAGGGTCGGCAAGCGCGCCCACTCCGAGACCGGCATAGACCGGGCGGGGCAGTCCCTGGTGACGTTCGGCCTGGAGCAGTTGACCTCGGGGGCGGACGTCCCGGGCTGGGCCGACGGCAAGCGGGCCCTCGTGATCGGTGCGGGCTCCATGTCCTCGCTGGCCGCGGCGACGCTCGCGCGTGCCGGGGTGGCCGAGGTGGTCATCGCCAACCGCACGCTGGACCGGGCCGAGCGCCTCGCCGAGATCCTGATGGAGGGCGGCGATACGGACGTGGCGGCCCGCGCGGTACCGATGGAAGAGGTGCCGGCCGAGCTGACACGTGCCGATGTAGCGGTGTCCTGTACGGGTGCGACAGGTCTTGTCCTGACGGCCGAGGCGGTCGCCGCGGCGGTCGAGGGCCGTACGGGGGCGCCCGCCGAGGAGCGCACGGCCACCCCCCGTGTCGTACGCGGGGACCTGCCGCCCACCAGCGTCGGCACCGACGACGGCTGCCCGCTGGACGTGTCGGCCGTGCAGGGCGCCACCGGCTTCTCCGTCATGGGGGAGGCCGCGGTGGCGGGCCTGGACGCGGCGGCCCTGGAGCAGCACGCGGCCTGGGTGGACAACGCGACGGTCGATCGGCGCCGTACGCACGATGCTCGCTCGGGCGCTCGTACGCCCGAGTCCGACGCCGAGGTCATCGCCGCGCTGGCCGCGACCGCGGCCGCCATCGGGCGGGTGCCCGAGCGTCGTAAGCCCGAGCCCGTCGTCGAGGCCCCGCGCCCGGCGCCCGTGCTCTCGCTGCTCGACCTCGCCATGCCGCGCGACATCGACGCTGCCGCGCACCGGCTGCTCGGCGTGCGCCTCGTGGACATCGAGTCGCTGGCCGAGGCCTCCGCGGACGTGCCGATGGCGGCGGACGTGGACATGGTGCGGCGGATCGTGTCCGACGAGGTCGCCGCCTTCGGGGCCGCACAACGGGCCGCGCACATCACACCCACCGTCGTCGCGCTGCGCACCATGGCCGCCGATGTCGTCGCGAGCGAGATCGCGCGGCTCGACGGGCGGCTGCCCGGGCTCGACGAGAAGGAGCGGGGCGAGATCACCCAGACCGTGCGGCGCGTGGTGGACAAGTTGCTGCACGCGCCGACCGTGCGGGTCAAGCAGCTCGCGGCCGAGCCCGGCGGCGCCGGGTACGCGGACGCACTGCGGACCCTGTTCGACCTGGACCCGGAGACGGTCGCCTCCGTCTCGCGGGCCACCGATGACATCAGCACCGAGAACGCCAAGAACCGAGGGCGAGCATGACTGAGCGGCGAACGGGGCCGGAAAGCGGCCCCCTGAGGCTGGGGACACGGCGCAGCAAGCTCGCCATGGCCCAGTCCGGGCAGGTGGCTAACGCCGTGAGCCGGGTGACCGGGCGGTCCGTGGAGCTCGTCGAGATCACCACGTACGGCGATGTCTCGCGCGAGAGTCTCGCGCAGATCGGCGGCACGGGCGTCTTTGTGACCGCGCTGCGCGAGGCGCTGCTGCGCGGCGAGATCGACTTCGCCGTGCACTCCCTCAAGGATCTGCCGACCGCGCAGCCCGACGACCTCGCACTGGCCGCGGTGCCGGTGCGTGAGGACGCGCGGGATGTGCTGGTCGCCCGTGACGGGCTGAAGTTCGCCGAGCTGCCGGACGGCGCTCGGGTGGGCACAGGTTCGCCGCGGCGCATGGCCCAGCTGAACGCGTACGCGCGCTGCCACGGGATGACGATCGAGACGGTCGCGATCCGGGGGAACGTCGACACCCGGATCGGGTACGTGCGCGACGGCCAACTGGATGCCGTCGTACTGGCCGCCGCCGGGCTCAACCGGATCGGCCGGACCGACGAAGTGACCGAGTTCCTCTCGGTCGACATGGTTTTGCCCGCCCCCGGCCAGGGGGCGCTCGCGATCGAATGCAGGGTGGGGCACACCCCCCAAGACACTGCGCTCCTCGCGGCGCTCGCCGCACTCGACGACCCGGTCACCCGGGCCGCCGTGACCGCCGAGCGGTCCCTGCTCGCCTCCCTGGAGGCCGGCTGCAGCGCACCTGTGGGCGCGTTGGCCGACCTTCCCCCGGTTCTCGACTCCGCTCGAGCCTGGGGGGACCCCCAGGCCGGCGGGCAGATTGTCAAGGAAATGCGCCTGCGCGGCGTCGTCGGCACGACCGACGGCTCGACGCTGGTGCAGTTGTCCACCACCGGTCCCGTGCCCGAGACGTACGACCAAGCAATGGCGCTCGGCCGTGAACTCGCCGCCGAGATGCTTGCCAAGGGCGCGGCCGGTCTGATGGGGGAGCGAGTACATTGAGCCCCACCACCCTTCCCGCCGGTCTGGAACACGGCTCCGTCACCTTCCTCGGTGCCGGACCCGGAGATCCGGGACTGCTCACACTGCGCGCCGTTCAGGCGCTGGCGAACGCGGATGTCCTGATCGCCGAGCCCGAAGTGCTCGACGTCGTCCGTGCGCACGCCAGACAGGGCGTGACCGTGCTGGACACGGAATCGGGCCCGGACACGCCTCAGCTGACGGTTGTTGACGGCACGTCAACGACCGCTGGTGCCCCCGCGTCGAGGGACGCGGCCCATATTGTCATGGAGGCCGCACGCAGCGGCAGGCGGGTGGTACGTGCCGTCACCGGTGACCCCGGGCTCGACACCCACGCCGCCGAGGAGATGCTGGCCTGCGCCGCCGCGGGCGTGCCCTTCGAGGTCGTCCCCGGTATCGCCGCGGCTGTCGGAGTGCCCGCGTACGCGGGTGTTCCGCTGCGCGACGCACAGGGCGCGGACGTGCGGTTCGTGGACGCGGCCACGGCCTCGGAGCGGCTGTGGACCGAGGTCGGCGCGTCCGACGGGACCGTCGTCGTCTCCTCGACCCTCGACTCCGTCGGCGCCGCCGCGAGCGAGCTCGTGGCCGCCGGACGCAAGCCCGATACGCCGCTGACCGTCACCATCGCCGGTACGACCACCCGGCAGCGGACCTGGTGCGCGACGCTCGGCACGATCGCCCAGACGCTGAAGCAGGCGAAGGTGCTGCCCTCGCCGGAGGGCGGGCGGCCGGTGATAGCCGTGGTCGGTGAGCATTCCGCCGCTGCCCAGCGTGACCAGCTGTCGTGGTTCGAGTCCAAGCCGCTGTTCGGCTGGAAGGTTCTCGTGCCGCGTACGAAGGAGCAGGCGGCGTCGCTCTCCGACCAGTTGCGGTCCTACGGGGCTGTGCCGCACGAGGTGCCGACCATCGCCGTCGAGCCGCCGCGGACGCCTCAGCAGATGGAACGAGCGGTCAAGGGGCTGGTGACCGGGCGGTACGAGTGGATCGCCTTCACCTCGGTGAACGCGGTCAAGGCCGTACGGGAGAAGTTCGAGGAGTACGGGCTTGATGCGCGCGCCTTCGCGGGCATCAAGGTCGCTGCCGTGGGGGAGCAGACGGCGAAGGCGCTGGTCGCCTTCGGTGTGAAGCCGGACCTGGTGCCTTCCGGGGAGCAGTCGGCTGCGGGGCTTCTTGAGGACTGGCCTCCGTACGACCCTGTCTTCGACCCGATCGACCGGGTGTTCCTGCCGCGGGCCGACATCGCCACGGAGACGCTGGTGGCCGGGCTGATCGAGCTGGGCTGGGAGGTCGACGACGTCACGGCGTACCGGACGGTGCGGGCCTCGCCGCCGCCGGCCGAGACGCGGGAGGCGATCAAGGGGGGCGGGTTCGACGCGGTGCTGTTCACGTCGTCGTCGACGGTCCGGAACCTGGTCGGTATCGCGGGCAAGCCGCACAACGTGACGGTGATCGCGTGTATTGGCCCGGCCACGGCCAAGACGGCCGAGGAGCACGGGCTGCGGGTCGATGTGATGGCTCCGGAGCCGTCCGTTCACAAGCTGGCGGAGGCGCTCGCCGACTTCGGCTCGCGCCGGAGGGCTGCCGCGGTGGAGGCCGGGGGGCCGGTTACGCGGCCCAGCGAGCGGAGGCCGGGGTCGCGGCGGCGGCGGACCACCACGTAACCGCTCCGCGGGGCTGTATCCATGCGCGGCTGGTCGCGCCCACGCGGCGGAGCCGCACATTGATACAGCCCCGCGCCCCTGAAAGAGGCCTGCGGTCTCTTTCAGGGGCGACGGCATCACACCCCCCTCAAGCCGCCGCCGGAGGCACCGTATGCCCGAAGCGGAGGAGGTTTTCGGGGTCGTAGGTCTGCTTGGTGTGGCGTAGGTGGTCGTAGACCTCGGGAGTCCAGGCTCGGGCTCGGTCCAGGGCGTCCCCGGGGCGGCCGTGGAGGTTGACCAGGGTGAGGCCCGTGCCGTACGGGGACATCGCGGAGTGCAGGGCGGACGTGGCCGTTTCGGCTGCGGTGGCGATGCGGGAGTCGGGTACGACGGCTACCGAGGCAAGGACGTACTCGGCATCGCGGGCACAGATCGCGTCCTCTACGGCGGCGGGGCGGGCCAAATTGCCGCCCATATGGCGGAGTTCGACGAGCAGGAGCGGGTAGTCGGGGGGCGCCGTCGGCCCTGCGTTCTCCAGGAATGTGCGGATCGCGTCGGGGGTCAGGTCGCGCAGCAGGGTGCTGCACTCCCGTGCGGGAAGCGGGTCGTGCGGATCCGAGTAGATGTCGTCCATGGACGTGTAGTCCATCTCCGCCACCGTGTCGACCGTCACGGGCGCGGCCTGGCGCATCGGGGCGACCAGCCGCTCGCCCTCGGCCGTGTCGCCGGTCCAGGCGATCGCGACGCGGGCCCAGAAGCCGCCGCGGTGGGGGCCCCTCCCACGCCCTTTGGGCAGTGGGGGAGGCTCGGGGATCTCCGGCAGGGGCGGCCGGCGCAGCAGTGTGAACGCCGAGCACATCTCGTTCGGGACGGTGCGGGTCCAGTCGGTCCAGGCGCGCAGCAGGGGTTCGGCGTGCTTGCCCGGGCAATAGATCCCGCCGCCGAGGATGCGGGACAGTGGCAGCAGCTCGCAGACCATCGAGGTCACCACGCCCACGTTGCCCTTGCCGCCGCGCAGGGCCCAGAACAGGTCGGGCTCGTGCTCTGCGTCGGTCTCGCGCGCGGTTCCGTCGGCCGTGACGACCTCGAAGGAGCGTACGTAGTCGGCGGCGTAACCGTAGGCACGGCCGAGTACCGGCAGCCCGCCGCCCAGCGTGCAGCCGACGGCGCCCGAGTCCGTGGACGAGCCGCTGAGCCCGGCGAGGCCGTGCGGCGCGCCCGCCTCCATGACGTGCCGCCACTTGGCTCCGGCGGCGATCGTCGCGGTGCGTTCGCGGGGATCGATCCGTACGTCGGTCATGCGGGCGGTGTTGATCAACAGGCCGCTCTCGATGGGGAAGTTCGCGCCGTGCCCGGTGGCCTGGACGGCGACGGGGGTGCCGGTGGCGTGCGCCCACCGCATCGCGGCCACCACGTCGTCGGCGCCGGTCGCCCCCACGACCAGGTCGGGCGTGTGCCGCGCGGCCAGGTTGAAGCCGGTGACCTCGTCGGCGTAGCCGGGGTCGTCGGGCCGTAGCACCGGGCCGTGGATGTCGGAGAGGGCGAAGAGGTCGGGGAGGTGGTCGGCGGTGGTCATCGCGTCCTCCGGGGAGCGCGGGCGTGCGGGCTGCGCGGTGGAGGGGCCCCTTTTCCACCCAGCATGGACCCGCGGTTTGGGCTTCGCATGCGGAGGCGGATCGTGGGCGCGGGGGCCGGGAAGCGTCCGGTGATCCCCGACTCCGCGTCGGCAAAGGTGGTCCTGGGGCGGGCGTAGCGTAGAGGGCATGACGAAGTACGGATCCTTCCCCGGTACGCGGCCGCGGCGGCTGCGTACGACTCCCGCCATGCGCCGCATGGTCGCCGAAACCCGGCTGCACCCGGCCGACTTCATCCTGCCCGCGTTCATCCGCGAAGGCGTCAGTGAGCCGGTGCCCATCGCCGCGATGCCCGGGGTCGTGCAGCACACGCGGGACAGCCTGAAGAAGGCGGCGGTGGAGGCGGTGGAGGCCGGGGTCTCCGGGATCATGCTGTTCGGTGTGCCGGAGGAGTCCAAGAAGGACGCCCTCGGGACGCCGGGGACCGACCCGGACGGGATTCTGCAGGTCGCCCTTCGTGACGTACGGGCCGAGGTGGGCGACGAGCTGCTCGTCATGTCCGACCTCTGCCTTGACGAGACCATCGACCACGGGCACTGCGGCGTCCTCGACGACCAGGGCCGCGTCGACAACGACGCGACGTTGGAGCGGTACGCGGAGATGGCCCAGGTGCAGGCCGACGCGGGTGCGCATGTGGTGGGGCCGAGCGGGATGATGGACGGTCAGATCGGTGTCGTCCGCGATGCGTTGGATCAGATCGGTCGTGAGGACGTCGCGATCCTCGCGTACACCGCCAAGTACTCGTCGGCCTTTTACGGTCCGTTCAGGGAGGCTGTCGCCTCGTCGTTGAAGGGTGACCGGAAGACGTATCAGCAGGACCCCGCCAACGTACGGGAATCCATGCGGGAGTTGGCTCTCGACCTGGAGGAGGGCGCCGACATGGTGATGGTCAAGCCGGCGGGGCCTTACCTGGACATTCTTGCGCGGGTTGCGGAGTCGGTGGATGTGCCGGTGGCCGCGTACCAGATCTCCGGGGAGTACTCGATGGTCGAGGCCGCGGCGGAGAAGGGGTGGGTGGATCGGGATCGGGCGATCCTGGAGACGCTTACCGGGATCAAGCGGGCGGGGGCCCAGAACATTCTGACGTACTGGGCCACGGAGGCTGCGCAGAAGTTGCGCTGACGCTCCGCGCGGGCGCTCCGCTGTGCCTCGCGCCCCTGAAGGGGCGCTACCGCCGCCGTGGGAAGTCCCGTACTCTCGCGACTCGTTGTGCCGTCGAGCGGGGAGCGTCGCGTATGCCGAGTGGGCTTATCGCGTTGGCGCTCGGCGGTTTTGGTATCGGGCTGACCGAGTTTTTGATCGCTGGGCTGTTGCCGCAGGTGGCGTCTGGTTTTGCGGTGTCCGAGGCGGCGGCGGGGTGGCTGATCTCCGGGTATGCGTTGAGTGTCGCGGTCGGTGCGATCGTGCTGACCGCGGCGACTACGCGGTTGCCTCGTAAGCAGGTCCTGGTCGGGCTGGTCGCCTTGTTCGTCGTCGGCAATCTGTTGTCCGCCGTCGCGCCCAGCTATTCGGTGATGCTGTTCGGGCGGATCGTTGCGGCGCTGTGCCACGGGTCGTTCTTCGGTATCGGCTCGCTGGTTGCACGCAGTCTGGTCGCGCCGGAGAAGAAGTCCCGCGCTGTGGCGGTCATGTTCGCCGGGCTGACAGTCGCGAACGTGCTGGGCGTGCCGTTCGGTGCGCTGGTCGGTGAGCGCTGGGGTTGGAGAGCGGCGTTCTGGGCGGTCACCGCGATCGGCGTGTTCGCGCTGGCGGGAATCATCGCCCTTGTCCCCGGCTGGGCGGGAGAGACGCGGTCGTCGGCGGTGAAGGGCGGCTCGGGCTCGATATCGGCCGACGGCTTGCGGGACCAGTTCCGGGCGTTCCGGTCCTGGCAGGTGTGGCTGACGCTGACGGCCACAGCGCTCAGTTATGGCGGGATGTTCGGGGCGTTCAGCTATATCGCCTACACGTTCACCGAGGTCGGGGGCTTTCGTTCCTCGGACGTCGCCTGGCTGCTGATGGTGTACGGAGTCGGCCTGGTCGTCGGGAACGTGATCGGCGGACGGGCCGCCGACCTCGATCGTGACCGCGCCCTGGTCCTCGCTCTGCTCGGACTCACCGTCACCCTGGCCGTGTTCGGGCTGTTGGCCGGCAGCGCCACGGCGTCGGTGATCCTCGTGTTTCTGATGGGGGTGACCGGGTTCGCCAGTGTGCCCGGAATGATCACCCGCGTCACCGACTTCGCCCATGGAGCGGCGCTGGCCGCCAGCGCCAACGTATCCGCGTCCAACGTCGGCAACGCCCTTGGCGCCTGGCTCGGGGGCCTGGCCATCACCGCGGGCTTCGGCTACACCGCGCCGCTCTATGTCGGTGCCGGGATCGCCCTGACCTCCGTCATCGTCATGGTGGTAGCCGCGCGCCAGGTCAGGTCGCCCGCTCAGCAGGCTGACCACCTCGTGTAGCACGGGAGTCGCGGGCCGCTCCGCGTAACCGCGCACTGCCCTGCCCCGAAGCGCTTCGGGTCCACCCGTCTCTTGCGATGCGTCACTCAGTGACAACACACTCGTGACCCCACGCGGCCTTCACGGCTCAAGCGCCGGCCCACTGGAACCCCGCCCAAGCCCAGCGCGGCGGCCGGGCACCATCAAGTCGCCCCAGGAGTTAGGTTGTTGCCGATTTGATGAGCTGACGTTTGATGAACTGAAGAGGGATGGTCTCCATGAGCGGTGATGCTCTCAGCCAGGACCCCGCCGAGCTGAGGAAAAGGATCGACACCACCAAGGCGCACCCGGCACGCGTCTATGACGTCTTCCTCGGGGGCAAGGACAACTACCCCACCGACCGCGCCGCGGCGGCAGCGGCGCTCGCGGCCAACCCGCGCGGTTACCTCGATGTGCGGCACAACCGGGACTTCATGCGGCGGGCCGTGACCCGGCTGGCCCAGGAGGACGGGATCCGGCAGTTCCTCGACATCGGTACAGGGCTGCCGACCGCCGAGAACGTCCACCAGATCGCCCAGCGGATCAACCCCGAGTCACGGATCGTGTACGTCGACAACGACCCGGTGGTACTCGCGCACGCACGCGCCCTGTTGACCAGCGGACCCGAGGGCAGGACCGACTACATCGACGCGGACTTCAAGTACCCCGCGCAGATCCTCGAACAGGCCGCGAAGACCCTGGACTTCGACGAGCCGATCGCGCTCGCGCTGGTGGCGATCCTGCACTTCGTCGACGACGAGGAGGCATACCCGGTCGTACGCGAGCTGATGGACGCGCTGCCGTCCGGGAGCCGTCTCGTGCTCAGCCACATCACCGAGGACCTCAACGCGGAGAACGTTCGCGCGGTGCAGCGGACGTACACGGAGCGCGGGTTCACGTTCGTGCTCCGCACCAAGGAGGAGGTCGAGCGCTTCTTCACCGAGACGCCCGGCGTCCAGCTCGACGAGCCCGGTGTCGTCCCCGTCCACCACTGGCACCCGGGCCCGGCGCCCGCCCCCGAGGCCGCGGACTCGACTGACTTGGAAACCCTCGACGACATCGACAAGCTCCGCTACCTGGACATCAACGACGTCACGGACGCAGACATCAACGTCTACGGAGCGGCCGGCCGCAAGGCATGAGGCAGGGGCATCACCCCGTGCCGAACCACGTCTCCGCCAGCGCGTCCAGCGTCGGCTTCGGCGGGGCGGGGAGTTCGCGGAGGTACCAGGGCAGATTGCTGTAGATGTGCAGGAGGGCGTAGGCCATGAGGGTGCGGGGGGCGAACGGGGGGCGGCCGTACGCCTCGTAGAACCGCTTGAGCAGGCGCGGGTCGCCGCACGTCACGAACAGGCCCACGCCCACGAAGTCGTACGCCGGGTCGCCGATCATGGCGGGTTCGAAGTCGAACAGTCCGGTCAGGCGCCAGCCTTGGGGGTCCACCGTCAGGTGCTGGCGCATGAACTCGGTGTGCAGCAGCACGCGTCGCGGCGGAGGCGGCAGCGGGACCGAGTCCAGGAACCAGGGGATCTGTTCGAGCCAGGATGGCGCGAGGCCGACGGCCCGCTGCTGCTCGACCACCTGCGCCCGCTGGGCGGCGATCAGCGTCCGCCAGTCCGCAGGGCCCACCGCGGTCGCGATCGGTGCCGGGTTCAGGGCATGCAGCGCGGCCAGGGTCTCGGCGGACTCCGTGATGATCCGGTCCCGGTCCGCGGAAGGGATCCGCGGCCACGCCTGAGCGAGGTCCACGCCGGGCAGCCGGGACATCAGGAGGTAGTGCCAGCCGTTCTTGTACGCGCCCGCCGAGTGCAACTGCGGTGTGGACAGCGGGAGTCTGCCGTACAGATGGCTCAGCACCTGCTCCTCGCGTACGCACTCGGCCTGCTCGAAGGCCGGAAACAGTTTGACCACGTGCGCCTCACCGATGGCGTACACGGGCAGCGAACCCTCCTCGAAGCGGACGATCCGCTGCCCGGCCAGGCGGAGTCGTTCACACAGGTCCGCGACGGCGGGCCGCAACAGCGCCTCGTCTCCGACGACTTCGTCCAGTTCCTCGCCGGTCTCCACGAGTGGCAGCATGGGTGCTCTCCCTGCTCTCCCAGCTAGCGATCCAAAGCGGTCCAAAGCGATCAACAGGGCTTTGAATTCCGCCGAGTTGGGGCTCCCTCGACGGTTAGAGGGCCTGCGCCGCCCCGCAGCATCGCATACTTCGGGACAAGATCAGACACTTCAACCTTTGGCCTTGGCTTGCAGTGCCTTTCCGAACGGTCAGCGTCCCTTTTCGCCGAGATCAAGGCGAAGCCCGGTGACGAACTGCGGCTCCGTCTGTGGAGCGAGTTCGTCACCGGGCAGGTGGTGCTGCCTCAGGCCGAAGCGGCGATCACAGGCGCTCCGGCGTCCTGATGCCCAGCAGGGCCATGCCCTGGTGGAGGGTCTTGGCCGTGATGTCGCACAGGAACAGACGGTTCTCGACCTGGGCCGGCGTGTCCGCCTTCAGGACCGGGCACTTGTCGTAGAACGACGTGTACAGGGACGCCAGTTGGTACAGGTACGCCGTCAGCTTGTGCGGCGCGTACTCGGCGGCGGCCTCCGCGAGCGTCTCGGCGAACCGGTCGATGTGCAGGCCCAGGGCCCGCTCGGCGTCGGTCAGTTCGAGTTCCGGGTGGGCGGCCGGTTCGGTGCTGCCCGCCTTGCGCAGGATGGACTGGATACGCGCGTACGCGTACTGCAGGTACACGCTCGTGTCGCCGTTCAGCGACACCATCTGGTCCAGGTCGAACTTGTAGTCGCGGCTCGCGGACGTCGACAGGTCCGCGTACTTCACCGCGCCGATGCCGACCTGCGCACCGCGCTCGGCGATCTCCTGCTCGGAAAGGTCCTGCGCCTTCTCCCGTACGACGGCCGAGGCGCGCTCGATCGCCTCGTCCAGGAGGTCGACGAGGCGGACCGTCTCGCCCTCACGGGTTTTGAAGGGCTTGCCGTCCTTGCCGAGGACCGTGCCGAACGCCAGCTGTACGGCCAACGCGCCGCCGTTCAGCCAGCCCGCCCTGCGTGCCGTCTCGAAGACCATCCTGAAGTGGAGGGACTGGCGGGCGTCCACCACGTACAGGAGGGTGTTCGCCTTCAGGTTGAAGACGCGGTCCCTGATCGCGGAGAGGTCGGTCGCCGCATAGCCGTAGCCGCCGTCCGACTTCTTCACGATCAGCGGGACCGGGTTGCCGTCCGGGCCCTTGATGTCGTCGAAGAACACGCACAGCGCGCCCTCCGAGCGGACCGCGACGCCCGACTCCTCCAGCAGGCGGCAGGTCTCGTCCAGCATGTCGTTGTAACCCGACTCGCCGACGATGTCCGGGTCCTGGATCTCCATGTCCAGCTTGTCGAAGACCGAGAAGAAGTAGATCTTCGACTCGTCCACGAACTTCTGCCACAGCGCCAGAGTCTCCGGATCACCTGCCTGAAGATCGACCACCCTGCGGCGGGCCCGGGTCTTGAACGCCTCGTCGGCGTCGAAGAGCGTGCGGGACGCCTTGTAGAGCCGGTTCAGGTTCGACATGGCCTCCTCGCCGGAGACCTCGCTCTCCTCGTGATCGAGCTCGTGCGGGTGCTCGATCAGGTACTGGATGAGCATGCCGAACTGGGTGCCCCAGTCGCCGATGTGGTGCCTGCGCACCACTGTCTCGCCGACGAACTCCAGGATCTTGACCACCGAGTCGCCGATGACCGCGGAACGGAGGTGCCCTACGTGCATCTCCTTCGCCACGTTCGGCTGGGCGTAGTCGATGACCGTGGTGCCGGGGTTCTCGGCATACGGCACGCCGAGGCGGGCCACCGGGTCCGTCGCGCGCTGCGCGAGGTTCTCCACGATCGCCTTGTCCGTGATCGTGATGTTGAGGAAGCCCGGGCCCGACACCTCGATGTCCTTGATCACATCACCGGTCACGACCTGCTCGACGACGCCGCTCGCCAGCTCCCGCGGGTTGGCCTTCGCCTTCTTCGCCAGCGCCAGAATCCCGTTGGCCTGGAAGTCGGCTCGGTCGCTCCGTCGCAGCAGGGGGTCGACGTCGGCGTCGGCCGCCGACGCCGGGAGGGCGGCGGTGAGCGCGTCCGCCAGGCGCTGGTGGACGTGGGCGGTGAGGGACGTGACCGAGGCCATGGGATGGGTGCCGTTCTCGTCTTGGGTGCGGTGGATGTCGCCAGTATCCCATGGGGGGTAAAGCGGTTTTTTGTGCGCGTGGGTGGGGGTTGGGCGGGTTGTTTTCACCCAGGCGGCGTCCAGCGGCGGAGCCCCTGGTGGGCGTTCGGGGCGAAGCCGCGGGGATGGGACGGGCAGGGGCGGCGGGGGCGATGAAAAGGCGTTTTCGTGGATGGTGGCGGAGCTGGGAGAATGGTGTGGTCAGCCGGGCGGAACCACATGGCGCCGGGCGATGGCGAACCCCTGAGGAAAGAAGGACGTGCCGATCGTGGGTCAGAGCACCGAGACCACCGACTGGGTCTCCCGTTACGCGGATGAGGTCATCGAGGAGTCGGAGCGTCGGGCCCCGGGCAAAGTGACATCAGTCGCTACCGCTCCGGTCGTTGTCGTCGCGTCCGGCCTCTCGCCCTCCGGGCCCATCCACCTGGGGAATCTGCGGGAGGTCATGACGCCGCACCTCGTCGCCGACGAGATCCGTCGGCGCGGGCACGAAGTCCGGCACCTGATCTCCTGGGACGACTACGACCGGTACCGCAAGGTGCCGAACGGCGTCGCCGGGATCGATGAGTCGTGGGCCGAGCACATCGGCCGCCCGCTCACCTCCGTGCCCGCACCCAAGGGCTCCCCCCACCCCAACTGGGCCGAGCACTTCAAGTCCGCCATGACCGAGGCCCTGGCCGAGCTGGGCGTCGAGTTCGACGGGATCAGCCAGACCGAGCAGTACACGAGCGGCGTCTACCGCGAACAGATCCTGCACGCCATGCGGCACCGCGCGGACATCGACGCGATCCTCGACCAGTACCGGACCAGGAAGACCCCGGACGGTCAGCAGAAGAGCAAGAACAAGCAGCAGCAGAAGCCCGTCGACGCAGCCGAGCTCGAGGCCGCCGAGGGTTCGGGGGCCGCTGCCGAGGACGACGGGACCGGGTCCGCCGGGTACTTCCCGTACAAGCCCTACTGCGGCGGCTGCAACAAGGACCTCACCACGGTCACGGCGTACGACGACGACACCACCGAGCTGACGTACACCTGCACCGAGTGCGGCTACTCGGAGACCGTTCGGCTGAGCGAGTTCAACCGCGGCAAGCTCGTGTGGAAGGTCGACTGGCCGATGCGCTGGGCGTACGAGGGTGTCGTTTTCGAGCCCTCCGGCGTCGATCACTCGTCCCCGGGCTCCAGCTTCCAGGTCGGCGGACAGATCGTCGGCAGCATCTTCGGCGGCAAGCAGCCGATCGGCCCCATGTACGCCTTCGTGGGGATCAGCGGCATGGCGAAGATGTCGTCCTCCCGCGGCGGCGTGCCCACACCCGGCGACGCCCTGAAGATCATGGAGCCCCAGCTCCTGCGCTGGCTGTACGCCCGCCGTCGGCCCAACCAGTCCTTCAAGATCGCCTTCGACCAGGAGATCCAGCGGCTCTACGACGAGTGGGACAAGCTGAACGCCAAGGTCGCCGACAGCACCGCCCTGCCCGCAGACATCGCCGCCCACTCCCGCGCCGTAGGGACCGCCGCGGGCGAGCTCCCGAAGACCCCGCGGCCCATGCCATACCGCACGCTCGCCTCCGTCGCCGACATCACCGCAGGCCACGAGGACCAGGCCCTGCGCATCCTCAGCGACCTCGACCCCACCAACCCGCTCGCCTCGCTCGACGACGTACGGCCGCGGTACGACAAGGCCGAGGCGTGGATCAACACCCAGGTACCGGCCGAGCAGCGGACCGTCGTCCGTCACGAGCCGGACGTCGAACTGCTGAAGTCCCTCGACGACCAGGCCCGCGAATCGCTCCGGCTGCTGATGGAGGGGCTCGACTCGAACTGGTCCCTCAACGGGCTGACCCACCTCGTGTACGGCGTGCCCAAGGTCCAGGCCGGGTTCTCCCCCGATGCCACGCCCAAGGAGCTGCCGCCGGAGATCAAGTCCGCCCAGCGTTCGTTCTTCGCGCTGCTCTACCACCTCCTCGTCGGCCGCGACACCGGGCCCCGGCTGCCCACGCTGCTGCTCGCGGTGGGGGCGGACCGGGTACGGAAGCTGCTCGGAGCGTAGGAGTTGGTGATACGTGGCTGGGGGCGCCCGGAGCCACGCGGCGGTAGCCGCACAATCGGCAAGGTCGGGCGCCCCCAGCCACGTACGCACGACGGCTATGCGATGTGGTCCTCCTCCAGTTCCGTGTTGAAGCGGTTCTGGAAGCGGTCCGAAAGGCGCTTCAGTTCGCTGTCGGTGAGCTTCTCGCCGTACTGGGCCGCGATGTTGTCGCCGAACTCACGCGGAGTGGGGAAGCTGCCGTTGATCGACTGGCGGAACACCTGGTAGTAGCCCTCCTCGGACGGCTCCGCATGCTCCTCCCGCTGGGCGGGGATGGGGAGTTGGCGCGGCGGTGCCGCCGCCGGCTCCGGTGTCCCACCGCCCTCGCCCAGCTGGCGGGTGCGACCGCCCGGGCCCGTCGGGATGCGCCAGCTGCCCGTGTCCTCGGGGCCGGGCTCGTACTCCTGGGCCTGGTCCTGAGCCTGGTCCTGGAGTTGGTCCTGGGCCTGGCGCTGTTCCTCGTACCACTGCTGGTCGTACTGCTGGCCGTCATACTGCTCCACGGGCTCGTACGACGGGTCGTAGCCGCCCTCGTAGACGACCTCCTGGTGCGGGGGTGCGAACCAGGGGCTGGACTCGGGTTGCTGGGCCTGCGCCTGTTCCTGGACCTGCTGCTCCGGAACGGAGTCGTCCTCGGGGACGCGTTGCTCCCTGGCAGGGGTCCCGGGCGTCCCGGCCCGCTGCGAAGGCTCCAGCTCCCGTTCCGGCTGCCGCGGGGCCGGAGGCAGCAACACCGGCTCGATGCCCGCCGCCGCGAGGCCCGAAGGGGCGGTCTCGGCGAGCGGGACGCCATAGCGGGCCAGACGCAGCGGCATCAGGGACTCCACCGGAGCCTTACGACGCCAGGCGCGGCCGTAACGGGAGCGGAGACGGGCCCGGTAGACCAGACGCTCCTGCTCCAGCTTGATCACCGCGTCGTACGAACGCAGCTCCCACAGCTTCATACGGCGCCACAGGAGGAAGGTCGGGACGGGGGAGAGCAGCCAGCGCGTGAGGCGTACGCCTTCCATGTGCTTGTCGGCCGTGATGTCCGCGATCCGGCCGATCGCGTGCCGGGCCGCCTCCACGGAGACCACGAACAGGATCGGGATGACGCCGTGCATACCGACGCCCAGCGGATCCGGCCAGGCGGCGGCGCCGTTGAACGCGATCGTCGCCGCCGTCAGCAGCCACGCCGTCTGACGCAGCAGCGGAAACGGGATGCGGATCCAGGTCAGCAGGAGGTCCAGGGCCAGCAGGACGCAGATCCCCGCGTCGATGCCGATCGGGAAGACGTAACTGAAGTTCCCGAAACCCTTCTCGACTGCGAGTTCCCGCACCGCCGCGTACGAACCGGCGAAGCCGATACCGGCGATGACGACCGCCCCGAAGACGACGACCCCGATGAGGATCCGGTGCGTCCTGGTGAGCTCCATTGGCGCGGCCACCCGTACTCCCCTCCTTTTTGCGACGTGTTGCGCGGAACAGGGTGGCACATGTGTGCGGCTCGCGGGTGTCCGAAAGGGTGCCACAACCGCTTCGGTACGGCTTCGGTATACGGCGTGAGCCCGGCCCCGTGCGGGCCGGGCTCCGTCAAAAGGCTGAGGCGGACCGGGAGTCGGGACCGGCCGCGCCGGCCGCGCCAGTCCTTCCGCAGCCCTTCGTCAGTTCTTGTCCTCGGTCAGTTCTTCGCCGGGGACTTGCTGGCCGAGGCGGAGGGCTCGCTGCCCTTGGCCGGGGACTCGCTCGCGCCCTTGCTCGGGCTCGCGCTCTCGCCGGAACCGGAGCCCGATCCAGATCCGCCGGACTGATTGGCGGTCACCACCGCCTCCACGGCCTCCTTCGCCGCCTTCAGCGCCGCCTTCGACAGGTCCTCCGCGCTCGGAGCCTTGTCACCCGCGAGACCCGCGCCGTTGTAGTCCAGCGACACAACGATGTTCTCGGCCCGGGCCACGACCACCTGCTGCTTGAAGGTGCCTTCCTTCTTCTTCAGGTCGTAACTCACCGACGTCGCCTCGTTGCCCGTACCGGACACCGGCTCGGACTTGGCGTTCGTCGCGCCGGTCTCCGCGCGCACGTCCTGGACCTGGTCGGCGTAGTACGCCGACGCCAGCTTCTCGCCCGTACCCCGGGTCTGGTCCGACTCGAAGCGCAGCAGGGACACGCTCAGCCAGCGGAACTGGGAGCCCTTCACACCCTTGTCCTCCAGGCTGTCCCAGGAGCAGCTGCCGCGCGTCGCCGTGTCGTCCGACCTGCCCTCCTTGCCGGACTTGGAGGCCTTCGGCACGAGCTCGCCCAGAGTCTTCGACGAGAACACCTTGCACGGCTCCGGCAGCTTCGCGTACGCGGCCTCCTTCACCACCGCCGCCTTCGTGGCGGAGGCGGACGCCTTCGCGTCGGAGTCCTTCTTCGCGGCGTCACCGGAGTCGGAGCCGGAGTCCGAGGAGCAGCCTGCGGCGACGAGCATCACCGGAACAACGGCTGCGCTGATGAGGATGCGGGGGAGTCGCTGTGCGGGTCGGTGCATGGTTCCTTCACTCAAGACGCGTTTTGTGTGCGTGCGGTCGGGTCCGAGGGGCCACGGTACGCCGTACGGGACGGATGTGACTTCCATACCGCCCAGCCTCACGACCCTCCTGCGACCGCTACTCGTTCAACGTGCCGTCGAGTTGATCCGCCAGTTCCCGCACCCTGTCCTGCATGTCCTCGCTGCTCGGGACGTCCGTCGTGCTCGTCGGCTGCTCGTCGTACCGGATCGTCACGAGCACATTGGACGTGCGGAACACCACAGTCACCGTGCGCTGCCGCGAGGCGCTCAGCGCATCGTCCAGGAAGGCCTCGTCGCCGAGATCATCGAGAGTGCGGGGCTGGAGGGAAGCGGGGGTGGCGCTGGGGGAAGGGGTGCCGTCCGACGTGGCGCTCGGATCGTCGGTGGGGATGGGGGAGCCGGCGTCGCCGTCGCCTGCGCCGCCCGTCGCCCCGCCTGTCACTTCGTCCGATGCGCCTGAGTCATCCGTAGTCGGGGTCGACGTGGAGGTGGCACTCGGGGACGACGGGGCGGGCACGGGCAGATCCGCCGCCTCCTCCTTCGTCGCGTAGATCTCGGAGGCGCGGCTGTCGTCGCTCACGACGCTCTCGTACGAGACCACGCGCTCGAAGTCCACCCACAGGTGATCCGTCGCACTCGTAGCCTCCGCCTTCCAACGGCAGCCGACCTTCCGGTCCGTGTCGTACGTCAGCGTCGGCGCCCCCGCATACGCCCTCTCCCGCTGCTCCGCGTCAGTGACCTGCCTGAGCCCCGGCAGCAGAGCGTCGAGCGTGCCCCGCTCGACGGCACCGCACGGCTCCGGGAGCGTGCGGTACCGGCCGGGCTCCGCCGTGGCAGCCGTCGCACCCGAGCCGCCCTGCTTCGAGTCCGTCGGCTCGTCACCGCCGTCCGAACCGGTGCAGCCGGCCAGCGTCGCCGTCGCCGCGAGGAGCGCGGCGACGCCGAATACGTACGCCTTCCGCTGCACGGGGGCTCCTCTCGCTCTGCTTATTCGCTTGCCGCCCGAAGGCGGCCGATGACCACAATGTGTATCGCACGCACGGCCGTGAACGCCGGTTCGCCTTCCCTTTCGTAGACCTTGGCCCCGGTATTTGCGATGCCCGAACTTTGTTTGTCTTACGGGGGATTGAGGACGTTATGTCGTATGTAGAGGTACCGGGAGCGAAGGTTCCCATCCGCATGTGGACGGACCCGGCCGCGGTCGAGACCGGCGCCCTCCAGCAGCTCCAGAACGTCGCCACGCTGCCGTGGATCAAGGGGCTGGCTGTCATGCCGGACGTGCACTACGGGAAGGGCGCGACGGTCGGGTCGGTCATCGCGATGCGGGGAGCTGTCTGCCCGGCTGCTGTTGGTGTCGACATCGGGTGCGGGATGTCGGCGGTGAAGACGTCTCTGACGGCGAATGATCTGCCGGGGGATCTGTCTCGGCTGCGGTCGAAGGTTGAGCAGGCCATTCCGGTCGGGCGGGGGATGCATGACACTGCCGTTGAGCCGGGGCAGTTCCATGGGTTGGCCGCCGCGGGGTGGGATGACTTTTGGGGGCAGTTCGACAGAGTTGCGGAAGCGGTGCGGTTCCGTAAGGGACGGGCAACTATGCAAATGGGAACCCTTGGGCAGGGAAATCATTTCTGGGAGTTTTGCCTCGATTCGGACAATTCCGTCTGGATCATGCTGCATTCCGGTTCCCGGAACATCGGTAAGGAGCTCGCGGAGCACCACATCGGTGTCGCTCAGAAGCTCCCGCACAACCGGGGACTTGTCGACGGCGACCTGGCTGTCTTCGTCTCGGACACGACGCAGATGGCGGCGTACCGGCATGACCTCTACTGGGCGCAGGAGTACGCGAAACGCAACCGCGCCATGATGATGGCGATTTCCAAGGAAGTGATTCGCCGCGAGTTCAAGAAGGCGAAGGTCACCTTCGAGCCTGAGATCTCGTGCCACCACAACTATGTCAGCGAGGAGCGGTACGAGGGCATGGACCTCCTCGTCACCCGCAAGGGCGCGATCCGCGCGGGCTCCGGCGAGTACGGGATCATCCCTGGCTCGATGGGCGCGGGTTCGTACATCGTGAAGGGCCTCGGCAACGAGAAGGCCTTCAACTCGGCCTCGCACGGGGCCGGTCGGCGTATGAGCCGCAATGCGGCGAAGCGCCGCTTCACGACGAAGGACCTGGAGGAGCAGACGCGGGGCGTGGAGTGCCGTAAGGACTCCGGCGTCGTCGACGAGATCCCGGGCGCGTACAAGCCGATCGAGCAGGTCATCGACCAGCAACGCGACCTCGTGGAGGTCGTGGCGAAGCTGAAGCAGGTTGTCTGCGTGAAGGGCTGAACTGTGGGCGGGGCTCGGGCTGTTGTCAGCCCGAGCCCCACTGTTCAGTGCCTCACTGGTCCTTCGGCATCAGCAGTCGGCAGTCACGTAGTCGCCACAGGCGCATGCGGCAGCTCATCTCGGTTCGACCGAGTTCTTTGGCTGCTGCTACTGGGTCACTGAGCTTGAGCAAGAGCTGGTCCTCCGATGCCTTCCAGCTGCGCTGCGAATGCAAGGCCCTCATGTCAGCCGGGCGCGACCATGAGGCGATTGAGTCGGCCTTGACCTGCTTTCGCCCGAGGGAGAGGCAACCCGGGTAGTACAGGTCCGCAACCAGCATCTGGGCGATGTCCTTCTCGTACCCGATGTTGTAGATGTCGTCACGCGTGTTGCGCTTGATGAGACGCTGAGCCCCTGTGACCTGCTTGGCGTAGAAGCACAGGTAGGCGCCGATGGCTGTGCTGGCTGTCGTCAGGGAGATGAATGGGGAGCCCTGACCCGTGTAGCCCACTGAACCGTCGGCGTCGATGACACCTCTGAGATAGTCGCGGCGTGAGAACTCGACGCGGGGTGGGGTGATCTTCTTCGACTTGCGGCCGTAGGGCAGGCCGAGTTGGTGGAGTTTGCTCCTTGCTTCGAGGGAGCACAGGGTCCAAGTCGCCGAATGATACTCCTCGGTGAAGTTCGTGGATCGGACGCGTTCGATGACGCTGCTGTTGTAGGGCGTCAAGTGCTTGAACCTGTACAGCAGATCGACGTCCCTGATGTTGAGCTCGACAGACAGACGGCCCTTTTGGCCAGACCCTTGGTGTAGATGCCCGTCGGCCTGCAAGAAGCCGAACATGTAGGCGTACTCAGGGACTCCGAGGTTCATGAACTCAGCGCACTGCTGGGCGTTAGGCTCGCGTTCAGCCACAGGGAAGGCCTACTTCCTTGGTGGTCAGGCCCTCGGTTGGGATGCCGGTCCCGGCCGAGGGCCGTCGTTTTTGATGTTGTGGCGCGAGCCTAGATCGGGAGTTCAGGTCCCGTATGGGCGATCTACCTGGTTCACCCTTCTGGGTTACTGGGGCACCACCTCTGCACGCACGCGTGACCGCGTAAATCACGAGCCGGTTGCGTCCGTGGAGTTCACACTGCGGAGGTGACTGAACCCGTCGTGCTGTCCAGTGAGTTGTTGGGATTTCCTGCTGACGCCCGTGTCCTCATCGTCAACTGCGATGACTTCGGGATGCGTCGCGGGATCAATGCCGCCGTCATCGAGGCGATCGAGCGTGGGATTGCGAGTTCGTGCAGCCTTATGGTGCCGTGTCCCGGAGCCGGAGAGGCCATGCGGTTGTTGCGGGAGCGGCCGGGGATTCCGTTCGGGATTCATCTCACGCTGGTGTGTGAGGCGGAGCGGGAGGGGGCATGGGGGCCGGTTGCCTCGAAGGAGCGGGTGGGATCGTTGCTTGATGAGGCCGGGGAGTTGTTCTCGCCTGACAGAAGTGATGAATTGCTTGGGCAGGCTCGGATCGAGGATGTCGAGGTCGAATTTCGGGCTCAGGTCGACGCCGTGGTGGGGGCCGGGTTGGCGCCCACTCACCTCGACTGGCATTGCCTTGCCGATGGCGGGCGGGACGACATCTTTGAGCTGACCTTGTCCTTGGCCGGCGAGTACGGACTGGCTGTACGGGTTTGGGGTGAGGCCGGGCGGCAGACGGTGCGCGGGCTGCCGGTTACCGACAACGACTTCCTCGACAGCTTCTCGCTGGGGCTGGAGGGCAAGGCGGCTCGGTATGCCCGGCTGCTGCGTGAGTTGCCGGTTGGGCTCAGTGAGTGGGCGGTGCATCCCGGGGTGCGGGATGAGGAGTCGCGGGTGGTCGAGCCGGGGGGATGGCGGGTGCGGCAGACCGATCATGAGTTTCTGATGTCGGCCGAAGCCCGTGAACTCCTGCGGGAGGAGGGGATCTTCGTGATCGACTACGGAGGTATTCAGGAGCGGTGGCCAGGGAGCCGTCGGCCGGGCGGGCGGTGAACCGTGGTGAGGGGAGTTGGGGTTGGCGCGGGGCAGCAGTGGGCGGGCCGGGGATCTATCGCCGGGCAACCCGCTCCCGTTACCGCCCGGCCCGGGCCCAGTGTGGATCGCGTCCCGTCTCCGCGAGCAAGCGGTCGAGCGGTGACGCGGTGTCCGGCACCTCCACCGGAGTCGCGAACATCCCCATCGCGCGGGCGGTTGGTGCCATTTCCTCAACCGTCGCGGTGACTTGGTCCAGTACCGGGTCGGTGGTGTCGTTCAGTCGGTACTCCTGGTCCGTGGCGCGGGCCAGGTCCCAGGCGTGGACGGTGAGGTCGAGCAGGGCCAGCGAGGCGACGGTCCGTGCGGGCATGTTCATGGTGCCGGTCGTGCCCTCCTCGGCGCCCGGTGCGGACCAGGCTGCCGCGAGGCGGCTCGCCTCGGTTGCGAAACGGTCCCTCCAGGCGGGATCCGCGGCGATGTAGTCCGGGGTCTCGGTGAAGTCCGAGTCCTTCTTGGCGGCCAGGTTCTGGAATTGCACGGTCACGTGAAGAAGGTGGTTGACCAGTGACTTCACGTCGTAGTCGGCGCATGGTGTGGGGTCGGCCAGCCGTTCGTCGGGCAGCGCGCGTATCACCGGCAGGGCCCGTTCGGCCGCCGTCGCCAACAGATCTCCGAGGGCGTACGTCCGTGGGTTCACAGCCTGGTTCGTGTCCATGCGACGACTGTACGAACGTTCCGCAGCCCTCTCTTGAAGAAACGCGACGGCATACGATCCGGACATGGCCGTACGCCGCCGCGACAAGCGTGGGATCCGCGACACCCGGGGCATCGTCGACCCCTCCGGGCTCCTGACCCGCGTGCGGTTCCGTCGTCACGAGCCCGCCGAGCCGCTGCGGCGCCACATCGAGACGTACTGGTTCATCGACTGGGACCTGCCCGAGCCGTACGTCTCCCAGGTCGTCCCGCACCCGTCCGTCAACGTCTCCTTCCAGTGGGACGGGGACGGGGACGAGAACGAGGGCGCCCCGCCCTACGGCGAGGTGCACGGTGTCGCGCTCGGGCTGTTCGCCAGGAAGCTGACGGGGCGGGGGCGGGTGTGCGGGGCGAAGTTCTGGCCCGGCGGCTTCCGGCCGTTCGTGCCGGACGTGCCCGTGTCGCGGTGGACGGGCCGCGTACTGCCCGCCCAGGACGTGTTCGCGCAGGCCACCTGCGACACCGCCCGCCAGGTCGTGAGCCCCGCCGATGACGCAGCCCGTGTCGCCGCGCTCGACGCCTTCCTGCTCTCCCTCGCCCCGGCCCCCGACCCGCAGGCCGACCTGGCCATCGACCTCGTCACCCGCATCCGCGCGAACCGCACCGTACGCCGCGTCGACGACTTCGCCGGCGCGGAGGGCGTCTCGGTACGGGCGCTGCAACGTCTCTTCGCGGCGTACGTCGGCGTCAGCCCGAAGTGGATCATCCTCCGCTACCGGATCCACGAGGCCCTGGAGCTGGCCGGCACCCGGCGTGACATCGACTGGGCCGCCCTCGCCGCCGACCTCGGCTATGCCGACCAGGCCCACCTCATACGCGACTTCACGGCGACGGTGGGGGTGCCTCCGGCGGCCTACGCTCAGGCGCACAGCTCTCAAGGGGCGTAGGGGCATAAGAGACTTAAGGGGCTTAAGGAACGAGCACGATACGTCCCCGCACGCCGCCTTCCGCCAGCCGGGCGTGCGCCTTGACCGCGTCGCCCAGGGCGTACGTCTCGGCCACCCGCGCCGTCAGTACCCCCTCGTCCAGGAGCGCCACCAGCCCCGCGAGGCGCGCCCCGTCGGGGGCCACCGACACCGCGCCGGTCCGCACGCCGCGTACGGAGGCGGGGGCGGCCTGCGGAATGACGCCGAGGTACGCACCGCCGTCCCGCACCCACTCCAGCGCGGCCTCGCCGAGTATCGCGGCGTCGAGCACCGCGTCCACGCTGCCCGCCTCGACACCGTCCGACGACGCGAAGTGGGCCGCCCCCAGGGAACGTACGAGTTCCTCGTCGCTCTCGCGGGCCAGGGCGGTCACGGAGATCCCGCGGTGGGCGGCGAGCTGGACGGCGTAACCGCCTACGGCGCCCGCCGCGCCCGTCACCAGGAGTTCCTGACCCTTCTGGAGGTCCAGCTGATCCAGGGCCTGGGCGGCCGTGAGGGCGTTCAGCGGAAGTGTGGCGGCGTGCGAGGCGTCGACCGTGGTGGGCGCCTTGGTCACCGCGTCGGCTTCCACGATCACGTAATCGGCGTGGGTGCCAAGGGACGCCCCCATGGCGAACAGGAGCGCGACCACCTCGTCGCCGACGCTCCAGCCGGCCGTTGCCCCAGCCGTCGCGTCGACCCTGTCGACCGTTCCGGCCACGTCCCAGCCCAGGCCGTGCCGCTCGCCCGCACCGCCGAAGATGCCCGCGAACGCGCCCGCCCGCACCTCCGCGTCGACCGGGTTGAGGGTGGCGGCCGCGACCTTGATCCGCACCTGCCCTGCGCCCGGCTCCGGGACGTCCGTCTCGATGATCTCCACGGCTTCCGGACCGCCGAAGGCCGTAACAACTGCTGCACGCATGACAACTCTCCCCATTTACAGGTGTTTTGTGCTGGTATTCATCCCGTTGCGACAACCCTAGGGAGAGCTGCTATCTTTCCGTAAGTAGGCACCTGAAGGTGCGTACATCACCCGGAGGTATGCGGAGGCGCGAGCCATGGCCACCAAGACGGCAGCCCAGCGGCGTGAGCAGGCACGCATCGAGTACGACGCCTTCCTCCAGGCCTGCCCGACCAACCAACTCCTCGCCCGTCTCAGCGACAAGTGGGTCAGCCTCGTCGTCGCCTCGCTCGCCTCCGGGCCCATGCGTTACAGCGACCTCGGCCGCAGGATTGCGGGGGTCAGCCCCAAGATGCTGACGCAGACGCTGCGTTCACTGGAACGGGACGGGATCGTGGCGCGGACCGTCACTCCGTCCGTGCCGGTGCGCGTCGACTACGAACTCACTCCGCTCGGCATGAACCTCTGCAGCCTCCTCGTGGCGGTGAAGGACTGGGCGGAGCTGCACATCGAGGAGGTCATCGAGGCACGGGAGCGATACGACGCGGAGGCTTCCCAGGCCGAGGCCAAGGCCCAGACCTAGGCTTCGGTTTCGGTTTCGGTTTCGGGGGAGTCGGGCGCACCGCCCCGCAACCGGGCGGTCTGTGTCGCCGTGAACTCCGCCGTCCGTCTCATGTGGCCGATGAGCAGGGCGAGTTCGTCGTCCCCGAGTTCCTCGAACAGGGCGTACCAGTCGCCGCTCAGCCGCCGCCACATCCGGCCGAACTCCTCGGCCTTCTCGGGCACGGTCGCCACGAGTACCCGTCGCCGGTCGCCGGCATCCCGCTGCCGTACGACGTACCCGGCCCGCTCCAGCCGGTCCACGAGCCGCGTCGCCGATCCGGTCGTCAGTCCCGTCAGCTCGGCGACGCGTCCGGTCGTGACCGGCTCCCTCTCAAGGCTGAGCAGGTTGAGGCACTGGAGGTCCGTGGGATGCAGATTCAGCTGGTCGGCGACGGCCTGGTTGAAGAGGGCGTACAGGGCCATGCAGCGGCGCGACTCGGTGGCCAGCTCGGAGAGCAGACGGCTGCGCCGCGCATCGGTGGTGGTGCCGGACCCGGACATGAACATGGACCTGGGCAGGGTCATACGGGCATGTATCCCACCAGGCACCCCCGACAAGCCCCGCGAACAGGTGACGGAACCGGCCCGTCGGCATACGCCCCGCCCCATGCGAAGCTGCACCCATGCTCGTCGCCCGCTCCGCCGCCCTGTTCGCCCTCGCCGCGTTCTTCGAGATCGGCGGCGCATGGCTGGTCTGGCAGGGCGTACGCGAGGATCGCGGCTGGCTGTGGATCGGCGCCGGGGTCATGGCTCTCGGCGCGTACGGCTTCGTCGCCACCCTCCAGCCCGATGCGAACTTCGGCCGCATTCTCGCGGCGTACGGCGGAGTCTTCGTCGCGGGGTCGCTCGCCTGGGGCATGGTCGCGGACGGCTTCCGGCCCGACCGCTGGGACGTGACGGGCGCGCTGATCTGCCTCGCGGGCATGGCGGTGATCATGTACGCGCCGCGAGGCTGACCCGCTGAAGGAACAAGGACCTCAGGCCGGCAGCCTCCTCAGGCCGGCAGGTCCTCAGGCAGGGAGGTCTTCCGGCAGCAGCCCCAGCTGTCCGAGGAAGTCCAACTGGTCGAAGTAGAGCCGGTAGTCGGCGATCCGGCCGTCCTCGTCGATGGTGGCCAGGTCGACCCCGCGGATCCTGATCTCCTTCTGGGTCGCGGGCAGCGACTCCCCGGAGGGCAGGTGGATCGGCCCGGTGTTCCTGCCGCTGAAGAAGCCCTCGTCGACGGCGGTGTTGCCGATC
Organism: Streptomyces sp. NPDC006365; assembly: GCF_042870755.1. NCBI lineage: Bacteria > Bacillati > Actinomycetota > Actinomycetes > Kitasatosporales > Streptomycetaceae > Streptomyces > Streptomyces sp. NPDC006365. The sequence continues at coordinate 38,619 of NZ_JBIAHS010000012.1, forward strand.
TCGTACGAGTGCACCGGCTCGAACGCGCCGTCCGGGATCGCGTCCGTCATCTGCCGCCAGTACTCGACGATGTTGTCCCGCCCGTGGATCTCTCCGCCGTCGGACGTCACGGCGACCGCGTCCGCCGCGAACAGCTCGTTGAGGGCCTTGATGTCCGGGGGCGCGGTGACCGCCTCGGTGAGCCGGTCCATGACCTCACGTGCCTGTCCCATCGATCCACCTCCCGTTGCGGGGGATCACCCACCTCGATTTTCCCACCGTCCCCGGACCCGTGCATCAGGTCACCGGCCGGCCGTACGCCCCGATCGCCGGGACGCGATCGGCGCCCTGGTCTGCCCGGCCGGAATGGCCGTGATCATGTACGCGCCCGGGGAGGCAGCTGAGCTCGAAGAGGAACAAGCTGGAAGGACATGCTCCTGAAGAAGGGCGAGGAACCATGACGGCGACGACACAGAGCGAGACGCCCGTCGCGTTCGAAGGCGAGGGCACGGAGCTGCGCACGCAGGAGATCGGCGGCGACATGTCCGTCGCGTTCGTGCGGTTTCCGCAGGGCACGGACATGGCACCGGTCCTGAAAGGGCAACCGGACGACCTGTGCCAATGCCCCCACTGGGGATTCCTGCTCAAGGGCCGGCTGAAGATGCGTACGAAATCCGGGGACGAGATCTACGAAGCCGGACAGGCCTTCTACTGGGCCCCAGGGCACGCCCCGGAAGCCCTCGAGGACTGCGAGTACGTCGACTTCTCGCCGACGAAGGAGTTCAACGAGGTCATCGACCACGTGAAGGCACAGATGGGATGACGGGGCGGGGCGGCTCCAGGGGGGCGTTGGCTGCGTCAGGGCATTCGACGTCCGCACCCGCCACCGGCCTATCCTGGCGGGGATTCGAACGCCGACTCGCGCGAGCGAGCGCGGACCCGCACCCCGCCCGAGGAGCAGCCCATGACCGCCCCCGCCGCCAAGTCCCGTATCGCTGTCGTCACCGGCGCGAGCAGCGGCATCGGGGCCGCGACGGCGCGGCAGCTGGCGGCGGCCGGCTACCGGGTGGTCCTCACGGCCCGCCGCAAGGACCGTATCGAGGCGCTGGTGGAGGAACTCGAGGCGGCGGGCCACCAGGCGACGGCGTACGCGCTCGACGTCACCGACCGCGCGGCGGTCGACGAGTTCGCCACCGCCTTCAAGACCATTGGCGTGCTGGTCAACAACGCGGGCGGCGCGCTCGGCGCCGACCCGGTCGCCACGGGCGACCCGGCGGACTGGCGCCAGATGTACGAGACGAACGTCCTCGGCACGCTCAACGTCACCCAGGCCCTGCTCCCCGCCCTGACCGCGAGCGGCGACGGCACGGTGGTCGTCGTCTCCTCCACCGCGGGCCACGGCACGTACGAGGGCGGCGCCGGCTACGTCGCCGCCAAGCACGGCGCCCACGTGCTCGCCGAGACCCTCCGCCTGGAGATCGTCGGCACCCCGGTGCGTGTGATCGAGATCGCCCCCGGCATGGTCAGGACGGACGAGTTCGCCCTCACCCGCTTCGGTGGCGACGAGGAGAAGGCGGCGAACGTCTACGCGGGCGTGGCCGAGCCCCTGACCGCCGACGACGTGGCCGACACGATCACCTGGGCGGTCACCCGCCCCTCCCACGTCAACATCGACCTCATGGTCATCCGTCCCCGGGCCCAGGCCTCCAACACGAAGGTCCACAGGGAGCTGTGATGCCGGACGCCGAACCCGCCCGGGAACAGGAGCAACGCCGCCTGGCCCAGGAGAAGAAGAACGAACGCTACGTCTGGTGGTATCTGGCGTACTTCCTCTTCGGCATCCACATCGTGGCGTTCGTCATGATCTACGCGGTCATGCACGCGAAGTAGGCGCTGCGCACGCGAGGTCGGCGGTCACGCACGCGGAGCAGCCGCCTCCTCGGAGCGCCCGCCCCGCCCCGGAACCAGCCGACGAACCCTCCGCTTCCACTCCTCGATCCGCGCCTTGCGCCGCACAGCCCTCAGCTCCCTGAACAGCCCCTCGTAGCGCGCCACGATCGGCTCAGCGTCGTATCGATGCGCGCTCTCCAGCGCCGCTCGTCCCATCTCCCGTCGGGCGGACTCGTCCGCGATCAGGTCGAGCATCGCCTCCGAGAGGGCGCGGGCGTCGCCCATGGGGACGAGGCGGCCGTTGACGCCCTGCGTGATGATCTCGGCGGGCCCGAGGGGGCAGTCCGTGCTGATGACGGGCACGCCGCAGCGCATCGCCTCGACGAGCGTCATCCCGAACGACTCCCCGTCCGAGGCACTGACCACGAGTGAGGACTGGGCGAACTCCGCCTCGATGGGGGTGTGCGGGCCCATGAGCTGGGCACGGTCGGTCAGGCCGAGGCCGTCGATCAGCGACTGGAGCTTGTCCTTCTGAGCCCCGCCGCCGTAGATCCGCAGCCGCCACTCCGGCTCCTTCGCGGCGACCGCCGAGAACGCCTCGATCAGCAGGTCGAACCGCTTGCCGGGCACGAGCCGTCCCGCCGCAGCGATCACCTTCGCGTCCCCGGTGGAGGGGGCAACGCCCTTCGGCGCCGGCACGATGTTCGGCACGGACGTGACCCGTACGCCCGGCAGCGGCATCCGCCTCCGGTACACCTTCGCGTCCGCCTTCGTCGTCGTCACGAGAGCGTCCAACTCGACGTATTCCTCCGCCAGTACGGCCCGCAGCCGCTTGCTGTGCGCATCGTGACTCAGGTGTTCCTGGCCGATGCGCAGAGCGCGGGGCGCCGCGAAGCGGGAGACGTACACGTTGATTCCGGGGCGGGTGCCGATGACGACGTCCGCGTCGCTCTTCGCCAGGTAGTCGCGTACGCGGAGGTCGGTCAGGCGGTTGTACTGCTTGTGCCGCTTGTCGGAGGAAGGGAAGTCGGTCGCCGGCTCCGCGTGCAGGGGGTCCGTGAGGTCCGCGCTGCCCTCCTGTGTGTCCACGAGCGGTACGAGCGTGATGCGGGGGTCGACGTCGAAACGCGGCACGTCCCGGTGGCGTGACATCGACACGATCGTGACCTTGTGCCGGTCGGCGAGCGCTGAAGCGAGGTTGAGTGTGGTGCGGACGGTGCCCCCGATGGCGTAAGCGTTGTGCAGCAGGAACACGATCCTCATGCGTTTCGCGGCCTTCCTACGCTTCATACGGTGCGTGCCTTCCCCGTCGCGGCTCACCGCCCTTGGTCCCACGGGAGACAGTGGCCGGGCGAGGTAAGCCACCGGTCCCAGCGGGGTGAGAACCGGGTAAGAGACCCGGCGTACCCCTGCTCATCAGGTACTACGTATCGCAGGCCTTGGCAGACTGGTCGCGTGCCCCACACCGTGCTGCTCGCCGAGGACGACCGCGCCATCCGCCACGCCCTGGAACGCGCCCTGACCCTCGAAGGGTACGAGGTGACGGCCGTCGCCGATGGCGTGGAGGCACTCGCGCAGGCCCATCGCAGGCCGCCGGGCGTACTCGTGCTCGACGTGATGATGCCGGGCATCGACGGCCTCCAAGTCTGTCGCGTCCTGCGTGCCGAGGGCGACCGTACGCCGATCCTGATGCTCACCGCGCGCGTGGAGACCGCCGACCGCATCGCCGGCCTGGACGCCGGAGCCGACGACTACGTCGTCAAACCCTTCGACGTCGACGAGGTGTTCGCCAGACTCCGGGCACTGCTGCGGCGTACGGACCTTGCCGTCGGCGTACCCGAAGAACAACAACCCATACCCGGCGCCCCACTTGCCGTGGCAGGGCTGCGCATCGACCCGCCGGCCCGGCGCGTCTGGCGCGGGGAGCGTGAGATCGAGCTCACGCGGACGGAGTTCGACCTCCTGGAACTCCTCGCCCGCAACGCGGGCATAGTCCTCGACCACTCCACGATCTACGACCGCATCTGGGGCTACGACTTCGGCCCCGGCTCCAAGAACCTCGCGGTGTACGTCGGTTACCTTCGGCGCAAGCTCGACGAGCCGGGTGTGCCCGCCCTGATCCACACGGTGCGGGGCGTTGGGTACGTACTGAGGGAGGACTGAGTGCCTTCCGCGGCGCGGCGGTTCGCGAGGTCGCGGGGGCTGTCCTCGTTGCGGGCCAGGTTCGCGGTGTCGTTCGCGCTCGTCGCCGCGGTCGTGACCGTACTCGTGGGATTTCTCTCGTACGACGCTGCCGCCCGGCTCGTCCGGGTGGACCAGCAGACCGTGTTCGAGGACGTGGTCCGTGACCTGCGCGCCCAGGTACGCCAAGACGCCCTGACGCCCGAGGACTTCGCCGCCTCCGACACGACGGACGGCGGCCCGCGCGAGAACCTGATCCGGCCGAGCGGCACGGTCGTTCAGGTCCTCGGCCCCGACGGCACGGTCGTGGACGCCGGCAGCTCTCCGCTGCCGGCCGACGCAGACGACCGGCGGGCCGCGTCGGCATCGACCGCCGGTCGGCTGGCGGAACACCGCGACGTCGAGGTCGGCGGCGAGGTGTACCGGATCGCGACCGTCGCGCTCGGCGGGGGCCGGGGCGCGGTGCAGGTCGCGCAGGAGTTCTCCGGCACGGAGGACCTGCTGCGCGAACTCCAGCAGCGGACCGTGCTGTTGGCGGCCGCGGTCGTGGTCGCCGCGGGTCTCTTCGGCTGGTGGCTGGCCCGCCGGATCACCTCCCGCCTGGTCCGCCTCGCGGGCGCCGCCGAGGACGTGGCCCGCACGGGCCGACTCGCCACCCAGGTTCCGGTCACCGGCCGAGACGAGGTAGCCCGCCTGGGCCGCTCCTTCGACCGCATGCTCGGCCGCCTCGCCCAGTCCGAGGAAGACCAACGCCGCCTCGTCCAGGACGCGGGCCACGAACTCCGCACACCGCTGACGTCCCTCCGCACCAACATCTCGATGCTCCGCCGCATCAACGAACTCCCGCCCGCGGCCCAGGAGGAACTGGTGGCGGACCTGACCGATGAGTCCCGCGAACTGACGGACCTGGTCAACGAGTTGGTCGATCTGGCGGCGGGCCAGTCCGCCACCGAGCCGCTCCAACGGGTCGCCGTGGCCGACATCGCGGAGGACGTGGTGGTGGCGGCCCGCCGGAGGACAGGGCGCGAGATCGTCGTACGGGCCGCCGGCGGGACGACGGTGAACGGTCGCCCGGTGGCGCTGCAACGCGCACTGTCCAACCTGGTGGAGAATGCGGCGAAGTTCGACCGGGGAGGAACGGCCCCGATCGAGATCGCGATGACGGGCGACGACGGCTCGGTCCGTATCGAGGTCCTGGACCGAGGCCCCGGCATCGCGGAGGAGGACCTGGAGCGGGTCTTCGACCGCTTCTACCGGGCGCCGGACGCGCGAAGCCTGCCTGGCTCGGGGCTCGGTTTGTCGATCGTGCGGGAGGTGGCGACCTCGCACGGGGGTGAGCCGTTCGCCCAGCGCAGGCAGGGCGGAGGCTCGGCAATCGGCTTCACGGTGGCCGACGGTCGCGCCCCGTAGGAGCGCGCGGCTGTGTCAATGTCGCCCCTTGCGAGGGGTCTCCCGGAGGGCAGGTGTCGCCAAGTACACCTGCCCATACGGGCCTTGCACCCAATGTGCCGCCCCCACCCCCTCCGTAGCGTCATTCGCGAGGCACGGCGAGTGCCACGCATGGCCGGAACCGGATGATGACGATCACGCTCAGCCGAACCCAACGCACGCCCAACACCAACACACCCCCCACCGAAGCCCTGCGCCTGGTCAAGGTCACCAACGACTTACCGCAGCCGCGAGTTCGGCCGGCAGCGCCTCGCGGGCGCGACGCCGGGCCAGGTTCTCGGCATGGTCGGCGTGGAGTCCCTCGTCCTCACCGCGACGGGCGTGTTCTTCGGTACGGCGGCCGGGCTCGCCGGGATCATCCCCTTCACGGCGGTCCGTTCGGACTCACTCCTGCCGGACGAGGGCCTGGGCACCTGGCTGGCCATTGTCGCGATCGCCACGGCCGCGACCTTCGTTACCAGCCTCGCCACGGCCCGCCGTACGCTGCGGACACCGGCGGTGGGGGCAGTGACACTGGCCGCGTGAACGGGCGTAGGAAAGAGTCGCAGAGGGGAAGAATCCTCCGCATGGTGCCTGAAACCACCCCTGACGCCGCTCCCGCCCACCCCAACCCGCTCGGCCAACTCTCCCTCGACGAACTCCGCCGCCGTACGAGCATGAAATGGCGCGCCTACCCGGAGGACGTGCTGCCCCTGTGGGTGGCCGAGATGGACGTCGCGCTCGCCGAGCCGGTCGCGCGTGCCCTCACGGACGCGATCGCGCTCGGCGACACGGGCTATCCGGCCGGGACGGCGTACGCCGAGGCGCTGGCGGAGTTCGCCGGGAAGCGGTGGGGGTGGGACGACTTCGCTGTGGAGCGTACGGCGATCGTGCCGGATGTGATGCTGGGCATCGTCGAGATGCTGAAGCTGGTGACGGGTCCCGGCGACCCCGTGGTCGTCAACTGCCCTGTCTACCCGCCCTTTTACCCGTTCATACGGAACATGGACCGCACCGTGGTCGAGGCCCCGCTGGGCGGGGACGGCCGTCTGGACTTCGCGGAGCTTGAGTCGGCGTTCGACCGGGTCACCGAGGGCGGGCGCCGCCGGGCCGGGTATCTGCTCTGCAACCCGCACAATCCCACCGGCACGCTCCACACCACCGCCGAACTGACCACCGTGGCAAGGCTTTCCCACACCTACGGCATACGCGTGGTGGCCGACGAGATCCACGCCCCGATCGTGTCCCCCGGCGCCCGCTTCGTCCCGTACCTGACGGTCCCCGGCGGCGAGAACGCCTTCTCCCTGATGTCCGCCTCCAAGGCCTGGAACCTGGCGGGTCTGAAGGCGGCCCTGGCCATCGCGGGCCCCGACGCGGCAAGGGAGTTGGCCGAACTCCCCGAGGAGGTCAGCCACGGCCCCAGCCACCTGGGCATCCTGGCCCACACGGCTGCCCTCCGGGACGCGGGCCCCTGGCTGGACGCACTGCTGCTGGGCCTCGACGAAAACCGCCGGCTCCTGTCCGGCCTCCTGGCCGAACTCCTCCCGGCCGTCCGCTACACCCCTTCCGAGTCCACCTACCTGGCCTGGCTGGACTGCCGAGCCCTGCCCCTCGGCGACGACCCGGCCTCCGCCTTCCTGGAACGGGGCCGAGTCGCCCTGAACTCCGGTATCCCCTTCGGCACGGGCGGCTCAGGACACGTACGCCTGAATCTGGCGACGTCTGAGGAACTGCTCACGGAGGCGGTGCGGCGGATGGCGCGGGCGCCGGCTTGAGCACCAGCAAACCGTCAGACTGCCGGTCACCTCACCAGTCGTGCGAGGAGGGTGGCGAGGTCGGTCACGATCTGCAGCCAGGGACGGGCCCGCTCGGCTCGCCCTCCCAGGCGCCGGAGCCATCCGCCGGACGGCCTGCCCTCCCGCCGCCGCAGCGCCTGGTCCCGCGCCTGTTGTAAGGCCCTGATCCGCCGTGTCCCGGTCCGTCTACGTCGCGTACGTCGCGTCATGGCGAGACGCTGACGAGCCCGGGTCCGCGGACGCAGGAGAGAGGATCGCCAAAGAGGCCGGACGTTTATTGGGGGTAACCCGTAAGACTCTTGGGCCTGCCCTGCCGGCGCCGGCGGTCGGTCGGCGTCGGCCCCCTCAGGCCCTTGTGCCTGTGGCGCGGGCGCCTGCGCTCCAGCGGCCGAGTACGGGTTCCGCGAGGGTGCGAGCCGGGCGGCACAGCGTCTGCCCGTGCGTTTCGAACAAGTCGTCACGAGAGTCGAAGTGCCCGAGATCGACGAGTACTTGGGCGGACAGATCGCACGCCGTGCCGCCCTGCGCACCGCAGCTCACCGATCCGCTCCAGTCCACGCCGACCCGCGCCACGGCGTCGAAGAGGGTCTCGCCACCTTTGTTGGTGAAGGCTTCGGCCGCGGCCACCCCCTCGAACAGCTCCCCGACGGGCACCCACTCCCGATCCAGCAGAAACTCGGGCCAGGCGAGCAGCACATCAACGGCCTTGAGCCGGGGAAACCGCGGATACCAGAAGGCCCCGTCGACCAGCAGACCCCGCACTCGCGTACGTACGCCCATCGCCCGAGCGACGGACTCCAGCACGGCCATCCGCTGACTACAGGAACCACGCCCCAGCCGCAGTGTCCGCGAGGCCGGGTGCCGGTCCTCCACGGAGTACACCGGTCGTACCTCACGCGAGATGATCCCGTGCGCCACCCGAAGCGCCGCACGAGCCGCGGCCCCCGGCCCCGCCTCGCGCCTTACGCGCTCCACGAGTGCCGCCACGAGGGGCTGCTCCCAGTCCAGAATGGCGGTGGCCCGCGTCGAACCACCCTCGCCTGCCGCCGCTCCCGCCCGCACGTGCGCACCCCGCCACGGCATCAACAACCGACTGGTCACGCCTGCCCCCGCCTCCGGCTCCGATTGCCAGCAGCGTATGCGACGGCCTGCCGCCGGTCACTGGCTGCCGGCGAGCTCCCCGCTGAGCGTGGCGTGGCCGGCGCCGTGCGTCCGGCGGGGTGGGCGAGGTGGCCGATTTCATGACGCCGCTTCCCGCCTCCGGGCCCATCGACCGGCACCGCCTGGTCAGGCTGGTGCGGGTTGTGCGGGGCAGCAGCGAGGAGGAGCCGGACCGAAGATTCAGACCGACGACGTGGCGTGCTGTTCCCGGCCCGGGAACAGACGGCCCAGCGCCAGCCGTGTCACGCGCGGCCAGTCGGCCACCGCACCGCTCGCCCGTGGCGTGCCGGGGCGATGGCGTGGCACGCGGACCCGGAGTGCCCCGGGCGCGCTGCGGCACCGGACGGGTGACGGCAGAACGACGTGTTCTCCGTCGATGCCGACCGGGAGGGTGTCCGTGTCGGCTTCAACGACGACTACCCCGGCGCTCAGCCGGACGAGTCCCCCGGAGCGCGGACCGCGCACCATGCGCGCCGCCTGAGCGGTGTTGCCGACCCGCACGCACACCACACCGAGGAGTCCGGTGTCCAGCCGCTCCCTGCGCCCCGGATGTGCCGCGTCGACGGCACGTCCGTAGGGATTGTTGCTGACCAGCAGCGCCTGAAGTCCGTCGACGTACGTCCGGTCGGCCCGCGTCCGCAGCCTGGGCGCGCCCTCGCCGGTGAGGAGGCCGGGGAGGGTTCGCAGGGTCGTGCGGGCTTTGGCCTCCCGATACGCGGGGTCGGTGACGACGGACGCGTATGTGCCGAACGAGGCGTTGTTGACGAAGACGCGGTCCGCTGCGTAGCCGAGGTCGATGCGGAGTTCGACGCCGTGGGTCAGGGCTTCCAGGGCGGCCGCCGGATCGTCACGGTCGAGGCCGAGATCGAGGGCGAAGTGGTTGCGCGTACCGGCGGGAATCACCACGAAGGGAAGGTCGTGGAGCGCCGCGACCTCGGCCACCAGTGCCTGGGTGCCGTCGCCGCCCGCCACCGCCAGCAGATCGGCCCCCTCGGTCGCGGCCTGTCGGGCCAGCTCGGCGACATCCTGTCCCGCGTCGAGCAGGACCACCCGGCAGTCTGCGGCCCGGGCCTTCTCCACCAGGCCGAAACGACCCACCTTGCCGCCCCCGGAGCGCGGATTCATGAGGACCCAGGGAGCGCGGGGCGCCTCGGCGACAGCCTGTTCGGAGGCGGTGTGGCCAGGTGCCAGGGCCGTACGTGCCGCCGTGAGAGCCAGCACCCACAGGGCCAGGGACACCAAGGCCGGCCCCAGCATGCCGAATGTGGCAAACAGGGCGAGGACAGCGACCGGCGCGGCCACCGACAGGGCCGCGCCCAGGGCACGCAGCCCACCGGTGTGCGCAAGGGTCCACCACACCCCGACGGCGGCGAGCGCCAGTCCGGCGATGCCGACCAGGGCCCACAGCACGCTCCGCAGACCGGCGGCGACGAGCGGCACCAGGATGCTGCCCAGCAGGGCGAGCACGGCGAGGCGAGCCCGTCCGGCGCTGCCCTCGCGTACGGCTGCGGCCCCTGCCTCTCCCGGCCCCCTCGCGTTCCCGCCGTGTCGTCCCACCGGTCGGCCCTTCTTCTCTTCTGCCTCACACCTTGTGCGGAGGGCGCTCCTCGGACAGTGGGCGCTCCTCGGACAGGTCGAAGAGGTTGTCGCGCTGGACCACGCACAGGGCCCAGATGATGAAACCCGAGAGCGCGATCATCACGATCGACCACACCGGGTAATACGGCAGGGAGAGGAAGTTGGCGATGATGACGAGTCCGGCGATGGCCACGCCGGCGACACGCGCCCACACCGAGACCTTGAGCAGCCCGACGCTGACGATCACGGCGACCGCGCCCAGAGCGAGGTGGACCCAGCCCCAGCCGGTCAGGTCGAACTCGAAAACGTACTGGCGCGTCGTGACGAAGATGTCGTCCTCGGCGATGGCCATGATGCCCCGGAAGATGTCGAGCAGGCCGACGAGGAAGAGCATCACGGCCGCGAAGACCGTCAGGCCGGTTGCCCATTCCTGCTTCGCCGTGTGTTCCGGCCGGGTGTGTGTCGCGGTCATCTTGCGCCTCGATTCGTGGTGTGCGGATGCTCAGCGACCGGTGGTGCGGGCGGTGGACTCCGCCGGACCGTGGCCGGTCAGGACCAGTTCCTTGGCCCTGCGGAACTCCTCGTCGGTGATGTCGCCGCGGGCGCGGATGTCGGACAGCTTGGCGAGTTCGTCGATGCTGCTGGGCCGGCCCATGCCGCCTGCGGCTTCCTTGATGCGGGCGTCGAAGGCTTCCTGCTGTGCTCGGGCCTGCGCTATTTCCCGGCGGCCCATGTCCTTGCCGCGGGCGATCACGTAGACGAAGACACCCAGGAAGGGCAGCAGGACGGTGAGCACCAGCCAGCCGGCTTTCGCCCACCCGCTCATCTCGTCGTCGCGGAAGATGTCGACGACGACGCGGAAGAGCAGGACGAACCACATGATCCACAGAAAGAACAAGAGCATGCTCCAGAAGATGCTCAGCAAGGGGTAGTCGTACGCCAGGTACGTCTGCGTGCTCATGTCTCTTCTCCGTCCCGGGCGCTCGCCCCGACGCCGTTGCGTGCTGTCTTCAGCGTGCGCACGGTCAGGGCCTGGTGGCCTCACCCGACGCGGGTGAGCCTGCGGGCGGCCCGGCACTCGATGGATGCGCTCCTGCGTCAGGATCAGGGTTCCGCCCGTGTACGGCGGGGCACGGCGGCTGCCCGGTACCAGTCGGAGGAGGCGACGTACTGGCCGAGGGCGAGGCCCGAGACGGCCACCAGGAACACGGCGATCAACCAGGAGAGGAACGTGAAGACGGGCCCCAGCGGGCCGAACTCCTGCAGGCTGCGCTCCATGACCGTGGGCATGAACAGGCCGGCGGCCCAGCTCAGCATGACCGTGCCCGTGCCCGCGAACAGCGCTCCCGGCAGCAGGTTCCGCCAGCCGATCCTGCCGCCGAGCAGCAGATGCTGGGACCACCAAGGAGGGAGTCGGCCAGCAGGTCCTGCACCGTTCCTGTGGACTGAGCAAGAGTGAGTCCGCTCAGCCGCACGCCCCGAACGGTCCTGGGCGCACTGGTCCCCGACGTACTCGACCCCGGGGCAGCGACACGGATCCTGTCCGTGGTCCGATCCCGGGAGGCCGGTTCCCTAACGACCTGGCCAGATGAGTACGGCCAGAGGCGACGGGGAGGCCCCGAACCATCACTCCGGTGGAGCGAGGGCCCCGCACGCTGGCGCCGTACCCGGCGTCCCAGATCGCACGATCACCCTAGCCCGAACGGCCCAGGGCGCTGCAAGCCAGGAAGCCGACCATCACACGATCGAGCTAAACCCCTCGGGGGGCGAACGCCGCGACGGTCATCAGCAGCGGGAGCGCGGTGATGAAGGCCTGCGCGGCCAGCGGCACGGAGCCCTCCACGACGTTGAGCGCCGACAGGCGGGGAAGCAGCCGGGCCACCGGACCGGACCGCAGGCTCGCCAGGGCCCGCTCCACCGATGTGCGCCTGCGGGACGCCGGGTCGGGGCCGGGATTCCTTGCCATGACTCACGGGGCCGCCGCCCGCTCCTCATGCCCAGCGGTCGGGCCCGCGGCGGCCGCGAGGGCCGCCACCACGATCATGACGGCCAGGGTGATGCCCAGAACGAGCGCCACCGCTCCGACCGTGGGGTGGTTCCAGAGCACCAGCGCCAGCGCTCCGGCCGCGATGACGCCACCGGTGGTCCATACCCGGTGGTCCGCCAGCCAGCGTCCGGTGGACCCGGTGCGCACTCCGGCTCGGCGCAGCCCCATGCCGGCGGCCGTCGTGCCCCTGTTCGCCGCCGTGCGGACGGCGCGGGCGGGACGTCCGGGACCGTACAGGTACGCCACCAGTGCCGTGACCACCGCGACGACCAGCAGCGTGCGCGTGCTGTCACGAAGGAACCGGACGAACGTGTCGTAGATCGCCGCCGCCGCGTCGGTGGGCAGCGTCGTGGGCGGGACCGAGTCCAGATAGACCTGTCGGACCACCGCCAGCGCGACGAGCAGCACCACCATCATCACGCCGACACCCGTCGCGGTGATCACCAGCGTCACCCGGTGTGCCGGAGCGGTCCACACGGCGAGCGCGGCGAGCACGACGGTCAGGACGGGCAGCCAGGTGCCGAGGATGTCCAGCAGCCGCATCATGTCCTGCGCCTTGCCCAGTTCCTCGGTGTGGAACAGCGTGACCGTCCGGTCGGTGTCCGGGATGGCGGCGGCCTTGTCGAAGCCCGCGTCGACGAGCCGCTCCCGTACCTCGTCGACGACCGCCCCCACGTCCAGTCGGACGGCGTCGCCCTCGGCGCGCACGACACCCTCCCTCTCACCCGTGAGCATGTTCACCACCGCGGCGTGCGACCGCCGGTTGGCGCCCTCCCACACCTGCTGGAAGGCGTCGCTGGTGATCACGCGGGTCACGGTGCGGTCCACGACGGCCCTGACCGCGCTGCGCAGCGGACCCTCAAGGGACTCGGCCCCCTCCACAACGCGAGGTGGTGCCCCGGCGTCCTGGAGGACCCTGGTGAGAGAGTCCGTCACCGCCTCGACGTCCACGTTGTCCACCACGCGGTCCGTGAGCCGGTTGATCACCACCTCCTGCACGGGCGGCTCGGACGCCAGCGGTGCGACGGTCTCCACGTACCTGTCGGTGTCGGAGACAGTGTCCTGGACCCAGGCCGCGACGACGGCCAGGGGCGCGAGCAGCAGGGCCAGCAGGAGGAGAACGGAGGAGCCGGCCCGGCGTACCCGCCGGTGGCGCACCGCCGCGTGCCGTCGCAGTCGCTCGTATTCCGCTCGCTCCTCGGCGGTCATGACGTGTTTCTGGTGCGAGGCTCCGCCGGAGTCCGGCGAATCCGGGGTCGCGGCCGGGTTCATGGGTGCTCCTTTCCGTACGCGCCGCTCCGGCCGCGACGGTCGCTGCTCGGGATGACGGTGTGGAGGGGACCGGCCGGGTCCGGTGCGTCTGCCGCGCCCGCCGGAGCGGCGGGTGCGGTGTGCGGTGTGCGGCGTCAGGCTGTCTCGGCGGGGGCGTGCGGCCCCGTGGTGTGCGTCTTTCGGAGCGCGGCCCGCCACGCGAGGGCGACCACCGCCTCGGCCAGGCCGAGCAGGACGAGCCACAGGCCGAGCAGTCGGGTCAGGGCGCGGGCCGACTCGGCCGGCAGGGCGAGCACCACGATCCCCGCGACGATGCCGAGCATCGCGGCGCCCAGGACGACGCCACGGTGCGGCAGGTCCTTCGTGGCGAGGGCCGTGTAGAGGGTGAGGATGCCGGACACGAGCCACACGAGCCCGACGATCAGCGAGAGCGCAGTGATGGTCTGCAGCGGGTTCCGCAGGCACAGCACTCCGGCCAGGACGTACAGCACGGCCAGGAGCAGCCCCGGGAGCCGTTCGTGCCCCTCCCGCGCGAAGGCGGCGACGAACCGGAACGCTCCGGTCACCAGCAGGTACAGGCCGATGAGGACCGCGAGGACGTGCAGGGTTCCCTCCGGCCAGACCAGTATCAGGACGCCCGGCACCAGCGTCGCGACGGCCGAGCCCAGGAGCCAGGTCCATGAACGGCCCAGCCGCCCCAGTGCCTGCGCGGGGTCGTCCAGCGGACCGGGGGCCGTCCCGTCGGGCTCGTGTTCCTGTCCGGTGCCCGATGCCGGACCATGCGGCATGGTCATGACTCCTCCTCGCGTGATAGTGGCCGCCTCCGGACCGCCGGCGGGGCGGAGTGTGACCGGGTGGTGTGCGAGGACCTGACCGCTTCAGGCTCACGCCTGTCACGGGTGCCGGGGTCACCCACTACGGGTGATCCGGCGACGCCGCCGTGGCGGTGAAGTGGGAATCTCCCAGTGCCCGGCCCATCGGCCCATCGGCCCATCGGCCTGCCGGCCGGACGAAACGAAGAGACACGAGATGAGCGATCCGAGCACTGCCCGGACCGACCGCGCCCGGTCCGGGCCGGGCGGGCACCGGTGGCGCCTTCCGCTCCGCCCCCGCCGGTGGGCGGCGGTCGTCGCCGTCGCCCGCGCCGTGCTCATCGCCGTCGGGCTCGTCGCCGCCTACTACCTGCTGCCCCTGGACGAGCGCGGTACGGCTGGTGCGTCGGTGCTGCTCGTGTGCGGCCTGGCGGCGGTGCTGCTGGTGTTCGGGTGGGAGGTGCGGGCCATCGCACGCTCATCCCACCCGCGCCTGAAGGCTGTCGAGGCCCTGGCCGCCACGCTGGTGCTGTTCCTGGTCCTTTTCGCCGGTGCCTACTACCTGCTGGACCGCTCCACCCCGGGCTCCTTCAGCGAGCCGATGAGCAGGACGGACGCCTTGTACTTCACCCTGACCACGTTCAGCACCGTCGGCTACGGGGACATCACGGCACGCTCCCAGACCGGGCGCGTGCTGACGATGCTGCAGATGGCGGGAGGGCTGCTGCTCGTGGGCGTCGCCGCACGGGTGCTGGCGAGCGCGGTCCAGGCGGGGCTGCGCCGGCAGCGCCGAGGGCCGTCGGCTCAGCCGCCATCCGGCACAGACGCCGGGAGGCCGGACCGGGAGGCCGGACCATGACCGTACCCAGCGCTTTCACCACGTCCCTGTCACCGGCCGAGCGAGCTGCCTACGGCAGGAACGCGCGCAGGCGGGCGTCGCGTTCCTGCCACGGCTGGTACGAGACGGCTCAGCGGCGACCCGATCCGATTGAGTTGATAGAGCATCAGTCAGCCGACCGGGTACCGGAGTTGGTGCCGATCCGCTACGGCCGCATGCTCGAGTCGCCGTTCCGCTTCTACCGCGGCGCGGCCGCGATCATGGCAGCGGACCTGGCGCCCCTCCCCAACACCGGGCTGCAGGTGCAGCTCTGCGGGGACGCCCACCCGCTGAACTTCCGGCTGCTCGCCTCGCCGGAGCGCCGTCTGGTCTTCGACATCAACGACTTCGACGAAACGCTGCCCGGGCCGTTCGAATGGGACGTCAAGCGGCTGGCGGCCGGTTTCGCGACGGCGGCCCGCGCGAACGGCTTCTCGCTCAAGGAACAGAACAGCACCGTGCGGGCCTGTGTGCGGGCGTACCGGGAGCGGATGCGTGAGTTCGCCGGCATGCGCACCCTGGACATCTGGTACGCCCAGGACGACGCCGACCGGCTGAGGGAACTGCTGGCTACGTCGAATGGCAAGTCGTTGGAGGCCAGGCGCCGCATCGCCGAGGCCACGGCGCGGGCCCGCACGCGTACGCACCTCCGGGCCTTCGAGAAGCTCACCCGCGTCACGGCCGAGGGCCGGCGCATCGCACCGGACCCACCGCTGATCACTCCGCTCGGCCAACTGCTGCCCGCCGACTCGTCCGAAGCCGGGCGGGAGAAGGAACTCCGGACGCTCCTGGACGGGTACGCACGGACCCTGCCGTCCGAACGCCGGCACCTGTTGCGCCACTACCGCCTGGTGGACATGGCCCGGAAAGTGGTCGGCGTCGGCAGTGTCGGTACGCGCTGCTGGGTGCTGCTCCTGCTCGGCAGGGACGACGACGATCCCCTTCTGCTACAGGCCAAGGAGGCCCAGGAGTCGGTGCTGGCCGCACACACGGGCGGCGAACGCTACGACAACCAGGGCCGCCGGGTGGTGGCCGGCCAGCGCCTGATGCAGACGGCCGGCGACATCTTCCTCGGCTGGACGCACGTCGTGGGCCTCGACGGGAAGGGCCGGGATTTCTACGTGCGCCAGCTGTGGGACTGGAAGGGCATCGCACGGCCGGAGACCATGGGGCCACGCCTGCTCTCCCTCTTCGGCCGGCTGTGCGGGGCATCCCTGGCACGGGCCCACGCCCGCTCGGGCGATCCCCTCGCCCTCGCCGCCTACCTGGGCGGCAGCGACCGTTTCGACCGCGCGCTCACCGCGTTCGCCCAGTCCTACGCCGACCAGAACGAGCGGGACTTGGAGGCGCTGGAAGCCGCCTGCCGCTCCGGTCGGATCAGGGCGGAGCGACGCTGAGGACCCATGCCGGTCACCACACGAGGTCGCTCGGTGTCCATGAGGAGGCTGAGGGGCTGCGTGCCCCACGGCGGCTGGGCGGCAGCACCGCCGTTCCAGGGGTATTACCTGCACGGACACCGTCATCAGGATGTGCACGGCTTGCCGTCCAGCGGGCCGTCCGGTTGCTCATGGCCCTCGGAGCGATCCGGTATCGCACCCCGCCCGGTCCCGTCACTCCGGCACCTGCCGCATCTCCACGACGCGCAGTCCCAGTGACTGGCAGCGCGCCAGCAGCCCGTACAGGTGCGCCTCGTCCACGACAGGGCCGAACAGGACGGTCTGGCCGGACATCACCACGTGGCCCAGCTCCGGGAAGGCTTTGGCCAGCGTTTCCGACAGGTGTCCTTCGACTCGGATCTCGTAGCGCACGAGCTGTCCTCCCCTCGACTGCCTGGGACAGGCGGACGGCGCCCTTCCCTGCGATCGTCCGCTTCCGTGCCCTTTCGGGCCTCACCCGGTACAGGTGACCCGTTGCCCGGCGACGGACACCACGGATCAATGCTGCAGAACGATCTTGAAGGAGATGATCAGCAGGCCGAGCAGCAGATTGACCGATGCGGTGGCGGCCACAAGCCGCCGCGAAGCACCGGCGCGGCGTGCCGCGGCCACGGACCAGCCGACCTGGCCGGCCACGGCGACGGAGAGAGCCAGCCAGAGGGCACCTCGCACGTCCAGACCAAGGAGCGGGCTGACGGCCACCGCGGCGGCCGGCGGGACGGCCGCCTTGACGATCGGCCACTCGTCACGGCACACGTGCAGCACGACCCGGCGGTCCGGAGCCTGTTGCGACAAACGCGCACCGAACAACTGGGCATGCACATGCGCGATCCAGAAAACCACGCCGGTGAGCAACAGCAGCAGCACCAGCTCGGTTCGCGGGAACGAGCCCAGCTCGCCGGCGCCGATCACCACGGAGGCCGCGAGCATGGATCCGTAGACGCCGCCCGAGTAGTCCGCGCGGGCCCGGTACTCGGCACGGCGCTCCCCGCGGGCCGTGGTCGGGCCGGTCCTGCTCCTGGTCCTGGTCCTGGTCCTGGTCCTGGTCCTGGACACGATGACTCCCTCCGGACTCAGCGCGTCGATCCGGTCGCCCCGGCCGCAGCATCGGTGTCCGGCTGCCGCGGACGGCTGTCCCGGGCGGTCGGCAGGTGCGGAGTGACCAGGAAACTGGCGAGAGCGATGCCGCCGGTGGCAAGGATCGCCGCCTTCAGGCCGTCCAACTGCGCGGAGGCGTAGGAGTCCGCGACGGCGTCGGCCTCGGACGGCGGCAGCCCGGCACGCTCGGCCGCCGAGCGCACCTGATCGGTGGAGACGAAGGCGACCCCGGCCTGGAGAGCGATACCGACCTGCTCACGGGTCTCCTCGGACAGCTGCGGGTTGTCGTCCACCTGCGTGGTGAAGGCGTGGGCCAGCGCGCCGATGAGGATCGACCCGATGAGCGCGGTGCCCAGCGCCGAGCCCAGGTTCTGTGCCGTGAACTGGAGCCCTCCGGCCTCACTGCGTTCCTCCTCCCCGACGCTGGACTGGACGACGTTGCCCAGCTGCGAGGCGAGCAGGCCGACACCCACCCCCAGCAGGGCCATGGCTCCGGCGAACTGCGCGTCGTCGATGACCGGGTCGATGGTGGCCAGCAGCCACACGATGGCCGCCGCCAGGGTCGCCAGGGCCAGCCGGACCACCCTGCGCGCCCCCCACACCCGTCCCAGCGAGGACGCGGAAAGGGAGGTCACCAGCATGGTGGCGGACACGGGGAGCAGGCGCAGCCCTGTCTCGAAGGCGTCGAATCCCTGAACCACCTGCAGGTACAGCGGGATGGTGAAGAACAGCCCCAGCAGGATGAGGTTCTGGCTCAGCAGCGTCATCAGGCCGGACCGCAGCACGGGTCTGCCCAGCAGGGACAGGTGCACGAGGGGGTCGGCGCCCTGGTGGTCCCGCCGCCGCTCCCACCACCGGAAGACGGCCAGGACGGCCACCCCCATGCCGACGACGAACAGCGTCGGGGCGAAGCCGAAGACGGTGAAGGGAGGGTTGCGGGGCTGCACCCATCCCCAGGTGCTGCTCTGCAGCACCCCCAGCACGCCCAGTCCCAGTCCGGCCGCCGAGAGCACGGCACCGACACCGTCCAGCCGGGGCCGCGGGCCGGTCCGGGGGGACTCCGTGATCACCCGGCGGCACAGCAGGACGGTCACGACGACCACGACCTCGCCGGCGAAGACCAGCCGCCAGGTCAGGTACGTCGTCACCCAGCCACCCAGCAGCGGGCCGACCGCGATCCCGGCGCCGGCGAGCCCACCGATGACCGCATAGGCGACGGCCCGGTCCTTCCCGCGGTACGACTCCGCGACGAGTGCGGCCATGGCCGGCAGCACCATGGCGGCTCCGAGCCCCTCGATGACGGACCAGCCCAGCGTGAGGACCCAGAGAGTGGGTGCCACGGCGGTCATGGCCGATCCGGCACCGTAGACGACCAGCCCCAGAAGGAACATGCGACGACGCCCCAGGATGTCCCCGAACCTGCCGCCGATGATCATGAACGCCGCCATGACCAGCGCGTACAGAGTGATGACGGCCTGGATGGCGGTGACCTCCGTGTCGAAGTCCTCGACCAGCTGACTGATGGACACGTTCATGACCGAGGTGTCCAGGACCATGAGGAACTGGGCCGTACCGAGGACGATCAGAGCCCGCCAGTGCTTCACGCTGTCCACCTCGCCGAGTCGGCCGGTACGCCGGCGGAGGCGGCCGGGCAGTGGCTGCACACGCCCCGCCGCTCCTGCCCATCGCATCGGAAGTACGCGGCTCGTGCCTCACCCGCCACGGGGGAAGGTCAGCACCCCTGGGAGTCCGGCCGGTGGGGAGCGCGGGCGCCGGACCCTCTCACCGACATGTGTGCACAGCAGCCCGTCCGGCCAGGGCGCATCAGTGCCCCCAGGAAACCAATGTGCCCTCAATGCGCCCTGGCCGCCTGACGCCCCTCTCCTGCACTGAAAAAGGCGAGGCCCGAAGGCCCCGCCCGCTACCAGTGAAACCCCAGGTCAGGGCCACACAAGGCAATACGGCTGATGCCCCGCCTCATGCAGCCGATGCGAGAAGTCCTGCCACTCGTGCAGCAGTTGGTACACATTGAACGCGTCCCGCGGCCCGCCCCGGTCCGGGACCGTCGACCAGATGAAGGCCGCCGCGCCGACCGCCTCCTCGCCGATTCCGCGTAGGGGGTCTACGACCGTCATGGGGAGCTTGACCACGGCGTAGTCCGGGTGAAGGACTACGAGTTCGAGCGGAGGGACCTTGTGCAACGGGACGCCCTCTATGCCGGTGAGGACCATCGCGGCCATCGTCTCCGGCTTGATCTTCGTGAACATGCCGTTCATGCCGAGCTCGTCGCCGCCGAGTTCCTCAGGGCGCATGGAGATGGGGACACGAGCGGCTGTCGCGCCGTCCGGAGCCCCGAAGTATTTGTACGTCACCCCCACCCGGCCA
Organism: Streptomyces sp. NPDC006365; assembly: GCF_042870755.1. Taxonomy (NCBI): domain Bacteria; kingdom Bacillati; phylum Actinomycetota; class Actinomycetes; order Kitasatosporales; family Streptomycetaceae; genus Streptomyces; species Streptomyces sp. NPDC006365. Next base: position 58,559 of record NZ_JBIAHS010000012.1, read on the forward strand.
CCATTCCTGCTCTCTGCCCGTGGGGCATCGATCCGACGGATCCCGTTGAGTCCGTCGATCCGCTCGCCCGGCTCGGGCTCACTCTCCGTCTGCCGTACCTCGCGGGTTTCGCGTGTTTCGGCCGCCGCTTCCGCCTCGCGCCGGTGCCTTCCCCGCCGGGCACGACGAGGACCGAGGTCATCGGTCCCCTCGCCCAGTCCGCCACCGCGATGCATATCTCCACCCGACTGCTTTTCTAAGGTGCGCCTACCCCGCCACGCAACCCGATCATCATGTCAGTGACCTCCCCCACGGCCGCCCGCCGAAACGTGCGTTGAAACACCTGTCCGCAGGATCTTCGAGGCCTCTGACACCATGGCTGTGTGAACTATCCGTACGAATACGACGCCCCAGTTTCTCATGCTCTTTTCGACCGTGCGGCGGCCGTCACACCCGGCGGCGTGAACTCTCCCGTGCGAGCGTTCCGCGCCGTGGGTGGTACGCCCCGGTTCATGGTGTCCGGCACCGGTCCGTACCTGACCGACGCCGACGGAAGGGAGTACGTGGACCTTGTCTGCTCCTGGGGGCCGATGATCCTCGGCCACTCCCACCCGGACGTGATCGCGGCGGTCCAGGCGGCCGTGGCCCGCGGCACGTCCTTCGGGACGCCCGGTGAGGGCGAGGTCGCGCTCGCCGAGGAGATCGTCGCCCGCATCGAGCCCGTCGCACAGGTCCGGCTCGTCTCCAGCGGCACCGAGGCGACCATGTCCGCGATCCGTCTCGCCCGCGGCTACACGGGGCGGGCCAAGGTGATCAAGTTCGCCGGCTGCTATCACGGGCATGTGGACGCCCTGCTGGCCGCCGCGGGAAGCGGACTCGCCACGTTCGCGCTGCCCGACACCCCCGGCGTCACCGGTGCCCAGGCCGGGGACACCGTCGTCCTCCCGTACAACGATCTCGATGCCGTGCACGAGGCCTTCCGCGCCCACCCCGGCCAGATCGCCTGCGTGATCACCGAGGCGTCGCCCGGGAACATGGGCGTCGTGCCGCCGGAGCCCGGCTTCAACCAAGGGCTCAAGGACGCCTGTGCGGAAAACGGCGCGCTGTACATCTCCGACGAGGTCATGACCGGGTTCCGGACCAGTAAGGCCGGATGGTTCGGAATCGACGGCGTACGTCCCGATCTCATGACCTTCGGCAAGGTCATGGGCGGCGGCTTCCCGGCCGCCGCCTTCGGTGGCCGGCCGGATGTCATGGCGCACCTCGCGCCCGCCGGCCCCGTCTACCAGGCGGGCACCCTCTCCGGGAACCCGGTCGCCACCGCCGCCGGGCTCGCCCAGCTGCGGCTGCTCGACGACGCGGCGTACGAGAAGGTCGACGCGGTGTCCGAGCAGCTCCGTACGCTGGTGTCGGACGCGCTCACCAAGGAGGGTGTGGCGCACCGGGTGCAGAACGCCTCGAGTATGTTCTCCGTGTTCTTCACCGACCGCCCCGTCAAGAACTACGAGGACGCGAAGGCGCAGGAGTCGTACCGCTTCACCGCCTTCTTCCACTCGATGCTGGCGCAGGGCGTCTATCTGCCCCCGTCGTCCTTCGAGTCCTGGTTCGTCTCGACGGCTCACGACGAGCGGGCGGTCCAGCGGATCGCCGACGCCCTTCCGGCGGCGGCACGGGCAGCAGCGGAGGCCACGGCAGCATGAGTGACATCACGGTCGTACACGTGGTGCGACACGGCGAGGTCGCCAACCCGGACGGGATTCTGTACGGGCGCCTGCCCGGCTACCACCTGTCCGAGCTGGGGCTGCGGATGGCCGAGCGGGTCGCCGAGCACCTCGCCGCCAGGGACATCACGCACGTCGTCTCCTCGCCGCTGGAGCGGGCGCGGGAGACGGCCGCCCCGGTCGCCGAGAGACACGGCCTGGACCTCGCGACCGACCGCCGGCTGATCGAGGCCGGCAACGTCTTCCAGGGCAAGACCTTCGGCGTCGGCGACGGTGCGCTGCGCCGGCCCGAGAACTGGAAGCACCTCCTCAACCCCTTCAGGCCGTCCTGGGGCGAGCCGTATCTGGAACAGGTCGTACGGATGATGGGGGCGCTGGACGCCGCCAAGGACGCGGCGCGCGGGCATGAAGCGGTGTGCGTCTCGCACCAGTTGCCGATCTGGATCGTGCGCAGCTACGTGGAGCGGCGCCGCCTGTGGCACGACCCGCGCAAGAGGCAGTGCACACTCGCCTCGCTGACGACGTTCACCTACCAGGACGACAAGATCGTCTCCGTTGGCTACACCGAGCCCGCTCGTGATCTCGTACCTGCGCATCTGCTGGCGGGGGCGAAGCCGGTCAAGGGTAAAGACAAGGCTTTTGGGGCGTAGGCGACGGAAAATCGCGCCCCCTCGTTCCATTTTGTCTGTAACAAGTTCATCCCCGTCCCGCACGGGAAATGTGACGCTCTTTCCAGGAACCCCCATGTTCGTCGCGCCCTCTAATCCGGTGTCATCCGGCACGGAACAGCGCGACGAACGGGGTGGGAATGCGCCACATCACACGGCGGGGAATGCTGGGACTCGGGGCCGGTGCTGCGGCGGCTGTGGGACTCGCGGGCTGTGGTACCGAATTGGGAAACGGTTTCGGCAGTGACGAAGGTTCCCGAAAAGACCCCGGCAGCGAAAAGGGCAAGGGCAAGGGCAAGGGCAAGGGAAGCACCGACCGCCCGATAGGCGACGGCTCCACCGCCTACACCGGCAAGCAGCCCAACCAGCCCCCGAAGCCCGAACCCCTCGAACCCGGCCAGACCCCGCCGCAGTTCGTGGTGTTCTCCTGGGACGGCGCGGGAGACGTCGGGAACGGTCTCTTCGAGCGGTTCCTGAACCTCTCCAACGAGCACGACGCACACATGACGTTCTTTCTCACCGGGCTGTATCTCCTGCCCGAGTCGAAAAAGCGCAAGTACCTTCCGCCGAACAACGCGCCGGGCGCCTCCGACATCGGTTATCTGACCGACGACCACATCAAGTCGACGCTGAAGTACGTACGGCAGGCCTGGCTCGACGGTCATGAGATCGGCACGCACTTCAACGGCCACTTCTGCGGCGGCACCGGCAGCGGTGCCAACTGGACGCCCAAGCAATGGCGCAGCGAGATCGACCAGGCGAAGTCCTTTGTCAAAGAGTGGCGTACGAACACGGGCTGGACCGATCTGCCCGCGCTGCCCTTCGACTACGAAAAGGAACTCATCGGCGGCCGCACGCCCTGCCTGCTCGGCCAGGAGAACCTGCTGCCCACGGCCCGCGAACTCGGCTGGCGCTATGACGCCTCCTCGCCCGGCGGCCGTCAGCAGTGGCCCGGAAAGAGCCAGGGGCTGTGGGATCTGCCGCTTCAGGCGATCCCGTTCCCCGGCCACACCTTCGAGGTCCTCTCGATGGACTACAACATCCTCGCCAACCAGTCCCTCAACTCCACCCAGGCCCCGCCCGCCAACTACCCGGGCTGGCGCAAGCAGGCCACCAAGGCGTACATCGCCGGATTCAATCGGGCATACGAGACGAATCGTGCACCCCTCTTCATCGGCAACCACTTCGAGGACTGGAACGGCGGCATCTATATGGACGCCGTCGAGGAAGCCCTCAAGCACATGGCCGGCAAGAAGGACGTACGGCTCGTGTCGTTCCGCCAGTTCGTGGACTGGCTGGACGTACAGAAGCCGGAAGTGCTGGAGAAGCTTCGGGCGCTGGACGTCGGGCAGCAGCCGGTGGGCGGCTGGAAGGCCTACCTCGGGGACACGGCCGCGAGCCCCTCGCAGGGGTCCGAAAAGGCCGCCTGACTCTCTGTTCATGCCTCCTGGGACCGTAAGCCCCGGCCGTTGAGAATAGGGGTGACCGGGTGTTCACATGGCACGCCAATCGAGAGCGATTGGCCACTTCAATTGCGATGACGTGACGTTGTGCACGTCGGAGCACAGCTGCCCGCTGTTACCACCCACGCAAACCCCGAACGTGTACCTCTTGTTCTCAGCCAGGTTTCCGTCCTTTGCGGCCGTGTACGGGGAAATGTGCCCGTACGTGCTCGCCTCGCGGACGGGACTCGTCCCCAGATAGGTGGCGATGCCATATCCGCATGGCGTGGGGGCGGCCGCTTGGAGGGTGGTCATGGCCTTGCCCACGACGAGCCCGGACGGCCGTGACGGTCCGCTATCTGAACTGGCGAGCTGTCACGGGCGAAGCTCGAAGGAAACTCAGACATTTTATCAAAATTCTGGATTCTATTTCCGATTTAGGGAATTCCCGGCGGAGAAATCAAGAGGGTCGCAATCAGGCGGCACGTCGGTTACGATCTTCGGCGACCACGCAAAATCTTGAATGTAGGGGGAAATGTGAAGGTTTCTGCTGATCGCTCTGCCGGGGCGTAAACCAACTCGCGGACCAGTCCACGGTTCGGCTGCTGACGTGGTCGTTGATGGCCCAGCTGTTGCGTGGCGCCGTCGGAAATTCTCAGACGGCCTTACGCGCACATCGTCGGCCATGATCTCCAAGGAGATAGGCCTCGAGCCGGGTCGGCTGCATCTCGCCTGATGGCCCGGCTCAGGATGCCGGACCGGTAGCGGAGTCAGCCGCCGAAGGTGGCGAGAAGGAAGACGAAATAGAGCAGTGCCATTGCGCCGGTCGCCAGGCCAACCATGCATCGGACTCGATGGAGACGCTTGGCCAGGCCGAGGGCACCGAGAGTGACGCCGAGGGCACCGAACAGCACGGGGAAGGCGATGCCGACGTAGCTGCCGAGCACCGCAGTGATCAGGCCCAGGACGCCGAACGCCAGTGAGGCGTTTCCATACAGGGAGGCGGGGCTGTCTGTGGCTCCGGTAGTCATGGCGGTCCTCAGGTGTTCGTCGTGATCGGTCAATTCGAAGAGGCCTCCGCAGGAGCGGCTCCCCTTTCATGGCCAATGATCGCATCTCGCGTGTCGGCGGGCTGACCCGCCCGTACGGATTTCCGGCGCTGCTGATCAAAGCCGATTGCCCACATGCACGCGTAACCCCACAACGGAGGAAAACATGAAGCGACTGTCTGTAGCGCAGGCGGCTTCTTTGATGGCGGTGCCGTTGGCCCTGCTGGCGACCGGACTGCCGACAGCGGCGGCATCCGACGACATACCCCGGTCGGATGCCGCGGTGTTCTCGATGGACGCCCTGTCCGACGGTGACGTCACGGATGTGTCGGGGGTAAGCGCGAGAAGCGCCAAGGACGAGCCTATGGAGGCACAGGGTTTCAGCGTGATGCGGGCCGCTTCGGGCGCGACCGCGGTCGTCGATACCTCGATGGAGGGGCAGGGAGTCATCGTCGCCTACGGTGCCACGTTCGTGGACCTGTCGTGGAAGGCCTACTCGCCCGACGCCCGCTACGTGATCCTTCGTGACGGCGCGCAGGTGGCTGCCCTTGACGCGGGCGTGAACTCGTTCCGCGACCTGCAGGTGGAGCCGGGAGCCGAGTACGACTACCAGGTGATGCCGGTTCTGCCCCAGGAGGGCGATCCGCAGGCCCGGTTGTGGGGTGTGAAGGCGTCCGTCCCGGAGTCCGGCTCGCTGGCGGAGATGGAGCAGCATGCCGCGACGCAGGCAAGCACGGCAGCCGCGGCCAGGACGACCACGCTGTCTTGGATAACCTTCATCCCGCAGAAGAAGATCAACGCTCCCGCGACAGGATGTGACTACGGCAGCGGGTACCAGTTCGGCGGAGACGGTCGCACGGTCTTTGACTGGAAGTCGAGCAAGTACCGCACCGCGCTGCACGCGGTCGTCACCTGGAGCTCCAAGAAGGTCGTGGGCGGGGTGGGCATCGGGGCTACGACGGTGTACAAGAAGAGCACCGGCAGGAAGGTCGCGACGAAGACCGGCAGCGCGAGCAACATGAGTGTCAAGAAGCTGGGGGCGGGCGCGAACTCCGTGGACGTGCGGATGGTCACGCACGCCGGCAACCCCTACTGCAGGGGCCTGGGCGGCGTCAAGGGCGCCATCGACGGCGCCCTGACCATACAGCTGACCAAGAGTGGCAACTACACCATCCGCTCCGGCAAGCACCGCTTGATGCCGAACCACCACATCTACATCTACGACGGCGGTAGGGTCACGAACGTCTACAAGCGCAAGTACGCCAACGCCGCCTGCCTGATCGGCTCGATCGCCTGTCAGGAAGCCGACCTGACCGGCCGCCGCGGCAGCTTCTGACCCCGCCCCGCAGTACCCAGTAGTACAGGACAACTGATGGCTGGGGCCCGCCGCGCGAAGGAGATGCTTTTGGCGAAACCCGGCGGCAGCGCGGTGCATCGGCCGATGCGGCCGGACCCACGGTATGCGGTCGCGGGAATGTGACACTCTCCCGCGCGAGTGTCACATTCCCGCGACAAGCCACCTGGCCGGGGAAGATTCGCCAACAGCACCCGCGAAGCGGGACGGGCCCCTGCCGACCGTCGCCCGTCAGTCCGCAGTCTGTGCCGGATTCGCCGTAACCCTGCGCGGCAGTGGCCTGCTGGCGGCGATTGTAGCGAGCATCGCGAGGGCGCTTACCGTCACGCAAAGGGTGTGTGACTACCGCTTGGACGTGGGTTCGATTAGGATCTTGGATGACCTGCATTTTTCGCAACGAACGGGTGGGAATGAGTATCTCTATAGGTAAGCGCGCCGCAAAGCTGCTGACGACCGTGGGTGTCACTGCCGGCCTAGTCCTGACGGTAGGCGCAGGAACTGCCGCTGCTGGTCCGTCGAACGTCAGGTTCGCTGTCAGTGCAAAGCAGAGCGACGGGTCGCGCTCAGCGGTCATCTACCACAACGGCAGAGCGGTCGGAGCGGCGTACTGGACGGCGAACGGGGATCAGCTCAAGGCAGTCGATGTTCACGGCGATGGATACGGCATCAGTGCCTACTTGAGCACGAATCCCGTTCGTGTAGCGGACACGCTCGGGCACCCCGCTCCGTACACGAAGACCGTGGGCGGAAACCTGCCTGAGGACAAGTCCTACAGGTTCTGGTTTTGCATCGGCAACAACAGTGCCGGGCTGACTTGTTCAGACACGTATAGCGTGACGTCGTAGCCAAGAAAATTTCGCATTCGAGCCAGTGTAAACATTGCCCTTCGCCGTGGTGGATCGCCCCGATTTCATCGGTGCGATCCACCACCATGCGTTTGCGTTCTCGTCTCCATCAGAAATGTCATTGAGTAGCTCAGAGGCACTGGCGGCGAAAAGTGATTCCTAAATTCCGTCAGCTGCGAGAGCGGTGAGCGGCGTGAGTCCGTAGAGCCGTCCGTCGCGCAGTGGGGCCCAGAGGACGCTGACGCGGCGGCGGGCGGGATTGAGCACGACCTGGCTGTGATGCTTGCCCTCGGCGTGCTTGCGGTCATAGAACCGGCGCCACTCCTCGCAATACCGGAGCAGTCACGCCTGCGGAAGGGCTCGAAACGTGCCTTGAAGTGCGCTTTCCTACTTACAGGGGGGTGCCCGAGATCGCGGGATGAGACATGCGAAACTTTTCACATGAGTGCCGCCAGCCGCGCCTCCCAGCGCTCGACCCCCCTGACCCGCACATGTAGCCGCGCCGCCCTGCTGACCGGCGGGGTCGTCTCCGCGGCGCTAGTTCTGTCCGCCTGTGGATCCGGGGGTACCAAGGGGGGAGGCGGCGGCACCGGGTTCGTCACCGGCACCGACGGCATCGCCATGGTTAAGGAGGGCGACCGGACCCCCGCTCCCGACCTGTCCGGCAAGACCATCGACGGCAATCAGCTCGACGTCGCCGACTACGAGGGCAAGATCGTCGTCCTCAATGTGTGGGGTTCCTGGTGCCCGCCGTGCCGCGCCGAGGCGCCGGGCTTCGAGAAGGTCTACAAGGACCTCAAGGACCAGGGCGTGCAGTTCGTCGGCATCAACACCCGGGACACCAGCACCCGTCCGGCGATCGCCTTCGAGAAGTCGTACGGGATCACATACCCGAGTCTGTACGACCCCACGGGCAGACTGATGCTCCGCTTCGAGAAGGGCACGCTCAACCCGCAGGCCGTTCCCTCCACCCTCGTCCTCGACCGAGAGGGGAATGTCGCGTCCCGTTCGCTGCAGGCGCTCAGCGAGGACAAGCTCCGCAAGATGCTCAAGCCGATCCTCGCGGAGAAGTGACCGCTCGTGTCCCTTCTTGCCGCAGCCAGCGACACCAACACCACAATCCTCAGCGGGGCCCTGCTGCTCGCCCTGCCGGTCGCCATGTTCGGCGGGCTCGTGTCCTTCTTCTCGCCGTGCGTCCTGCCGCTCGTGCCCGGCTACCTCTCGTACGTCACCGGAGTCACCGGCACCGACCTGGCCGAGGCCCGGCGCGGGCGGATGGTCGTGGGCGCCTCCCTCTTCGTACTCGGCTTCACCGCCGTGTTCGTCTCCGGCGGGGCGCTGTTCGGCTACTTCGGCTCGACCCTGCTGGAGCACCAGAGCACCCTGTCCAAGGTGCTCGGCGGGCTCATGATCCTCATGGGCATCTTCTTCATGGGCCTGATGCCCTGGCTCACCCAGCGCGAATTCCGGTTCCACAAGCGGCCGGTGACGGGACTGGTGGGTGCCCCCCTCCTCGGCGCGCTGTTCGGGATCGGCTGGACGCCGTGCATCGGCCCGACCCTCGCCTCCGTACTGGCCCTCTCCTCCAGCCAGGCGAGCGCGGGCCGTGGGGCCATACTGACCGTCGCGTACTGCCTGGGCCTCGGCGTGCCCTTCGTCCTTGCCGCGGTCGCCTTCCGCAAGGCGCTCGGTGCCTTCGGCTGGGTCAAGCGCCACTATGTCTGGGTGATGCGCATCGGCGGCACCATGATGATCGTGACCGGGGTGCTCCTGCTGACCGGCGCGTGGGACCGCATCGTGCAGGAGATGCAGGTCTGGTCCAACGGCTTCATCGTAGGGATCTGATCCATGAGCACCACTGAGACCGGTAAGCCTTCCACGGCGCGGGACGATGACTCGGCCGCACGGGACGACAACGACCTCGGCGCCGCCGGCTCCCAACTCTCCACCGCCCCCCGCGAGGACGCGCCCAACCTGCCCTCCCTGGGCGTCATCGGCTGGGCCCGCTGGTTCTGGCGGCAGCTCACCTCCATGCGGGTCGCGCTGATCCTGCTCTTCCTGCTGTCGCTCGGGGCGATCCCGGGCTCGCTGATCCCGCAGAGCGGGACCGACGCGATGAAGGTCGAGCAGTTCGCGCAGGACCACCCGACACTCACGCCGATCTACGAGAAGCTCGGGCTGTTCCACGTCTACAGCTCCGTATGGTTCTCGGCGATCTACATCCTGCTGTTCGTCTCGCTCATCGGCTGCATCGTGCCCCGCACCTGGCAGTTCGTCGGCCAGCTGCGCGGCCGGCCGCCGGGTGCGCCCCGCCGCCTGACCCGGCTGCCCGCGTACACGACGTGGCGGACCGAGGCCGAGCCCGAGGCGGTCCGTGAGGCCGCGCTCACGCTGCTGAAGAAGCGGCGCTTCCGCGCGCATCCCGCCGGGGACGCCGTCGCCGCCGAGAAGGGCTACCTCCGCGAGGTCGGCAACCTCGCCTTCCACATCGCGCTGATCGTGATGCTGATCGCCTTCGCCTGGGGCCAGCTCTTCAAGTCCGAGGGCAACAAGCTGATCATCGAGGGCGACGGATTCGCCAACACCCTCACGCAGTACGACGACTTCAAGTCCGGGAACCTCTTCAGCACCGACGACCTGCCGCCGTTCAGCTTCACGCTGAAGGACTTCGAGGGCACGTACGAGGGGACCGGGCCCAACAGGGGCACGCCGCGCACCTTCGAGGCCGCCGTCACCTACAGCGTGGGTACCGACGGCGAGGAGAAGACGCGGACGATCGAGGTCAACGAGCCGCTGAAGATCGACGGCTCTAACGTCTACCTCGTCAGCCATGGTTACGCCCCCGTCGTCACCGTCCGCGACGCAAAGGGCGACGTCGTCTTCAGCCAGGCCGTGCCGATGCTGCCCCTCGACTCCAACGTCACCTCCTCCGGTGCGATCAAGGTCCTCGACGGCTACACCAACGCCAAGGGCCAGAAGGAACAGCTCGGCTTCAACGCCTTCTTCGTGCCGACCTTCGCCGGTGCGGGCCAGGGTCAGATGCTGTCCCAGTTCCCGGCGCTGGACTTCCCGGTACTGGCGCTCTCCGCCTACCACGGCGACCTGGGTGTCAACTCGGGCCTCCCGCAGAGCGTGTACCAGCTCGACACGAAGAACATGAAGGAGTTCAAGGACTCCAAGGGCGAACTGTTCAAGCAACGCCTCCTCCCCGGCGAAACCATGAAGCTCCCGAACGGCGCTGGCTCGATCACCTTCGAGAAGGACATCAAGGAGTGGGCCGGCTTCCAGGTCACCCAACAGCCCGGCAGCGCCTGGGCCCTCGCCGGAGCCCTGGCCGCGATCTTCGGCCTCGCCGCCTCCCTCTTCATCCAGCGCCGCCGGGTCTGGGTCCGCGCCACCGCAGGCCCCGACGGCGTCACGGTCGTCGAAATGGCTGGCCTCGGCCGTAGCGAGTCCGCGAAGGTCCCGGAGGAACTGGGGGACTTGGCGGCCGTCTTGTACGACACGGCGCCTGGCGCATCGGATCCGGACGCCGCATCGGATCCAGTCGCCGAGCCGGAGCCCGACGCCAAGCCCGAGCCTGACGCCAAGGCTTCCGAAGCCGAGTCCAAGCCCGACCCCGAGTCGGACGCCAAGGCCTCCGAAGCCGACGCCGAAGCCGCCCCCACCCCCACCCCCGACCCCCCAGCCGTACCTGCCGAAGGGGCAGAGAAGTGACTCTCGCCGCCGCGACCAACGAAAACCTCGCGAACCTCAGCAACACGCTGATCTACTCCGCGATGGCCGTCTACACGCTGGCCTTCTTCGCCTACATCGCCGAGTGGACCTTCGGCAGCCGCAGCAAGGTCAGCCGCACGGCCGCCGCGCTCACCGCCGACGCGAAGGGCGCGAAGAAGGCCGGGGCCCCCGAGGTCACCGTGAAGAAGGCCGGTGGCACGGCCGTACTGGAGCGGCCCAAGGTCGTCACGCGGGCCGCCGCCGGTGCGCGGGACGTGCCGGACGGACCCGGCGCGCACGGCGGGGACGAGCAGGGCGACCTCTACGGACGTATCGCCGTGTCCCTCACCGTGCTCGCCTTCCTCATCGAGTTCGGCGGTGTGCTCACGCGGGCCCTGTCGGTGCAGCGGGCGCCGTGGGGCAACATGTACGAGTTCAACATCACCTTCTCCACCGTCGCCGTAGGCGTGTACCTCTCACTCCTCGCGCTGAAGAAGAACATCCGCTGGCTCGGCCTCCCCCTGGTCACCTCGGTCCTCCTCGATCTCGGTCTTGCCGTCACTGTCTTGTACACCGCCAGTGACCAATTGGTTCCCGCCCTCCACTCGTACTGGCTCTACATCCACGTCTCCACCGCGATCTTCTGCGGCGCTGTCTTCTATGTGGGTGCGGTCGCCACGATCCTGTACCTCTTCAAGGACTCGTACGAGAACAAGCTGGCCGGCGGCGGCACGCCGGGCCGTTTCGCCACCTCCGTCCTGGAACGGCTCCCCTCCTCCGCCTCCCTCGACAAGTTCTCCTACCGCGTCAACGCCGCCGTCTTCCCCCTGTGGACCTTCACGATCATCGCGGGCGCCATCTGGGCGGGCGACGCCTGGGGCCGCTACTGGGGCTGGGACCCCAAGGAGACCTGGTCCTTCATCACCTGGGTCGCGTACGCCTGCTATCTGCACGCCAGGGCCACGGCCGGCTGGAAGGGCCGCAAGGCCGCGTACATCGCCCTCGCCGCCTTCGCCTGCTGGCTGTTCAACTACTACGGCGTGAACATCTTCGTGAGCGGCAAGCACTCGTACGCCGACGTCGGCTGAGCGCAGCACACCACCACGAGGCCGGTTCCGTGTGACGTACGTCACGGGAACCGGCCTTCGTCGTACGGACAGGTGGGAGACGTGGAGACAAACAGGGGGGACCGCCCGGAACGGCGGCGTGAACAGCGCTCCCGCATACGGGCCGGAGACGCGGATGCGTTCGGCGAGCTCTTCGACGCGTATGCACGCTCCGTCTACAACCATGCGTTCCGGCTGACCGGCGACTGGTCGACGGCCGAGGACATCGTGTCGCTGACGTTCCTTGAGGCCTGGCGACTGCGGGAGCAGCTGGACGCGGAGGGTGGTTCGCCGCGCCCGTGGCTGCTCGGCATCGCCACGAACGTGGCCCGCAACACGCGCCGCGCCACCCGGCGGCACGCGGCCGCCGTGTCCCGGCTGCCACCCGCCGAGGACGAGCGCGACTTCGCCGACGAAGTAGCCGGACGTATCGACGACTTGGCGTACCTCAGGGCCGTACGCGTCGCCGTCGACCACCTGCGCCGCCCCGAACGCGAGGTGCTCGCCCTGTGCGCCTGGGGCGGCCTCGACTACGCGGCTGCCGCCGAGGCGCTGGGCATCCCGGTCGGCACCGTACGCTCCCGGCTCTCCCGGGCCCGTGTGAAGCTCGCCGCGGAACTCGCCGCCGGGCGCGGACAGATGAAGGGCAGCCACACACCCGTGGCCGGGCCCATCCAGGAGGGGAACCACCAGTGAGCGAGATTCCCGAGAAGGACCTCCCGCCGGGCCGTCACCACGTCCTGAGGGAGCACCTGATGCGTGAGATCCGCGAGACCGGCACAGCGACAGACCGTACGAGCGGTTCGGAGGAGGACCGGGACCAGCCGGTACGGACCTTCTGGCGCCGCCCCGCCTTCGTGGCCCCCGTGGCAGCCGCGACCCTCACCATCGCCATCGCGGTGGGAGTCGGCGTCACTCGCGACGCCGCCACCGACGCCCCCCGGCCGGGAGGCGCGGACAGCCCCATGGCCCAGCCGACGATCACGAAAGACCCCGACCCGCTGCTGGAACGGCTCGCCGTGGCCGCCGGGGAGGAACTGCCCGGCGAGATCAAGAACGACCAGTTCATCTACACGAAGCGCGAGACCTACCACTGGAAGGTGGACCCCGACAAGGGCGTGCCCGACGGCTGTGACACGACGCTCGAGGGCTACGAATACGGCGTACGCGAACTCTGGGAGTCCGTCGACGGCCGGAGTGGGGGGCTGTCCCGGGAGCTCAAGGGCAACGGCGAGGCAATCGAGCGCGGGATCGCCCGCCAGCTGCCTGGCAAGAACACCGCCAACTTCTACCGGCAGGCAGAGGAACTCCCCACCGACCCCGAGGCCATGCGCCGCTGGCTCTACGGCCTCGGCCCCGGCGAGAAGCCGTCCGGCAGCAAGTCCGCGGACGTGAACGCCTTCGCCAAGGCCGGCAACCTGCTCACCACCAACCTCCTTCCGCCGAAGGTAGCCGCCGCGCTGTACCGGGCGATCGCCGAGATCCCCGGCCTGATCGCCGTCTCGGACGCCGAGGATGCGGCGGGCCGTACGGGTGTCGCCGTCGCGCTGGACGTGTCCGGTGCCTTCGGCACCGCGATCCGCGGGTCGCAGGGCACGGCGCGTGCCGAGCTGATCTTCGACGACGAGGCGCTGACGTTCCTGGGGGAGAGCGTCGTCAACCTTGAGGCCCCGACGGAGAAGTGCGACCCGCTCGAAGCGGGGGACCTCGTCAGCTCGACTGCTGTCCTCGCGCGGGGAGTTGTGGATACGACCAGCCAGAGGCCGTAGTCAGACCCGTACGGCTGAGATGAATGACGACCAGGCCGAGCGGTTGATCAACAAGACGGGTCCGTCAGGGGTTTTGCTGTCGCGTACGGGGACGACGGCGGGGAAATCGGGGGCTACTTCGATGCAGTTGCCGCCGTTGGAGTCGCTGTAGCTGCTCTTGACCCAGGTCGCCATTTCCAGGCAGTTGCCGCCGTTGTCGCCGCTGTAGCTGCTCCTGATCCAGGTCGCCCTGCTGAGATCGATCCTGTCCATCGCGCCCGTATCCTTCCATCGTCTCGCCGATCACAGCGGCAGACTCTTGGGCCGACAGAGAGTCCGCCCTGAGCGCATCATAGGTCTGCTCATGGCGTGCGTAGACGGCTGGATCGTCGTTGAAATGCCCACGATCCAGTGACTCCGAGTAGACCCACCTGTGGCCGTCCGGCAGCGTGATCAACGACAAGGGGGCGTTGGGACGGACGAGTTCAGGGACGTCTGCCGGGGCGACCTGGATACGAATATTGGGGCGCCGCCCGACGCTCAGCAGACGCGCGCACTGGTCACGCATGACGGCCGGGCTGCCCACCACGTTGCGCAGACAACTCTCGTCCAGAACCACGACGTACAACGGACTGCCCTCGGCCAGGAAGCGTCGCTGTCGGCTCAGTCGGGCCCGAACACGCTCCTCCAACTCATCGCCGCTCGCCACGCGCGAGAACAGTGCCCGCGCGTAGTCCGGCGTCTGCAACAGCCCCGGAATGACCCGCTCCTGATATTCCCGCAAGGTCACCGCCACCGCATCCATCTCGGCCCTCCGCCGGAACCAATCCGGATGCTCTACCTGTGGATACCAGTCAATCCGCCCCCACAACCGCACCAACACCCCACCCGTACCGAGCACTTCGTCGCACTTCTTGGCGAACGTGTCCTGCGGAACCCTCGTCCCCGCCTCCACCCGCGCCACATGGGAGCGATCGCACGGGATCTCCTTTGCCAGTCCCTCCTGCGTCAGCAGTGCCGCCTCACGGAAGTGCTTGAGTAACTCCCCGAAAACGGCCCCGGTGGTGGCGGCCGAACCCCCCTCGGCATTACGTCGGCTCACAGCATCCCTCCGTGACAGTGGCCCAGTGGCACGCGTCCGGCGTTGAACACGGTGCTCCGTTGCGCAACGCTGGATTCACCCAGAGTAACGAGTCATTCGCCCCTGGCAGGTGCGAACGGCAGAGAACGTACGGAGTGGAGATGACGGACGAAGCAGGGCGGTTGGAGCCGGGGGCGCTCGTCTACGACCCGGCGGCACGCAAGGTCGGGGAATACCGCGACAAGGCGGGCCCGTACGCGATGCTGCGTCCCGTCGGCGGTGGCCGGGAGTGGGAGGCCGACCCGGCGCTGCTCCGCCCGGCGACACAGGAGGAACGGATCGACGCCACGCTGATGGCGGCGAACCACCGTACGAAGCGGAGGGTGTGACGTTGCAGCAGCCCGTTCAGCCGGACGAGCTCAACCGCCCGCCCGTCCCGACCCCCGGCTGCGCAACGTGCACCGAACTCGCCATCACCCGGGACGACGCCCGCGCCCGTGGCAACCGCAGGGCCGAAACCGACGCCGACGATCTCCTGCGCCGCCACCAACACAGCGACCACGCCTGCCGCACCACGCGGTAATTCCCTACCGTCGCGGCCGGGAAGGGCGGAGACTCCTGTCATGGCTGACATGGGGGCGTTCCGGGATGCGGTCATCGCGTGGGCGGCCGGTGGCCCGGGCGACCCCGCGCGCGAGCTGGCCGCGCGGCTGCCCGTCCGGGCCGCCGTCCTGCTCGAAGGGCCGAGCGACGTCGCAGCGGTCGACGCGCTGGCCGCGAGCCGCAGCCGGGATCTCGCGGCCGAAGGAATCTGCGTCCTGCCGATGGGCGGTGCGATGAGCGTCGGGCGTTTCGCCGGTCTCCTCGGACCACCCGGACTGGGCCTGAGCCTCACAGGACTGTGCGACGAGCGGGAGCGCAGCTACTACGCCCGCGGTTTGGAGCGTGCCGGTGCGGCACAGCAACAGTTCTTCGTCTGCGCGGCGGATCTGGAGGATGAGCTCATCCGCGCGCTGGGTGTGACGCGGGTGGAGGAACTCGTCCGGGCGGAGGGCGACCTGCGCGCCCTGCAGACCTTCCAGCAACAGCCCGCACAGCAGGGCCGCACCTCACAGCAACAGCTGCGGCGCTTCCTCGGCACAAAGAAAGGCCGCAAGATCCACTACGGCCGCGTCCTCGTCGAGGCCCTCGAACCCGACCGCGTGCCCGCCCCACTCGACGGCCTGCTCACCAGCCTCTGACCGCTCGGCGACCGCCAAGCTCGGTGGAAAACCCCGGGCACCGCCTCAGCCGACCGTGATCGAGTCCAGCTTCTCCCGCAGATACACGTGCGAGTCCACCGGCTCGTACGCCACCCGTCCGACCGGAGCAGGCACCGACTCCACGAGCGTCCCCGGCGTGCACTCGCCGAAGTAGACCAGGGACATCAGCTCCTCGGCGGGCGCGTCCGCAGGCGGCGGCAGGACGCGGTGGCGTCCTGAGCGCCAGCGGTCGCCAGTCCAACGGGCCATCAAGTCACCGATGTTGATGGTGAACGCCTCGGCGTCGTACGGTGCGTCCTCCCAGCCGCCGCCGTCCGTGAAGACCTGCAAACCGCCCTTGCCGGCCTGCCGGTCGAGGATCGTGACCGTGCCGAAGTCGGTGTGCGGGCCGATGCGGAACTGGTCGGGCTCGGGCTCGCCCATCACATCCCTGCCCGGATACCAGTTGATGTTGAAGCCGTAGGTCGGGTGGTCCATGTGCTTCGTGAAGAAGTCCGGCTCCAGCCCGAGGGCCTCGCCGAGGAGGGCAAGGAGGTGGTTCTCCAACTCGGCCATCCGGGCCAGGTACTCCTCGCAGAGCGATCTCAACCCGGGAGCTTCCTCGGGCCAGACATTCGGGGCATACCACTCCGCGTTCACGACCGGGTCCTCGAAGGGCTCGTGCGTCGCGAACGTCAGCGACTCCTTCAGGTCCGGCGGGGTCCGAGTGCCCTCCGCATAGCCGTTGGCCTCCGCACCCGGACCGAGCCAGCCGCGACCGCCGACCCGGGCGGCGTACGGCTGCTTCACCTCGACGGGCAGCCGGAAGAAGGCGCGGGCGGAGTCCCGGACGGCCGTCCGCAATTCCGGGGCCACGCCGTGCCCCGTCACGAGCAGGAACCCGGCGCTCTGCAGGGCCTCGTCGACGGTGCGGGCGATCTCCTTGCGGGCCGCGGGGTCGCCGGAGAGCCAGGGGCGCAGGTCGATGGTCGGGATCCGGGGCTCACTCACCGATGTCCTCATTCCACAGGGCCGGATTGCTCTTGATGAAGTCGCGCATCATCTCGACGCACTCAGGATCGTCCAGCAGGACGATCTCCACGCCGTGCTCGGCCAGCCAGTCGTGGCCGCCGTGGAATGTCGTCGCCTCGCCGATCACCACCCGCGAGATGCCGAACTGCCGCACCAGGCCGGAGCAGTACCAGCACGGTGAGAGGGTCGTCACCATCGTCGTACCGCGGTACGTCCGCTGCCGGCCGGCAGCGCGAAAGGCGGACGTCTCCGCGTGCATGGACGGGTCGTCGTCCTGGACGCGACGGTTGTGGCCGCGGCCGAGGAGGGTCCCGTCGGCGCCGTAGAGGGCAGCGCCGATCGGGATGCCGCCCTCGGCGAGCCCCGCCCGCGCCTCCTCGACGGCGGTGACGAGCCACGCGCGTGCCTGGGCCTGATCCATACGCTCCATGAGTCCACTCTCCTACGAAAAATTCAGTTGCCGAGGGGTACTTGGCGTGACGTAACTTGATCGGCATGTGCGCAGCCGCAGCTATCACCAGGATCCGCCGCTTCTAGCGGCGGGCACTCTCACACATAACGCGTAGCGATCTCGCGTAACGAGAGCATCCGCCGCTCCGGAGACCTCCCGCCGGGCGGCCCCTGCCGTGCTGCCCGGCTTCCCTTCGAAGCCGCGGAGATCCTGTGCGCACCCAGCGTCATCACCAGCACTCGCACCAGCGTCCTGGCCGTCACGAGCTCGGCCAGAACTTCCTCGTCGACCAGAGCGTCATCGACGCCATCGTCGGCCTCGTGACCAGTACCGACGGGCCGATCATCGAGATCGGCCCCGGCGACGGCGCGCTCACCCTCCCCCTGCAACGCCTCGCCAGGCCCCTGACCGGCGTCGAGATCGACGACCGGCGCGCGGCCCGGCTCGATAGCCGTACGCGCCCGTCGACCGCGATCGTCCAGGCGGACTTCCTGCGCTATACGGTCCCCAGCACGCCGCATGTCCTGGTGGGCAACCTGCCCTTCCACCAGACGACCGCCATGCTCCGGCGCATCCTCAACGCCCCAGGCTGGACCGAGGCCGTCCTGCTGGTGCAGTGGGAGGTCGCGCGGCGGCGGGCCGGTGTGGGCGGGGCGACCATGATGACGGCGCAGTGGTGGCCGTGGTTCGAGTTCCGGCTCGTACGACGCGTTCCGGCGGCGGCGTTCCGGCCGCGACCCGGTGTCGACGGCGGCCTGATGACGGTGTCCCGAAGGGAGCGGCCTCTCGTCGACCACCGGGACCAGCGGCGCTACCAGGACTTTGTACAGCGGGTGTTCACCGCCAAGGGGCGCAGCCTGCCGGAGAGGCTCGCCGCCGTCGCACCCGAGCTGCCACGGCAACGGATCCGCCGCTGGACGCGCCACCACCGGATCGCCCCGACCGCACTGCCGAAGAGCCTCACGGCGGAGCAGTGGGCAGAGCTGTTCCGGCTCCGGCAGTGGCGTTGATGTGCCTCTTCTCCGGGATGCGGTGGCATTCAGCGCCCGTGGTCGACACCGGCGACCGACTGACCGGCTCTATTTCCAAGGCGTGCAGTCCGAGTGTTTGCTACGTTCGGCCGACAGAATTTGATCACTCGGCGAAGGGGGAGTCGGAGGAATGCTGGGCGTCAACAATCTGCCCACCTATGCGGTGGGGACTCTGCTCATCATCCTGCTGCCGGGGCCGAGTTCGCTCTACACCCTGTCGGTGGCGGCGCGACGAGGCGTGCGTACGGGCTACCGGGCAGCGGGCGGTGTCTTCCTCGGCGAGCTGCTCCTGATGGTGCTGACCGCGGTCGGGCTCGCCTCCCTCCTCGAGGCCAACGCCGTGGTCTTCGCGGTCATCAAGTACGCCGGGGCGGGCTATCTGTCGTGGATCGCGGTGGGCATGATCCGCGCGGCGTGGCGGATGTGGCGCTCACCGCGCCGGTCCGGCGGGACAGCTCCGGCCGCGCGGAACGCGCCAGACGCGCCAGACACACCGGACGCGCACGACGTGCAGAACGGGCAGAAGGGCACGCCAGTCACCGAACGGCCGTTCCGCCGTTCCTTGTTGATCACGCTGCTCAATCCCAAGGCGATCCTGTTCTTCCTCTCCTTCTTCGTCCAGTTCGTGGACCCTGCCTATCCGTACCCGGCGCTGTCCTTCGGGCTGCTCGCGCTGATCTACCAGGCCATCAGCGTCACCTACGTCACGGCACTGATTCTCGGCGGCACCTATCTGTCCGTTCAGTTCCGTCGCCGGCGGCGTCTGTCGGCGGGGCTCACCTCCGGGGCGGGCGCCCTCTTCCTCGGTTTCGCCGCGAAACTGGCCACCGCCGAGGGCTGAGCGCAGCACGTGGAAAGGCGGCATGGGCGGTGCTGATCGTGCAGCTAGGCCGCGGCCCGCGTGAAGCTCAGTACCGTCGCGACCTTGTCGAAGGTGACGAGGAGTCGGAGCTCCATCACTCCTTGCCGGCGCCGCCGGGGGCGTCGTCGCCACCGTTCTGCTCGCGCCGCTTGAGATCCTCCTCGCGGCGGCGCAGATCGGCCTCCCAGTCCTCGAACAGCTGCTCGTCGTCCTTGTCGCCCGTGCCCCTGTCCGGCTCCTTGGAGGACTTCTCATCCTTCAGGGACTTCAGGAACTCGGGGTTGTCGTCCGGCGCCACAAAGCCCCCCGGGCGCCCGCCCGTGGCGCGCCGTGCGGTGCGCTCCTTGCCCACGAGGAGCCAGGAGATGGAGCCCACCAGCGGAAAGAGCAGGACGAGAATGGCCCAGAGCGGCTTCGGGATGTACCGGATCTGCTTCTCATCGGTGCTGATGCAGTCGATGAACGCGTAGATGCTGAGCGCCAGAGGCACCAGCACCATCAGCACCCTGAGCATGAGCACTCCCCTTGCGTTGCGATCGGGCCACTGGACCAGGCCCCGTTACGGGGCCAGGGTAGCCCGTAGCCGATACTGGGACGCATGGCTTACGACGATCTTCGCTCCCTGCTCAGGGCACTGGAACGCGAGGGCGACCTCAAGCGCGTCAAGGCCGAGGTCGACCCGTATCTGGAAGTGGGGGAGATCGTCGACCGCGTACAGAAGGCGGGCGGCCCGGCGCTGCTCTTCGAGAACGTACGCGGGTCGGCAATGCCGCTTGCGATGAACGTCTTCGGCACCGACCGGCGCCTGCTCAAAGCGCTCGGCCTGAAGTCGTACGGGGAGATCAGCGAGAAGATCGGCGGACTGCTCAAGCCCGAGCTGCCGCACGGCTTCGTCGGCGTGCGCGAGGCCTTCGGGAAGCTCGGCGCCATGACGCATGTACCGCCGAAGAAGGTGAAGTCCGACAACGCGCCCGTGCAGGAGGTCGTACTGCGCGGCGACGACGTCGATCTCGACCAGCTCCCCGCCCTCTTCACCTGGCCGAAGGACGGCGGGTCCTTCTTCAACCTCGGGCTCACCCACACCAAGGACCCGGAGAGCGGCATCCGCAACCTCGGGCTCTACCGCCTCCAGCGCCATGACAAGCGCACCATCGGCATGCACTGGCAGATCCACAAGGACAGCCGGAACCACTACCAAGTGGCCGCCCGCCGCGGCGAGAAGCTCCCCGTCGCGATCGCGTTCGGGTGCCCGCCCGCCGTCACCTACGCCTCCACCGCCCCCCTCCCCGGCGACATCGACGAGTACCTCTTCGCCGGGTTCCTCCAGGGCAAGCGGATCGAGATGGTCGACTGCAAGACGGTGCCGCTCCAGGTGCCCGCGCAGGCGGAGGTCGTACTGGAGGGATGGCTGGAGCCGGGCGAGATGCTCCCGGAGGGGCCCTTCGGCGACCACACCGGCTTCTACACGCCGCAGGAACCCTTCCCCGCCCTGACCATCGACTGCGTCACGATGCGCAAGCGGCCACTGCTCCAGTCGATCGTGGTCGGCCGGCCCCCGACGGAGGACGGCCCGCTGGGGCGCGCGACGGAGCGCTTCTTCCTGCCCCTCCTCAAGATCATCGTTCCCGACATCGTGGACTACCACCTCCCCGAGGCGGGAGGTTTCCACAACTGCGCGATCGTCGCGATCGACAAGAAGTACCCGAAGCACGCCCAGAAGGTGATGCACGCGATCTGGGGCGCGCACATGATGTCCCTGACCAAGCTGATCGTGATCGTCGACTCGGACTGCGACGTCCACGATCTGCACGAGGTCGCGTGGCGGGCGCTCGGCAACACGGACTACGCCCGCGACCTCTCGCTCGTGGAAGGACCTGTCGACCACCTCGATCACGCCTCCTACCAGCAGTTCTGGGGCGGAAAGGCGGGCATCGACGCGACGAAGAAGTGGCCCGAGGAGGGCTATACGCGGGACGGCGGCTGGCCGGACATGGTGCTGTCCGACCCCGAGACGGCGGCGCTGGTCGACCGCCGCTGGAAGGAGTACGGACTCAAGTGAGCAGCGCTTCCGCAGCGATCCCTCAACCCGGCCGTACAAAGGCGTTCCTGCGCCTCGTCATGATCGAGCACTCGGTGTTCGCGTTGCCCTTCGCCTACATCGCGGCGCTGACGGCGATGTTCCAGATGGACCGGAACATCCACTGGGGCCGGCTGCTCCTCGTCACCATCGCGATGGTCGGGCTGCGTACGTTCGCCATGGCCGCGAACCGGATCATCGACCGCGAGATCGACGCCCGCAACCCCCGTACGGCGCAACGGGAGTTGGTCACCGGCGCGATGACGGTGCGGCACGCGTGGACGGGCGCGCTGGTCGCCCTGGTCTTCTTCCTCGGCGCCGCGGCCCTGCTCAACCCGCTGTGCCTCGCGCTCGCGCCCATCGCCGTGATCCCGATGGTGGTCTACCCCTACGGCAAGCGGTTCACGAACTTCCCGCAGGCCATCCTCGGTCTCGCCCAGGCGATGGGCCCGGTGGGCGGCTGGCTGGCGATCACCGGCGAATGGTCCTGGGAAGCGGTGATCCTCGGCCTCGCGGTCGGCATCTGGATCGGCGGCTTCGACCTGATCTACGCCTGCCAGGACGTCGAGACGGACCGCGAGATCGGCGTCATGTCGGTCCCGGCCCGCTTCGGCATCCCGGCCGCCATCTGGGGCGCCCGCGGCTGCCACACGGTCACCACGGCACTGTTCGTCTGGTACGCCCTGTCCACCGACGCGGGTGCCTTCTTCTGGCTGGGCCTGCTGATCGTCGCCGCCGCGTTCCTCTACGAGCACTCGATCGTGCGCCCGCACGACCTGTCCCGGGTGAACAGGGCGTTCTTCAGCGTCAACGGGTTCATCGGCATCGCACTGTTCGTGTGCGCGCTGCTCGACCTGCTGGTGCGCGGGCTTACCGTGTAGCGCGTTCGGGTGAGCCGGAGGCCGAGCGGCGGCGGAACAGGAACGCCGCTGCCACGCCCGACACCAGACCGACCAGATGCCCCTGCCAGCTCACCGTGGTGTTGGTGGGGGCTATGCCCGCGAGGACCGAGCTGCCCCAGGCCGCCGCGATCAGTACACCGGCCATGATGCCGAGCGGCCTGCGCTCCACGAAGCCGCTGATCACCAGGAAGCCGAACAGCCCGAAGATCAGGCCGGAGGCACCGGCGGTGTTGGTGTGCGCCGGAGATATCAGCCAGACGCCGAGGCCGTCGGCCACGATGATCAGCGCGCACACGGCGGCGAAACGGCGCAGCCCGCTGAGAGCCGCGACAAAACCCAGGACCAGCAACGGAACCGTGTTCGCCGCCAGGTGGGCGAAGCCGAAATGCAGGAACGAGGCAGGCACGATGTCGACCAGCTCCGACGGCTCGCGCGGAGTGATCCCGAGGCTGTCCAGCGAGTGGCCCGTGATCACGTCGACCACTTCGAGCAGCCACAGCAGGGCCACCCAGCCCACCATCAACTTGGCGGCCGTCCTCGCCCGCTCGCCCTGCGACCAGCCCCGGTCACTCCGGGTCCAACTGACGTCCCTACCAGCCATCGCCGTCCCCCATGTCCGCCCGTACCGCCGCTGGCACCCGTCGTACGCATCTGCCGCGTCTGTCGCATCTGTCGCACGCATCTGCCGTACGCACCAGTCGCCCGGCTCTGTCAGATTAACGGCCCTGCCCCTCGCTCCGTTCCCACTCCGTACCGCCGGATAGGCTCGACACCATGAAGCCAGGACAGACGCAGCGCACGCCTTGGATCGTGGGGGTCTCCGGTGCGTCCGGTACGCCGTATGCCGCTGCTGTGTTGCGTGCGCTTCTGGATGCGGGGGAGAGCGTCGACCTGATCGTCAGCAGGGCTTCGCGGCTGACGTTGCTGGACGAGACGGGGATCAGCTTCCGGGACGCCCACTGGGACGAGGACCTGCGCGAATGGCTGGCCCGTGGCGCGGACGGCAAGCCCGGCATCTTCGACATCCAAGCCCCGGACGTGCGGTACTGGAACCCCGGTGACCTGGCAGCGGGGCCGTCGTCAGGCTCGTACCCCTCGAAAGGCATGCTCATCGTGCCCGCGTCCACCGGCTGCGTCGCGGGGGTCGCGCTCGGCCTCTCGAAGGACCTGTTGCAACGCGCCGCGAGCGTCACACTCAAGGAGAGCCGCAAGCTGGTCGTCGCCGTCCGCGAGACCCCGCTGAACGGCCAGACCCTGCGGCACCTGGTGACCCTGGACGACGCGGGCGCGACCGTACTGCCGGCGTCCCCGGCGTTCTACGCGGGCGCCACCCACATCCAGGACCTCGTCGACTTCGTCGCCGGGCGTGTGCTGGACGCGGCAGGCGTCGCGCACACGCTCTACCGCCGCTGGGAGGGCGAACTGGGCGGCGGCTCACGCCCCACCTGAGCAACCCGCAGTACCCACTCAGCACTTCAGCACTTCAGCACTTCAGGACCTCAGTACTTCAGGAACTCTTCAGCGGAAGGCTATCGATCGCATGGACGCGGTGGACAGGCAGCTCATCCAGGCCCTCAGGGAGAACGGCCGGGCCTCCTACGCGGAGCTGGGACGCCTCGTCGGACTGTCGGGACCCAGCGTCACCGACCGCATCAACCGCCTGGAGGCCGCCGGTGTCATCACCGGCTACCGCGCGACGGTCGACGCCGCCTCGCTCGGCCTCGGCGTCACCGCCCTCATCGGCATCTCGCTCTCCGACGCCGCCGACCACGAGGACGTCGCGCAGCGGCTGCGGGACCTGAACGAGATCGAGGACTGCTGGTTCATCGCGGGCGACGACTCGTTCATGCTCAAGGTCCGGGCGCCGGACGTGGACGGTCTGGAGAAGACGATCCGGCGGCTGTCCGGGACGAAGGGTGTGTCCCGTACGCGTACGACGATCGTGCTCTCCACCAAGTGGGAGAACCGGGTGGGAGAGCTGCCCGAGGAGCAGTAAGGCAGTAGGCGTACGGTTGACCGAGTTGTCGGGCAGGGAGAGGTAGAGGCATGGACGTCGGGCTCAAGCGCGAGCTGGAGGAGAAGGTCCGGGCCGGTGAGCGGCTGACCCGTGAGGACGGCATCGCGCTGTACGAGTCGGACGACCTGGCCTGGCTGGGTGGTCTCGCGCACGAGGTGCGGACCCGTAAGAACGGTGACGTCGTCCACTTCAACGTCAACCGGCACCTCAACATGACCAACGTGTGCACGGCCTCCTGCGCGTACTGCTCCTTCCAGCGCAAGCCGGGTGAGAAGGACGCGTACACGATGCGCATCGAGGAGGCGGTCAAGCTCGCCAAGGCGATGGAGGGCGAGAACCTCACCGAGCTGCACATCGTCAACGGCCTGCACCCGAACCTGCCGTGGCGTTACTACCCGAGGTCGCTGTCGGAGCTGAAGAAGGCACTGCCGAACGTCTCTCTGAAGGCCTTCACGGCGACGGAGATCCACCACTTCGAGACGATCTCGGGCCTGTCGGCATCGGAGATCCTGGACGAGCTCATCGAGGCGGGTCTGGAGTCCCTCACCGGTGGTGGCGCGGAGATCTTCGACTGGGAGGTACGCCGGCACATCGTCGACCACCGCACCCACTGGGATGACTGGTCGCGGATTCATCGGCTGGCGCACTCCAAGGGCCTCAAGACCCCTTGCACGATGCTCTACGGGCACATCGAGGAGCCGAAGCACCGGGTCGATCACGTGCTCAGGCTTCGTGAACTGCAGGACGAGACGGGCGGTTTCCAGGTCTTCATCCCGCTCCGCTACCAGCACGACTTCGTCGACATGAAGGACGGCAAGGTACGCAACCGCCTCCAGGCCCGCACCCAGATGGCAACGGGTGCGGAGGCTCTGAAGACCTTCGCGGTCTCGCGGCTGCTCTTCGACAACGTCCCGCACGTCAAGGTCTTCTGGGTCATGCACGGCGTCCAGACCGCCCAGCTGGCCCTCCAGCACGGTGCCGACGACATGGACGGCTCGGTGGTGGAGTACAAGATCACCCACGACGCCGACAACTACGGCACGCCGAACAAGCTGACCCGCGAGGACTTGCTGGACCTGATCCGGGACGCGGGCTTCCGCCCGGTGGAACGGAACACGCGATACGAGATCATCCGCGAGTACGAGGGCCCGGACGCGTCGCGCCGCGAGTCGCCGCAGCCGATGCGGGTGTGATCGTTTTCGTTCCCACGCACCCGCCCCCTGGGTGCTCGTGTTGCGGGCGCCGGCAACAAATCAGCCCGTCCGGCGTTTGAGGACGAGGCCCTTCAGGCCGATCGGGGGTCTGGGGGCGGAGCCCCCAGCGGGGCCCAGGGGCAGCGCCCCTGGTTACGGGAAGGGGCGGGGTGGGGGAGGAATCCGTGTGCCCCCGCCCGGCACGGGTACTCGAAGCGCATGGTCAGCACCAAGGCCCCCGAGGACGCGTACACGGCGGAGCCGTTCGTGCCGGAGCACGGCGGCCTGCCCGCCCTGCGCAAGGCCGCCGCCGAGTGCCGTGGCTGCCCCCTGCACCGGGACGCCACGCAGACCGTGTTCGGCAACGGCGACACCGACGCCCGAGTGCTGATCGTCGGGGAACAGCCGGGAGACCAGGAGGACCGGCAGGGGAAACCGTTCGTCGGCCCCGCGGGCCGCCTGCTCGACCGGGCTCTGGCCGAGGCGGGCATCGACCCCGGCCAGACGTACGTCACGAACACCGTCAAACACTTCAAGTTCACCTCCTCCGGTCCCGGCAAGCGCCGTATCCACAAGGCGCCCAGCCTGCGCGAGATGACCGCCTGCGGCCCCTGGCTTGCCGCCGAACTGGCCGTGGTGGACCCGGAGTTGATCGTCATACTCGGCGCCACGGCGGGCAAGGCCCTGCTCGGTTCCTCGTTCCGCGTCACCCAGCAGCGCGGAATGCTCCTGGAGGAGGAGATCCACGGCCGCCAGACCCGCGTGGTCGCCACCATCCACCCGTCCGCCGCCCTGCGCGCCGACGACCGGGAGGCGGTGTACCAGGGGCTGGTCTCCGACCTGAAGGTGGCGGCACGGGCGCTGGACTGAGCGTGGCCGAGCGGAGAGTGGGCCGGACCGACAGCTCGTCGGGCCTCCGAATGCGCTTGAGCCCCGTACGTCGTAATAGGTAGCCTCGCCGCATGCCCCTTACGTTCACCCTCGACCCCTCCGTGGACCCCGCCCTGCGCGACGGCCTCCTCGACCTCTGGGCCGACGTGACCAACGCAGGCGGAGCCGTCGGCTTCGTACCGCCCGTGACCGCGGACGCGATCCGCCCGGAACTCGTCAAGCACCTCGCCGCGATGAGCGAGGGCCGTATGCGGCTGCTGGTCGGCCGGGACGAGGAGGGTGCCGTCGCCGCGACCGGCTTCTTCGCCTTCAACACGCACCGGCTGATGACGCACTGGGTGTGGCTCTACACGGTGATGGTGCACCCGAAGCACCAGGGCAAGGGCTACGGGCGTGACCTGCTAGCAGCCGCCGCGGAGGCGGCCGTCGGCTTCGAGGGCATCGAGGCGATACGGCTCACCTGCCGCGGCGGACTGGGGCTCGAACGGTTCTACGCCTCCTGCGGCTACAAGGAGGTCGGCCGCGTACCCGACGCGATCCGCGTCGCACCCGGCGACGACCGCGACGACATCACCATGCTGCTGCCGCTCACCCGCCTGGCCTGAGGCCACTCGCCTGCGGCCATGGAAGCCCCCCTGCGAGCTCACGGGCAGGACATGCTTGACTGGAGGGTGCCCTTTGGGAACGTTCGAACGGGAAGAGTGGATTGAGATGCTCCGCTACACGCTGATGCGCCTCGGAATCTTCGCGGGCTGCCTCGTGGTCGTCTGGGGTCTCGTCTACTCCGGCGTCGCCCCGCGCGGCCTCGGCGACTCCAACGGCATGTGGATCGTCCTGCTCGCCCTCGTGCTCTCGGCCCCGATCAGCTTCGTGGTCCTGCGCAAGGAACGCGACCGTGCCTCCGCGAAGATCGTCGAGCGGGTGGACCGGACCAAGGCCAACCTGGAGCGCAGCCGTTCCCAGGAGGACACCGCGGACGACGCGGCGCGCGGTGGGGCACAGGGCCAGCCTTCGTGACCCGGCCTTCGTAACCCAGCTTTCGTAACACAGCGTTCGTCACTGACGGCGACACCGTGGGCGCCCTCGGGTGGCGGAGAACCGTAGGCTAAGCCATATGGGTGCTGTGAAGAACAAGCGGATGCCGCGTGCCGTGCGTGAACAGCAGATGCTGGACGCCGCGGTGCGGACCTTCGGGCAGCGGGGTTACCGGGCCGCTTCGATGGACGAGATCGCCGATCTGGCGGGCGTGTCCAAGCCGCTGGTGTACCTGTACCTGAACTCCAAGGAAGACCTCTTCACGGCCTGCATCCGCCGCGAGGCCGCTGCCCTGACGGCCGCCGTACGCGCGGGAGTCCACCCCGGTCTGCCCGCCGACCGCCAACTCTGGGAAGGGCTGCGGGCGTTCTTCACGCACACCGCGCAGAACCCCGACGGCTGGGCGGTGCTGCACCTCCAGGCGCGTACGCACGGCGAGCCGTTCGCCGCCGAGGTCACCGCGATGCGGGAGGAACTCGTCGCGTTCGTCACGCAGTTGATAGCGGTGGCCGCCCGTGAGGCCCACCGGGATCCGTCGCCGGCCGAGCGTGCCGAGCACGAGGTCGCCGGCCTCGCCGAGGCCCTGGTCGGAGCAGCCGAGTCCCTTGCGGCCTGGGCCAACACCACGCCCGGCGTCTCGGCCAAGCAGGCGGCGGCGACGCTGATGAACTTCGCCTGGGCGGGACTCGGGAACCTGATGGATGGGCGGGCCTGGGCACCCCCGAAGCCGTAACGCGTCACGCCGGCGGGCGTACCTCACCCGTGACGTGCACGCGTTCCCCGCCCCCTCGCAGCTCGAAGGCGCCCCCCTTCGCCGCGTACGTCACCGTCCCCGGCAGCAGCACCGGCGCCCTGAACTCGGCCTTGATGTGCGCGGCTTCGGGAACGCCGTGCTCCGCGAGGCAGCGGGCCACCGTCCACATGCCGTGCGCGATGGGCCTCCGGAAGCCGAAGAGCCGGGCCGTGAGCGGATGCAGGTGGATCGGGTTCCGGTCTCCGGACGCCGCCCCGTAACGCCGCCCGAGATCCCCGCCCAGCCGCCACTCGGCGATGGCGGGAAGGGGTGGGGGTTTGCGGGCCTCGCCCGGCGGCGACCCGGCGTGGGCCTTGCTCCGCGGAGCCTCGGTCAGCTCGGTCCGATGCCGGGCGAGATACGTACTCCTCGACTCCCATACGAGGCTGCCGCCGGCCCGGACCTCGGTGACGAGGGTCGCCTCGGTCCCTCGCCGGTGGGGCGCCAACCCCTCGACGCAGGCATGGAGTTCGTACTCCCCCGTGGCTGGAAGCGCCTTCCGCTGGACGATCTCGACGGCCGTGTGCACAAGCCCGAGCAACGGCAACGGAAACGCCCGCGCACTCATCAGCCGCATGGCCAGCGGAAACCCCAGTACATGCGGATACGTCACGGGCAGCGCGTCGGCGCCCACGCCGTACCCGCAGACGCGCTCGTACGCGGCGAGCTTGGCGAGGTCGATGCGAACGCCGGGGAGTACGAGGTGAGTTGGGGGCGCCTCGGGCGTGCTGCCGGGCCGGGGTCGCTTGAAGGGGGAGGCGAGGGCGCCGCGGGTGAGGAGCGGGGCGAGGGCTGGGGAGGCGGCGAGAGTCCGGGTGTGCATGCGGCGCATGGAGCAGTGGTCGGCCATCGTCCAAGAACTCCCAGCTCGATCGGCGCAGTCGTGGATCCGGTCGTGGATCTGATCGCGGATCTGATCGCGATTCTTACTCCAGAGTAAGATTACTCAGAAGTCAGTAAGCGGTCGAGACGCACCTCAGCGCCTGTGAATGTTGTGGAGGGTGGCGTCGTCGCTGGTGAAGACGGTTCGTCGACGACACCCGCGTACGTCGTAATGCGTATGTTGATGGCCCGACTCCCACTGAACACCGGGTAGATCAGCCCCGTAGCACCCATGGGGACCCCTGGAGGGACCGCCAGGCATGACGACAAGGAGCCGCCCCATGTCCGCCAGGAAGTCCTCCATCCCCGCCCCCGCGCTCGTCGAGCCGGACCTCAAGCGGCTGGACGGTGTCGTACGGGAGGCGGCCGTGCCGCCACTCGTCGCGCCGGTCACGCATGGATCCCTCGCGGACATCCCGTTTGACAACGCGAGCGAGGCCCCCGCCGACGTCGTACTCAGCCGCAAGGGGCCGGACGGCGACTGGGTGGACGTGACGGCGAACGCGTTCGCGGACGAAGTGCTCGCGCTGGCCAAGGGATTGATCGCCGAGGGGCTGGTGCCGGGCGACCGGATCGCCATCATGGCGCGTACGACGTACGAGTGGACGTTGCTGGATTTCGCGGCCTGGGCCGCCGGCCTGGTGACCGTGCCGATCTACCCGACCTCGTCCATCTTCCAGACCCGCTGGATCCTCCAGGACTCCGGGGCCGTCGCGCTCGCTGTCGAGAGCGTCGCGCAGGCCGCCGCGCTGGGCCCGGAGCGCGAGAGGATCCCGGATCTGCGCCATGTGTGGGTCTTCGAGAAGGGGCACGTGGAGCGGCTCGCCGAGTCGGGCCGGAACGTGCCGGACTCGGAAGTCGCCGTACGCCGCGGGATGTTGGGGCCGGGCACCCTCGCCACGATCATCTACACCTCGGGTACGACCGGACGCCCCAAGGGCTGCGCACTGTCCCACGGCAACTTCTTCGCCGAGGTCGACAACGCCATCGAACTCCTCTACCCCGCCTTCAGGTCCCTCACCGACGAACCGGCGGCCACCCTCCTCTTCCTCCCCCTCTCCCACGTCTTCGGCCGCATGATCGCGGTCGGCTGCCTGCGCGCCCGCGTGCGGCTGGGGCACGCCCCGGGCATCGGTTCCGAGGAGCTGCTCACCGACCTGGCCTCGTTCAAGCCGACGTTCCTCGTGGCCATCCCGTACGTCCTGGAGAAGGTCTTCAACACGGGCCGCGCGACCGCCGAGCGCATGGGCCGTGCCTCGTCCTTCGACCGCGCGGCCCGCCTCGCCCGCGCGTACGGCGTGGCGGTCGAGGCCGAGCAGCACGGCACGGGCTCCGGCCCGAGCCGCTCCCTGCGCGCGGCCCGCTCCCTCTACGACCCGCTCGTCTACCGCCGTATCCGGGGCGCCCTGGGCGGCCGGGTCCGCTACGCGATCTGCGGCGGCTCCCCGCTCAGCCGCGACATGGCGGCGTTCTTCGCCGGCGCGGGCATAGAGATCTTCGAGGGTTACGGCCTCACCGAGTCGACGGCGGCGGCCACTGTCACCCCGCCGCTCAAACCCCGCCTCGGCACGGTGGGCTGGCCCCTGCCCGGCACCCGGGTCCGTATCGCCGCGGACGGGGAGATCCTGCTGAGCGGCAGCCATGTCTTCCGCGGCTACTGGGACCCGTACGCGGGCGGCGTCGTCCCCGCCGCCCCCGACGGCTGGTTCGCGACCGGCGACATCGGCGTTCTGGACGACGAGGGCTACCTCACGATCACCGGCCGCAAGAAGGAAATCCTGATCACGGCCGGCGGCAAGAGCGTGGCCCCGGCCCCCCTGGAGGACTGGCTCCGCTCCCACCCCCTGATCGCCCAGGTCATGGTCGTGGGCGACGGCCGCCCGTACGTCAGCGCCCTGATCACCCTCGACCCCGACGGCATCACCCACTGGCGCCAGATGAACCGCAAACACGCGGTACCCGCCGAACTCCTCGTCGACGACGAGGAGCTGAACACCATCCTGAAACGAGCAATCCACGAGGCCAACAAGCTGGTGTCCCGCCCGGAATCAATCCGCCGCTTCACCATCCTGCCGGGCCGTTTCAGCGAGGAGGCCGGGCATCTGACTCCGACGATGAAGCTCCGGCGGGATGCGATCGAGCGAGACTTCGCGGCGGAGATCGAGGCGTTGTACGAGCGGTAGGGGCCCACAAGGGGGCGCGGGAAGGCGCAGCCTTTTTCGGGGCGCCCGCCGGAGGCAAAAGGCAGGAGCCCCGCCACCAAATGGTGGAGGGGCTCCTTGGGTACTGCACTCGTTCCGGAGATCAGAGCATCAGAGCGTTCGCTCCAGAAGCCGAAGGATCAGACAGGGGTGACGTTCTCCGCCTGCGGGCCCTTCGGACCCTGGGTGACGTCGAAGGTAACCGCCTGGTTCTCTTCGAGGGAGCGGAAGCCGCTCGCGTTGATCGCGGAGTAGTGGACGAAGACGTCGGGGCCTCCGCCTTCTTGGGCGATGAAGCCAAAGCCCTTTTCGGCGTTGAACCACTTCACGGTTCCGGTAGCCATAAGCCCTCCTTGGGCCCAAAGGGTTGCCCTGCTCCAGAACCAGCGATTGTGTAAACAACTGCATTCGTCTGAAAACGACGAGAGCCCGCGGTCACATGCGCTCCGCAGGCTCTGTACTGCAAGGGAAACCAAACTGCAACTTGCGGCCGAGCCTAGCACGCAGGCAGCCGAATGCAATAGAGGTCAAGATCACGTCACCCAAAGGTTTGAGTAGCTCCCCCGAGGGGTTGACGTAAGGGCGGCGAGTGGGTGGCACAGGGGTTGACACAAGAGGCGCAGCCGGTTTCCGGAATGGCTCCCACCACTCCGGGACCCGAAGCCTGCACCGTACCCCAAAGGGTCTAGCCTCGCGATGTGGACAATTCTCGCACCCGGCCGCGCGTCGGCCACATCCAGTTCCTGAACTGCCTGCCCCTGTACTGGGGGCTCGCTCGTACAGGGACGCTTCTCGACTTCGAGCTCACCAAGGACACCCCGGAACAGCTCAGCGAGCAGCTCGTGCGCGGCGATCTCGACATCGGGCCCATCACGCTCGTCGAGTTCCTCAAGCACGCCGACGAACTGGTCGCCTTCCCCGACATCGCGGTCGGCTGCGACGGCCCGGTGATGTCCTGCGTGATCGTCTCCCAGGTCCCGCTGGAGGACCTGGACGGCGCCAGAGTCGCCCTCGGCTCGACCTCGCGCACGTCGGTACGGCTCGCGGAGCTGCTGCTGGCCGAGCGGTTCGGCGTACAGCCCTCGTACTACACCTGCCCGCCCGACCTCGCCCTGATGATGCGGGAGGCCGAGGCCGCCGTACTCATCGGTGACGCGGCGCTGCGCGCCAACCTGCTCGACGGACCGCAGTACGGGCTCGCCGTGCACGACCTGGGCGCGCTGTGGAAGGAGTGGACGGGCCTGCCGTTCGTCTTCGCGGTCTGGGCCGCGCGCCGCGAGTACCTGGAGCGCGAGCCGGTCCTCACGCGCAAGGTCCACGAGGCCTTCCTCGCGTCCAGGGACCTGTCGCTGGAAGAGGTCGGCAAGGTCGCCGAGCAGGCGGCGCGCTGGGAGGCCTTCGACGAGAGAGTTCTGGAGAACTACTTCACGACGCTCGACTTCCGTTTCGGCGCGCCGCAGTTGGAGGCCGTCACGGAGTTCGCCCGCCGGGTCGGCCCGACGACCGGCTTCCCGGCGGATGTGAAGGTGGCTCTGCTGGAGCCGTAGGACGGCGAAAGTGCACGCTGGCGGCAGCGTACCGGCGCGCCCAAATCCCTTGTTTCGAACCCTTGTTGGGCTAAAGTCACCCCGTTGATCGACCCTAGGGAGGGATACGTGCGTCGTTACAGCGTCGCGCTCCTGGCTGCCGCGGCAACTGCCGGACTTGTCATGACGGGGGCGCCGTCCGCTTCGGCGGCAGCCCAGCTCAAGAGCTGCTCAACGTCGGACGGCGGGGCGTCCGGTGGCATGCAGTGGAACTGGACGAGCAAGAAGACCATGGATGTCGCGCTGATCCTGGCCGACACCGAGAAGGACGGCGCCTGGGTGCGCATCCGGCTCGACATCACCACCGGTGCAGGCAACCGCTACAGCTATGGCTGGCGCGAACTCCACGACGGCAACGGTTCGAACAAGACCTGGACGACGACCGCCACGCACGCGAGTGGCATCGTCAGCGCGCGCGTCCAGGTCGAGAACGTCAAGGGCTCCAGCCCGCTCGCGACGTGCTACAGCGGCAAGGCCTACAACGACTACTACTAGGTCGTTTCGCAGGCAGTTTCACGGACGGGCCCTTGCGGAATGCCAGGGCCCGTCCGCTCGTTTTCCTCACCCTGGAATGACAACCGTGCGAAGTTCTCCGTCGCCGAGATGCAGGAGGCCTTTGCCCGGGGCTATCTGGCCGCCGACCATGCTGCGTGACATTCGTAGGCCGATGAGGTCGCCGCTCGACGATTCCTGGGGGGAGAGGAGGAGGCCGCGGCGGCTCTTCTTCGCGTCGACCTGCCAGCCTGAGAAGCCGCTGCAGACGTCCTCCTCGTCACCCCCGATGACAAGCGCCAGTCCCCGTTCGGCGCCGCGCTGGACGATCCGCTTCATCTGAGGCCCGGCGTCGCAGTCCTCGAGGATTTCGCCGTCGTCGACAAGTACGGCGATCGGTTCGTCCATGGACGCCGACTCGATGATCTCCTCGAAGTCGTCCTCGTCGATGTCGTCGCCGGTGTACACCTTCAACACGCCATCGGCGCCGTCTAGTTGGCGCAGCGGTGACTGGCGTGGAGTGGCGATGACGAGACGTACTCCCTGAGCCAGATACGACTGCGCGAGGTTCATCAACGCCGTCGAGCGGCCCGACTTGGCGGGACCTGCGATGACGAACGCCGGCACACCCTGGGCGAGGTCCGGGCCGAATCCGACGATCTCGTCACCTCCGATGCCCACCATTGCCCACAGCTTGGAACGGGAAGCGTCGGGGTCGCGGAGTTCCCAGGCGTCGCCGAAGGAGATCCGGCTCGGCAGGCTGTCGACACGGAACGGGCGCCTGGCACGCGGTACTCCGGCGTCCCGCTCCGCCGCTGCCTCGCCGATCGCCGTGAGGGCTGCGGCCTGGCCCTGACCGGTGGTGTCCTCGGAGAGCAGAGCGAACTGTGTCTCCGTACCGGACTCGTTCTTGAAGCCGCGGCCCGGAGGAATCTCCTCCGGCACCTTGCGGGTCGGGATGCCGAGCGTCGAGAAGTCGCTGCGATCAGCCAGCCGCAGCCCGTACTTGTCCTCGGTCAGGGTCGCGATACGGCCGACCAGCAGCGTGCGGTCGCCCGTCAGCACCAGGTGGATGCCGACACTCGCGCCCTCGCGCATCATCGTGGTGAGCTCGTCTGTGAGCGAGCCGTGGTCGATCTCGCCGAGTGTGGGAATCCAGCCCTCCCAGCGGTCCAGCAGGATGACGATGTGCGGCAGTCGCTCGTCCTCGGCAGCTGCGGCCCGCTGTTCTCCGATGTCCGCGAATCCGCTCTCGGCCAACAGGTCTTGGCGTCGGGAGAGTTCGCCCTTGAGGCGGTTGACCAGCCTGACCACGCGCTCGGTCTGGTTGCGCCCGACGACCGCGCCGCAGTGCGGCAGGCGGGTCAGTGCGTTGAGCGCACCGTTGCCGCAGTCGATGCCGTAGAGGTGGACGTCGGCACACGAGTGCGTGCGGGCCAGGGAGCCCGCGATGGTCCGCAGGATCTGGGAGCGGCCACTACGCGGCGCCCCACCGATCATCAGATGCCCGAAGGCGGAGAAGTCCACGGCGACCGGGCGGCGCGCCTGGGCGGCCGGCAGGTCCTCGACGCCGTACGGAGCAGGCGGCAGCGCGCCCGGGGTTTCCGCCACCTGCGGCGTCGGGATCTCGTCGAGCAGCAGCGTCTCGGAGAGCGCGGGCAGCCAGGGGCTGTGCTGGGCCGGAATGCCCAGTGCCTGGTTGGCGTCGCGTACCGCGTCGACCAGGACCTTCAGATCGGTGATCTCTTCTTCTTCCCGCGCCTCGGCCTTCGGCTTCACCAGCGCGGTACGACCCAGATCCTCCCAGGTGAGTGCGCCCGCCCAGGGGGCGAGGAGCTGCGGGTCCGCGGCTCCGGGGCGGCGCCCACCGACGCGTCCCGACTGGAAGGGGACCAGCGAGGCATGCCCGAGCCGCACGTAGGCACGACCCGGGGTGCCCTTCGAGATGTGCCCGGCTTCGGGGGAGTCGATGACATCGGTGGACTCGCCGCCGTCCGTCACACGCAACGCGATACGGAGGTTCGTGTTGGCGCGGATCTCGGGGGACACCACGCCGCTCGGCCGCTGCGTGGCCAGGAGCAGGTGGATGCCGAGCGAACGGCCTCGCTGGGCGATGTTGACGAGACCTGTCACGAAGTCGGGCAGGTCGCGCACCATCGATGCGAACTCGTCGATGACGATGAGCAGTCGGGGCACGGGAGGGTGCGAGGGATCGCGTCGTACGAGGTCTTGATAGTCCTCGATGTCCTTGGCGTCGGCGGCGGCGAGGATGTGCTCACGCCGCTTCAGTTCGGCGCCGAGCGATTCCAGGGCCCTCTCGACGAGGTGTGCGTCGAGGTCGGTGACCATACCGACCGTGTGCGGCAGCTTCACGCAGTCCTTGAACGCCGAGCCACCTTTGTAGTCGACGAGCACGAACGTCATGTTCTCGGGGGTGTTGGCAACCGCGAGCGCGGCCACGATGGTCTGCAACAGCTCCGATTTACCCGAACCGGTCGTACCGGCGATCAGACCGTGCGGCCCGTCCTTGCGCATGTCGATGCCGAACGGCCCGTCGTACGACTCACCGATGACCGCCAACGTCGACTGGCCGCCCATACGCCAGCGCGCGGTGATGGCATCGCTCGTGGGCGGCTCCAGCTGCAGTACGTCGAGCAGGCGGCTGGAGGCGGGAAGCGCGGAGTCCTCCGTCTCGCCGCTGATGTCGCGCAGCGGCGACAGCGAGCGGGCCAGGCGGAGGCACCAGGCGGCTGAGACGAAGTCGGGGCGCACCTGGGCGACCCGTTCGGTCCCAGCCTCCTCGACTCGCAGCCGCAGCTTGTCGGTTCCGTCGCGTCCGGAGGGTTGGTTCCCGGCCGTGTGCCAGGCCTGCATGGAAGGGAAATTTCCGGCGGCCGGCCGGGGGATGCCGCCTTGGGGCTGCTGATCCGCGTCCGTTGCCTGGCTGTTCGCCTCGCCGGGCTCCTGCGGCTTCGGCTCGGCGATGACCATGGCCTGGCACTCGCCTGGCAGGAACCGCTCCTCGGCGTCGAGACACAGCGCGTACATCGACACGCTCGGACCCTCGCGCAGCAGCCGCACTACTCCTGGCAGAGACCGCAGCCGGCGGGAACCGTCCCAGATGACGACGATGTCCGGGTCACTGAAGGACGAGGCCTGTCCACGGTTCTCCTGCGCCGCCTTAGTACGCGCGTCGAGGATCTGCGTCAGTTCACCGATGCGAGCACCGACGGTTTCGGCGTCGGTGCCGATCAGCAGATTGATGTCCTGGCCGCCGGAAGGCCGCGCGTGCGGCAGCCAGCGCACCCAGTCCCAGCTGTCCTGAGCGGTGTTCTCACTCAGAACGTAGAACTGCACATCCATCGGGCTGTGCAGGGCCGCGGTCTGCGCCACTGCCCAACGGCCGAGCGCACGGGCCGAGTCGCCCGGTCCCGCCATGCCGATGACCCCGAGGGAGCGCAGCGACAGCGCGACGGGTGCGTCCTCGATCTTCCAGGTGACCTGCCGACGATGCTCGTCCTGCTCGGGGTCGTCCAGTACGACCTCCGACGGAAGCTGCCCTGTGCCCACGCGCACCAGCAGATGGTCGCGGTCGGTGCGCCGCCGCTCCCACAACCGGGTACGCGGACCAGTGCCGAGGGAGAGAATCGTGGCGGGGTCGGGAATGGCGTGTCGCCGGTCGAGGCGCTCGGTGACGAGGGCTTCCTGTGCGTCCTTCTCGATGCGCTGCTTGTGTTCCTTGTACTCCTTGACCTGCTTCGCATGGGACTTCCTCCCATGCTTTTTGTCCATGAAGTAGTTGCCGAAGAGTATGAGCGGGCTCAGGACCGCCATGATCAGGTAGTACCAGCGACCGAAGATGGCCACCGCAACGACCGCGCCGACGAGCGGAGTCAGCGCCATGAGCCAGGGCAGCGGCCTTGCTTCGAAGTCCCGGGGCGGCGACGGCAGCCGGAATTTGGTCTGCCGGTCCGGAGGACGCAGCCGCGGCGGCCGGTTGTAGTCGAGGCCTATGCCGTCCTCGGACCATTTGAGGGCGGCGTCCGGCGGGGAGTACCGGGTCAGTTCCAGCAGGGTGTTTCCCACGGCGATCTGCCCGCCAAGAGGCCACTCGTCGCCTTCGAGTTCCGCTCCGTCGAGGGTGACGCCCTCCTTGCCCCCATGCACGGCGACTTGGCAAGTGCCATCGGTTGCAACTGACAACGTGAGCGCGCGGGCGTCGAGTTCTGGGTCGTCGATCCGTATGTACGACACCGATCCGCTTCCGATGTCGTACCGCCCGATCCCGAGCCGGTGCACGGCACCTGCCACGGGCCCGCCCACCACCCGCAGTTCGACCAGCCCGGTGGGCTCGCCCGGCAGACAGCCGGCGGGGTCCTGGAGGCTGACGACGGCTCCCTCCCGCAGAGGTGAGCCGACGGCGGTGGTGCTGGGGTCCAGGGCGTAGCCGTCCACGTACAACATGGGCGCGCCGTTCCTGGGAGCCTGATGCTGCCCGAGCGGGATGACTTGGGCACCGCTGTGCCCTACTTGCCGCGCCAGTTCCTGAGCGATGTCCCCGACAGTGGACTCAGGATCCGCATCGAGCACGACGTCGGCGGTTTCACCGCCGAATGGATCGACAACGGTCAGAGTCAGGCGCACGCTTGTCCTCCCCACGGCCCTGTGGCCGCTTCCGCAACGCGGGCCACAGTGGGAGCGACGATATCGGCTCACTATCACTGGAGGGCAACGGGCCGCCTCCTGCGCCTTCCCATTGGCAACGCCCTGTGCACCAGTTCACGGCCGATTGTTCGGGGACGGGGATGTGTCCTCATGGGCCCCACCCGTAAGCTGCTGGCTCAAGAGCGGAAGATCGCACCGATCGCACAATCCGCATCAAGAGGTGCCACGGGGGTTGGCCCTGCGGCGAGTTGACTAGGGAGTGGCTGTATGGCCAAGGACCTTGACATCACATACCAGGACATGCGGGATGCGGCCAAGCATGTCGTGAAGGAGAAGGAAAGGGTCCAGGAGAAGCTCGACGGCTTGCGGAAGTACATCGCGAACCTGGTCGAGAGCGGCTACGTCACCAAGAGCTCGTCGAAGGCCTTCGACGAGAACTTCGACGAGTTCGTCCGCGGGGCCAAGGACACCATGGACGGCCTGGACGGCATGGGTGACTACCTGACCATGGCTGCGGACAAGTTCGAGCAGATTGATGAGGAACTGGCGCGGTCGGCCAAGAAGTGATGCGCAGCTGACTTCTTTGGTGTGACGGTGTGGCGGGCCGAGTGTCTGCCACACCGTTCTTCTTTCTGTCTCTTTGAGCCTGCCTCACGGAATGCCGCCGTTCCGTCGAATTCCCGGGCTGAGGTGTCCTCGGCGTCACGGGCGAGATCCATGAGAACGGCCCCGGGCTCGACGTTCTCCGTCGGAGAGCGCTCAGCGGCTCGGAGACCGCGGGGTGGGCGTTCTGTGCATCCGCTCGGCGGGGAGGTAGAGCGTCAGGCAGAACGGACATGCGTCTGTCTCAGGTGACGCTAGGTCACTCGCTCAATCTGTTCCGACAGCCCGTGCCCGTGTCGCGCGCAAGCCTCTTTCGGTCGTTGCCCCCTGTGACTCGCACGTGATCGTTCCGCCGGGAGAACAGAAGGATGCGGCCGATGAACTGTCCGAGTTTTTATGGCGGAATGATTCGATTTGACTCGCTTGGTGTTGCATCGTCGATACAAAACGAGGCGTGGGGTGGTTCAGCTTGAAACGCCCTGCTCCTGCCTGTGCGGGTCCAGCGAAGTGTGCGTGTGTGTGATACGTGAACTTCTTCAGGTGGCCCATTGTGGCGATGATAGTTTCGCGGTGTTGTGCCAGGTGAGCCCGGAGGGCTGGCCGATTCTGTGAACGGGGATACCGGTGGGTAATTCAGACCTGACGGTCGACATCACGCTGTTGAAGGCGACGGAGAAGCAACTCCGCTTTATCCAGGGCGAGTTCGAGGGGATTGAGGACTGGAAGCAGGAGCTTCGAGCCGCGGTCGGAGCGGAACGCATGGTCAAGGCCATGTCCACATTTGTCGACAACTGGGACAGGCATCGGGGGGAGCTTGTCGAGGAGATCGACAAGATCGGCGGCTGGGTCAGCTCGACTCGTAAGGCCTTCGAGAAGGCCGATCTGGACCTGGCGGAAGCGGCCAACAAGGCGAAGCAGGAAAAGAAGAGAGGGAAGTGACGATGGCTCGCCCTGTGGACTGGCACCCTCTGGCGGACAGTGATCCGGTGCCCGGATCCGTCAAGGACATCGAGGACGAAGTCGAGCACATGAAGAACGTCGCTAGGAAGCTGCGCGACCAGGCCGACAAACTCCATAAGATTGCCAAAAAAGAGGGCTTGAAGGGTAAGTACTCGGACAAGTTGACCGAGGGGGCGGCCGAACTCGGCAAAAAGCTCGACCAGACCGCAGAGCGGTACGAGGGTGTCAAGACGCATCTGTCGGGCTGGGCGGGTGAGTTGCGGAGCGCCCAGGCCGCCGCCGGGAACGCGCTCGAACTGGCCAAGAGCGACAAGGGGCAGGCCAAGGAAGACTTGAAGAAGGCCACCGACAGATACCACGAGCAGGCCGACCACTATGCGTCGTTGATCGAGAAGGCCATCGACGACGATCCCCTCACTGACAGCTGGTGGGACAACGTCAAGGACTGGATCGACAAGAACGCCGGCTGGCTGAAGGTAGTCATCGAGGTGGCCAGCTATGTGGCTACCGCGCTCGCTATCGCGGCGATCTTTGTCTCCGGTATCGGGATCGGAATGGTCCTTGCTGCGGGGATCGCTGTGCTGGTGGCGAGAGTGGCGATGGCTGCGGCTGGGCAGGGCTCCTGGGCAGATGTCGCGCTGGACGTGTTTGCGCTGGCCACCATGGGCCTTGGACGCGGTGCGGTGTCCGGCCTGAAGGCCGGGCAGGCCGCAACGCGACTGGCTGCGGGGCAGGGCGCCAAGAAGGCCGCCACCAGTGCCGCGAAGAACGGCATGAACAAGGTGTATGGGCAAGCGGGCCGTACTCTCGCCAACAAGGGCGCGTCCAAGGCGCAGAAGCGCGCGGCCCGGGAAGCCATCGAGCAGGCGGACGCGCTGGCCGCAAAGGCGGGTGAGGGCGCCGAGAAGCTGGCTACGAAGGCCCCGTTGCCCAAGGTCAGCAAGGTGGACATCCTCAAGGCAGGTGGAGACAAGGACGCGGCCGTGGCGTACAAGGACATCGTGAAGACGCGGGCTTCCTACGTGGAACACAGCGGCGTTCACACGGCCAGCCAGGGCGCCGAGAGCTATCTGCGCCACAGCCAGCAAGTCTTCATGGCCGGACAGGGGATCGACCTGGGCGGAAAGGCCCTCGGCGCCAGCGACACCGTGACCGACAAGCCATATCTCGAGCCGTTCCAGGACTACAAGAACGAGTACACCGCCGAAGTCGGGTCCACTTGGTGACCCGCCGCGAGCCGGGCGAGCGCTACTTCGAGGGCCTCGAGCGAAGCAGGCAGGAGAAGGCGCGGGCGCCGGAGGAAGCGGAGCGTGCCTATTCCAAGGACGTCGCTTTTGTGCGTGTGATCTCGATGGTGCCGCCGCTCCTGTTCTGCGCGGCCATGGTCGTGGGCGCGGCGTCGGACGACGTTGCGATGATCGTCCTGCGGTATGTGCTGGGACCGGCCGGCGTCGTGGCCACGGCCTTCATGGTCGGGCTGATCCTCAAGTACGAGCGTTCGCCCCAGCGGGACTTCGGCATTCCGGTGGTGGTTTTCGGCGGCGCCCTCCTGAACTGCCTGGCCGGGTTCGCGACGGACTCGCTCGCCTACGTACTGATCCCGCTGGTGGCGCCCCTCACCCAGTGGGCGCTACCGAAGCTCCGCATCCGGCGGAAGGGAAACCGTGACTGACCGCGCCATCACAGCTCCCCACGGCTACCAGCTGATCCTGCCGCCGGAATGGGTTCGCATCCCGATGCGATCCGGGACCGACGAGGCGATACGGACGATTGTCGACGACGCCTTCGCCGCACTACCCGCGGACGCGCCTCGCGACAGAATCGGTCCGTACCGGCGTGAGTTGGAACGACGCCTGAAGGACGCCGTCAAGGAAGCCAGGCGAGCCGAGGCGCTGGATCTGTACCTGCCGCTGGAGCAGATGCACGGCATCGCCGTCCCCGCCTCGATCGTGGTGTCGGAGATGCAGTTCCCAGACGAGGTCGCGGTCGATCCCTCGGCCGTGGCGCGCCGCCTCCTCGAGGCGCCCGGGCGGGATGGTGAGACAAGTTTCGTCGAGGTCGACGAGGTACGCGGTGTCCGTACGGAACGGACGGTCGCCGCCGGTGCCCCGGGCGGCGGAGAGCTGGGATCGCGCCATGTCGACTACATCGTCCCGGTCCCCGGCGACCGCGGACGCTGGGTCGGCGTGGTCTTCTCCACCCTCGGAGCGGGCGACCCCGAGGACGAACTCGCCGACCTCTTTGTGGAACTGTTCGACGCGATGATGACCACCTTCCGTTGGAGCCGCTCGTGAGCTGGCCGTATGTGGACTACGACACCGACCTGTGGATGCAGATCCCGAGCTCGTGGGAAGGCACCCCGTGGAAGGGGCCCAAGGAGTGGGGCCGCTACATGTCCGAGGCATGGTGGGGCGACAGCGACTTCGAACCGAGCCGCAAGGACCTCAAGGGCCTGGCCGCCACCTTGCAGGCCTGCGCGGAGCGATTCCCGCAGAGCCACCCTGGCTTCGACGTTTACCTTCATCTGCCGGACCCGCGGCTCATGCCGCTGCCCGTATACGTCGCCTCTGTCGAGGCGGACGGAGACCGTGAGGAGACTCTTCGGGAACTGGTCACCACGGACGACCCGGACCTTGTGGAGAAGCCGATCGTGGAGGACTTCACCACCGAAGCGCTCGGCACCGGCTTGCGTTCCTTGCGCTATACGCAGACGGAGGAGGATCGCACGATCATCGCGGGCGTGCGGTACGCCTGGCGCAGCGAGGAGGCCGACTGCGACGTTCTGGTCATCGTCGCGGCCCCGGACCCGCGCCGGGTCCTTGGCGCCATGGACGACATCGACGCATTTGTCGGGCGGATCAGCGTGACGGCCGGCAGGGGATGACCGGCCGCCCGGTCCGCGGTCGTTGACAGCGGAACGGTGTATCCCGTGGTGGAAGCTCAACTCGACCCGGTGCAGACGTGGTCTCGGGTGCTCCGCAACGGGCAGATCATCGGCACTCAACTGCAATCAGCACATGACGAAGCCCACGGATGGCGTCGAGTGAAGACCTCGGCCTGAAGTGGGCGATGGAACGCGGCTTTCGCGTCAGAACGCCCTGGCGGCAGGCATTTGGCTGCTCATTCGTGCGGGACTTCTTCGACCACGGTCTCCCCGAGGCGCCACGAGCCCCGACTGCCTGCCGCCTCCGCGCGCAGCCCCATGTCCCAGGCGATCCGGGCGGCCCGGCGCTGCGACACGTCGGGGTAGTCCTCCGGGTGCACCTTGATGTAGCTGTGTCGGTCGGCGGGGAACGTGCGCAGGGCCTCGCGCAGCTTCTGCTCCTGCGAGGCCTGTGCCTTCCGTATCGCGGCTGACCGTCTTTCGTCGTCCCGCTGCTTCGCGGTGTCCGATC
Source organism: Streptomyces sp. NPDC006365 (assembly GCF_042870755.1). NCBI lineage: Bacteria > Bacillati > Actinomycetota > Actinomycetes > Kitasatosporales > Streptomycetaceae > Streptomyces > Streptomyces sp. NPDC006365. The sequence continues at coordinate 101,578 of NZ_JBIAHS010000012.1, forward strand.
CTCGCCGTGTCATCCAGCCGACAGAGCCGAGCGCGGCGAGAGCGAACGCCACTGACCAGAACACCTCACCGGTGACGTCTGCCTGGCCCGGCGTCTGGCAGGGAGGTGCACACGATGAACAGCGCCGCGGTCGCGCTGGAATCTCCGGCGGCCCCCAACTTCCGGATCAGCACGACGAGAAGCACCCAATGCACGATCCACAGGGGCACGAGGAGTCCGGAGCCGAAGTCGTCCTCCAGGAGGAACATCCCTGTGATCACGGCGAGCACGTAGCAGTCGGTGCCGATCGCCAGCGTGACGCGGTACCGCGGACGCCTCTCCTGCGCCTCGTCCTCCGTATCGGCACTCATGCTTGTCTCTCTGTTCCTCCGGCATCCAAGGGCGAGAGCCGCTCGGCGCACCACCGATAGTGCCGACTGCTCCGCGTATTCCGCGATACGGAGCGCTCAAGTGGAAACGGGTGGTGCGCATGCGGCGCATGGACCCGGGCGAGCCTCGTACGCGTGCTCCATGTCCAACGTCATGGTCCGCCTCCCCGCTGAAGTCCACGACCAGCACGCCCGTCAGGACAGCTTGCGGCTTCCTCCAGGGTGAGGCGCGCGGCCGGGGGGGGGCTTGCGGCACGTCCGCAGGCTCAACCGGCGCCGCGTCCTAGCTCGTTACGGCCGCGGTATACGACCTCGCGGAGCCCCCCCGACCGACCAATGCCGCCCGCCTCGGCACAGGCGGCATCTATCGACTGCTCCTCGGCTTCTACCGTGTCACGTACGAAGACGGTGACCGTGGAGGTCCTCAGCGTCGGTCGCAGCGATCGTCCACGTTGAGTCGCGGCCGTGACGATGGGCACCTGGGCAGCGTAGGGCGCGGCCGGTTCCAGAAAGCTGAACCGGCCGCGAGCCGTCCGCTCCGATCAGCGGTTGGTCAGCAGTAGGGCTGCGGTCGCGGTGAGCGCGGCAGCAACGGGCAAAGTGCGGCGTTTCACTGTGGACTCTCCGTGAGGCATAGGTTCAGTCAAGAGCCATGACGGTATCCGTGGGGCTGGTGGTTTCGCCAGGCTGGACTTCCCTTGTTGGCATGGGCATTTGGGGATCCAGTAGAGCAAGTCGGTCGGCTTCTGTGTCCTGATCGTGTCCAAGCCGGCGCGCCCTGCGACGGACACTGGGGAGGGCGTCCGTCGCAGGGCGCGGCAGTGGGGCTTTGCGGGAGTTATCGGGGTGTTCTGCATCTCCGGCAACTGCAGGGTGGGAAGGCGGCCATTCGTGGAGTTGGGTCTACGCGGCTGCCTGTCCAGGTGTGGAGTTCACCGCGGTCCTGAGTGGTGGTGACGTCCTCTGTGACCTTGTAGACGCGGATCGTCATCCGTTGATGCGCGTGCCGTGGTGTCCAGGAGTTCCAGGGCGTCCGTCAGGGGTGGGTAGTGCTCGGCGCAGTCCTTGCAGGCGTAGACGTTGAAGCCGGGGCCGGTTGCCGCGTGGACCTCGTGGACGAGTACCGGTTCGTTCGTGGTGCAGTGGCAGCGGGCGCACATCCGTACCGGTGGGTGGTGGTTCACCGGGCGGCTGCCGGTACGCGTACGCCGTGGATGTGGGCCGGGCTCGCGTCGATGCCCAGGGTTGCCAGGTAGAGGGCGCGGCGGCCTGCGCGTTGGCGGCGGCGTTCCAGGTGTGACGCGGGGTGCCGAGGAGTCTGCTGACGCCCGTAGTGCTGGTGCTAACGGGCCGTGTCTCCAGAAGCGGGGCCCGTGGCGCTTCCGCCCTGACCGCGCAGACGCCCGAGCCTCCGAGGCGCGTCGCGACTGGGGTCCCATTGGAAGGTGAAAGGGGTTCGTTGGTCTGGCGTGACGAGCGGTTCCGGTTCGCTGCTGGGATGGTCGGGGTCTTGATCGTCCTGGCGACCGTCGGAGTTGTTCTCGTGTTCGGGCTCGGCACCTTGAAGTGGCTCGTGCGCGACTCAGCGCCGACTCTGATGGGCTGGCCCGGTGGGCCTTGGGCTGGCGGAGGCGTTTTCGGGTTGGTGACGGTCTTCGGCAGCCTTGGCGGGTTGCGGCTTGCGCCCGGCTTCGTGGCGGGGGCTGGGCCCAGGCGTGCGTTGCATACCGCGGGATCCGGGCTCTGCTGGGGGCTGGCGTTCTGCGCCGGGATGTACATGCTGCATGCCCTCGACCCCCGGCAGGGGTTGCCGGTCCGGGCCGAGTTGCAAGTACATCCCGGGCACGGGCAGCGCATTTCTCGCGTACGCCATTACCGCGGGCGTGGTCGGCCGGCTCGTCCACCGATGGCGTGCCGCGCGGGCCGAGGAAAGCCGGGTGCGGGAGCGGGAGCGTATGCGGAAGCTCCGTAGGAAAGGCAAAAGAAGGAGCCGGGCGGCCGCTCGCCGGGGGTGACATGACGCCGTCGGTTGAATCTCGGGTCTTCCCCGGGGAGCCGAAGGAGGCCGCTCCGGCGGGCCTGCGACCAGTCATGATGCTCGCAAGACAGGAACGTTGGCACTCGCTCCGTCAATCCCGCGTCCGTTCCGCAGCCGTGACGCCGCGCGAGAAGTCACCCCGCCCCACCCGGAGCGCCAAGCAGTCATCCGGACCTGCCAGCAGGGAGCCGTACCCCGTCCTCGCCCAGAGGCTGTTGGACACCTCGAAGTACGGCACAGGTCGGTCGTCGTGCTCCGTCGTGTCCATGAGTACCTCCGGAGCGCGTCGCGAGCGCACCGCCTCGGTGCAGGTAGCGCACGTCGCCACCCTGAGCGATTCGCGGTGGCCGAGGAGCCGCCAGTTGGTGCGGGAAGTGGCGCGGCCGTGGAGGGGGTTGAAGAAGCAGAGGGGGAGGGGAGTGGGGGTGGCGGAGGCTGCCAGGGCGTCGTGGCCCTCGGCGACCAGGGCCAGGACTCCGGCCAGGTCCGGGACACCGCGGGATGCGTCGAGGACGGTGCCGGCGGCGGCGTAGGCGTCAAGGACGCGTTGGAGGGCGGGGGTTGATGGGGCTGCCGACTGGACCGATTCGCCGAGGGAAAGAATCTCCGCCTCGGCCCGGCGGCGGAGTTCCGCCTCGTCGGCCGTGCGGGCCGCGGTGAGCACGGCACGGTGGTATGGGAGGGGCGTGCCTCGGCGGCGTACGAAGAGGAAGGCGACGAAGGCTGCCGCGAGCGCCAGTACGGCGATCAGTGTCGGCCACAGCCAGGGCGGCGTTGAAGTGTTTCTGTCAGGGCGGGAGTTCGATGGGGACGAGCTGTCGCCCAAGTCCTCCGTCGCCTCCTCGTACGCCTTCTCCCCGTCCTCCTCCTCCACCAGCTCGATCGCCTTCGCCGTCCGGTCCGCCAGGCCCGCGTCCTCCATCTCGTCCAGGAAACCGACCGCGGTCACCGCATCCTGCGCCTGGTGGGCCTCGCCCGGCCATTCGTAACCGTTCAGGGAGTCGGTGAAGTCGCCGTCCGTGGTGATGAGGATCAGGTCGCGCACGCCGAGGCGGTCGTGGACGATCTCCGCGAGTGTGGCCGAGTCGCCGTTGAAGGGGTCGCCCTTGGTGAGGGGAGTCAGAACCACCTTGATGGGGAGGCCGGTTCGCGCGATCTGGTCGGCCAGCTCCTGTTGCCGGTCGGGTGGGACCGAGCCCTCGTACGCAGGGTCGACGTACACGGGCGACGAGCGCAGGGCGTTCGTGATGCGTTCGCCGGGGCTCGGGGCCTTCGCCCAGGCCGCCGCCGGGACAGCGGCGAGGAGCAGCGCGGTCACGAGTGCGGTGAAGATGAGGACGGCGGGGACTCGCTTAGCTGACACTGGCACTCCCGTACGTGATAGATGAGTTGGGAAATTCCGTCGCGTACGGCGGGAAGGGGGCCCTCGGCCTCCTCGTACGGTATGCGCTCGTCGCGCCCCGTCCTCTGCCCTTGCCCCCGCCCCTGCCCCTGCAGCGTCATCCGGAGCGTGTGTACCGTGCCCGGCTCGGCGATGGCCGTGTTTGCGGCACACCTCGCAGACGGGGAGCAGGCGTCGGCGTACGGGCTCGGCGGGACCGGAGATGCGTACGTGATGGCGGCTGACCGCCGGGCCGTGCAGGGGGTTCAGGCCGCAGCAGCGGTTGTTGGTGTCGCCGGCGAGGGCAGCCCGGCCGGCGCGGGAGAGGACGATGACCGCCACCAGGGAGGCGGGCTCCACCGTGTCTTCGTCGATTCCGACATCGGCGTCGACCAGCAGCATCGCTGCGTCGAAGCAGTCCCAGGCGCGGGTGCCTGCCTCGGGGGCGGTGACGGTGGGGTCGGGTTGTCCGTCTCGGTCGTTGAACTCCCTTGCCAGTGTCCGGAGTTCGGTACGCGCCGTGCGACGCAAGTACGCGGTCGACGGGTCTGTCGGCGCCTCCAGGGGCAGCGCCGCCGTGGGTACGGGTACAGGGTTGCGTGGCGTACGTCGTAGTCGTAGGGAGTGATCGCTGTCGCCTGCACGTTCCGTGCGTACCGTCCGTCCCGTGGGCCCCGTAATCTCATTCGCGGCACTCTACTTATCCGTTCGCTTTGGCGAAACGGGGACTGGACCGGCTGGGGTGCGGCTGTCGTCCTCGCTCCGTAGGCTTGTACGGGAGTGTCGTCGGCGGGCCGAGGTACACCTGGCGCACCGCGTCACTCGCCTCCAGCTCCTCGAGGTGAGATGGAGCCATTCATGACGACGCCACGGGACCTTTTGATCATCGCCATGGACCTGCAGGCCAGCCGCACCCTGGAACGGGGCGATCTGTCACTTGCCCTCGCGGGAGCCGAGCTGATCGACCTCCTGGATGCCCAAGCCATCACACTGGCCGGTGATCACATCGTGCCGAGTGATCATGCCGTGGCTGATCGGATGTTGGATGAGGCTGAGTCGTCGCTCGCGCGACAAGCGCCGTACGACTCAGTCGACGAATGGCTGTGGCGCAGGGGTCGCGACCTGTCCGCGGCTTATCTGGCGGCCCTTGAAGCGGAAGGGCAGCTCAGTCGGCAACGCCACCGCCGCTGGCTGATCTTCCAGCCCACTCACCTGGTGCTGGGGGATTCGCCCGCACGCCGCCACGCGGCGAACCGCTATGCCTCGGATGAGCCCATCCTCGCCGCCCTCGCGGCGGCCGTGGGGATCGGAGACAACGTGGGGATCGGCGACAAGCCGACGGGAGAGTCACCAAGCGTGGCCGACGATGCCGTGGCGACAGTGCTCGCCGCCGTCCATGACGCCGTGAGGGGCCTGGAGGCCGAACGGCAGCGGCGAGCCCTCGACGAGGCGGCCTTCGACAACATCTGGCGGGGTGAATAAGGACCGCACGCTCGGTGGTGTCGCCGTCACCATGCTCACGGTGTCCCTTACCTGTCACCTCGGGGACGGCACCATCCGCCGATCGAACCGCTGGGCACACTCTGCACAGCCACGTCCTGGCCAGGAGGGTGTTTGAAGGAGTGATCCCCCCGTCCGTGCTGAGCGGTCAGGTGCCGAGGGGGACGGTGAGGGCGACGGTGCCGCGGAGGTCGAGCCAGGCTTTGTCGGGGCTGCGGACGAGGCGGAGGATCACGTGATCGCAGTCCGGGCAGCGGCCGACGTATCCCGGGGCGTGTGCGTAGACGTGCAGCCGCGCCAGAGGCCAGTCGCTGCCACAGCCGGTGCAGCGGCCGAGAACAGTGGTCGGGTCGACCGCGAGGATTTCGGAGAGGGGTCCGGCCAGGGCGTTGCCGTCCTCGTACTCGTATTCGTACTGGCCGGTGTAATGGTCCTCGTGGGGCTGGTGGGGCATCTCATCCTCCGCTGGGGCCGAAACGTTCGGTGCGAATGCGGTCCGGGGCGTGGCCCAGGGCTACCAGCAGGTCTGCGGCTGCTTCGACGAAGCCGGTGGGCCCGCAGACGTAGCAGGTGGGTTCGAAATCCGGCGGCCACCCGGCGCGCGTGAGGTCTGCTGGGGTGAGGCGCCCGGCGGGCCTCGGCCACTGTGGCGGGGTGGAGCGGGTGTAGAGGTACGTCTTGTCCAGGCCGGGATCGTCCCGGCCCAACTCCGGTGCGTAGAGCTGGTCCTCGGGCGTGCGCACGGAGTACACCAGCCGGAAGGGCGTACGGCTGGCGACCGCGCGGCGGACGCGGATCATCGCCATCAGCGGCACCAGGCCGGAGCCGCCGGCCACGAGCAGGACCGGTTCCTTCTGCTCGGGGCGCCACACGAACCAGCCACCGACCGGTCCGCGCAGTTCCACCAGGTCGTCGACCGCGAGTTCGTCCGTCAGGTACGGGGACACCTCGCCGTCGGTGACGCGCTGCACGGTCAGCTCGATGCGCTCGCCGTCCGGCGCCGATGCCAGGGAGTAGCTGCGCTGTGTGCTGTAGCCGTCCTCCGCGGTGAGCCGCACATCGACATGCTGGCCCGCCAGATGGCCCGGCCAGCCAGGGACGTCGAAGACCAGGGTGTGCGCGGCGGGGGACTCGGGGCGCCGTTCGGCCAGCCGGGCCGTCTTCCAGCGCAGCCGGTCGCCTAGTCGCCCTGGTACCGCTGCTCGCGCCATGGGTCCCCGTATGCGTGATAGCCGGCGCTCTCCCAGAAGCCCGGTTCGTCATCGAGGAGCAGCTGGATCCCGCGCACCCACTTCGCGGACTTCCACAGATACAGATGCGGGACCAGCAGCCTGGCCGGGCCGCCGTGCTCGGGCGCCAGCTCTTCCCCGTCGTAGCGGTACGCGATCCACGCCTTCCCGTCGAGCAGGTCCTCCAGAGGCAGGTTGGTCGTGTAACCACCGTAGGAATGGACGAGCCTGAATTCGGCAGCGGTCTCCACGTCCTCCAGAAGGAGATCCAACGAGACCCCCTGCCACTCGCTGGCGAACTTCGACCACTTCGTGACGCAGTGCAGGTCCACCGTCGGCGTCTGGCTGGGCAACGCCATGAGCTGCGCCCAGCTCCAGCTGTGCCGCGCGCCCGTCTCGGTGCGGATGGTGAACTCCCACGTGTCACGGTCCACCCTCGGCGTGGGGCCGGCGGACAGGACCGGGAAATCGGTGGTCTCGTACTGCCCGGGAGGCAGTTTGTGGTGCGTATCGCCTGGTCGGCCGCGGAATCCGCGTGAAACAACAGCCATGCCGTGCCGCCATTCTCGGAATTCTCTGAAGGTGCACTCTCCGCCATCGTTGATGACCTGGCGCATCAGAGCAACTGGTGGAGCAAGAAACCGATGGGGCGGCACCCGCCGCGAGGCCTCGACCGCGAGCGCTCGCGCGCCACCGTGGCCGTTCAGGTGGGAGGCGCCGCCAGGTGCTGGTCCGTTATGCCTCCGGAGCAGGCGAGCCCGGCCACGTCCCAGTCGGCACGCCCGGCTGTGGCCTGATAGGCGCTGTCGTAGAAGGTGAGCACGGCGGCGCGGGGGTGAGCTTCGGCACGGGCTGCGTCGTAGAGGAGCATGGCCGGGTGACTGCCGCGGCGCGCCACCCACTCGGCAGACCCGGGTGCGAGCAGTGCCTCCGCCTCGCCCGCCACTGGCTCCTTCGGCGGCCCGGCGGCCCGGAAGCGAGTCGGTGAGTCGCGGCTCGGTCGCCGGAGGCGCCGCGCCCCGCACCTCAGTCGAGTCCCATGCGTACGGCGGGTCAGCTCAGCCCTGTTGTCGCGGCCGTGGCGATGAGTATGCGGGGAGCGTGCCCATGAGCCGCCCGAACGAGGAGTACGTGGCCTCGTAGGCTTATGAGCACCAGCCTGCGTCGGAACCGGGGGAGAACAACGAACATGGCCCGCTACATGGAGGCCCTCACCATCGAGCGCGGTGGCTTTCGGATCAAGGTGCCGGAGTCGTGGTGGGAGTTCGACGTGCGGCCCGAGTCGCGGGACGACTCCATACGCAGGATGGTGAGCGAACGGGTGCGGGACCGCCCGGAGTTGGCCAAGTACCGGGACACGTACACCGCCTTCCTGCAGAAGTCGGCGGCCGACGCCTGGAAGTCGGGCGCGCTGTACTGCGGTTGTATGGCGGAGAGCTTCGGCGGGGACACCTCGATCACCGGCTCGATCACCGTCTCGCTCGTCGGCGGACGTACGCAGGCCGGCGACCCTCTCTCCACCGACCCCCAGGTCATCGCGGGCCAACTCGCCGTGCGCGAAGCCAAGAAGGAGGGCGACGCGTGGCGGAAGGTCACGATCGTTGACATCCCCGGCGTCGGGCCGGCGGCGCGTACGTACGGCATCGAGGACATCCCGGTCCCCGGCGACAGCCTCAACCGCACCATTCGTGCCGTACTCATGCAAACGTTCATCCCCGTCCCCGGCCAGGAGGGCAAGGTCGCCCTCATCGCCGGGAGCAGCCAGGTGCTGGACCTCGCGGACTCGTTCTTCGACATCTTCGACGCGATCACGTCCACGTTCCGCTTCGCGGAGTAGGACCTGTGGGAGCGCGGGGGCTTCGCCTCCCCCCTGCGTCCCCATGCGGCCTTCACATCGAACGCTCGTACCCAGTAACTTCACTTGTGCGTATGTGTGGTTGACGGGGTTGGTGTGACGGGGGTTGCGGCGTGGCGGGGTATCGGCCGACGGACTGGCATGTGCTGGATCTGGAGAAGGATCCGACGCCGGGGGATCCGGAGCGGGTGCGGTCGTTGGCCCGGCAGTTGCATGACTTCGCCGATGATGTGCAGGGCGCGCTGCGGTTGGTGAAGGGGATGGCGGAGGAGGATGCCGTCCTGACGATGGTGGGCAAGACCGCCGATGTCTTCCGTGACGAGTTCTCCGGGGTTCCGAAGAACCTGAAGAAGCTGAAGAAGTCCTACGACTTGGCCGGGGACGCTTTGGCGGCGTACTGGCCGAAGTTGGAGCGTGCGCAGGCGCTGGCGGACAGGGCGCTGGTCAAGGGGCGGGAGGCGCAGGTGGATCTGGCGTCGGCCAAGTCCCGGCTGTCGACGGCCGATTCGTGGGTAACCCGGGCCACCAAGGAAGCGGACAAGTACAAGGACGATCCAGGGTCGGCGGGCAAGGATGTCCCGAAGCCGGATGAGTCCAAGGTGCGTGCCGCCACGCGGGATGCGACCAACGCCAAGTCGGCCCAGACTGCCGCCCAGTCGGATGTGACTGCCGCGCAGAGCGCGTTGGATGCGGCGAAGAAGATGGCCGCGGACGCGCGGCAGATGCGTGAGGACGCCGCGCGGGAGGCCAAGAACAAGCTGGAGGAGGCTTCCGACGCGGGGATCCAGAACCGTGCCTGGTACGAGGAGGTGGGGGACTGGGTTTCCGACAACTGGGACACCATCGTCACGGTCTGCAAGGTCGTCGTGGCGGTTGTCGGCATCATCGCGATGATCATCGGCGGGCCGATCCTGGGCGCGATCGTCCTGGTCGCCGCCTTGGTGGTGCTGGCCGACACCCTCAACAAGTACGCGAAGGGCCAAGCATCGCTATGGGATGTGGCGTTCGCGGCGCTGGACTGCATCCCGGGTATGAAGGGCCTGACGACCCTCGGCGGCCTCGCCAAAGGTCTGAAGTCCGCGGGTGCTATGGGCCTCAAGGGCATGGCCAAGGGCCTGAAGAACGGTCTGAGGCGCGGTGCCGACGACGCTGTCGCCAGTAGTAAGCCAGCCAATGGCCGGTGCAAGGGTGGCGACCCGATCGACATGGTCTCCGGCGAGATGATCATGGAGGAGGTCGATGTCGCCCTAGCCGGCCTGCTCCCGCTCGTTTTGCGCCGCACCCACCTGTCGACGTACGAGTCGGGGCACTGGTTCGGCCCCTCCTGGGCCTCGACGCTCGACGAGCGGCTGGAACTCGACAGCGAGGGTGTCGTCTTCGCCGCAGAGGACGGGATGATCCTGGTCTACCCGGTTCCCGAGCCCGGAACGGCGACTCTGCCGCTTGAAGGACCGCGCTGGCAGCTGGACTGGGACGGCGGGTCAGAAGCCCCCATCCGCATCACCGATCCTGCCACCGGCCGCACTCGTCACTTCGCAGCGACTTCCCAACCACCCTCCGCCGCCGAGGCGTTCACCCTTCCACTGGCGGCCTTGAGTGACCGCAATGGTCACCGGATCGACATAGACAGGGGCCCCGACGGCGCACCCACAGCGGTGCGTCACTCGGGCGGCTACCACGTTTTCGTCGATACCGAAGGAGACAGGATTACGCGCCTGCGTCTGAGGGAGTCCGAGGCAGGGACCGAAGGCGTGACGCTGCTCCGTTATGCCTACAGCGCGGACGGCAACCTCACTGAGGTCTACAACTCCAGCGGCCTGCCGTACCGGCTGACCTATGACGACCGGGCGCGGATCACATCCTGGACCGACCGAAACGGGTTCTGGTACAGCTACACCTACGACGACCAGGACCGCTGCATACGCGGCGAGGGCATGGACGGTGTCCTCGACTGCACCATCGAGTACGACGCCGAAGAGCGGGAGACCCGCTACATCGACTCGCTCGGCCGCACCACGACTCATCGCTACAACGATCTCCTCCAGCGGACGGAGATCGTCGATGCGCAAGGCCGGGCCGTCAGAACCGAATGGGACCGCTACAACAGGCCGGTGTCCAGGACTGACGCACTGGGCCACGTCACCACCTTTGAACACGATAGGCGCGGCAACCTCGTCGCTGTCACACGGCCGGACGGCCTGCGCACCACGGCGGAGTACAACGAGCTGGATCTGCCGGTCCGAGTGGTCGAGGCCGACGGAGCCGAGTGGCAGCAGACCTTCGACGCACGGGGCAATCGGCTGACGATCGTCGATCCGACAGGGAACTCGAGGCAATACGCCTACGACGAGCAGGGGTGCCCAACGGCCGTGGTGGACGCCCTCGGCCATGTAACCCGCATCGAGTGCAACCCGGCGGGCCTCGCGACCGGGGATACCGACGCCCTCGGACACACAACGCGTGCCGAGCGCGATGCATTTGGCCGCATAGTTCGGCTCGTCAACGTAGAAGGCCATGTCGAGGGTATGGGCTGGACTGTCGAGGGAGCCCCTGCCTGGCGCCTTGCGGCCGACGGCAGCCGGGAGAGGTGGGAGTGGGATGGCGAGGGCCACCTGATCGCTCACACCGACAGGTCGGGCAACCGGTCCACCACGAAGACCGGACACTTCCACCAGCCGACCGCCCGCACCGGCCGCGACGGCACCCAGTATCGGTTCACCTACGACACCGAAGTGAACCTGACGAAGGTGACGAACCCGCAGGGCCGGACCTGGGAGTACGTATACGACGAGACCAACCGCCTCGTCTCGGAAACGGACTTCGAAGGGCGCACACTCACCTACACCTACGACGCGGCGGGGCGCGTCGCCTCCCGCACCAACGGCGTCGGCGACGAGATCGCCCTCGTCCGGGACGCACTGGGCCGGGTGGTCGAGCAGCGTAGCGGCGACCGGGTGTCCGTCTTCGCCTACGACCCGGCGGGACGCCTCGTGCACGCTGACAACGACGAGAGCACGCTGGAGTGTGCCTATGACGCCCGGGGGCACCTGGTGCGCGAGGTACTGGATGGTGCCGAGACCACGTACACGTACGACGCTTTGGGGCGACGCACGGAGCGCCGTACTCCCAGCGGGATCGTTTCCACCTGGACGTACGATGCCGTTGGGCGCCCGGCTTCGCTGGACGCCGCAGGACACAGGATCGCGTTCACCTACGATGCCCTTGGACGGGAGCTCAGCCGGGAGTTCGGGGCCGCAGCGACGCTCACCCAGACCTGGGATGCGATGGGGCGCCTGGCTGGGCAGTCGATCCGCGGCACCGGACAGGCCGGCGAGTCGCTCCTGCAGGAACGGACGTATACCTACCGTCCGGACGGGCTGCTCTCCGGGATCGCGGAACTCACCACCGGACAACGCGCATTCGACCTCGACCGCGCCGGACGCGTCACCACGGTCCGCGCGCGCGACTGGACCGAGACCTACGCGTACGACGGCCTCGGCAACGTCCGCGAGTCGACTGCCCCTTCGGCCGGTGACGCTCCAACGACGAGGGAGTACACCGGAAGCAGGCTGCTGAGGTCGGGGCGCACGAGTTACGAATACGACCGGCAAGGGCGGCCCGTCCGCACTGTGAAGCGGCTCCTCAACGGACAGAAGCGCATCGCCACTTTCGCTTGGGACCCGCAGGACAGGCTTACTTCGACCGTCACGCCGGACGGCGACCAATGGCGCTATCGGTACGACCCCACCGGACGGCGCTGCGCAAAGGCGCGCCTGGATACCGACGGGAAGGTGATCGAGGAAACCCGATTCACTTGGGATGGCACCCGTGTTGCTGAGCAGATCACCCACGATGAGCGAGCCACGGCCTGGGACTACTTCTCGGGCACGCATCGTTCCGTGGCCCAGGTAGACCGAGATGCGAGCGGGGTCCGCTGCCATGGTGTCGTCACGGACACGATCGGCACTCCTACTGAACTCGTCAGCTACGAGGGCGAGTTGGTATGGCATCGCAGGACGGAGTTGTGGGGATGCGAGCTGGCATCCGCCCCACTTCCTGCGGTCTCCGGCGCGGAAGTCGACTGCCCGTTGCGGTTTCCCGGACAGTACGCCGATGCCGAGACCGGCTGGAACTACAACTTTGCGCGGTACTACGATCCGCAGAACGCACGTTATGTCACCCCCGACCCGCTGGGACTCGCCCCGCAGCCGAATCACTACGGATACGTCCCGCACCCCTTGTTCTTTATCGACCCGCTGGGCCTGGCGCAGCCCCGCAACGGTCTCGGGCGGTGGGAGAGGGACCCCGACGCTCCGGCGACGCAGCACAACCGGTCGTCGGAGTATCCACACGGGTATTGGCCCGAGACCCACGAAGACATGGTCACGCGATTCACCGACGAGGGCCGTGCGGCCAACGGATGGCCATTGGACGAGAACGGAAACAGAATTCCGAGGGATCAGCTCACCTGGCGCAACAACGCGGGCGAAGTAATTCCGGGAGACTCGGCCATTCTCACGTACGACCACAACCCGCGTGTCGTCGAACATTGGAATGAAACGGGTCATAACAGCAGTTATGCGGACCGTGAAGCTTGGTATAATGACACAACCGATATGGAACCGATGACCCGGGCGGACAATGGCCGTGACGGTCAGCGCGCTCCGCGATACCGTCAGGACACTGGGCCGAATTACTCGTGCAGGGGTGCGTAAAGGAGGTTCATATGGATCCGGCCGCTGTTGTGTCCGGTTTTCCAGGAGTCGAAGAGTTTCCGGGTATCCCGGATTGCTGGCGTTGGTCGCCCGCACCCGGACTGGACTTCGCTGCGGCTCTCAGTGCGGACGGGCAGTACCTCTTCCAGGTCAACGCCCGTGATTCGTACGACGAAGCGCTGGTTGGCGCCATCCTGGCGGCTGCGCGGGAGGACGGTTCTCGTGCGCTCGCGGGTAATGTCTTGCTGAACACCATTACTGGATTCAGGTTTCCTGAGCGTGAATTCGATGTCGTCGGAGTCGCGCGGCCTGGTGTGCATCGTTATCACGAGGTCCAGCTGCCAGAACTCCAGCAGGTTACATGGGCGGTATTTCCTGGGTACGCGTGTGAATTCGCCGCCCCGGACCGGTACTCGCTCGACGACGCGCGCGAGAGTTTCATCAGGGTTCTCACTCCGGCCAACCTCGACAGGGGTCCCGTGCCCTTCCTCAAGATGCGGTACGACAACACCGTGACCAAGGGAGGAACGGATGGCCCGGACGGAGTCCTGGCAAAGCCGGAGACTCTGTACCGCGAAATCAAGCTACTCGACGGTGCGCCGGGAAGTTACGTCGAGTTCGAGAATTTCCGGGGCCAGGTGTTTCGAGTCGACTGGGACGGTGCCTGGGTTCTGTCCGGAGACCCCGAAAGGGCGGAACCGCACCGCGTTGAGCTTGAGGAACTGCTGGTGTTCGCAGAGAAGCGCCTCCGTGGCTGAGGCGCGGCTACGCGTCACCGACGAGACCGGTGAGACCTGGGACGACCCCTCCGAGCGGCAGATCCAGAGGCTCTACGCTGCGCTCAACCTGCGATGCCGGTTCCTCGTCTTGGAGCGACTCGACGTACCAGAGGTCGGCCAGCACTACCTGCAGGTCGCCCTCAACGACGACCTCACCGTCGTGGTCGAGTACCGGGAAGGTGGCTCTCACACGCACTACCGTGCCGAGGTGTCGCTGCCCTCGGACCGGGGTGGTGAGGAACTCGTGGTCCCGGTCCTGCTCGACTGGGCTGCCCGACGCGAGGGCTGGCGCCACGAGCTGCCGTGGGTGCGCTGGGATCCGAAGAATGAGCGGCCCCGGGAAAGCTGAAACCGTGTCTGTTCCTCACCCGCGCATCAGGCTGGGCGCGTCCGCCCCTGCCCTCTCGAAGTGCAGCTGATCGTGGAGGAATCATGGGCATTCGCGCCATCGGGCTGGACGAACTATTCGAGTTCGCGTCGGCTCGGTTGCGAGACTGAGCCGATGTCCCCGTTGTGACACATTACGGGCGATCTGTAACGTTTGTAGATCTGCCTGCCTGAGGGCAGCCGCTGTACGCCACGTGCGTGTACGCAACCTCATCCGCCGAGCACGTCGACGTAGCCGAGGCTGTGCTCCATGGCCCGCGCCTCAGCGGCCCCCCGAACACCGGTGCTCCGGCCTCCCCTTCAAGCTCAAAGCCGGACCGTTCCCCACGGGCGCAATGCCCGACTTGCCTCCATTGCCGCTTTGTTCAGGCTTGATGGTGCTTGATCGCGTGAAATGGGTCACGTTCGGGTGGATTGGGTGTTGAAGTCCCGTCTCGGCAACTTCTGCTTTGCAGAACGTAAGTTGAAGGTTGCGTTCCGGAGTAATCGGGCGATTTCCCCCTCGTTTTGGCTAGTTCATAAGGGGCGCACCGGGATTTCGGGGCTTGTTTCGGGTGTGTGCTCTCGCATACGTTCTCGTCGATCCGGGCGGAACGCCGAATCCTGCCGCCGCCCCGGAACCCCATTCATCCACGCGCTACGGCAGGAGCGGGGGACCCAGGTAAGTCGCCGATCCGGGCACCGGAACGGCTTGGGGTGAAGTCGTACTCACCGTGCGGCCGGGCATCTCCCGCCCGAACCCGACAGCTCACCTCGCAGGCGCCGGAGAGGAATTCGCCATGCCCGCACGAGGTAAGCACCGCCGTCCGAAAGCCCGCCGCATCGCCCGCGTCGTCGTCCCCGTAGGAACGGGCGGGGCCGCGCTCGCGCTCCCGTTCGTCGGGGTGACCGGCGCCCACGCCGCCCAGCCGGCGGCGCAGGTGGCACAGGTTGCGCAAGCCGCGGTTCCGCAGGTCGAGCTCGTCACGCACAAGGTGGTCAAGGGCGACACCCTGATCAGGATCGCGAAGAAGCACCCCAAGAGCGGCGGTTGGCAGAAGCTCTACAAGGCCAACCGTGCGGTCATCGGTGACAACCCCTCGCTGATCAGGCCGGGCCTCACCCTGACGGTCGGTACGAAGAAGGCGACCGCGTCCCCGGCTGCAGCCAAGTCCGCGGCGCCTGCTGCCACCCCCGCCGCCGCGAAGACGTACACGAACGACCTGGACGGTTGGATCAAGGAGGCGCTGGACGTCATGGCCCAGCATGGGATTCCGGGCTCGTACGACGGCATCCACCGCAACGTCATGCGTGAGTCGTCGGGGAATCCGCAGGCCATCAACAACTGGGACTCCAACGCCGCGGCCGGGACCCCGTCCAAGGGCCTCCTGCAGACCATCGATCCGACCTTCAGGGCCTACCACGTGCCCGGTACGTCGATGGACCCCTTCGACCCGGTCGCGAACATCGCGGCGGCCTGCAACTACGCCGCCGACCGATACGGCTCGATCGACAACGTCAACGGCCCTTACTGATCGGGCGTCTGGACCTGCGGGGCGGCCTCGTCACCGGATCGGCTGAGCGCGCCCCAAGGGTCGGCCGATCGGCGCCCGGGGGAAGCCCGGCCCTCTGACGGTGCCGGGACATTCACCGTCGCTCGTCGCCCTTCGCGTCCCGGAACAGATCTTCGACCTTGGCGGCCGTCACGGAGCGCTTCAGCCAGGCTCGGAGGGTCTCCAGGTCGGTGCATTCCATGATGCGCGCGCGTACGCCGTCCGGAACCTCGACGCCACGCTCGCCCAGGACCAGCAGGATGTCCTCGGCGTGACCTTCGACGCGGCCTTCCGCGCGCAGGCGCTGGGAGGTCTCCGAGCGGAAGAAGGAGAGGTCGACGGACATCAATTGCCTCCAGATCTTTGCGGCCGGGGCGGTCCCGAGGCCGAGTTCGGTGAATTCGGCGAAGATCCTCGCGGTCTCTTCGTCGACGGTCTTCAGCGCGGCGGCCAGGGCTTTCAGTATGGCAGCGACGTTGTCGTCCTTGCCATGAGTGATGGCAGACAGTGTCGCCAGGGGAATGTCGCGGGCCGCGGTGGACGGGTCGGTGATGGCGGGGACGTTGTGCGGGCCCAGGACGAGGGGACGCAGTGTGAGAGTGCGCCACTGCCTGGGCCCGATCGTGATGGGTTCGGAGGCCCAGGTGGCGGTGGCCTTGTCCTGGCAGGTGACGAGCAGGACCGGCGGGATGCGGTACTTCGCATAGAGGTGGGCGATGTAGTAAGCCCAGCTTGCGTGCTTCTTCGGGTCTTTCTTGCCCTGGGCTTCGACGACCAGCAGATGGCTCTCGCCGGAGGCGGTGTCGAGCCTGAGGAGCGTGTCCACGCGCCGTTCCAGTGGCTTGATCTCCGTGAGATCGGTGGGCATGAGAGACACCGCTACGGGGTCCGGAAACGGGAGATCCAGGGTCCGGAAGGTCCGCGCGAAGGCGCCGGGGTCCTCCTGGAAGAGGCGGTGCATCGCCTCGTGGGATGAGCTGACCATGTGGCGGCGGACGGTAGTGACGGCACGTCAAGCCGGAATGGAATATGCCGCTGGCTCACTCGTAAGGATGATCAGTGGCACCGTCCGGCCCCGGCTAGCCAGCTACCCGAGGCCGGTGCCGCACGCACCCATCAACCAAGCTTCGCGTTCTGCGCCTTGGCCACGACGGGGGAGACCTTTGTGTCGCTGGGCCTGGAGTCCGCGATGGCCCAGCCGTTCACCGCGTAGTAGACGGCGATCACGTCGTCGCGGCGTACGGCTGCAGAGTGGACCGTGTGGGTGACGCCCCTGAACGCCAACGTGGACTTGAAGGCCAGCGACTCGTCGCCAGCCGGGTCCGCCTTCTCGGCGGTGACCGAGTCGTACGTGCTCGTGTTGCCGTTCGCCTTGGCGGTGAAGCCGGTGCCGCAGGAGTCCACCGCCTCGGCGAGGCCGGCCATGGTCGACTCCGCCTTGCCGGCCTCATAGGCGTTGAGCGTGACGTACGTGTGGCTGTTGATGTCCTTCGAAGTCACTCGCTTGAGGTCGGCCTGCGGCTCTCCGACGGGGAGTTGGTTCATCGCGTACGCCAGTGGGGCGCATACCTTCTTGTCGAGGGTGACCTCGTCCTGGGACTTGGCGAAGAGGAACTCCTCGTCGCTCTTCTCGACCTTGTAGCCGCGGACGTCCGCCGGGACGATCACGAGCTTCGCCAGGCGCTCGGCCGGGCTCACTTCCTTCGCCCGGGAAGCCGTGGCTTCGGGTTTGGGCTTGTCGGCCGCCGCGTCCGTCTGCGCGTCACCGCCTCCGCACGCGGTCAGGCCGGTGAGTACGGCGACGGAGAGGGCACAAGCGACCGGGGCAGCGGATCTCTTCATACGTCGTCCTTTCGATGGAAGTCGATGAAAGTCGATGGATGTCGGTGGGAGATCGGCATGGCGAAGAGCACGGCACGGCAGTGAAGTCCCGTGGCTGTCACGAAGTCATCGACTGCCGTGCCGCCAACCGCCCTACTGGCCAGGGAACTTCCAGATGAACGGCTCCCCGTCCTCCTCCGACCAGTGGACCTCCATCTCCTTCGCGTTCGCCGGGATGAGGTACGACTCGCAGAACGTGTGGCTCTCGCCCGTCTTCCAGCTCTCGACGTCGTACGGGTCCTCGCAGCCCGGCGCGTCGTCGGAGGCGCCGATGAGCAGGGCGCCCCGCTTGCCGTCCGCCCAGATGGTGGTGCCCTCGCCCGCGTCGGAGTCGGACGTCAGGGCCGGGCCCCCCTTGTGCGTGAACTTCACGTGCGCGACCGCGAGCACCAGGCCCTTGGCCTCCGCCTTGTCCTGCACCAGCTCCTGGGCCTCGGCCTCGGTGCCGACGTCGACCTTCTGCGCGGTGATGTCGTAGGTGACGTTGCCGGCCTCTTCCTCGACCTTGCCCTCGGCGCTCTTGCCCGTGGCCATCTCGCCACCGGAGGCCGCCTCGGCCGGAGTTGCCGCCCCCTTGGCCTTGGCCTTGCCGGCGGGCTTCTTCGCGTCGGCCTTGTCCTCCCCGCCACCGCACGCGGTCAGCGCGAGCGCGAGAACGGCGACGGGCGCGGCGACGCGCAGGGCGGATTTCTGGTGCAGCAAGACAAACTCCTTGTGAGTGTTGCGAGTGGGGGGGATGTGGGGATGCCCACCCGCGCGAGCGCCACAGCGGCCCGGCACCAAAGCGGTACAGCGGCACAGCCACACAGCGTTACGCGGTCGAGGTGCCGATTCCGATGCCGGTGCTCTACGGGGCTGTCGGCCACCGGAGTTGCACCAGGAAAGGCCCAACTGCTCGTCGGGCAGACGACGTTCCCCGTGCGCGGATCCGCTCGAAGCGGAAACGCGATCACCAGATCCTGGGGTACCGCCCCTCACGCTGTCAACAAACGTGAACACTCACCGTCACAGACGGCTGGAGAACGCAGTTACGGTGCACCCTCCCACCCGGAAGGTCACCCGCACGCCTTCGGACTCGTGAGTGAATCGTGCAGGAACGGTGGCTTCCGCATGGCGATCACATGTCCGCCGGACGTCACACCCTTCGCGCTCGCACAGCGACACCCGCTCGCGAAGGCCCGTACTCAACGGGGAACCAACCGGCCCGCGTTGCGCGTGGATAACGTCGAGTCCTGTGAGGTTCGCGATCGTTGGCGCGCCTTGAGGGGCTTATGCGCCCCTGATACGGTGCGATGACTTGACACTCATTCCAGCATTTCAGCCGCTGGTTATTCGGCCAGGTCGGGCGGTCGGGCGGTACGTCCGGTGCGGAATGGAGTGTCCCAAATGACAGATACCTTCTTGGGTGTACGGGGAGCGGTTGCGTGAAGATCCAAGAGCGTACGGGGGCGGGTAACAACCGTTCCGGGGCGCCGGCCCAGCCGACGATGGGGGAGCGCCTTCCCGCGCCGCCTCGCGAGCGCAAACCGGCACTCGCCGCTCTCGCCGTGCTGCTCATCCTGGTCGGAGCGCTCGGAGCGACCATGCTCGTGCTGCGCGCCGGGGATCGTGTCGAGGTCGTGCAGGTGAAGGACGGCGCCGACATCCAGGCCGGAGAGTCCGTCAACGACAGCAACATCACCTCCGTAATGGTCGCGGAAGACTCCAGCATCCGTTACGTACGGTGGGAGCAGCGCCAGGCCCTGAAGAGCCTCAAGGCCAAGTCGACCATCTATGGGGGCACTGTCGTCATCGGCGACATGTTCGCGAAGAAGGCCTCCCTCCCCGTCGGCAAGGCCTCCGTGGGCCTCGCCCTCAAGGAGGGCCAGTACCCGGCCAACGTGAAGGTCGGCGACATCGTCGCCGCCTACCGCGTGGGCGGCACCAACGCGGGCTCCAACCCCGACAGCGACAACTCCTCGTCCGGTGGTACCGCCACGGGCACCGACACCCTCCTCGTCGACAACGCGCGCGTGAACACCCGGAGCAGCGGCGACGACGCCACCATCAGCACCGGCAACCTCGCCATCACGGTGCTCGTCGACCAGGACGACGTGCCCGCCCTCACCCAGGCCGCCGCCGCGGGCCAGGTCGCCGTCGCCCTCGTACCCGGCGACTAAGGGCGAGAGAGACAAGAAGAGACATGGCGCTCATCGCTCTCGCCGCCGACAAGGGGTCACCCGGCGTCACCACGGCCGCCGTCGCTCTCGCCGCGGTCTGGCCCCGCCGGGTTCTGCTGGCGGAGACCGATCCGGCCGGCGGTGACCTCGTGTACCGCAGTGCCGCCGCGCACGGTGGTCCCCTGAACCCCAACACCGGCATGCTGTCCATTGCCGCCACCGCGCGCCGGGGACTCGTACCGGATCAACTGTGGGACCACGTACAGCCGTTGAGCGGTGGACTCGAGGTGCTGGTCGGGCTCGGGAACGCCGAGCAGGCCGCCGGGCTCGCCGGACTGTGGCCGACCCTCGGCCGGGCGTTCGCCCACCTCGCCGACTCGCCGAACGCGCCCGCCGACGTCGTCGCCGACTGCGGCCGGGTCGCGGGGGACACGCCCGCCGTCGAGATGTTCTCGCAGGCGGCCCTCGTCCTCCTCATCTCCCGTACGGAGCCGGAGTCCATCGCGCGCGTACGCGACCGGGCCGCCGCCCTCACCGCCAAGCTGCACGGCGGCTCCCGCGGCGCCGCCTCTCTTGCGACCCCGCTCATCGGCGTCATCCTCATCGCCGACCCGGGCGACTCCGCCAAGCTCGTCCACCAGGTCAACGACATGCTGGTGGCCGCGCAGACGGGCGCCCGCGTCGTGGGCACGCTCGCCGACGACCCGTCCGGCGCAGACCAGTTGGCCGGACGCAAGCGCGGCCGGCTCGACAAGTCGCTGCTCATCCGCTCGGCGCGCAAGGTCACCGCGGACCTCTACCAGCAGTTCGGGGCGGCCTGGGCCACGCCCACGGCGGGGGCCGGCCGATGACCGCTGTCGACCACCAGTTGGTCAAGCGGTTCCGGCAGGAGGCCGGCGACCGCATCGCCGAGCAGCGCCGCCTGGACCAGGTCTCCGGCGTCACGCCGATGTCCAGCGAGGACGAGCGGCAGTACGCCCGCGCGGTCATCGCCCAGATCCTCGAGGAGTACGCCCGTACGGAGATCAACTCCGGTCGTACACCGCTGGATGCCGAGACCGAGGAGCAGTACGCGGCCGCCGTGCACGCCGCTCTCTTCGGAGTCGGCCGGCTCCAGCCCCTGCTCGACAATCCCGAGGTCGAGAACATCGACATCAACGGGTACGACCAGGTCTTCGTCGGATACGCGAACGGCGAGGAGGTCAAGGGCGATCCCGTCGCCGAGAACGACGAAGAGCTCATCGAACTCATCCAGATCCTTGGTGCGTACTCCGGACTCTCCTCCCGGCCCTTCGACTCCGCGAACCCGCAGCTCGACCTGCGGCTGCCGGACGGTTCGCGACTGTCCGCCGTCATGGACGTCACCCGGCGCCCGGCCCTGTCCATCCGTCGCGCCCGCATGGGCAAGGTCTTCATGTCGGACCTCGTCGGCAACGGCACGCTCACGCCCGAGATCGGGCACTTCCTCGCCTGCGCCGTCCGGGCCCGCAAGAACATCATGATCGCGGGCGCCACCAACGCCGGTAAGACGACCCTGCTTCGCGCGCTCGCCAATGAAATCCCGCCGCACGAGCGCCTCATCACCGTCGAGCGCGCCCTGGAGCTCGGCCTCGACCAATTCCCCGACCTGCACCCGAACGTGGTCGCGTTCGAGGAGCGCCTGCCCAACTCCGAGGGCCAGGGCGCGATTTCGATGGCCGAGCTGGTGCGCCGGTCGCTGCGTATGAACCCCTCCCGCGTCATCGTCGGTGAGGTCCTCGGCGACGAGATCGTCACCATGCTGAACGCGATGTCGCAGGGCAACGACGGCTCGCTGTCCACGATCCACGCGAACAGCTCCAGCGAGGTCTTCAACCGTATTTCGACGTACGCGCTCCAGGCCAACGAGCGGCTGCCCATCGAGGCCAGCCAGATGCTCGTGGCGGGCGCCGTGAACTTCGTCGTGTTCATCCAGCGGCGCAACAACTACCAGACGGGCGGCCGACTTCAGCGCATGGTCACCTCGATCCGTGAGGTCAACGGCGTCGACGGACGCGTCCTGTCCAGCGAGGTGTTCGCCGAGACGGCCGACGGCAGGGTCGTACCGCATGCGCCTCTGTCCTGCCTCGACGACCTCGTCGCGTACGGCTATCGCGGGCCCGCCGGGAACTGGGGCTGATGGGGATGACGGAGATGACGGCGACGGCGGAGATGACGGAGATGACGGGGGCGACTGTGCAGCTTGCCGCGCTCGGCTCGCTCGGCTCCATGGGCGGGCTCTTCTCCACGACGGTGCTGTACGCGCTGGCGTGCGGCGTCGCCGTCGGCGGCGGACTCGCGCTGTTCGCCGTCGCGGTCCGGGGACTGCCCGCCAAGCCCGAACACGAGAAGCAGAAGTCCGGCGAACGGGCCGGGGAGCTCATCCGGTTCGCCGGGCAGCGCGGTTCGATCGCGGCCGGCGCCGGAATCGTCGTCCTGCTGCTCACCCGCTGGGCGGTGGCCGGTATCGCCGCCGCCGTACTCGTCTTCTTCTGGGACAAGCTCTTCGGCGGCGCCTCCGAGGAGAAGGCCGCCATGCGCCGCGTAGAAGCGCTCGCGTCCTGGACCGAGTCGCTGCGTGACACGATCGCGGGCGCGGTCGGCCTGGAGCAGGCCATCCCGGCGTCCGCGCGAGCGTCCGCCCCCGTACTGCGCCCGCACCTCGACGCCCTCGTCGACCGGCTCCGCTCCCGTACGCCGCTGCCCGAGGCCCTGCAGCACCTTGCCGACGAGATCAACGACGCCTCCGCCGACATCATCGTCGCCGCGCTCATCCTCAACGCGCGGCTGCGCGGCCCGGGACTGCGCCAAGTCCTCGGCGCGCTCGCCAAGTCGGCGCGCGAGGAGGTCGACATGCGGCAGCGCGTCATGGCGCAGCGGGCATCAACTCGCCGGTCAGTACAGATCGTTGTCGCCGTCTCGATCTCCTTCGTGCTCGGCCTGTCCATCTTCAACCGCGACTTCGTCGAGCCGTACGGCACGGCGGTCGGACAGCTCGTACTCGCCTGCGTCTGCGGCCTGTTCGCGCTCGGCTTCTGGTGGCTGCGCAAGCTGTCGACCATCGAGACGCCGGAGCGGTTCCTGGTGCGGGACGAGGCGGCGGTCCAGTTCGTACGTCCCCGAATGCCGGCGCAGTCGCAGTCGCAGCCGTCAGGGCCGGCCCAGGCGTCGACTCCGTCCGAAGAGGGGGTACGCCGCTAATGGACCTGACCATGCCGCTCGTGATCGGCGCCGTTCTGGGCCTGGGCGTCTACGCCCTCGTACGGGCCCTCATGCCGTCGAAGCGCAGCGCGGTCTCCCAAGTCGCGCGCATCGACGCGATGCGGGCGCGGGGCGCGGCGTACGAGTCCTCGCACCGCACCGCCGACGCGGGGCGGCTGGGCAGCCTACGGGCCGGTGTGGGCCAGCGCGTCGCCGAGTTCTATATGCAGCAGGGCTGGGAGCAGCGGTCGCTTCGGGCGGATCTTGCGGTCCTGGACCGGAGTTGGGAGAAGTTCCTCGCCACGAAGGTCCTGCTGGGGGCCGCGGGGCTGTTCTTCGGGCCGCTCCTGTTCGCCGTGGTGTGGACGTTGGGAGTGGGCCGCAGCCCGATCATCCCGGTCTGGCTGGCATTGCTCTTCGCGGTTCTCTTCTTCTTCCTGCCGGATCTGGAAGTGCGGCGGGACGCCGCCGACAAACGGCGTGACCTGCGGCGCGTGATCGGCGCTTACCTGGACCTGGTGTCGATGAGCCTGGCGGGTGGCCGTGGTCTCCCGGAGGCCCTCATGGCAGCCGCCGAGATCTCCGACGGCTGGGCGACCCAGCGGATCCGTAACGCGCTGGCCGACGCGCGGATCACCGGCATCAGCCAGTGGCAGGCGCTCGGTTCGCTCGGTGAGGAGTTGGGCGTCGAGGAACTCAAGGACCTCTCGGCGTCGTTGGCGCTCGTCGCGGACGACGGCGCGAAGGTCCGCGAGTCGCTCGCCTCGCGTGCCGAGACGATGCGGCACCGCGAACTCGCCGATATCGAGGGCAGTGCGGGGGAGAAGTCGCAGTCGATGCTTGTGGCGCAGTTGCTGCTGTGCGCCGGGTTCCTGGTGTTCCTGATCTTTCCCGCCGCGATGCGTGTGTTCCAAGTCTGACGCCGACTACTACTTTCGAGATCACTGAGAGGACAACTCACCATGAACGGACGGAACTTCAGCACCGGGATCCCGGGGGTGGACTTCCTGATCACCTTCCTCCAGGGCCGGGTGCAGCGCGCCCGCTCCGGGGAGCTCGACCGGGGTGCCTCCGCGGTGGAGTGGGTCATTATTTCGGCGGTGGTTGTGGCGATCGTGGGTGTCGTCGCGGCGATCATCAACGAGGCGCTGAGGGGCGGCGCGGACAAGGTGAGCGACTGCATCGAGGGCGCGGACGCAGGCAAGACCTGCTGAATTCTCCTTCTCTCATACGGGGTTGCTGGTGAGCGTACGACGCTGGGTACGCCGCCGGGTGGAGGCCGCCTCCACCCGCGGCGACTCCGGCATGACCGCGATCGAGTTCGTGCTGCTCACGCCCGTACTCTTCTTCATGATCTTCGCGACGGTGCAGTTCGCGCTGTATTTCTTCGCCGATCATGTGGCCCAGGCGGCGGCGCAGGCGGGCGCGCGGAAGGCGCGTGCGACGGCCGACGAACAGCCGGGCGCCTGGCGGGGCGAGGCGCAGGACGTGGTCGACAGCTATATCGCGCAGCTGGGGCCGCAGTTGGTCCTCGCCCCTGACGTGACGATGCTCCAGCCGGAGGAGAACACGGTGGGCGTGGAGATCACGGCCCGGGTGCCGACGGTCTTTCCCGGGCTTGATCTGACGGTGCATGCGGAGTCGTCGGGGCCGGTGGAGCGGTTCGTGGAGGACGTGGACTAGGTGCGCTCTTTCGGCATGCTCGCTTTTGTACGGGCTCGGGTGCGGGTCCTGGCTTCCCGGGACCGGGACCATGGGCTGTCCACGATCGAGGTGGTGATCCTCGCTCCCGTGATGATCCTGTTCATCCTCATCCTGGTGGCTTTCGGGCAACTGGTGGACGGGCGGGGCGCCTTGGACGGGGCGGCGAGGGATGCGGCGCGAGCGGGTTCGATCCAGAAGGACCACGCCACGGCGATGGCGGAGGCAGAGAAGGCCGCGGAGGCGAATCTCGATGACGTCTGCTCGGGCCCGGTGACGGTGAACCAGACCAGCCAGGGCTTCGAGCCCGACACGATCTTCACGGTCGAGGTGAGCTGTGAGGTACGCGGCCTCGACATGATCGGCCTCGATATCCCCACGACGCTGACGGCCAGCTTCAGCTCGCCTCTCGACCCGTTCCGGAGGACGGCGTGACGCTGCGCTCTGCTGTACGCGGATGGGTGTCGGCTCGCCGGGCCCGTGTGGACGACCGGGGCTCGGGCGCGGGCGCGGTCATCATCTTCGCGCTCGTTTTCCTGTCCCTGTCGGCCTTCGTCATTGACGGCGGTCTGTCGATCTCCAAGCGGGAACGTGCCGCCGACATCGCAGAACAGGCCGCCCGCTACGCCGCCCAGGACATCGACCTCGATGCCCTCTACGACAACGAGGCCGGCCCCGCTCCCATCCTCTTCGAGAACTGCAACGCCCGCGTGAAGGCTTTCGCCAACGAGATGGACATGTCCGGCGCGGACATCGGCGCCACGCACTGCGTGGCCGCGAACGCGGATGCGGTGGAGGTCGAGGTCCAGCTCACGTACTCCCCGGTCTTCACCGGCATGTTCTTCGGGGGAGACGTGGTCGTCCACGGCCGGGCGGTGGCGGAGAACGAGGTCGGCTGAGGCCGGTTTGGACGTGTCACTCCGGCTTCCACTGGGTGGCCGTGAGCACGTACGTACGGAGATTGTCGTTCTCCGCCGTCTCCTTGTTGACCTTGGAGATCCACAGGTGGGTGACGGCGCCCTCACTCGACTCGATGCAGATGCCGGTGTCGGCCTTGAGAAGTGAGTCGTCCCTGATCTTGCTCAGGGGGATCGGATTCGGGAGCGCGGCCTCTTGGGCGGCGTCGCGGCACGCGGTGGGGGTGGGGCGGGGTTCGGTCGTGGTGCTGAAGGAACCGCCGTCGTCGGCCAGGCGCACGCCGTTCGTCTTGATCGGGTCCGGGCAGGCGGTGTAGGTGAGCCAGCCACCGGAATCAGGCAGGAAGCCCTGGTTGGTCTCGATCTTGAGGTCATTGATGTCGAGCGTGGTCACATCGGAGGGGCGGCACATCGTGCCGGAGCCGATGTCCTCGGCGGTGGCGATGAACTTGGGAGCCCGAAGCACCAGGCCCTTGTTCTGCGCGCTGACCTGCCACCCCGCCTCCGTCTTCGGCGCCTCCTCGCCTGCCGGTGCGTCGGCTTCCGCGCTCGCCCCGGTGTCACCGCTGCCGGAGCCGTCGGCCACCTCGGAACCGGACTTGGAGTCGCCGGACGCCGTGCTGCCGCCCTCGCCGCTGTCGTCCGCCATCAGCTGGTACGCGGCGACGGAACCACCGCTGACCGCCAGTACACCCGCGACAGCGAGCGCCGCGATCAGCGGCGTACGACGCCGCTTGGCGGCCGGAGCCGACGCGGTGGACGAGGGTGCGGAGGGCGGAGCATAGGACGGTGCGGTGGGCGCGGCGGCCATGAAGCCCTCGGCCGGAGAGTGCGCGGGGCGCGTCGGGGCCGCAGCCGCGAAGGCGGCATCCGGTGCGAGCCCGGGCTGCGTGGGTACCGGATACGCCTGCGGTGCGACGGGGGCCGGGGCGGGGGCGGCGGGAGCTGAGTGCAGGCGCATCGTCTGCTCCTGCTGCGCGATCTGCTGCGCGACGGCCGGAGGCAGCCACCAGCCCTCGTGACGCACCAACCCCCCTGTACCGGCAAGGGTGTTACAGGCCTCGATGAGCTGCGCCGGTGTCGGCCTGGCAGCAGGATCCTTGGCGAGACAGGCGGCGACGATGCCGCGCAGTTCCTCGGGACAGGCGCTCAGATCGGGCTCGTTGGAGACGATTCGGTAGAGCAGCGCCTGCGAAGCGCCGTCGCCGAACGGATGGCGGCCGGTTGCCGCGAAGTACATGACCAGGCCGAGCGCGAAGAGGTCCAGGGCAGGGGTGACCTCGCCGCCCATGGCCTGCTCGGGCGCCATGTAGGCGGGCGTGCCGAGTCGTACGTCCGTGCCTGTCAGGGCGGTGGTGTCGGCTGCGCGGGCGATACCGAAGTCGATGACGCGCGGTCCGTCGGAGGCCAGCAGGACGTTGGAGGGCTTGAGGTCGCGGTGGATGACCCCGGCCGCGTGGATGGTCTGGAGGGCCTCGGCGATGCCCGCGGTCAACTGCAACACCGTACGCAGCGGCAGCACCCCGTGCTCGTACACGGCGGAGGAAAGGGAGGGCCCGGGTACGTAACCGACGGCCAGCCAGGGCGCGGGGCCGTCGGTGTAACTGTCCAGCACCGGCGCGGTGTAGGGGCCCTGCACCCGGCGGGCGGAGGTGACCTCCTGGGTGAAGCGCCGCCGGAACTCCGGGTCCTGCGCGTACTCCCGCCTGACGACCTTCAGTGCCACCGGCTGCCCACCCCGCGTGTGCGACAGGTACACCACGCCCATGCCGCCTTCGCCCAAGCGCGCCTGAAGTCGGTAACCGGCTATCTCGCGGGCGTCGTCCGGCGCCAGGTCCTGCATGGGTGCGTCCCTCCCCGTTGGCATGAACTGGCCATGGTACGGAAGTGACAGGTGGCCATTCCAGGGAGGTCGCGTGCGGTGCCTGAGGGGGCGGTCTACTTGTCGCCGCCGCCCTTTCCGCCCCCGTCCTTCTCCTTCGTCTTCACACCATCCCGGACCTGCTTCGCCAGGTCGTCGTCGAGCTTCTTGAACTCGCGTACGACGGCGTCGGACATGTCGGCCAGCGCGTCGAGCTGCTGGTTGATGTCCTCGCGGCCGTCCTCCCAGTTGGACTCGAACTCCTCGAGCTTGTCGTAGACGCCACCGTCGCCCACGTCGTCCCGGTAGGACTCGAAGAGCTTCTTGGTGTGGTTCATGCGCCGCTTGATGTCACGCAGCCGGGTCCCGTAGTCCTCCAGCTCGCTGAGCGGAAGCGCGAGGTCGGGCTTGGCCATGTCTTCGTCCCCCTATGGTGTCTGCCGCCTACGGACCCATCAGAACGCAGGTGTGAAAGTACCGCATCCCTCTGACAGGCGGGGCTTGCCGGCGCCGACGCATGTGTTGCGTCGAGCAGCGGCGGAAGATCTCGGAAACCTGCACAGCATTCACCGCGAGGTCATGCGGAACCTGAATATCTGTCACACCTGTTTTGCGGCATGAGGCTTTGGCGGTCGGATGTCCGGCTTGGAAACCTGGTGGCAACTGTTGTGCGTGCAGCGGCGTGAACGGGTGTGTGAAGAAGTTGGAGTATTCGGTGAGTTGGTCGTCACGGGTGTGAAGTCGGGCATCGGAATGCGTCTCGCTGGGGCGGGGAGCGGCTGGCCGTGTCTTCGTGGGCGTGCTTTGATCCTGCGCACGGCGTGAGTTGCCGGTAATGGCTCCCGGTTTTGGGAATCGGGCGAACTCCGCCATTGGGAAATTCACCTTCGAAGGGAAACGCGCGTCATGAACTTCACCCCCCAGGTTGAAACCGCCGAGATCTCCGACGCCGGCTTGGACAGCGTGTCCGGCGGTCTCGCGGGCGGCGTGTCCGGTGGTCTCGCGGGCGGTGGTCTCGCGGGCGGCATGTCCGGCGGTGGCTTTCTCCAGGCCGGATCCCTCGACGTCTGCGCCGACGTCTTTGGCGCGGCCTCGGCCGAGGGAGTCGCGGGGGGCGTCAGCGTCCACGCCGGCGCTCACTGACCGCTGACGAAGCGTGGGTCGCGGGGTCGGGCCCCGGATCGCGTGGACCAGTCCGCGAAAAGCCTGAACACTTTCCAGGGAAGTGTTCAGGCTTCGCTCGTTTGAGGGGCTCGTTGCGGTTACGGCGGCGGCTTGGCGAGAGCTCCGGAACCATGGAGCGGAGGAGATGGGCGAGGGCGGTGGGGGCAGTCCTCAGCTGGGTGGTGAGGGTGTCGCTTTCGCGCAGGTGGATCGAGGCGGGGTGCTCGCAACCGCTGTCGCTCGTGTGCCGTCAGGCCTGGCGGCTTTGGTGCGGGGAGTGGTCTCGGTGGACACGTACGCCGATGCGGTCACCCCGAAGTCCACGCCGCGTCCGGGCTTCTTGTTGGGCGCTTGCGGTGTGACGCCCGTGGCGACGCCGAAGGAGACGTGCCAGCCGCTCCCATCACGGCTGACCGTGGCGTTGCGGATCGTGCCTCCCAGCGCTCGCGAGAGCCGGAAACGCACCCAGCCCAGTTTGGGCAGGCGCACTTCGGCCCAATGCCGGTTGATTTTGCGCACTCCCACCGTCTGTCCGGGCAGGGGAACCGATATGCGGTGTGCACGCTTCTTCCGTTGCGGGAAAGCTGCCGGATGATGCGGATTGAAGAAGTTTTCGTACGCCCGATCCAGGTGCCGCAAGACCTGCTGAGCGACTTGGGCGGGCAGCTCGGACAACCATGGCAGCTCTGCCCGACCCAAGGTCAGTCGTTTGCACTGCTTGCTGGCCCACAGTGTGATCCGACGCTGCTCCCACAGGTATATCCGCTGCTCAAGCGTCCATGTTCCACAGGGCGCGACAGGTGTGGCCCCAGCTGGTCAGAACCTTCAACTGATCCGCGGTGGGGTACGACCGGTAGCGGCGTCCCATGTCAGCCTTCACGACACTCATCCTACGGAGAGCGACTCATGTGTCGCAGCGTGTTTGCACGAACTGGGATCTTTCGCGACCAAGTTGGTCACATCGCGGGCATGGCGAGATCCACTTCATTGCTGCCCTGATGGAGGGGGCAGCGCACCCCTTTGGAGCCCCGGTAGGCTCAGTTCACCCCTGATCCCCATCCCCTCACACACGACACCAGGACACCCGCCATGGCGCGACGCACCACTTCCAGTTCGACGGGCAGTTCGCCGGGTCCGAGGAATCGGACGCCGCAGCCTTTGCCTCGGCGGCGGCGTACGTTCGGGGATTTCATCAAGGCGTTCTTCGCATTTATCGCCCTGATTGTTCTGCTGGTGGGGGTGCCGGGGGCGCTGGCCACGCAGATGGGGTGGCCGCTGCCGAGCGGGACGCCGAGTCTGGACTGGCTTCAGCAGGAGATCACGGCCGGCACGTTTTTGAATGTGCTGACCGTTCTCGTCTGGTTTGCCTGGGCCCAGTTCACCGCCTGCGTACTCGTGGAGATGAAGGCCGCGCTGTCCGGCGTCGGGGTGCCCAACCGGGTGCCCGGTGCCGGGCCGAGCCAGTTGCTCGCGCGGCAGCTCGTCGCCGCGTTGTTGCTGGTCGGCGCGACCGCGGCCAGTTTTGCGCCCGGACTCTCGCAGCTGGGACAGCAGTTGCAGGAGAACCAGCGGCCGACCGTCGCCGCCGCGCAGCAGACGCCCGCCGGCCTGCTGGGGCAGCAGGAGCAGGCCGCCTCCAGTGCCGCCGCCGCGGTGGCCGAGCAGGCCGCGAACGCCGCGCACGCCGCCGAGAGCGGGAGCACCGCCGACAGCGGTGACACGAAGTACTACCGGATCCAGCCGCCGGAGGGGCGCCATCACGACTCCCTCTGGGAGGTCGCCGAGCGGCACCTCGGGGACGGGCGGCGGTACAAGGAGATCTACCAGCTCAACAAGGACCGTGCGCAGCCCGACGGTTCGAGGCTCTCCGAGGCCAGTCTCATCCGGCCCGGCTGGATCCTGGAGATGCCCGGCGACGCCCGCGGCGGCGACCTCGTCGAGATGCCCGACGAGGCCCCGGAGGTGTCGAAGGAGGTCCAGCAGCAGATCTCCGACTACTCCAATACCGGGAGCGCGGAACAGCGGGGGAGTGGACAGCAAGGCGATAGCGGCAGTGGCACTGGCAGCGGGGCCGTTGATCATGACACCGCTCGGATCACCGTTCCCGAGCAGCGGCCCGGCGCTGACCAGGGTCAGCAAAGCCAAGGTCAGCAAGGCCAGCAGGAGCACGCCACCTCCGCCGCCGACGACGGTGGCTTCGGGCTGCCGCAGGCCCTCCTCGGTGCGCCCCTTCTCGCCGCAGGGCTCCTCGGGGCGCTGGGGCGCCGACGCCGTCAGGCCCTGTGGCAGTCGGCCCTCGGTGCCGTCGGCGGGCGACGCGGCATGATGGAGCCGCCGACGCCCACCGGTACGGCCGCCGATGTGCAGGACGCGTTGCTCGTGGGGGCCGACCCCGAGGGCGTACGACTTCTCGACCGGTCGCTGCGCGGGCTGGCCGCCGCGCTCGCGGAGGAGTCGCGGCCGTTGCCGACCGTGTACGCGGCCTGGATGAGCAACGGTGATTTGCACCTGCAGCTGGCACAGCCCGCCGGAAGGCCGCCGGTGCCGTGGCAGCTCGGGCAGGACCAGACGTTCTGGATGCTGGCGCGGGCCGACGCCGAGCGGTACGAGGACCTCGACACGGCGGCCCCGTACCCCGGGCTCGTCAGCCTCGGCACGATGGACGACTCGCGGCTGCTGCTCAACCTGGAATCCGTGCCCGGCATCGTCTCGCTGAGCGGCAGCCAGGAGGACCGGGCGGGCGTGTTCGCCTCCGTGGCCGCCGAGTTGGCGACCAACGGCTGGTCCGACCGCATGACGATCACGCTCGTCGGCTTCGGCCAGGACCTCACCCCCCTCGCGCCCAACCGGCTGCGCCACCTCGACGACATCGAGGCGCTCGTCGAGACCATGGAGGCGGAGACCAGGCAGCGACGCGGGGCGCTCGGCGCCGCCGGTCACGACTCCGTCCTCACGGGGCGTACGGGGCCCGCGCAGCACACTCGTTGGGCTCCGCACCTCGTACTCCTCGCCGCCGAACCGTCTGCCGAGGACGCGATCAAGCTTGCCGAACTCGCCTCCGACGCCAGCCGGTTGGGCATCGGCTATCTCGTCGGTACGGAGTCGGGGGATCTGCCCGGTGCCGCCTGGGAGATGGAGATCACCGGCGAGGGCAAGCTGCTCGCACCGCTCCTCGGGCTCGAACTCGACGCCCAGTTGCTGCCCGTGGCCCAACAGCGCGCCGTCGTCGAGCTGTTCGTCGAGGCGGATCCCGAGCGCGAGCCGAACGGTCCGGCCGCCGATCCGCCGTTCCTCGTCGACATCAGCGAGCAGGGACGGCCGGCGGTGTATGCGCGGCTTGTCGGGCCCTACGAGATCATCGGCCTCGATACGCCGGACGGTGAGCGCAGTCCGCTGCTGCACGAGGCGTTGGCGTTGCTGCTGCTGCACCGGGAGGGTGTGCATCCTCGGGTGCTGTCGTCCGCGCTGTGGCCCCGCGGGGTCACCGAGGATGTGCGGGACGCGCTGGTCGAGCGGTTGCGGGCCTGGCTGGGCAATGATCCGGACGGTACGCCGCGACTTGGCACCGACTCGACGGGGCGGCTCAAGCTGGCCAAGTCGGTTGTGTCCGACCTGGATGTGCTGCGGTCGCTGTATCACGAGGCGACTCAGGGGCGCGGGGTCGACAGCCGGGCGGTGCGGGGGCGGTTGCTGACCGATGCGTTGGTGTTGGTGCGGGGGCCCTTGCTGGCGGAGCGGCCTGCGGGGCGGTACGGGTGGCTTACGCACGAGATCATCGATGCGCAACTGCCGCTGCTCGTCGCGGACATCGGGCTTGCGTTGTCCGCGTTCCACTTGGAGAAGGGGCGGGCTGGAAAGGCCATCGAGGCGCTGAACGCGGCGCTTGGCTCCGCGCCGGGCGACGAGCGGTTGTGGCATGAGTTGCTTCGGGCCACGCATGCCACCGGTGACGAAACGCGGCTTCAGAGGCTTGCGGCGGATCTGGTTTCGCGGAGTGGGGCGCGGGGGCTGCCGCCGCGGACCGAGGCCCTGTTGGATGAATTGCTGCCCTCCTGGCGGAGTGGTGTTGCGGCCGTTGGGTGACAAGTTGCCCGGTGCTCCGGGCACAGCCCACAGTGGTAGCGGAACGATTGCCCACAGCGGTGGCGGCGGCTAGGAGCCCTTCGTGGAACTCGCGTTGATCCTCGGTGCCGCCCTCTGGGGCGGGCTTGCCGGGATGCTCGTGCCCCGTGCTGCCTATCGGCTCTCCGTCGAGCCCGAGGAGGAGTGGCGGGCTCAGTGCCCGGATGGGCATGCCATCAGCGGCTGGGTGGGGTGGGCTCGGTGTGCGGGACGGGCGTATGGGCCCGGTACGCCGCTCGTTGTCGTCGTCACCGCGCTGGTGTGTGCCGCTCTTGCCGCCGCTGCCGGTACTCGGCCCGAGCTGGGGGTATGGCTGTTGGTTGCGCCCTTTGGGGTGCTGCTGACCCTGGTGGACTTCTCGGTGCACCGGCTGCCCGACGTCGTGAATCTGCCCCTGGCTGTCGCCGTGCCCGGGCTGCTGGGGATCGTGGCGCTGGTGCCGGAGAACAACGGTGACTGGACCGGCGCGTTGCTCGGCGGGCTTGCGTACGCCGGGTGGTTCTTCGTCTGTTTTCTCATCAATCCGAACTGGGTGGCCTTCGGGGATGTGAAGGTCGGGCTCTGGCTGGGTGCCGTCCTTGGCTGGTACGGGTGGGGGGTGCTGATGCTCGGTGCGTTCGCCGGGTTCTTTCTGGCGGGGTTCTACGCGGCCGGGCTCGTCGTTATGCGCAGGGGCGGGCGCAAGACCGCGGTGCCGTACGGGCCCTTCCTCATCTCCGGCGCCTTCGTCGGCACCCTCATCGGGGCGTTCGCGGCCTGACGCGAGCCGCCCCAAAGGGCTGGCGTACGCTGGATCAGTCCGTCCACACCCTGAGGAAAGGGACCGCCCCGGTGACCGCTAAGGCCGACCTTCAGTCCGTCCTCGACCGTGCCGCCGAGGGTGGGCGGATCACCCCGGAGGAGGCGCTCGACCTCTACCGGGACGCCCCGCTGCACGCGCTGGGCGCCGCCGCCGATGCCGTACGCCGTCGCCGGTACGCGGGTACGGAGCACATCGCGACGTACATCATCGAGCGCAACATCAACTACACGAACGTATGCGTCACGGCCTGCAAGTTCTGTGCCTTCTACGCGCCGCCGAAGGCCACCGACAAGGGCTGGACGCGCGATCTGGACGACATCCTGCGGCGGTGTGCGGAGACCGTCGAGCTCGGCGGTACGCAGATCATGTTCCAGGGCGGGCATCACCCGGACTACGGCGTCGAGTACTACGAGAAGCACTTCGCCGCCATCAAGGCCGCGTACCCGCAGCTCGTCATCCACTCCCTGGGGGCGTCGGAAGTCGAGCATATGGCCCGTATCTCCAAGGTCGGCGTCGAGGAGGCGATCCAGCGGATTCACGCCGCCGGGCTCGACTCCTTCGCCGGCGCCGGTGCCGAGCTGCTGCCGGAGCGGCCCCGCAAGGCGATCGCCCCGCTGAAGGAGAGCGGTGAGCGCTGGCTGGAGATCATGGAGGCCGCCCACAACCTCGGTGTGGAGTCCACGTCCACCATGCTCATGGGTACGGGCGAGACCAACGCCGAGCGCATCGAGCATCTGCGGATGATCCGTGACGTACAGGACCGGACGGGCGGCTTCCGGGCCTTCATCCCGTACACGTACCAGCCCGAGAACAACCACCTCAAGGGTCGTACGCAGGCGACGATCTTCGAGTATCTGCGCATGATCGCCATCGCGCGGCTGTTCATGGACAACATCGCCCATATCCAGGGGTCGTGGCTCACCACCGGCAAGGAGGTCGGCCAGCTGTCGCTGCACTACGGGGCGGACGACCTCGGTTCGATCATGCTGGAGGAGAACGTCGTCTCGTCGGCCGGCGCCAAGCATCGCTCCAACCGGCTGGAGATCATCGACCTGATCCGTAAGGCCGGGCGGGTGCCGGCGCAGCGGACGACCACGTACGAGCACATCGTCGTGCATGACGACCCGGCGAACGATCCCGTCGACGAGCGGGTCCAGTCGCATATCTCGTCCACGGCGATCGCGGGCGGGACGGCTCATCCCGAGTTGAAGCTCCTCGCCTCCAACTAGCTTTCCTGTGCTGACGATTCACGCCGCGGACGAGTTCCGCCACACCTGGGACGACCCCGCTCCGGTCAAGGACGGAGCCGTCGTGGTGGAAGGGGTACGGGTCGCGGCGACGGGTCCGCTCGCGGACCTCCAGGAACGCTTCCCGGGCGCTCGCGTACGGCGGTGGCCCGGGGTTCTCGGGCCCGCCCTGGTCCACGAGGGGCCGCTGCCCGAGGCGCCTACGCCTCGGGAACGGTTGCACGCGGTGCTGAAGCTCGGGGCGGTGACGGTTCTGGAGGAGTACGCCGACACGCCCGAACTCCGGGCCGCCGCCGAGCGCAACGACGTGGTCGTCCTCGCGCGCGCGGCGCGACGGCCCGCGGTCCTCCGGACCGGGCGCGCCGACCTCGCCGTCTTCGACGAGACCGGCGCGTGTGTCGCGACCGTCTGCGCGGGGCGGCTGGTGCACCGGCGCAGATAGCGGTCAGCCCGAGAACGCCTCCGCGAACGCGCCCGAACGCTGCTTGATCCCGCTGCAGTCGGTCTGCGCGACGTTCGCCTTCGCCTTGCCGCGCGCGCACTGCCGGTCACGGGCCGCCGCCCACATCGACACCCACGCAACGTCCTTCTCCTCGGCGAACGACCGGACCTGGGCCGCGTCGGACAACGTGAACGTCTCGTTGTCGACGTCGTTGACGCCGATCATCGAGGTGAGCGCGAGGCCGTTCCAGGCCTCCTCGGACGAGAGGCCGAAGATTTTCTTCAGCTGGCCGTGGGTCGCCTTGGCCGCCTTGATCGCGTAGGTGCCCATGTCGCCGTCGAACGAACTGCCGTAGTTCATCGTCATGATGTTGACCGTGGAGACCTGTACGCCGTTGCTGTTGGCGGACTTCAGCAGGGCCCGGCTGTCCTTGTTGAGGCCGTGCGGCATCACCGGCAGCGTGAAGGACACCCGGACCTCGGGGCGCTGCTTCTGGAGCAGGGCGATGGCCTTGGAACGCACGGCCACCGACTTGGAGTCGCCCAACGGGTCGCCCTCGATGTCGAAGTCGGCCTCTGTCGCACCGGCCGCGTCGAGCGCGGTCGCGTAGGCGCTGGCCAGCTTGGAGACGCTCTTGCAGGTCGTGGCGAGCTCCTTGCCGGAGGCTCCGCCGAAGGAGACCCGCACGCTGCCACCGGACGACTTCAGCGCCGAGATCCTGGACTTCACCGTCGAGTTGCCGATGCCGTACTCGCCCCACGTCGGCGTGCAGCCGCCGCGGCCCGCGATCACGAAGGCCAGGTTGAAGGCCGACGGGGAGCCCGCAGATTCGTTGTCGGAGGCCGCGGTGGCGCTGATGTACGGGACAAACGCGGCATTCGGTAAGGGCGTCTCCGACGGTGACCGTGACGGCGTCTCCTGCGAGGCCTCCGTGGAGGGGGCGGGCGTTCTGGGAAGTGTGGGGGCCGCCTGTGGGGGTGACGGTTCCGAGGAGCAGCCCGTACAGGTCAGCGCCGTCGCGAAGACAAGCCCGGCAGCCGGTTTCAGGAGACTCCTCATTGCACATCCACCTCTCTTGTGACGTACGTCGGGATCTCTCGTGACGTACGTCGGAGAACGGGCAACGTCTCACAAGCGGCCGGTCTTCACGATGACAAGACGGACGCTCCCAGGGAGTGCTCAGGTTCCTCGCGGAGTCGAGGGCTCTCGGGCGCTCGGCGTCGATCCACGCCCGGGCCGGGCAGGCCGGGCGTCCCAGCTCTGTTCTCGGCTGCCACAATGGGCCCGTGACCCGCGCTTCCCTGAACAAGCAGCCGCACGAAGTCGCCTCGATGTTCGACGACGTGGCGGAACGGTACGACCTGACGAACGACGTGCTGTCGCTCGGCCAGGACCGGCGGTGGCGCAAGGAGGTCGCGAAGGCGGTGGACGCGCGGCCCGCGCAGAAGGTGCTGGACCTGGCGGCGGGCACGGCCACCTCGTCCCTGCCCTTCGTACGGACGGGGGCGTATGTCGTGCCGTGCGACTTCTCCCTCGGGATGCTCCGGGTCGGCAAGAAGCGCCACCCCTGGCTGCCGCTGACGGCGGGCGACGCGACGAGGCTGCCCTTCAAGGACGACACCTTCGACGCGGTGACGATCTCCTTCGGCCTGCGGAACGTCCAGGACACGGACGCGGCCCTGCGCGAGCTGTACCGGGTGACCAGGCCGGGCGGGCGCGTGGTGATCTGCGAGTTCTCGCACCCCACGTGGGCGCCCTTCCGTACCGTGTACACGGAGTACCTGATGCGCGCGCTGCCGCCGGTCGCGAGGGCGGTGTCCTCCAACCCCGACGCGTACGTCTATCTCGCCGAGTCCATCCGCGCCTGGCCCGACCAGCCGGCACTGGCCGAGCGCCTGCGCAAGGCCGGCTGGTCGAAGGTGGCCTGGCGCGATCTCACCGGCGGGATCGTGGCGCTGCACCGGGGCTTCAAGTCCGCCTGACCGTTGCGGGACCTGTTTCACCACCGCTACGGACCCGGCTACCTCAGGACCTCGAACGGGTCGCCCGGCGCGTCGAGTTCGCGCTGCAGCCCGCCGGACGGCGGTCGTGGCAGCCGCGGCTCGCGCACCCCCGCGCCTCCGCCGCCCTCTCCTTCACCGAAGTCGAACCACACGGTGACGAAGGCACCGGGTGGCACCACGGTGCCGGGCGGCGGGTACTGGCGTACGACGTAGTCGACGACGGTCAGATGGAAGTCGGGCCGGTCGGGCGCGGCGAGCATCACGCCACGTGCCTCGGCCGTCTCGCGCGCGTCCACGGCCATCAGGCCGACGAGCCGCGGTACACGCACATCGGGTGGTTTGCGCACAGACGTCACCCCCAGCGGTACCGGAAGAGTAAGCCCTGCCGCGCGCTGCCGGAAGCCGGGCGCCGCCGGAAGGCGTCCCCCGGCCCCGGAGGCAGGCCTGCTTGGCGTCACCCGGTCTCGGGGCCCGTCCCGGGAGCCGTCGCCCGTGCAGAGGTCCAGCCGCTGGCAGTGGCCCGTCTCAGAGGTCCAGCCGGTAGCAGTGGCCCGTCTGCTGCGAGGCCGGCGAGGTGAACCTCTCGACCAGGGTCATACCCAGGCGTCTGGTCACCGCGATGGAGCGTTCGTTACGGGAGTTGACCATCGCCACCACGCTGGGGACGTTTGCCGCCCGCAGCCGGTCGATCGTGCTCCACGCGGCAGCGGTGACGTATCCCTTGCCCCAGTACACCCGCCCGAGCCGCCACCCGATCTCGATCTCGCCCTTCGGACCCCAGGCGTGCGGCCACGGCTGGGCGCCCGTGAAGCCGATGACGTCGTCCTTCTCGTCGAGCATGGTCCAGAAGCAGAAGCCGTGCTCGGCGTCGTGCCGGCGCTGCCGCGCGGTCAGCTCCTCGTAGACGGACAGCTCGGCCGGCTTTCCGCCGTGGAACTCCATCACGTCCGGGTCGTCGAAGATCCGGTGCCAGGCGAAGGCGTCCTCGTCGGTGGGGACGCGCAGTCGTACCACGGGGGAAGGTCGGTTCATGGAGCGGCCCTTCAGCAGGGTGATCAGTACCGCTGAATAGACTGCCCATGTCCAGTGCCCGTCGGCACGTTGATTTCGAGTCTTGGGGAGACCCCACCGTGACCGAGCCCCAGCCCCTCTCCGAACACACCGCCGATGTGATCGTCGTCGGGGCCGGGCCAGCCGGTTCCACCACCGCGTACTACCTCGCGAAGGCCGGACTCGATGTCCTGCTGCTGGAGAAGACCGCGTTTCCGCGGGAAAAGGTCTGCGGCGACGGGCTGACGCCCCGCGCGACCAAGCAGCTCGTCTCGATGGGCATCGACATCTCCGAGGAGGCGGGCTGGCTCCGGAACAAGGGGCTTCGCATCATCGGCGGCGGTGTCCGCCTCCAGCTGGACTGGCCGGATCTCGCCGCCTACCCCGACTACGGGCTCGTACGAAAGCGGGACGACTTCGACGAGCAGCTGGCGCGGCAGGCGCAGAAGGCGGGCGCCCGGCTGTACGAGCGCTGCAATGTGGGCGCCCCGATCGTCGACGACCGTACGGGCCGCATCACCGGCGTGCACGCGAAGCTCGGCGACGCCGACTCGAAGGAGAAGCGCGCGGTCACCTTTCACGCCCCGCTGGTCGTGGCGGCCGACGGCAACTCGACCCGGCTGTCTCTGGCCATGGGGCTGCACCGGCGCGACGACCGGCCGATGGGCGTCGCGGTGCGTACGTACTTCACGTCCCCGCGCCACGAGGACGACTACCTGGAGTCCTGGCTTGAGCTGTGGGACCGGCGCGGTCCGGGCGAGGACCGGCTGCTGCCCGGCTACGGCTGGATCTTCGGCATGGGCGACGGCACTTCGAACGTAGGCCTGGGTGTCCTCAACACCTCTTCCTCCTTCAAGGAGCTGGACTGGCGCGAGGTGCTGAAGGCCTGGTGCGCGTCGATGCCGGAGGAATGGGGCTACACCCCGGACAACATGACGATCCCGATCCGCGGCGCCGCCCTGCCCATGGCCTTCAACCGTCAACCGCACTACACGAAGGGCCTGTTGCTCGTCGGCGACGCGGGCGGCATGGTGAACCCCTTCAACGGCGAGGGCATCGCGTACGCCATGGAGTCCGGCCAGATCGCCGCCGACGTGATCGTCCAGGCGCACGCCCGCGCGACCCCCGCCCAGCGGGAACTCGCGCTCCAGCGCTACCCGAAGGTGCTCAAGGAGACCTACGGCGGCTACTACAACCTCGGGCGCGCCTTCGTGAAGCTCATCGGCAACCCGAGGGTCATGAAGATCGCGACGCAGCGCGGACTCACACACCCGGTGCTGATGAAGTTCACGCTGAAGATGCTCGCCAACCTGACCGACCCGACGGGCGGCGACGCGATGGACCGCATCATCAACGGGCTGAGCAAGGTGGCGCCCAAGGCGTGACCGCCACGCGCAATGAGGGCCGCTTCCCCCTGTGGGGAAGCGGCCCTTCACCGTTGAGCGACCGGAGCGACCGGAGCGACCGGAGGCGGGGAGGCGGACGCCCAGGTCCGGTCAGAGCACGCGCACCGCGCCGCTCGCCGGGTAGCCCGACAGCTCCTGGATGACGACGCCCTTGCTGGGGTTCGCGGCGTCCAGGTACTTGCCACCGCCGATGTAGACACCCGTGTGGTACGCGGAGCCCTTGCCGCCCCAGTACAGGATGTCGCCGACCTGGATGTCGGACAGCGGGACGTCGGTCCCGACCGTCGACTGGTCCTGCGAGACGCGCGGCAGGTCCACGCCGACCTGCTTGAACGCGGCCTGGACCAGGCTGGAGCAGTCCCATGCGTTGGGGCCTGTGGCGCCCAGGACGTAGGCGTCGCCGACCTGCGCCTTGAGGAAGTTGATGACCGTACCGACGCTGCCGCTCGCCGGCGCCGGGACATCGGTCTCGGAGCTCGAGGGCGCGGAGGCGTTCAGGGTGGTCCGCTCGGCGGACCGCGAGGCGGCGGCCTCCGCGGCGGCCCTGCGCTCGGCCTCGGCCTTCTTCTTGGCCTCCGCCTTCTTCTTCGCCTGGGCGAGGTCGGCCTTGGCCTGCTTGGCGGCCTTGGCGGCGGCCGCGTCACGCTCGGCCAGCAGCTCGTAGTCGGCCGCGGCCTGCTGGGTGGCAGCCGCGGACTCGGCCACGGTCGCGGACAGGTCGGCCGTGAGCGTGGGCAGTTCGATCGTCTGGGTCACGGGCTCGGACGCGTTCGCCGATCCGGCCGCAGCGCCCACTGCCAGGGTGCTGAGGACGCCACCGGCAACTCCGGCACGCATCGCGAGCTTGGAACTGCTGCGAGGCCGGGGTTTCCGGTGGCTGGGTATGTGAGCGGTGTGGGGCATGAGTCCAACCGGTATCAGGGGCTCCTCCATATCTTCAAGAAACGTGTGGTGCGCCACAGTTGTTCAATGGGCCGCCCAAATTCGGGAAGTGGCGTTCCTTATTGACGCCGTACCGGGCAAAGCGGACACCGCCCAACCGGCCTCTGAGCAAGCTCTTTTCGCATTACGTCCGAATTGCCCGTCACCTACCACTCGTTGAGACCGATGGCCAAGCCCCGCTTATGTGCCAGGGCTTCGAGTGTGACGCAGGTCACGGAATGACCATCTCGGCGGATGCGTCACGCCGTCTGGGTCTCGGTCGGGTCTCAAGTTCGTGTTCCGCTCGTGAACGGATGCACGCTCTCGCGTCTGTCCACACCGGTGTGCCAACTCCCCCCGAAGTGTGAACGAGTTCCTCTATCAAGCGCTGAAGTCCAGCGCCAATTTGCCTGCGGTGGCTGCCTCTTGATATTGGCCCGCACTGCCGGACCTGCGTTAATGAGCGAAATTGTCACTTCTGGTGATCACTCGGACGCTTCCTGGGTGAAGATCGGTACGCCTCCGACTTCATGATCCAGTGCCAGGTGGTGGAGATCACAAAGGCGTTGTCGTACCCCGTGTCGCAGATCACAGACCGGCAGGCATAGGATGCGTGGCAGTTGGGCTTGTGACCTGCTTCACATGTACGCGATCTTCGTGAAGCCGCACGGGGCTTGCGAGTCTCGTGAAGCCGACGGAGCCTGTGGGCTTCGTGGGGCAGGTGAAGCCCGACGGACCCCCAGCCTCTGGCCGGGGGACCCCAAGCAGTCAATGCCGACTGAGAGGAGCGAGGAGCGGTGAACGCGTATGCGCCCATCCTCGTACTGGGAGCCCTCGGGGCAGGCTTTGCGATCTTCTCCGTGGTCATGGCCACGCTTATCGGTCCAAAGCGGTACAACCGGGCCAAACTCGAGGCCTACGAGTGCGGTATCGAGCCGACCCCCACGCCGGCCGGCGGCGGGCGGTTCCCGATCAAGTACTACCTGACGGCGATGCTCTTCATCATTTTCGATATCGAGATCGTCTTCCTCTATCCCTGGGCCGTCACCTTCGACGCCCTTGGGGTATTCGGGCTCGTGGAGATGCTGCTCTTCGTGCTCACCGTCTTCGTCGCGTACGCGTACGTATGGCGGCGCGGCGGCCTGGAATGGGACTGAACCCCGGATAGGGGACAGAGGAGCCACTGAGCATGGGACTCGAAGAAAAGCTGCCGAGCGGTTTCCTGCTGACCACCGTCGAGCAGGCCGCTGGGTGGGTGCGCAAGTCGTCCGTCTTTCCCGCCACCTTCGGCCTCGCCTGCTGCGCCATCGAGATGATGACGACCGGTGCGGGCCGCTACGACCTGGCGCGCTTCGGCATGGAGGTCTTCCGCGGCTCACCGCGCCAGGCCGACCTGATGATCGTCGCCGGACGTGTCAGCCAGAAGATGGCGCCGGTGCTGCGGCAGGTCTATGACCAGATGCCGAACCCGAAGTGGGTGATCTCCATGGGGGTCTGTGCGTCGTCGGGCGGGATGTTCAACAACTACGCGATCGTGCAGGGCGTCGATCACATCGTCCCTGTCGACATCTATCTGCCCGGCTGTCCGCCACGGCCCGAGATGCTGATGGACGCGATTCTCAAGCTGCACCAGAAGATCCAGACCTCGAAGCTCGGCGTGAACGCCGAGGAGGCGGCCCGCGAGGCGGAGGAAGCGGCGCTCAAGGCGCTCCCCACCATCGAGATGAAGGGCCTGCTGCGGTGAGCGACGGACACGACAAAGGCAGCAACGGGGTCAACCCCGAGAAGGACCTGGCCGCCTCCAACCTTCCCGGCCAGCGCGGCGACCAGGGCGAGGAGATCCGCGTCCAGCGCGGCATGTTCGGCGCCAACAACGGCGGCGACACCTCGGGCTACGGCGGCCTGGTCCGCTCCGTCCGGCTGCCGGGGCCCGCCACCCGACCGTACGGCGGCTGGTTCGACGAGGTCGCCGACGAGCTGGAGGGCGCCCTGGAGGAACAGGGACTCGTCCCCGAGAACGCCATCGAGAAGACGGTCGTCGACCGCGACGAGATCACCTTCCACATCGAACGCGAGCACCTGGTCCGCGTCGCGCAGACCCTGCGCGACGACCCGGCCCTCCGCTTCGAGCTGTGCACCGGGGTGAGCGGGGTCCACTACCCCGGCGACAAGGGCCGCGAGCTGCACGCCGTCTACCACCTGCGCTCGATCACTCACAACCGGCTGATCCGCGTCGAAGTCAGCGCCCCGGACGCTGAGCCGCACATCCCGTCTCTGGTCTCCGTCTATCCGACGAACGACTGGCACGAACGCGAGACGTACGACTTCTTCGGCATCGTCTTCGACGGTCACCCGGCCCTGACGCGGATCATGATGCCGGACGACTGGCAGGGCTTCCCGCAGCGCAAGGACTACCCCCTCGGCGGCATCCCCGTCGAGTACAAGGGCGCCCAGATCCCGGCTCC
Organism: Streptomyces sp. NPDC006365; assembly: GCF_042870755.1. Taxonomy (NCBI): domain Bacteria; kingdom Bacillati; phylum Actinomycetota; class Actinomycetes; order Kitasatosporales; family Streptomycetaceae; genus Streptomyces; species Streptomyces sp. NPDC006365. The sequence goes on from NZ_JBIAHS010000012.1 coordinate 144,722, forward strand.
GGACCAGCGGAGGTCCTACTCATGAGCACGCAGTCAGCAGCCGCACGCGAGACCACGGAAGGCACCGTCTACACGGTCACCGGTGGCGACTGGGACGAGGTCGTCCAGACCGCGGCCCGGGCCGACGACGAGCGCATCGTCGTCAACATGGGCCCGCAGCACCCGTCCACCCACGGCGTGCTCCGGCTGATCCTGGAGATCGACGGCGAGACGGTCACCGAGGCCCGCTGCGGAATCGGTTATCTGCACACCGGCATCGAGAAGAACCTCGAGTTCCGTACGTGGACACAGGGCACGACCTTCGTGACGCGCATGGATTACCTGACGTCGTTCTTCAACGAGACCGGGTACTGCCTCGCCGTCGAGAAGCTCCTCGGCATCGAGGAGCAGGTCCCCGACCGCGCCTCCATCATCCGCGTGCTCCTGATGGAGCTGAACCGGCTCTCCTCGCACCTGGTGTGCATCGCCACCGGCGGCATGGAACTCGGCGCCACCACGATCATGATCTACGGCTTCCGTGATCGTGAACTCGTTCTCGACATCTACGAGTTGATCACCGGCCTGCGCATGAACCACGCGTACATCCGGCCCGGTGGCCTCGCTCAGGACCTGCCTCCGGGCGCGGTGGACCAGATCCGCGAGTTCGTGAAGAAGATGAGGAAGAACCTTCCCGAGTACGACAAGCTCGCCACCGGGAACCCCGTCTTCAAGGCCCGTATGCAGGACATCGGCTACCTCGACCTGGCCGGCTGCATGGCCCTCGGCGCCACCGGCCCGATCCTCCGCTCGGCCGGTCTCCCGCACGACCTGCGCAAGGCGCAGCCGTACTGCGGCTACGAGACGTACGACTTCGATGTCCCGACCGCCGACACCTGCGACGCGTACGGGCGCTTCCTGATCCGCCTGGAGGAGATGCGCCAGTCGCTGCGGATCATCGAGCAGTGCCTGGACCGGCTGGAGCCCGGGCCGGTCATGGTCGCCGACAAGAAGATCGCCTGGCCCGCCCAGCTGGCCCTCGGCCCGGACGGCCTGGGCAACTCCCTCGACCACATCAAGCAGATCATGGGCACCTCCATGGAGTCCCTGATCCACCACTTCAAGCTGGTGACCGAGGGCTTCAGGGTCCCGCCCGGCCAGGCGTACGCCGCCGTCGAGTCGCCCAAGGGCGAACTCGGGGTGCATGCCGTGTCCGACGGCGGCACCCGCCCCTACCGGGTCCACTACCGCGACCCGTCCTTCACCAATCTGCAGGCCATGGCGGCGATGTGCGAGGGCGGCCAGGTCGCCGACGTCATCGTCGCCGTCGCGTCCATCGACCCCGTGATGGGAGGCGTCGACCGGTGACCACCACTCCTTCCGAGCAGGGCGTACAGGCACAGGGCGTCAGCCTGGGCATGCCCCGACTGCCCGCGCCCGACTACCCGGACGACGTTCGAGCCCGGCTCGAGGCCGACGCGCGCGAAGTCATCGCCCGCTACCCGGACTCTCGGTCCGCCCTCCTGCCGTTGCTGCATCTCGTGCAGTCGGAGGAGGGCCATGTCACGCGCACCGGTATGCAGTTCTGCGCCGACATGCTGGATCTGACCACGGCCGAGGTCACCGCGGTCGCCACCTTCTACACCATGTACCGGCGCAAGCCCTCCGGTGACTACCAGGTGGGCGTCTGCACCAACACCCTGTGCGCGGTGATGGGCGGCGACGCGATCTTCGAGGCCCTCCAGGACCACCTCGGTGTCGGCAACGGCGAGACCACCGACGACGGCAAGGTCACCCTGGAGCACATCGAGTGCAACGCGGCCTGCGACTTCGCCCCGGTCGTGATGGTCAACTGGGAGTTCTTCGACAACCAGACCGTGGACACCGCGAAGCGCCTTGTGGACGACCTGCGCGCCGGTGCACAGGTCGAACCGACGCGCGGCGCCCCGTTGTGCACGTTCAAGGAGACCGCACGTGTCCTGGCCGGCTTCCCCGACGAGCGCCCCGGAGCCGTCGAGGCGGGCGGCAGCGCGGGACCGGCCTCACTGACCGGCCTCCGGCTGGCGAAGGGCGAGATGGCTCCCGCGCGCGTGGTGCACCCGCGGGGCTCCGGTCCGCAGGACCAGCCGCCCGCCGAGCACCTCAGCTCGCATGACGCGCCGCAGCGGACCTCGGCCTCCGACCCCGCGCATCCCGCGGGCCCGGTCTCCGAGGAGGGGGAGTGATGACCTTGGCAGCCGAGATCAAAGACACCGGCCCGGAGAAGCTGCTCGCTCCCGTGCTGTCGGCCTTCTGGGACGAGGACAAGTCCTGGACGCTGGACGTGTACCGAAGGCACGAGGGGTACGAGGGGCTGCGCAAGGCCCTCGCCATGTCGCCGGACGACCTCATCGCCTACGTGAAGGAATCCGGTCTGCGCGGGCGCGGCGGTGCGGGATTCCCCACGGGGATGAAGTGGCAGTTCATCCCGCAGGGCGACGGCAAGCCTCACTATCTGGTTGTCAACGCCGACGAATCGGAGCCGGGCACCTGCAAGGACATCCCGCTTCTCTTCGCGAACCCGCATAGCCTCATCGAGGGCATCGTGATCGCCTGTTATGCGATCCGGTCTTCGCATGCCTTCATCTATCTGCGCGGTGAAGTCGTCCCCGTGCTGAGGCGGCTGCACGAGGCAGTACGGGAGGCGTATGCGGCGGGATACCTCGGCGAGAACATTCTGGGCAGCGGTCTCGACCTCCAGGTCACCGTGCACGCGGGCGCGGGCGCGTACATCTGTGGTGAGGAGACCGCACTGCTCGACTCGCTCGAGGGCCGCCGTGGCCAGCCGCGACTTCGTCCCCCCTTCCCTGCTGTCGCGGGGCTCTACGCGTGCCCGACTGTGGTGAATAACGTCGAGTCGATCGCGTCAGTTCCCGCGATTCTGAACAAGGGAAAGGAATGGTTCAGGTCGATGGGCAGCGAGAAGTCCCCGGGCTTCACGCTCTACTCGCTCAGCGGCCATGTCGCCCGTCCCGGTCAGTTCGAGGCGCCGCTCGGCATCACACTGCGCCAGCTGCTCGACATGAGCGGCGGGATGCGGCCCGGGCACCGGCTCAAGTTCTGGACGCCGGGCGGCTCTTCGACCCCGATGTTCACCGATGAGCACCTCGACGTCCCTCTGGACTACGAAGGAGTGGGTGCCGCGGGTTCCATGCTCGGCACCAAAGCGCTCCAGTGCTTCGACGAGACGACGTGTGTCGTGCGGGCGGTGACGCGATGGACGGAGTTCTACGCCCATGAGTCCTGCGGCAAATGCACGCCCTGCCGCGAAGGGACGTACTGGCTCGTGCAGTTGCTGCGCGACATCGAGGCCGGCAAGGGCGTCATGTCCGACCTCGACAAGCTGAACGACATCGCCGACAACATCAACGGCAAGTCCTTCTGCGCCCTCGGCGACGGCGCCGCCTCGCCGATCTTCTCCTCCCTCAAGTACTTCCGCGAGGAGTACGAGGAGCACATCACCGGCCGGGGCTGCCCCTTCGACCCGGCGAAGTCGACGGCCTGGGCGGACAAGCACACGGAGGTGAACGCATGACTGTACTGCCATCAACCAGCGGCTCCGCCGCGGGCCAGCGTCCCTCCGGGGGCGGGGAGGCGGCGGTTCCGCCGGAGGATCTCGTCTCGCTGACCATCGACGGCATCGAGATCAGCGTGCCCAAGGGCACCCTGGTCATCCGCGCCGCCGAACAGCTCGGCATCGAGATCCCCCGCTTCTGCGACCACCCGCTCCTCGACCCGGCCGGCGCCTGCCGCCAGTGCATCGTCGAGGTCGAGGGCCAGCGCAAGCCCATGGCGTCCTGCACGATCACCTGCACGGACGGGATGGTCGTCAAGACCCATCTCACCTCTCCTGTCGCCGAGAAGGCGCAGAAGGGTGTGATGGAGCTGCTGCTCATCAACCACCCGCTGGACTGCCCGGTCTGCGACAAGGGCGGCGAGTGCCCCCTGCAGAACCAGGCCATGTCGCACGGCAACGCCGAGTCCCGCTTCGAGGGCAAGAAGCGGACGTTCGAGAAGCCCGTCCCGATCTCCCCCCAGGTGCTGCTCGACCGGGAGCGGTGCGTGCTGTGCGCCCGGTGTACCCGGTTCAGCAACCAGGTCGCGGGCGACCCGATGATCGAGCTGCTCGAGCGGGGCGCACTCCAGCAGGTGGGCACCGGAGAGGGCGATCCTTTCGAGTCGTACTTCTCCGGGAACACGATCCAGATCTGCCCGGTGGGCGCGCTGACGTCGGCGGCGTATCGCTTCCGCTCGCGCCCCTTCGACCTTGTCTCGTCCCCTTCGGTGTGCGAGCACTGCTCCGGCGGCTGCGCGACCCGTACCGACCACCGGCGCGGCAAGGTCATGCGGCGGCTCGCGGCTCACGACCCCGAGGTCAACGAGGAGTGGATGTGCGACAAGGGGCGGTTCGGCTTCCGGTACGCGCAGCAGCGGGACCGTCTGACGATGCCACTGGTGCGGGGCGAGTCCGGTGAGCTGGAGCCCGCTTCGTGGCCCGAGGCCCTTTCGGCGGCGGCCGAGGGGTTGTCGGCGGCCCGCTCCAGGACCGGTGTCCTGACCGGGGGCCGGCTCACCGTCGAAGACGCCTACGCGTACAGCAAGTTCGCGCGCGTGGCCCTCGACACGAACGACATCGACTTCCGCGCGCGCGTGCACAGCGGCGAGGAGGCCGAATTCCTGGCCGCCCGGGTCGCCGGACGCGGCCGGAACCTCGACGGCACGGGCGTCACATACGCCTCCCTGGAGAAGGCGCCCGCCGTCCTGCTCGTCGGCATCGAGGCCGAGGAGGAGGTGCCCGGCGTCTTCCTGCGGTTGCGCAAGGCCTGGCGGGGGCACGGGCAGAAGACGTTCGCGCTCGCCACGCACGCGACCCGCGGACTGGACAAGGCGGGCGGCACGCTGCTGCCCGCCGCGCCCGGCACCGAGACCGAGTGGCTGGACGCGCTCGCGTCCGGCGTCGGCCTGGAGGGCGACGGCGCGACCGCCTCCGACGCACTGCGAGCCGAGGGCGCCGTGATCGTCGTAGGGGAGCGGCTGGCCGCCGTGGCGGGCGGGCTCACCGCCGCCGTACGGGCCGCCTCCGCGACCGGTGCCGAACTGGTGTGGATCCCCCGCCGGGCCGGGGAGCGCGGCGCCATCGAGGCGGGCGCGCTGCCCTCGCTGCTGCCGGGCGGGCGTCCGGCCACCGACTCGCGCGCACGGGTCGAGGTCGCCTCTGCCTGGGGAGTCTCCGAACTCCCGCTCCGGGACGGACGCGACACCGGCCAGATCGTAGAGGCCGCCGCCACCGGTGAGCTGGCCGCGCTCGTCGTGGCCGGCGTCGAGGTCGCGGACCTGCCCGATCCGGCACGCGCGCGTGCGGCACTGTCCGAGGTGGGTTTCCTGGTGTCGCTCGAACTGCGCCCCAGTGAGGTCACCGAGCACGCGGATGTCGTACTCCCCGTCGCTGCCGTCGCGGAGAAGGCGGGCACCTTCCTCAACTGGGAGGGCCGGGCACGGTCCTTCGAGGCGGCACTCAAGCCCGACCAGATGACTCGCCGGCTGGCGCCGACCGACGCCCGTGTCCTGCAGATGCTCGCGGACGCCATGGACGTACACCTGGGGCTGCCCGATCTGCGCACCGCGCGCGTGGAGCTCGACCGGCTCGGCGCCTGGGACGGTGCGCGGGCCACCGAGCCCCTGGCGACAGGAGCGCAACTGCCGCGTCCCGCCGCCGGGGAGGCAGTCCTCGCCGGACACCGGCTGCTGCTCGACCAGGGCCGCCTCCAGGAGGGCGACGAGGCGCTCGCCGGGACCCGGCATGCCGCACGCGCGCGCGTGTCGGCCGCCACGGCAGCCGAGGCGGGCGTCAAGAGCGGCGATGTGCTCGCCGTGACCGGCCCGTCCGGAGTGGTCGAATTCCCGCTGCAGATCACGGAGATGCCCGACCGCGTGGTGTGGCTCCCGCTGAACTCCGCCGGGGGAGGCGTCGCCTCCGACACGGGCGCGATCCCCGGTGACCTCGTCCGCATCGGCCCGGCGACCCTCGCCCCCGAGGCCCCCAAGGAGGTGAAGGCATGAATGCTGTGTACCTCGCCGCGGAGGACCTCTCCATGTTCGGCCGCGACCCCTGGTGGCTGGTCGTCATCAAGGCGGTCTTCTGCTTCGCCTTCCTGATGTTGACCGTGCTCTTCTCCATCGTGTGGGAGCGCAAGGTCGTCGCCTGGATGCAGCTGCGCATCGGCCCCAACCGGCACGGCCCCTGGGGCATGCTCCAGTCGCTCGCCGACGGCATCAAACTGATGCTCAAGGAAGACCTCGTCGTCAAGCGCGCCGACAAGGTGGTCTACGTCCTCGCGCCGATCGTCGCCGCGATCCCGGCCTTCATGGCGATCGCGGTGATCCCCTTCGGGCCGGCCGGCAACGAGATCTCGATCTTCGGCCACCGCACCACGATGCAGCTCACCGACCTGCCGATCGCGATGCTCTACATCCTCGCGGTCGCTTCGGTGGGCATCTACGGGATCGTGCTGGCGGGTTGGAGTTCTGGATCCACCTATCCGCTGCTGGGCGGCCTCCGGGCCTGCGCACAGATGATCTCGTACGAGATCGCGATGGGTGTCGCCTTCGCCTCGGTGTTCCTCTACTCGGGGTCGATGTCGACCTCGGCGATCGTCGAGTCGCAGCAGGACCGCTGGTACATCGTGCTGCTGCCGGTCTCGTTCCTGATCTACGTCGCGACGATGGTCGGCGAGACCAACCGTGCGCCCCTCGACATGCCGGAGTCCGAGGGCGATCTGGTGGGCGGTTTCAACACCGAGTACTCGTCCATCAAGTTTGCGATGTTCATGCTCGCCGAGTACGTGAACATGGTGACGGTCTCGGCCGTGGCGGTGACGCTCTTCCTCGGCGGCTGGCGGGCTCCCTGGCCGGTCAGCACCTTCTGGGAGGGTGCCAACCACGGCTGGTGGCCGATGCTCTGGTTCATCCTCAAGGTCCAGGTGTCGCTGTTCTTCTTCATCTGGCTGCGCGGCACGCTGCCACGCGTCCGCTACGACCAGCTGATGAAGTTCGGCTGGAAGGTCCTCCTCCCGGTCTCGGTCACCTGGCTGATGGCCGTCGCGACCGTACGGACGCTCAGGAACGAGAACTACGAGTTCGCCGACATCGCCCTCTACGTCGCCGCAGCCGTCCTCGGCCTGCTGGTGCTCTCGTTCGCCGTCGACATGTTCCGCGACCGGAAGGCGGTTCGGCAGGCCGCTCAGGGGGCGCCCGTCGAGGCTGTCGCCTTCGATCCGATGGCGGGCGGATTCCCCGTACCGCCGCTGCCGGGACAGACCCCGCCGCCCGTGCCGCGACGACGCCCGCGGCGCGAGCGGGAGTTGGTTGTCAGTGGTGGGGTCGATACTGACAGTGACGAACCAGATGGATCTCGTGACGGAAAGGAGGCGTCCGATGGCTGATGAGCAGAAGGAGACCAAACCCGGTTTCCAGAACCCCGTCGCAGGCTTCGGCGTGACCTTCAAGGCCATGTTCAAGAAGCGGCTGACTGAGCAGTACCCCGAACAGAAGAAGACCACCGCCCCGCGATTCCACGGTCGGCACCAGCTCAACCGCCATCCGGACGGCCTGGAGAAGTGCATCGGCTGCGAGCTGTGCGCCTGGGCCTGCCCGGCGGACGCGATCTATGTGGAGGGCGCGGACAACACCGAGGAGGAGCGCTACTCCCCGGGCGAGCGGTACGGCCGCGTCTACCAGATCAACTACGCCCGCTGCATCCTGTGCGGGCTGTGCATCGAGGCGTGCCCCACGCGCGCGTTGACGATGACGAACGAGTTCGAGCTGGCCGACACCAGCCGCGCCAACCTCATCTACACCAAGGAGCAGCTGCTCGCCGGCCTCGAAGAGGGCATGGTCGACACCCCGCACTCGATCTTCCCCGGCACGGACGAGCAGGACTACTACCGGGGTCTGGTCACGGAGGCTGCGCCGGGTACGGAGCGTCAGGTGGCCCTCTCCAAGGGAGAGGTGCCGCAGGAGGCCGCCTCGACCTTCGGCGCGGACGAGCCTGCGTCGGAAAAGGTGATCGGCCGATGATGGATCTCGCCGCCTACACCACCTCCACCGGAGAGGCCTTCCAGTTCTGGGTCCTCGGCACCATCGCGGTGATCGGCGCCCTGTGCACCGTCTTCATGAAGAGGGCCGTGCACAGCGCCCTCTGCCTCGCCGGGACCATGATCATCCTGGCGGTGTTCTACCTCGCCAACGGCGCCTATTTCCTGGGCGTCGTGCAGATCGTCGTCTACACCGGCGCGATCATGATGCTGTTCCTCTTCGTGGTCATGCTCGTCGGCGTCACCGCCGCCGACTCACTGAAGGAGACCATCAAGGGGCAGCGCTGGCTGGCCCTCCTGTGCGGCCTCGGCTTCGGCATCCTGCTCTGCGCGGGAATCGGCAACGCGTCGCTGAACGAGTTCAACGGCCTCGGCCAGGCCAACGCCGGTGGCAACGTGGACGGTCTCGCCGCCCTCATCTTCACGAGGTACGTCTTCGCCTTCGAGCTCACCGGCGCCCTGCTCATCACGGCTGCCGTCGGCGCCATGGTGCTCACGCACCGGGAGCGCACCGAGCGGGCCAAGACCCAGCGTGAGATGGCCGAGGAGCGTGTACGGGAAGGCAAGCAGCTCCCGCCGCTGCCCGCCCCCGGCGTCTACGCCCGGCACAACGCGGTGGATATCGCGGGCCTCCTCCCGGACGGCACACCGTCCGAGCTCACCGTCAGCAAGACGCTGCGCTCGCGCGGCCAGATCCGCGATGTGTCGGACGATGCGATCAACGATCTCAAGGCGCTGGAGCAGCACGCCGGAGAACGGCTCGGCCGTGAAGAGGAGGCCGCGAAGTGAATCCCGTCAACTACCTCTACCTCGCCGCCCTCTTGTTCACGATCGGCGCCTCCGGCGTCCTGATCAGGCGGAACGCGATCGTGGTGTTCATGTGCGTCGAGCTCATGCTCAACGCCTGCAACCTCGCGCTCGTGGCCTTCTCCCGGATGCACGGCAATCTCGACGGCCAGATCATCGCCTTCTTCACGATGGTCGTCGCCGCCGCGGAGGTCGTGGTCGGGCTCGCGATCATCGTGTCCCTGTTCCGTTCCCGCCACTCGGCCTCGGTCGACGACGCCAGCCTGATGAAGCTCTGAGGGGTCGCTGAATCGTGGAGAACCTGATTGCGCTGCTGGTAGCGGCGCCTCTGCTCGGAGCGGCCGTACTGCTGTGCGGTGGCCGACGGCTCGATGCCGTCGGCCACTGGATCGGCACCGTCCTCGCGGCCGCCTCCTTCGTGATCGGCGCGATCCTCTTCGCCGACATGCTCGGGAAGGGCGCGGAAGAACGGGAGATGGTCCAGCACCTGTTCAGCTGGGTCCCCGTAGAGGGCTTCCAGGCCGACGTCGCCTTCCAGCTCGACCAGCTGTCGATGACGTTCGTGCTGCTGATCACCGGCGTCGGCTCGCTGATCCACCTGTACTCCGTCGGGTACATGGAGCACGACGAGCGCCGACGCCGCTTCTTCGGCTATCTGAACCTGTTCCTCGCGGCGATGCTGCTGCTCGTCCTGGCCGACAACTACCTGCTGCTGTACGTCGGCTGGGAGGGCGTCGGTCTCGCCTCGTACCTGCTGATCGGCTTCTGGCAGCACAAGCCCAGCGCCGCGACCGCCGCGAAGAAGGCCTTCCTGGTCAACCGCGTCGGCGACATGGGCCTTTCCATCGCGATCATGCTGATGTTCGCCTGGTTCGGCACCTTCGCCTTCGGGCCCGTGCTGGAGGCGACGGGCGAGACGAGCGAGGGCAAGCTCACCGCCATCGGCCTGATGCTGCTGCTCGCCGCCTGCGGCAAGTCCGCCCAGGTGCCGCTGCAGTCCTGGCTCGGGGACGCGATGGAGGGCCCGACCCCGGTCTCGGCCCTCATCCACGCCGCGACGATGGTGACCGCGGGCGTGTACCTGATCGTCCGCTCCGGCGCGATCTTCAACGGGGCGCCGGACGCCCAGCTGGCCGTCACCGTCGTCGGCGCCGTCACGCTCCTGTTCGGTGCGATCGTCGGTTGTGCGAAGGACGACATCAAGAAGGCGCTGGCCGGCTCGACCATGTCGCAGATCGGCTACATGATCCTCGCCGCGGGCCTCGGCCCCATCGGCTACGTCTTCGCGATCATGCACCTGGTGACGCACGGCTTCTTCAAGGCCGGGCTCTTCCTCGGCGCCGGTTCGGTCATGCACGGCATGAACGACGAGGTCGACATGAGGAAGTACGGAGGCCTCAGGAAGTACATGCCGGTCACCTTCGTCACCTTCGGTCTCGGCTACCTCGCCATCATCGGTTTCCCCGGTCTGTCCGGCTTCTTCTCCAAGGACAAGATCATCGAGGCTGCCTTCGCCAAGGGCGGCACCGAGGGCTGGATCCTCGGAGGCGTGGCCCTCCTTGGCGCGGCCATTACCGCGTACTACATGACGCGCGTGATGCTGATGACGTTCTTCGGAGAGGAGCGCTGGCGGCATGCTCCGACGCCGTCCCCGGCCGAGCCGAGCGTGGAGCCGGCTGCCGAGACGCTCCCCCAGAGCCAAAAGGGCCTGGGGGGACCCCCAGAACACGCTGAGCCGCATCCGCACGAGTCGCCCAGTTCCATGACGATCCCCATGATCGTGCTGGCCTTCGGGTCGGTGTTCGCGGGAGCGTTCTTCGGTGTCGGCGACCGGTTCATCCACTGGCTGGAGCCCGTCACCGACCACGCGCACGGGCACCCGCCGGTCAGCGCCCTGACGGTCACGCTCTCCACGGTGGCTGTGATGGTCATCGGCGTCGGCCTCGCCTACCTCCAGTACGGGCGCCGTCCCGTGCCCGTCGTCGCCCCGCGCGGCTCGCTGCTCACCCGGGCCGCCCGGCGTGACCTCCTCCAGGACGACTTCAACCACGTCGTCCTCGTACGCGGAGGAGAGCACCTCACACGCTCCCTGGTGTACGTCGACCACAGCCTGGTCGACGGGGTCGTCAACGGCACGGCGGCCTCGATGGGCGGCCTCTCCGGACGGCTGCGCAGGCTGCAGAACGGCTTCGCGCGCTCGTACGCGGTCTCGATGTTCGGCGGTGCGGCGGTCCTCATCGCCGCGACCCTGCTGATGAGGGCGGTCTGATACCGATGTCCTTTCCACTGCTGACAGCGACGGCGGCGCTCCCGGCCCTCGGGGCGATCGCCACGGCCGCCGTGCCGGCCGCGCGCCGCACCGCCGCCAAGTGGCTGGCGCTGCTGGTCTCGCTCGCCACCCTGGTACTCGCCGTGGTGGTCCTGGTCCGCTTCGAGCCCGGTGGCGACCGCTACCAACTCACCGAATCCCACGCCTGGATCGCGGACTTCGGCGTGCGCTACGAGCTGGGTGTGGACGGCATCGGGGTGGCGCTGATCGCGCTGACCGCGCTGCTGATCCCGTTCGTGATCCTCGCGGGCTGGCACGATGCCGACCCGCTGGAGACCCGTAGTAGCCGCTGGCGTCCGACACAGGGCTTCTTCGCCCTGATCCTCGCCGTCGAGGCGATGGTGATCCTCTCCTTCGAGGCCACCGACGTCTTCCTCTTCTACATCTTCTTCGAAGCCATGCTCATCCCGATGTACTTCCTCATCGGCGGCTTCGGAGACCGCGCCCACGCGGGTACGGACGAGAACGCGGCAGCCCAACGCTCGTACGCCGCCGTGAAGTTCCTCCTGTACAACCTGGCCGGCGGCCTGATCATGCTGGCCGCCGTGATCGGCCTCTACGTAGTGGCCGGAAGCTTCTCGCTCCAGGAGATCGCCGAGGCCCGGGCGAACGGCACGCTGGACATGGCGACCAGCACCGAACGCTGGCTCTTCCTGGGCTTCTTCTTCGCGTTCGCCGTGAAGGCACCCCTGTGGCCGCTGCACACCTGGCTGCCGAACGCCATGGGGGAGGCCACCGCCCCGGTCGCGGTACTGATCACGGCGGTCGTCGACAAGGTCGGCACCTTCGCGATGCTGCGCTTCTGCCTCCAGCTCTTCCCGGAGGCATCGAAGTGGGCGACGCCGGTCATCCTCGTACTCGCCCTGATCAGCATCGTCTACGGAGCGCTGCTCGCGGTCGGGCAGCGTGACATCAAGCGACTGGTGGCGTACGCGTCGATCTCGCACTTCGGGTTCATCATCATGGGCATCTTCGCGATGACCAGCCAGGGCCAGTCGGGCGCGACGCTCTACATGGTCAACCACGGGATCTCGACCGCCGCCCTGATGCTGGTCGCGGGCTTCCTGATCTCGCGGCGCGGCTCGCGCCTGATCGCCGACTACGGAGGAGTGCAGAAAGTTGCTCCGGTGCTCGCCGGCACCTTCCTGATCGGCGGCCTCGCGACTCTCTCGCTGCCCGGCCTCGCGCCGTTCGTGAGTGAATTCCTGGTCCTGGTCGGCACGTTCACGCGCTACCCGGTGATCGGGATCATCGCCACCTTCGGCATCGTCCTCGCCGCGCTCTACACCCTCGTCCTCTACCAGAGGACGATGACGGGCCCGGTGAAGCCCGAGGTCTCGGCCATGCCTGACCTGAGGGTGCGGGAACTCGTGGTCGTCACCCCGTTGATCGCCCTGTTGATCTTCCTGGGTGTCTTCCCGAAGCCGATCACCGACATCATCAACCCAGCGGTCGAGCACACCATGTCCGACGTACAGAAGCAGGACCCCGAGCCTGAGGTGGAGGCGGCCAAGTGAGCGCAACAGCCGTCCACAGCCTGTGGACAATGGCGGCCGATCCGATCGAGAAGATCGACGCGCCCAAGATCGAATACGGGCAGTTGTCGCCCACCCTGATCGTCATCGGCGCGGCGATCATCGGCGTGCTCATCGAGGCGTTCGTGCCGCGCAAGGCCCGTTACTACGCCCAGGTGTTCCTGTCCGTCGTCTCGCTCGCCGCCGCCTTCGCCGCGGTCATCGCGCTTGCGGCCAGGGGATACGGCACCACGAAGGCCGGCATCGTGGCGATGGGCGCCGTCGCGGTCGACGGGCCGGCGCTCTTCCTGCAGGGCACGATCCTGCTGGCCGGTCTGCTCGGCGTATTCACCTTCGCCGAACGGCGGCTCGACCCCGTGGCACACGGCAACCAGGTCGACTCGTTCGCCGCGCAGGCCGCATCCGTGCCGGGCAGCGACAGCGAAAAGGCCGCGGTGAAGGCCGGGTTCACCACCACCGAGGTCTTCCCGCTGCTCCTCTTCGCCATCGGCGGAATGCTCCTCTTCCCGTCCGCCAACGACCTGCTGACGCTGTTCATCGCCCTGGAAGTCTTCTCGCTGCCGCTCTACCTGCTGTGCGCCGTGGCCCGCCGCAAGCGGATCATGTCGCAGGAGGCGGCGGTCAAGTACTTCCTGCTCGGCGCCTTCGCCTCCGCGTTCACGCTCTTCGGCATCGCCCTGCTGTACGGCTACGCGGGCTCGGTGTCGTACGCGACGATCGCGCAGGTCGTCGACGGCTCGATCGAGAACGTGACCCCGGCGCTCGCCGAGACGATGGGCAACGACGCGCTGCTGCTCATCGGCGCGGCGATGCTCGTCATGGGTCTGCTGTTCAAGGTGGGAGCGGTGCCGTTCCACATGTGGACCCCGGACGTGTACCAGGGCGCGCCGACACCGGTGACCGGCTTCATGGCCGCCGCCACCAAGGTGGCCGCCTTCGGGGCGCTGCTGCGGCTGCTGTACGTGGTCCTGCCGGGTCTGAGCTGGGACTGGCGGCCGGTGATGTGGGCCGTCGCGATCGTCACCATGCTGGGCGGCGCGATCGTCGCGATCACCCAGACCGACATCAAGCGGCTCCTGGCGTACTCGTCGATCGCGCACGCGGGCTTCATCCTCGCCGGTGTCATCGCGACCTCGGCCGACGGCGTCTCGTCCGTGCTCTTCTACCTGGCGGCGTACTCCTTCGTCACGATCGGTGCGTTCGCGGTCGTGACCCTGGTGCGGGACGCGGGCGGCGAGGCCACGCATCTGTCCAAGTGGGCGGGGCTCGGGCGGCGTTCGCCCCTGGTGGCGGCGGTGTTCGCGGTCTTCCTGCTGGCCTTCGCGGGCATTCCGCTCACCTCCGGCTTCGCCGGGAAGTTCGCCGTGTTCAAGGCGGCGGCGGAGGGCGGCGCGGGCGCGATCGTCGTGGTCGGTGTGATTTCGTCGGCCATCGCGGCGTTCTTCTACATCCGTGTGATCGTGCTCATGTTCTTCAGCGAGCCGAAGCCGGAGGGACCGACGGTGGCCGTGCCGTCACCGCTGACGATGACGGCGATCGCGTTCGGTGTGGTGGTCACGCTGGTACTCGGTGTGGCGCCGCAGTACTTCCTGGATCTGGCAGGACAGGCGGGGGTGTTCGTGCGCTGACGTGCGCACCCGCGCATCGGGCCCCGGCTCCCTTCGCGGGAGCCGGGGCCTTGTGCGTGTCCGCCGAGAGTCGACGGGTGCCATCGAAGGCAGCCTGTGGATAACTCTGAGGCTGTCGGTGGTGGCCCCTATCGTGGACGCAGTGGTCGAGGCACGACGTGCGACGGGGGACAGAGCAATGAGCGGGTTGGGCGGGACAGGCGGGACGGGTGTGATGACCGAAGAGGGCAGGGCCGCAGGGCTTGCCGGGCAGGCCGTGGGGCTCGGCGAGAGCAGGGCCGCAGGGCTCGCGGAGAGCGAGGTGCTGGGCACGCTCCGCCGTGTCTTCGGGTACGAGGCGTTCCGCGGTGAGCAGGAAGCGGTCATCGAGCATGTGGTGACCGGCGGCGACGCCGTGGTCCTCATGCCGACGGGCGGCGGCAAGTCGCTCTGTTACCAGATCCCCTCCCTGGTCAGACCCGGTACGGGTGTAGTGGTGTCCCCCTTGATCGCGCTGATGCAGGACCAGGTGGACGCGCTGCGGGCGCTCGGCGTGCGCGCCGGGTTCATGAACTCCACGCAGGACTTCGACGAGAGGCGCGTGGTCGAGGCCGAGTTCCTGGCGGGCGAGCTCGATCTGCTCTACCTCGCCCCGGAACGGCTGCGCCTGGAATCCACGCTCGACCTGCTCGCCCGCGGCAAGATCTCGGTCTTCGCGATCGACGAGGCGCACTGCGTGTCCCAGTGGGGCCATGACTTCCGCCCCGACTATCTGGCGCTCTCACTGCTGGGCGAGCGCTGGCCCGACGTACCGCGGATCGCACTGACCGCGACGGCCACGCACGCGACGCACCAGGAGATCACGCAGCGCCTGCACATGCCGGACGCCCGCCATTTCGTGGCGAGCTTCGACCGCCCCAACATCCAGTACCGGATCGTGCCGAAGGCCGACCCCAAGAAGCAGCTGCTGTCCTTCCTGAAGGAGGAGCACGCGGGCGACGCCGGCATCGTGTACTGCTTGTCGCGCAACTCCGTGGAGAAGACGGCCGAGTTCCTCTGCCGCAACGGCATCGAGGCGGTGCCCTACCACGCGGGCCTGGACGCGGGCACACGCGCGGCTCACCAGTCGCGGTTCCTGCGGGAGGAGGGCCTGGTCGTCTGCGCCACCATCGCCTTCGGTATGGGCATCGACAAGCCGGACGTACGGTTCGTCGCCCATCTCGACCTGCCGAAGTCGGTCGAGGGCTATTACCAGGAGACGGGCCGCGCGGGCCGAGACGGACTGCCGTCCACGGCCTGGATGGCGTATGGCCTGAACGACGTCATACAGCAGCGCAAGCTGATCCAGTCCGGTGAGGGCGACGCCGCGTTCCAGCGCCGGGCCGCGGCGCATCTCGACGCGATGCTGGCACTGTGCGAGACCGCCCAGTGCCGCCGGAACCAACTGCTCGCCTACTTCGGTCAGGACGCCGAGACCGCAGCGTGCGGGAACTGCGACACGTGCCTCGTCCCGCCCGAGACCTGGGACGGCACGGTGGCGGCCCAGAAGGTGCTGTCCGCGGTGGTGCGGTTGCAGCGTGAGCGGGGGCAGAAGTTCGGGGCGGTCCAGATCATCGACATTCTGCTCGGGCGCAAAACCGCGAGGGTCATACAGTTCGACCACGACCAGCTGTCCGTGTTCGGCATCGGCGAGGAGCTGTCCGAGGGCGAATGGCGCGGTGTCGTACGGCAGTTGCTGGCGCAGGGGCTGCTCGCGGTCGAGGGCGAGTACGGGACGCTGGTGCTGACCGAGGCGAGCGGGACGGTGCTGCGGCGTGAGCGGGAGGTGCCGCTGCGCAAGGAGCCGAAGAAGCCGGTGACCGCGAAGTCGGCGTCGTCCAGGGGCGAGCGCAAGCCCAAGGCCGTGGCGGTCGAACTGCCCGAGGAGCTGGTCCCCGCCTTTGAGGCCCTGCGCGCTTGGCGTGCCGCGCAGGCCAAGGAGCAGGGGGTTCCGGCGTACGTCATCTTCCACGACGCGACACTTCGGGAGATCGTCACGGTGGGGCCCACATCCATCACGGAGTTGGGCGGGATCAGCGGGGTGGGCGAGAAGAAGCTCGCGACATTTGGGGACGGGGTGCTCGGGGTGCTTGCCTCTTTGGCTCCGGGTTCGCCGGTGTCACCGGCTCCCGCGGCCGAGGGCGGGGACTCGGGGGTACGGGAGCCGGACCCGGAGGACTGGGGCGAGCCCGATGAGCCGGACGGGCCGGACGACTGGACATAGAGGCCGCGTGGGGTGGACGACCGGGTGAGGCAGAGCGGATGAGCGAGTTGCTCACACGCTCGGTACGACCCGACCCGTCACCTCGCCCAGTCCCACCCGGGTTCCGTTCGGCCCCGGTCCCCAGGCCGTCAGCGTGACGACGTCGCCGTCCTCGAGGAACGACCGCTTGCCGTCGGGGAGTTCGAGGGTGTCGCGTCCGTTCCAGGTCAGCTCCAGCAGCGACCCGCGTTCGCGCTCGTCGGCTCCGCTCACCGTTCCCGAACCGTAGAAGTCACCGGTGCGCAGGGAGGCGCCGTTCACCGTCATATGGGCCAACTGCTGGGCGGCGGTCCAGTACATGGTGGAGAAGGGCGGCTCGGAGATGACATGGCCGTTGAGGGCGACGGAGATACGCAGGTCGTAGCCGCCGGGTTCCTCGGAGGCGTCGTCCAGGTAGGGGAGCAGGGGGTGGGTACGGGACGGGGGCGCGACCCGGGCATCGTCCAGGGCGTCGAGCGGAGTGATCCAGGCCGACACCGACGTGGCGAAGGACTTGCCGAGGAAGGGGCCGAGGGGGACGTACTCCCAGGCCTGGAGGTCGCGCGCGGACCAGTCGTTGAGGAGGCAGAGGCCGAAGACATGGTCGCGGAAGTCGCTCAGCGGCACCCGTGAGCCCATGGCGGAGGGCGTACCCACCACGAAGCCGACCTCTGCCTCGATGTCCAGGCGGACGGACGGCCCGAAGACCGGCTCGGGGTCCGTGGGTGCCTTGCGCTGGCCACAGGGGCGTACCACGTCCGTGCCGGACACCACGACGGTGCCGGACCGGCCGTGATAACCGATCGGCAGGTGCTTCCAGTTGGGGGTGAGGGAGTCGGCGGCGTCGGGGCGGAACATCTTGCCGACGTTGCGGGCGTGGTTTTCCGATGCGTAGAAGTCGACGTAGTCCGCGACTGTGAAGGGAAGGTGCAGGGTTACTTCGGAGAGCGGGTGCAGCAGGGGTTCGACGGTCTCCCGGTGGGCGGGCACGGTCAACCACGCCGTGATCGCTCGTCGCACATCCGACCAGGCCGTACGGCCCGCCGCGAGCAGCGGGTCGAGGGTGGGGCGGGCGAGCAGACGGACGTACGGGGAGCCGAGCGCACGGGCCGCGCCGCCCGCGTCGAGGACGTGGTCGCCCAGCCGGACACCGACACCGCGCTCCGCGGACCCGGCTGGGGAGAACACGCCGTACGGAAGATTGTGGGGACCGAAGGGATCGCCCTCGGGGACCTCGAAGGGGCGCATGGAGTGCTGCCTCGCTTTCCGTGTGGGTGGGGATCACGTTACGGGGAGTTGACGCCCGCAATCCCTGAACTCCTCCAGCATCCGGTCGGCGTGCCGATTTCTCGGGCGTACGGTGACGCGAGAGATGGTCGAGGTGTCGGACGACGTCCGGTTCGGGGCGGGTCGAGGGGTCGTTCGATCCGTATTCTCTGATCATGGCCGCACCGATCGCATATTCACTTATTGCCACTGACCTGGACGGAACGCTGCTCCGCGGCGACGACACCCTCTCCGACCGGTCACGGACCGCGCTGGCGGTGGCGGCCACGGCGGGGGCCCGGCACCTCGTGGTGACGGGGCGACCGGCGCCGCGCGTGCGGCCGTTGCTCGACGAACTGGGCGGTCAGGGGCTGGCGGTGTGCGGGCAGGGAGCGCAGTTGTACGACGCCGGGGCCGACCGCATGGTGTGGTCGGTGACCCTTGACCGGGAGCTGGCCGAAACGGCGCTCGGCAAGATCGAGGCCGAGGTCGGGGACGTGTACGCGGCCGTGGACCAGGATGGTGTCGACGGGCTCACGTTGATCGAACCGGGTTACGAGATGCCGCATCCGACGTTGCCGGCGGTGCGGGTTCTCCACCGCGACGACCTCTGGACACTGCCCATCAGCAAGGTGCTTCTGCGCCATCCGTGCCTGACGGATGACGAGTTGGCGTCGGCGGCCCGCGGAGCGGTCGGTTCCCTCGCCACCGTCACCATGTCCGGCCCCGGCACCGTCGAACTTCAGCCATGCGGAGTGACCAAGGCGACCGGCCTCGCACTCGCCGCCGCCCACCTCGGTCTCACCCGCACCACAACGATCGCCTTCGGTGACATGCCCAACGACATCCCCATGTTCGACTGGGCAACCCACGGCGTGGCGATGGCCAATGCCCATCCCGAACTCAAGGCGGTGGCCGACGAGGTGACCCTGTCGAACGAGGAGGACGGCATCGCGGTGGTATTGGAGCGGTTGTTCCGCTGACTCGCGGCCGTTACAGAAACAGCTCCTCCCGTGCGCGGGCGTACGCCCTGCCCCCCGCCCGGGCGATCTCCGAAGCGGTGGGAACGGAACCTTCCGTGCCGTGTGAGTCGTTGTCGTAGCAGGTCGCTGGGAACATACCGCCAGTGATCCGATAGTGCCTGGCCTGGACGGGCAGGCGCTCACTGTGATCGAAAGGCGACCGGATACGCTGACTTGAGTGCGAGCAGCGACACATCGACAAACACCTACAGCACACATGGCACACAAAACACAAACAGCACCCAACGCAACAACAGCAACAACAGCAGCAGCAAGAGCACGCAGAGACCGCCCTTGAGAGCGTCAGCAGACAGGAGACCCTCGTGACCGTCGTCGGGCCGTTCGGGCTGAGCGTGCGGGACCAGGCTCTCGAAGCCGATGTCCAGGCCGGACTGGCGGCTGTCGAGGAGGGCCTGCTCGAGGCCACCAAGAGCGAGGTCCCGTTCATCACGGAAGCCGCGCAGCACCTGGTGCGCGCGGGCGGCAAGCGGTTCCGGCCGCTGCTCGTGATGCTCGCCGCGCAGTTCGGGGACCCGTACGCGCCGGGTGTCGTGCCCTCCGCCGTGGTCGTGGAGCTGACCCACCTCGCCACGCTGTACCACGACGACGTGATGGACGAGGCGGACGTACGCCGCGGAGTGCCCAGCGCCAACACCCGCTGGGGCAACTCGGTAGCGGTGCTCACCGGCGATTTCCTGTTCGCGCGCGCCTCGCACATCCTGGCCGACCTCGGGCCGGAGGCCGTACGGATCCAGGCCGAGGCGTTCGAGCGCCTGGTCACCGGCCAGATTCTGGAGACGGCCGGACCACGCGACGGACGCGACCCGATCGACCACTACCTGGATGTGATCGGCGGCAAGACCGGCTCGCTGATCGCCGTGTCGGGACGGTTCGGCGCGATGATGTCGGGCGCCGACGAGACCGTGGTGGACGTGCTCACGCAGTACGGGGAGCGGCTCGGCGTCGCCTTCCAGCTCGCCGACGACGTACTGGACATCGCCAGCGATTCGCACGAGTCCGGCAAGACGCCGGGCACCGACCTGCGCGAGGGCATCCCCACCCTCCCCGTGCTGCGGCTGCGCGAGCGCGTGGAGCGGCTAGGGCTGGCCGACGACATCGCGTTGTCCGAACTGCTCGACTCGGACCTGACGGATGACGCCCGGCATGCCGAGGCACTTTCCCTCCTCCGCGCCCACCCGGCTTTGGAGCAGGCCCGCCGCGACACCGTTCGGTACGCCGAGGAGGCCCGCGCCGCACTGGTGCCGCTGCCGGAGTGCGGTGCGAAGGCAGCACTCGTGGAGCTGTGCGACGCGGTGGTGCACCGGGCGGGCTGACGCCGCCGCAGTCTCTGAACCAAGGGCCCGGACCAGACACACGAACCAGGACCCGATTCAGAGTGATGCACGTCACATAGTTGGATTGAGTCCAGACTCAGATCTACTCCGTATTCAAGCCCAGAAGCTGACGCAGGGGGCGTCAGCTGAATTACGGGGAGAAAACAGAATCATGGGGACATTCACTACGTCCGCGAAGCGCCGTAAGAGCCTGGTCATCTCCGGTGTCGCGGTGGCCGCCGCGGCCGGTGTCGCCGCCGCCGTCATCCCGGCGGTCGCGGACAGCGCGAACCAGGGCAACGGCAAGGGCAAGGGCGCGAACCACGCGCAGCACGGGGGCCAGTCCATCGAGGTGCAGAGCGGCCTCGCGGGCGGCAGTGGCAGCGGCGGCACCATCCTTGCCGCGAGCCTCAATGGCGCGAACGAGGTGCCGGTCCAGGGCGGCCCCGCCGTCGGCGACAAGGACGGCGCGGCGCTCCAGTTCGTGAAGGTCAAGGGCGACAAGGTGTCCGTCGCGGTCAAGTGGCGCGGCACCGACAAGCCGACCCTGCTCCACATCCACCAGGGCGCCAAGGGAGTCAACGGCGGCGTCAAGGTCGACTTCACCAAGCTGCTGGAGAAGGCCAAGGGTCGTACGGTCACCGGCACGGTCAAGGTCGAGGACACCGCCCTGCTCGACCAGCTGAAGTCCAACCCGGGTGGTTTCTACGCCAATCTGCACACCGCAGAGTTCCCGGGCGGAGCCGTCCGCGGCCAACTCCACAAGGTCACCACGGACTTCGACTTCAAGAACGCGCTGCACAACTTCCAGGCCTCCGTCATCAAGGGCAAGCAGATCTACGAGTGCAAGAAGGCGGACGACGGCACCACCGCCTTCGCGCAGCGTGATGTGCGTGCCGTACTCGGCGGTGGCATCGCGCACTCCTTCGTGAGGCCCAACTCCGGTACGCCGCAGTGGATCGCGCCGGACCGCAGCGCGGTCACCGGTGCGCTGATCTCCAAGACGCCGAACGGCGACAAGAACATCCCGGAGCTGGACCTCAAGGCCACTCAGTCCGGCAAGCACCGCGGGCTGTTGGCCGGTACGGCCGAGATCCTTCGGCTGAACACGGTGGGCGGGGTGGCTCCTGCCGGGGCCTGCGAGGAGGGGACCATCGTGGGTGTGCCTTACGGGGCGGACTACGTGTTCATCAACCGGTGACGACCGGCTGTTGACCCGGTGATCCACGGCCTGTTGAAGCGATGACCCACCGGCTCTGAACGGAATTACGGGCGGCGTCTTCCCGCACGACCCTTACGGGGTGGGGGAGGCGCCGCCCACTCGAGTCATACCGCAGCAGTACACGGAGTTGGCTCCGAGGTCTGACGCTTCTCGTCGGCCGATTTGGTCTGATTGGAAACACCACTTCACAGGAGTTCGGGTGACAATGGCGGCCGGGGTGGACGAGTGCAATGACGGTAAGCCGCCGCCGACGACGGAGGTAGGGCACACATGGCACCGTACGAATCCGACGACGACACGAACGAGGAGCTGCGGACCGGCCGGCGCAAGGCGGCGCGGTACGTCGTCCCCGTCGCGGTGATGGGGTTGGCGGCGGCGACCATCGGGCTGGTCCCGGCGTTCGCGGGCTCCGGCGACCCCGACCTGCCGGAGATCACCGCTGAGCAACTCATAGAGAAGATCGCCGCGTCCGACGTACAGCAGCTGTCCGGCACGGTGAAGGTCAGCACGAATCTGGGCCTGCCGGACCTCGGCGGCCTGGAGAGCAGCTTCGCTCCGGGTGGCGGCGGCGCCGGCGGTTCCGACGACGAGGGTTCCTCCGCCGATCCGTCGACCAAGCTCATGGAACTGGCGTCCGGTACGCATACGTTGCGTGTCGCCGCCGACGGCCCGGACAAGCACAAGGTGTCGCTGCTGGACAAGGCCGCCGAGTACAGCCTGATCCACAACGGCGACGAGGTGTGGGCGTACGACAGCGCGTCGAACGAGGCGTTCCACATGAAGGACGCCTCCGGTGCCGCCGAGGGCGAGGACAAGAAGGAAGAGGCGCCGAAGGACGTCCCGACCACGCCCAAGGAGATGGCCGACGAGGCGCTGAAGGCGGTCGATGACACGACGTCCGTGACCGTCGACGGCACGGCTCAGGTCGCGGGCCGCGATGCGTACAAGCTGGTCATCAAGCCGAAGCAGTCCGGTTCGACGATCGGTCAGATTTCGA
Organism: Streptomyces sp. NPDC006365; assembly: GCF_042870755.1. Lineage (NCBI taxonomy): Bacteria > Bacillati > Actinomycetota > Actinomycetes > Kitasatosporales > Streptomycetaceae > Streptomyces > Streptomyces sp. NPDC006365. The sequence continues at coordinate 167,230 of NZ_JBIAHS010000012.1, forward strand.
TAGCGGTGGACTCCAAGACCGGTATGCCGCTGAAGTTCACGCTGAGTCCGGCGAGCGGTGGCGCGGCCGTCGTGGACGCGGGCTTCACCAAGGTCGACTTCAGCAAGCCGGACGCGTCCACCTTCGACTTCAGCCCGCCGAAGGGCGCGAAGGTCACCGAGGGCGACGAAATGAAGGCCGAGGACCAGGCACGTCCGAAGGCCGAGGAGGACCTGGGCCAAGGGCTTGAAGGGTTCGAAGGGTTCGAAGGGCTCAAGACCATAGGCGAGGGCTGGACCACCATCGCCCGGTTCGACACCGGCGGCGAGGGCGTACCGTCGGCGTCCGGCGACGCCGGCAGCTTCCTCGACTCGCTGGGCACGAAGGTGAGCGGCAAGTTCGGCTCGGGCACGGTCTTCTCGACCCGACTGGTCAACGCGCTCATCACGGACGACGGCCAGGTGTACGCGGGCGCCGTCACGAAGGACGCACTGGTGAAGGCGGCCAACGCCGCCAAGTAACAGGGCAGAGAAGGACAGGGAGTTGGTGCCCGACCGGAGGGTTCTGGTCGGGCACCAACAGGGAGTTGAGGGAGTCGATGGCGGAACGGTCCACCGCGGAACCGGGCAGCGGGCCGGGACCTGGTCCGGAAACCGGGCCGGACACGGTGATCGCCACTCGTGCGCTCACCAAGCGCTACCGCGGCGGACAACTCGCCGTCGACGGCCTCGATCTGGCCGTCCCGGCGGGCAGCGTCTTCGGCTTCCTGGGGCCGAACGGCTCCGGCAAGACCACCACCATCAGAATGCTGATGGGCCTGATCGAGCCGACTTCGGGCACGGCGCGCGTCCTGGGACAGTCCATGCCCCGCGCCACCCGCACGGTGCTCCCGCAGGTGGGCGCGCTGATCGAGGGACCGGCTCTGTACGGATTCCTGTCCGGCCGCGACAACCTCCTGCGGTACGACTCCGCCGACCCGACCGCCGATCCCCGCACCCGGCGTACTCGCGTCGCGGCGGCCCTCGACCGGGTCGGACTGACGGCCGCCGCGAGCAAGAAGGCGAAGGCCTACTCCCTGGGCATGAAGCAGCGGCTGGGACTGGCGGCGGCACTGCTCCAGCCGCGCCGGCTGCTGGTCCTGGACGAGCCGACCAATGGGCTCGATCCACAGGGGATGCGCGAAATCCGTTCGCTGGTACGGGAGTTGGCGTCGGACGGTACGACCGTCTTCCTCTCCTCGCATCTGCTGGACGAGATCGAGCAGGTGTGCACGCATGCCGCGGTGATGGCGCAGGGGCGGCTGATCACCCAGGGGCCGGTGGCCGAGCTGGCTGCCGGCGCCCGTGGCCGCCTGGTCGTCACGACGCCGGATCCGGGCGACGCGGCCCGTGTACTGAAGGAGCAGGGCGTGGCCGACGTCGTCGTCACGGAGGACCGGGTGACCGGCGAGCCTCCGGACGACCGCGACCTCGCCGAGGTGAACGCGGCCCTGGTGTCGGCGGGCGTTCGCGTACGGGGCTTCGGGCTCGAAAGGGCTTCGCTGGAGGACGCGTTCGTGGCGCTTACGGGGGAGGGCTTCGATGTCGCGGGCTGAAGCATCTGGGGCTTCTGGAGTCTCGGAAGGCTCTCAAGCCTCAGGGATCTCTGAGGTTTCGGAGGTGACCGACGTCAGCGCCGGCTACGGCACCCGCGAGGTCGTCGGCGTGCGGAAGCCGAGTCCGCTGTGGACCGTCGGCCTGCTGCGCAACGAGCTGGTGACCACCCTGCGCCGGTGGCGGACGATCGCGCTGCTGGGCGTGCTGGCCGCGGTGCCGGTGCTCGTCGGGATCGCCGTGAAGATCGAGACGAGTGACGGCGGGGGTGGTGGCGGCGCGGGACCGGCGTTCGTCTCGCAGATCACCAACAACGGACTGTTCCTGGTGTTCACCGCGCTCGCCGCGACGCTGCCCTTCTTCCTGCCGATGGCGATCGGAGTGATCGCGGGGGATGCGATAGCGGGTGAGGCGAACGCAGGGACGCTTCGCTATCTGCTGGTCGCACCCGCGGGGCGTACGCGGCTGCTGCTCACGAAGTACGCGACCACGCTGGCGTTCTGTGTAGTGGCGACGCTTGTCGTGGCGGTGTCGGCACTGATCGTGGGCTCCCTGCTGTTCCCGCTCGGCGAGCTGACGACGATCTCCGGCACGCGGATCAGCTTCGGTGAAGGGCTGGGGCGGGCGTTTCTGATCGCGCTGACCGTCGCCGCCTCACTGATCGGGATAGCGGCGCTCGGCCTGTTCGTCTCGACGCTCACCGGCAGCGGCATAGCGGCGATGGCGACGACCGTGGGCCTGCTGATCACCATCCAGATCCTCGACCAGATACCCCAACTCCACGCGATACAGCCGTACTTCTTCTCGCACTACTGGCTGTCCTTCGCGGACCTGATGCGCGATCCGGTGTACTGGGACGATCTGCTCCGCAACCTCGGCCTTCAGGGCCTGTACGCGGCGGTGTTCGGCACTGCGGCGTGGGCGCGGTTCACGACGAAGGACATCACCGCCTGACCGATCACCGCCTGACCGATCACGGTCTGACCCATCGCCGCCCGACCGCTCGCCGCCTGGCCGGCGGCTTGTATGGGCGGGGCGCTCAGTGGACGCAGAATTCGTTGCCCTCCGGGTCCGTCATGATGACCCACTCGCCGCCTGGCTCCTTCACCTCGCGCACTACCGCAGCCCCCAGGTCCGTCAGTCGCGCGACCTCCGCCTCGCGTTGCCCGGGCTCGGCGTGTACGTCGATGTGCAGCCGGTTCTTGACGGTCTTCGGCTCCGGTACGCGCTGGAAGAGCAGGCGTCGGCCGAGACCCGTGCCGCTCTCCTTGTCGTACGGGTCCTGCGGGTGTCGTACGGCGACGAGATCGCGCCAGGCCTTGCGGCCGTGGGACTCGACGGTGATCTCGAGCGGTACGGCGCCGAAGCCCAGCAGGCGTTCGATGAGGACGCTGTTGTCCTCGACTTCGTAGCCGAGGGTGGCGGCCCAGAAGTCGGCCTGGGCGTGCGGGTCGGCGGCGTCGATGACGAGCTTCCAGTGGAGGGGCGTGGGCGGCTGAGTCATGGGTTGACGGTACGTCGGATGGGGGTTTCCCACGGGCTTTCGCCCCGCCGCATCTACCCTCTCCCACTCTCGGCCGCGTCATACGCCTGCCGGGCCGCCGCGATCTCCCCCTGGTGTACCGCCGCCGGAGCCATGCTGCTCGCCGCGTAGGCCGTCATACGACTCGAACACGGCCTGGACGGCTGGCAGCTGACGGCCGGGGCGGCAGTCGCCGCCGCACTCCTCGCCACCGCGTTCGTCGTCGTCGAACGCCGCAGCCCCGCGCCCCTCGTACGCCTGGGCATCCTGCGCAAGGCATCCGTCGTACGGGCCGATCTCGGCGCGCTGCTCTTCGTCGGTGCCTTCTTCGGCTTCCAGTTCGTCGTCACGCTCTATCTGCAGGAACTGCGCGGCTGGTCCTCGCTCCAGACGGCGATCGCCCTGGTGGTGATGGGCTGCGACGCGATCCTGGCGCCAGCTCACGTCCCGGCTGGTCAACCGGTTCGGCAACGGGCGGGTGATCCTCGGCGGCTTCGTCCTGGGGATCGTCGCGTACGGGCTCTTCCTGCCGGTCGGCATGGACTGGACGTACGCCGCGATGTTCCCCACTCTCCTCATCGCGGGCATCGCCTTCGCCCTGGCCTACGGTCCGCTCACCATCGCGGCGACGGACGGCGTCACGGAGTCCGAACAGGGCTTGGCGGGTGGCCTGTTGAATGCCGCGACCCAGTTCGGTTCGGCCTTCGGAATCTCGGCGGTGACGGCGGTGTACGGCCTGGCCTCCTCGGGTTCGGACCCGGCGTCCACCCTGTCCGCCTTCCGTACGGCACTGATCGTGCCCGTGGCGATGGTGACGCTGGGTGCGCTGATCTCGTCCTTCGGTCTGCGTGGCGGGCGAGGGAGGCGGGTGGCCGGAGCGACTGCCGAGGCGAGCTCCGATGTGAGCGCCAACGCGGCCCGGCAGACGGCGAGTTGAGGATGCGCGGGCACGCCACACAGCACGGTGCTCGCCGACATACTGTCCTTATGACGGACACCGCCGCCCCCTCCTCCACCTCGTCCACAGAGCGCACCTCGGTCGTCGTCGTCGGCGCCGGCCCCGCCGGTCTCACCGTCGCCAACATCCTGCGTGCCGCCTCCGTCGACTGTGTGGTGCTGGAGACGGAGAGCAGGGAGTTCATCGAACAGCGGCCCCGCGCGGGCTTCCTGGAGGAGTGGGCGGTGCGCGCCCTGGAGCGGCGCGGCCTCGCCGACCGGCTGCTGGAGAACGCCCAGGTGCACAGCGAATGCGAGTTCCGGTTCGCGGGGGAGCGGTACACGTTCCGGTACGGCGACATGTCCGGGCACCACCACTTCGCCTATCCCCAGCCGTTGTTGGTGACGGACCTGGTGCGCGTGTATGCGGACGAGCGGGGCGGTGACATCCGTTTCGGCGTACACGACGTGGAGCTGGGCGCCATCGACTCCGATCAGCCCTCGGTTTCGTACACGGATCCGGACACGGGCGGGCGCGTACGACTCGACTGCGCGGCCGTGGCGGGCTGCGACGGTGCGCGCGGCGTCACGCGGGCGTGCCTGCCGCCGGAGCACGTCGGCGTGGCCCGGCACGAGTACGGCATCGGCTGGCTGGCGCTGCTCGCCGAGGCGCCGCCGTCCAACGACTGCGTCGTCTTCGGTATCCATCCGCGGGGCTTCGCGGGGCATATGGCCCGCAGCCCGCAGGTCACCCGCTACTACCTGGAGTGCCCGCCCGGCGACGACCCCGAGAACTGGCCGCACGAACGCGTCTGGGCCGAGCTCCATGAGCGGCTCGCGGCGGACGGGGCCCAGCCGCTCACCGAAGGGCGGCTGATCGAGAAGCGGGTCCTGGACATGCACAACTACGTCGTGGAACCGATGGGGTACGGGCGGCTGTATCTGGCCGGCGACGCGGCTCACCTCCTGGCGCCGATCGGCGCGAAGGGCATGAACCTCGCGATCCACGATGCCCTGCTGCTCGGCGACGCGCTCACCGCGTACTGCGGCAAGGGCGACGAGAGCGGGCTCAGCGGTTACTCGGCGGCCTGTCTGGGGCGGGTGTGGCAGTACCAGGAGTTCTCGACGTGGCTGTCGGACATCTACCACGGCGCCTCGTCCGGTGACCCGTTCCGGGCGGGCATCACCGCGGCCCGGCTGCGGCGGACTCTCGCCTCGCCCACTGCCGCGGCCGGGTTCGCGGGGCTGTACATCGGCAAGGACGCCGATTACTGACCTCTAGAGCCGGGGGCTCGAGGTTGGCTTCTCGATCTCCGGGACGTCCGCGTCGACCCCTGCTGCCTGCAGAGTCAGCCTTGCCCGGTGTGACGTCCGCAGCGCGTCCCACGTCAGCAGCGACAGCGCGGCCCACACCAGCGCGAACCCGGCCCACCGCTCGGCGGGCATGGCCTCATGGAAGTACAGGACGCCGAGCAGGAACTGCAGCACCGGTGCCAGGTACTGGAGCAGTCCGAGCGTCGACAACGGTACGCGGATCGCCGCCGCCCCGAAGCAGACGAGCGGCGCCGCCGTCACCACACCGGTCGCGGCCAGCAGTGCCGCGTGCCCGGCGCCCTCGGCGCCGAACGCCATGTCGCCCTGCCCCGCCAGCCACAGCAGGTAGCCGAGCGCGGGCAGGAACTGGATCGCCGTCTCCGCGGCCAGCGACTCAAGACCGCCGAGGTTGACCTTCTTCTTCACCAGCCCGTACGTCGCGAAGGAGAAGGCGAGGCAGAGGGAGATCCACGGCGGCTGCCCGTACCCGATCGTCAGCACGAGGACGGCGGCGAAGCCGATGCCGACCGCTGCCCACTGTGCGGGCCGCAGCCGCTCCTTCAGGAGCAGGACGCCCATCGCGATGGTGACGAGCGGGTTGATGAAGTAGCCGAGGGACGCCTCGACCACGTGACCCGTGTTGACGGCCCAGATGTAGACACCCCAGTTGATGGTGATCACGGTGGCCGCGACCGTGATCAGGCCCAGTCTGCGCGGCTGCCGCAGCAGTTCACCGGCCCAGGCCCAGCGCCGTATCACCAGCAGCGCGATCGCGACGACGCCGAGTGACCACACCATGCGGTGGGCGAGGATCTCGACTGCTCCGGCGGGCTGGAGGAGCGGCCAGAAGAGGGGGACGAGTCCCCACATGCCGTACGCCGCGAAGCCGTTCAGCAGGCCTATCCGCCGCTCACCTCTGGACTCCACCGGCACGACCTCTCCCCTCTCGCACGGCTGCGAGCGCGCAGCCGTTCACGACGGTAGCGCCGAACACCCCCACCTGTCATGGCCGTATCCGCGATACGGTCATGACAAGCGGGGGTGAAGGCGACGAGGCTCGAGAGCGACGGGTGGAGTCGGACCTCGGGCGCCGTCGCCCTGGAGGAGGCTCGGGCGAGATCGATCAGGTCAGCCCTTGAGCGCCGTCGCGACCGAGTCCGCGATCGGGGTGGTCGGGCGGCCGGTCAGCCGGGACAGGTCGCCGCTGGTGACGACCAGCTCGCCCTTCTCGATGGACGCGTCCACGCCGGCGATGGTCGCGGCGAGCGGCTCGGGCAGGCCGACGCCGGTCAGGATGCCTGTGAAGACCTCGACGGATACGGGGCTGTACGCGATCTCCTTGCCGGACTGCTTGGCCACCTCGGCCGCGTACTCGGCGAAGCCCCAGGCGGTGTCGCCGCCCAGCTCGTACGTCTTGTTCTCGTGGCCCTCGCCCGTCAGCACGGCCACGGCGGCGGCCGCGTAGTCCGCGCGGGAGGCCGAGGAGACCTTGCCGTCGCCGGCGGCCTGGACGACGGCGCCGTGCTCGAGGACCTGGCCCAGGCTCTCGGTGTAGTTCTCGTTGTACCAGCCGTTGCGCAGCAGGGTGTACGTCACGCCGGACTCGAGGATCGCGGCCTCGGTGCCCCGGTGGTCGTCGGCCAGCGCCGCGGACAGGCTGCCGGGGGCGCTGGTGTACGCGAGGAGCGCGACTCCGGCGGCCTTGGCGGCTTCGAGGACGACCTTGTGCTGGCCCACGCGACCCTTGTCGAACTCGTTGCCGGAGATGAGGAGGACCTTGTCACCGGCGGAGAAAACGCTGTCGAAGGTCTCGGGAGCGTTGTAGTCGGCGATGGCCACCTTCACGCCGCGGGCCGCGAAGTCCGCGGCCTTCTCCTCGCTGCGGGCGACAGCCGTGATCTGGTCGGCCGGGACCTTCTCCAGCAGCCCTTCGATGACGAGACGGCCGAGGTGTCCGGTGGCTCCGGTGACGACAATGCTCATGATGTTGCAGCTCCTTGTGGTGTGGGTATGCACTAACCATAGGGGCTGCACTAACTCTCCGAAAGTACCCACTTTGAAGTAAGGTACTTGCATGGCCGTAAGTGATGCAGTTGTCACAACTCCCGTACCAGCCGGCAAATGGAACGTCGAGGGCGAGGCGATGTGCCCCCATCGCCTCGTGCTGGAGCACGTCACCAGCCGCTGGGGCGTCCTCGTCCTGATCCGGCTCCTGGACCGCCCGCACCGCTTCAGCGAGCTGCGCCGTGCCATCGGGCGCGTCAGCGAGAAGATGCTCACGCAGACGTTGCAGACCCTGGAGCGGGACGGGCTGGTCCACCGGGACGCGAAGCCGGTGATCCCACCGAGGGTGGACTACTCGCTGACGGACCTGGGCCGCGAGGCCGCCGAACAGGTGCGGGCGCTGGCCGACTGGACGTCGCACCGCATGGACGCGGTGCTGAAGGCGCGTGAGGAGTATGACGCGGCCAGGGAGTAGTTCCCTCCCCGACGAGTGACGTGAGGGCCTGGGCGCTGCTGTACGTCATGCACGTACAGCAGCGCCCAGGCCCTCAGGCCCGACTGCCGGTCAGCCCACGACAGTCCAGGTGTCCCCGCCCGCCAGCAGTGCTGCCAGGTCGCCCTTCCCGTTCTGCTCGATCGCCGTATCCAGCTGCTCAGACATCTGCGTGTCGTACACCGGCCGGTCCACCGAGCGGAAGACGCCGATCGGGGTGTGGTGCAACGTGTCCGGGTCGGCCAGGCGTGACAGGGCGAATGCCGTCGTGGGGGACGGGGAGTGCGCGTCGTGGACCAGGATCTGCGACTCGTTCTCCGGGGTGACGGTGGCGACCTTCAGGTCGCCCGTCAGCTGATCCCGTACGACACCCTTCGTGCTGTCCGTGCCGAAGCGGATCTGCTGGCCGTGCTGGAGGCGGATGACCGCCTCCTCGGCCTGCTGCTTGTCCTTGAGGGCCTCGAAGGCGCCGTCGTTGAAGATGTTGCAGTTCTGGTAGATCTCCACCAGCGCCGTGCCCGGGTGGGCAGCGGCGGCCCGCAGCACTTCCGTCAGGTGCTTGCGGTCGGAGTCCACGGTGCGCGCCACGAAGGACGCCTCCGCGCCGATGGCCAGCGAGACCGGGTTGAAGGGCGCGTCCAGCGAACCCATCGGCGTCGACTTCGTGATCTTGCCGACCTCGGAGGTCGGCGAGTACTGGCCCTTCGTGAGCCCGTAGATCCGGTTGTTGAAGAGAAGGATCTTCAGGTTGACGTTCCGGCGCAGGGCGTGGATCAGATGGTTGCCGCCGATGGACAGCGCGTCGCCGTCACCGGTCACCACCCAGACGGACAGGTCCCGCCGGGACGAGGCCAGGCCCGTCGCGATGGCGGGCGCGCGGCCGTGGATGGAGTGCATCCCGTAGGTGTTCATGTAGTACGGGAAGCGGGAGGAGCAGCCGATGCCGGAGACGAAGACGATGTTCTCCTTCGCCAGGCCGAGCTCGGGCATGAAGCCCTGCACGGCGGCGAGGATCGCGTAGTCACCGCAGCCGGGGCACCAACGCACTTCCTGATCGGACTTGAAGTCCTTCATGGACTGCTTGCCCTCGGCCTTGGGCACGAGAGAAAGCGCCTCGATCGTGTCCGCGCCTTCCGTGGTCGTCTCAGCCATCGATGGCCTCCTTGAGAGCCGTGGCGAGCTGCTCAGCCTTGAACGGCATACCGTTGACCTGGTTGTAGGAGTGCGCGTCCACCAGGTATTTCGCCCGGACGAGCGTGGCGAGCTGCCCGAGATTCATCTCGGGGATCACCACCTTGTTGTAACGCCCCAGCACCTCGCCGAGATTCCGCGGGAACGGGTTGAGATGGCGCAGATGGGCCTGCGCGATGCTCTCCCCGGCCGCCCGCAGCCGCCGTACCGCCGCGGTGATCGGCCCGTACGTCGACCCCCAGCCCAGTACGAGCATCTGCGCGCCGTGCGGGTCGTCGACCTCGATGTCCGGTACGTCGATGCCGTCGATCTTCGCCTGGCGCGTACGCACCATGAAGTCGTGGTTGGCCGGGTCGTACGAGATGTTGCCCGTACCGTCCTGCTTCTCGATGCCGCCGATACGGTGCTCCAGGCCGGGCGTGCCCGGGATCGCCCACGGGCGGGCGAGAGTCTGCGGGTCGCGGCGGTAGGGCCAGAAGACCTCGGTGCCGTCGTCCAGGGTGTGGTTGGGGCCCTGCGCGAACTGCGTGCGCAGATCCGGGAGTTCGTCGATGTCCGGGATGCGCCAGGGCTCGGATCCGTTGGCCAGGTAGCCGTCTGAGAGCAAGAAGACCGGGGTGCGGTAGGTGACCGCGATCCGGGCGGCTTCCATGGCAGCCTCGAAGCAGTCGGCGGGCGTGCGCGGGGCCACGACCGGGACCGGGGCCTCGCCGTTGCGGCCGTACATCGCCTGCAGCAGGTCCGCCTGCTCGGTCTTGGTCGGCAGGCCGGTGGACGGGCCGCCGCGCTGGATGTCGATGACGAGGAGAGGGAGTTCGAGGCTCACGGCCAGACCGATGGTCTCGCTCTTGAGGGCCACACCCGGACCGGATGTCGTGGTCACGGCGAGCGAGCCGCCGAAGGCCGCGCCCAGGGCTGCGCCGATGCCGGCGATCTCGTCCTCGGCCTGGAAGGTGCGTACGCCGAAGTTCTTGTGCTTGGACAGCTCGTGCAGGATGTCCGAGGCCGGTGTGATCGGGTACGAGCCCAGGTAGAGCGGCAGGTCGGCCTGGCGGGAGGCGGCGATCAGGCCGTACGAGAGGGCCAGGTTCCCGGAGATGTTCCGGTACGTACCGGTCGGGAACGCCTGCGAGGCCGGGGCGACCTCGTACGAGACCGCGAAGTCCTCGGTGGTCTCGCCGAAGTTCCAGCCCGCACGGAAGGCGGCGATGTTGGCTGCCGCGATGTCCGGCTTCTTGGCGAACTTCGACTTCAGGAACCTCTCGGTGCCCTCGGTGGGCCGGTGGTACATCCAGCTCAGCAGGCCCAGCGCGAACATGTTCTTGCTGCGCTCGGCCTCCTTGCGGGAGAGGTCGAACTCCTTGAGTGCCTCGACCGTCAGTGTGGTGAGGGGGACGGGGTGGACGTGGTAGCCGTCCAGAGAGCCGTCCTCCAGCGGGCTCGTCGCGTAGCCGACTTTGGTCATCGCCCGCTTGGTGAACTCGTCTGTGTTGACGATGATCTCGGCGCCGCGCGGCACATCGCCGATGTTGGCCTTCAGCGCGGCCGGGTTCATCGCCACGAGTACGTTCGGCGCGTCGCCCGGCGTGAGGATGTCGTGGTCGGCGAAGTGCAGCTGGAAGGACGAGACGCCCGGCAGGGTTCCGGCAGGGGCACGGATCTCGGCGGGGAAGTTCGGCAGTGTCGACAGGTCGTTGCCGAAGGACGCCGTCTCCGAGGTGAAGCGGTCGCCGGTGAGCTGCATACCGTCACCCGAGTCCCCCGCGAACCGAATGATCACCCGGTCGAGGCGGCGTACGTCCTTCGCGCCCGCGCCCGCCGGTCTGCGCTGTTCTCCTACGACGGCTCCGTCGGCCTGTTCGGTTGGACTGACCTGGCTGGTCACTGAACTGGACCTCCCTCGAGGCGGCTGTCTGGGAACGACCTGCCCGCAAGCGCTCCCACCCTTCAACCCTACGTCTGTAAGGGTCGCCTTCCCTCGGCCATTCGCATGATGGACACCACCTTGAGACCGTATGACGCCCCGATTTGCCACGACTTATTCACCCTCTGGCCTCTATGTCTGAGGACGCTCATGGCTCGTCCTTTGGTTCTAGGAGGTGGTTCCAGTGGTTCCCGGACTTCTGCTGAGGAGGGTTCTCCCGGGCGATCGCGGCCTTCATCAGTTCGGGTCGCGCCGCTTCCGAGGCCGGGTGGGCCCCGATCATCGGCTCGGGTGGGGTCGGATCACGAGTTCAGGTAGGTCAGGACCGCCAGGACGCGTCGGTGGTCGCCGTCGCTCTGGGACAGGCCGAGCTTCAGGAAGATGTTGCTGACGTGCTTCTCCACGGCGCCGTCGCTGACGACCAGCTGCCGGGCGATCGCGGAGTTCGTCCGCCCCTCGGCCATGAGTCCCAGGACCTCTCTCTCGCGGGGGGTGAGTCCCGCGAGTACGTCCTGCTTCCGGCTGCGGCCGAGCAGCTGGGCCACCACCTCGGGGTCGAGCGCCGTGCCTCCCCGGGCCACGCGTACCACCGCGTCGACGAATTCACGTACCTCCGCTACCCGGTCCTTGAGCAGGTAGCCGACGCCGTGGCTGGAGCCGGCGAGGAGTTCTGTGGCGTACTGCTCCTCCACATACTGCGACAACACGAGTACGCCGAGTCCCGGGTGGTTTTTGCGGAGCTGCACCGCGGCCTTGACGCCTTCGTCGGTGTGGGTGGGCGGCATGCGTACGTCCGCGACGACGACGTCCGGCAGTGTGTCCTGGGCTGCCAGTTCGGTGATGGTCTTGATCAGCGCTTCGCCGTCGCCCACTCCGGCGACGACCTCGTGCCCCCGGTCGGTCAGCAGCCGGGTCAGGCCCTCCCTGAGCAGCACTGAATCCTCGGCGATGACCACTTGCACCCTGTCCTCCACGATCTTGGCCCCCCAGCCTGGCGCAGGCTTGCGCGTAAGGGGTCCAGCATTTCACCTCCGGCGGTTGGGCGGGGTGGGTTCGCGGGTCGGCGCGGGTTCGTTGTGGCTGGTCGCGCCCCGCGGCGGAGCCGCTAATGTCACAGCCCCGAGCCCCTGGGTGGTCGGTGGGTCGGGGCCGTGGGCCGGTGCGTCAGCCCGTCGTCAACAGGGCATAGAGCCCTGTGCTGATACAGGGCGGCAGGTGGCCTGAGACAGAACCTGCGCGACGGCATACGCCGCACCGGCCCACGTCCCCTCCCGCCGTTGGGATTTCGATTCAGGGGCGCGGGGAACTGCGCGACAAGCCACGATGCACCCGCAGTCGCCAATGAACCGAACCCACCCCTCGAGTAGGCGCCCCCGCTTAACCGCCGGAGGCAACCCGCCAGGGCAGCTCCGCCGTGATGCGGGTCGGGCCGGCGACCGGGGAGTCGACGACGAGGATGCCGTCGACCGCGTCGAGGCGTTCGGCGAGGCCCGCGAGACCGGAGCCGGCGGAGGCGTCCGCACCGCCTATGCCGTTGTCGACGACCTGAAGCATCAGGCGATTCTCGACGCGCCAGACGTCGACGTACGCCCGCGTCGCCCGCGAGTGCTTGCTGACGTTCTGGAGAAGCTCGGATGCGGTGAAGTACGCGATGCCCTCGATGGCGGGCGCCGGCCGGGACGGCAGGTCCACCTCGACCTGAACCGGCACCGTGCAGCGCGAGGCCACCGCGGACAGCGCGGCATCGAGCCCCCGGTCGGTGAGGACGGCGGGATGGATGCCACGAGCCAGGTCCCGCAGTTCCTGGAGCGCCGTCTTCACCTCACCATGCGCCTCGCCCACCATCCGCGCCGCCGCCTCCGGATCCTCCGTCAGCTTCTCCTTGGCCAGCCCCAGGTCCATGGCCAGCGCGACCAGCCGCGCCTGCGCCCCGTCGTGCAGATCCCGCTCGATACGCCGCAGGTCGGCGGCAGCCGTGTCGATGACGACACCGCGGTCCGACTCCAGCTCCACGACCCGCGTCGCCAGCCGCGAAGGCCCGAGCAGCCCGTGCACCAGCAGCCGGTCCACCAGCGTCAGCGCCCGTACGATCCACGGCGTGGCCAGTGTGAGCAACAGCCCCAGCAGAGCGGTGACGGTGACCTCGAAGGGGTTGTCCAGGTAGATCCGGTGCGCTTCGTCCCCGTAGAGCTGAAGCCCGCCCTGACCGCCGTACACCGGAAAGACCCAGAACCACAGCGGATACGTCAGCATTGCCCAGCCGTACGCCCAGAAGCTGATCGCCACCGCAAACGCGAACACGGCCCACGGGAAGTGCAGCACCGCGTAGAGCAGATGCCGCCAGGACGCTCCGCTCTTGAGCATCGCGCCCATCCACGCCATGGGGCCCTGCTTCCGGACCCGCAACGGCTCCGGCGCCGCGACCTCCAGACCCAGCAGCCCGCGTGCCCGCGCACGCTCCAGCGCGCCGAATCCTCGGCAGCCGGCCAGCGCCGCCGCAAGCACGGGAATGCCGAGGAAGGTGATCAGCAGGCCCGCGCCCAGCGACACCATCGTCACGGCGAAGGCGAACATCAGGATGCCGACCGGCAGGCTCAGCATCAGATAGCCGAATTCTTTCCAGCTGCGCGCCTCGATCGGCGCCCGCAGCGCGGCCGGGAGCCGGTGCCGCCGCCCCTCGACGCCCTCCCCGAGGAACCCGGGCCCAGCGTTTCGCCCGTAGCCCTGTCCGTACTCCGTCGCCATGGCCGCCGTCCGTTTCTACTAGGTCCTTACTCGGTCCAGTTGTCCGATGTCGTAGTTCCACACTGCTCGGTGCAAGGTCCGCGGACCATGGAGTACGTCGGCGTCTTGAGGCGGGGGTTTTCCCTACCTCTGGGCCGCCTCGGGAGTACGCGGGGTGGTGCAAGTGGTGGGGTGGCGCCTCGGATCGCGGCGGGGTGACATGGGGCACAGCACGGCCGGGGCAAGTGGCTGTACGCCCGGAAGGGCCGCACGGAGGCGCGTACGAGACGAAGGGCCCATGAGAGGAAGGGCCGTACGACCCGCAGCCGTACGCCTACCCTCGCGCCGGCTCCTCCGTCCGGTCCCGCCACGGGAGTTCCGCAGTGATCGTTGTCGGGCCGCCTACGGGCGACTCGATGACGAACAGGCCGTCGACCGCGCCGAGCCGGTCCGCGAGGCCCGCCATTCCCGTGCCGCCGTCGAGTGAGGCGCCGCCGCGGCCGTCGTCCCAGACCTGTATGAGCAGGCGGTTGTCCGACCGCCAGACGTCTACGGAGGCGGACCTCGCCCCGCTGTGTTTGCTGACGTTCTGGAGGAGCTCGGAGACTGTGAAGTACGCGATGCCCTCGATGGCCGCGGCGGGACGCATCGGCAAGTCGGCCGTCACCTTGACGGGGACCGTGCAGCGGGAGGCCACCGCGGACAGGGCGGCGTCGAGTCCGCGGTCGGTGAGGACGGCGGGATGGATCCCCCGGGCCAGGTCGCGCAGTTCCTGGAGCGCCATCTTCACCTCGCCGTGCGCCTCCTCGACCATCGATGCCGCGGTGTCGGGGTCCTCCAGGAGCTTCTCCTTGGCCAGACCTAGCCCCATCGCGAGGTTGACAAGGCGCGCCTGCGCCCCGTCGTGCAGATCCCGCTCGATGCGCCGCAGGTCGGCCGCGGCCGTGTCGACGACCACACCCCGGTCCGACTCCAACTCGGCTATACGCCGCTCCAGTTCGTCGGAGGGCGACAGCAGCCCGCGGACCATCGCCCGGTCCGCGTTCGCGAGCCCGCGCGCGATGAACGGCAACACCGGCCACAGCACGAACAGCGAGGTCAGCGTGATGGTGAAGGTGAGGATGCCCCAGGGCAGCCGCATGAAGTCGTACAGCACCGTCCGCCAGCCGACCGGGTCCCGCAACGCCATCCACAGTCTGGAGAGGAACCCGCTCTGGCCGTGGAACGGCAGCGGACTCGGCTCCTCCACCCGTACCCCGAGCAGAGCCCTGGCCCGGCCCCGCTCAAGCCGGCCCAGCAGACGCGCGCCCATCAGCCCGCCCGCGAGCAGCGGAAGACCGACCACCGTCAGGCTCAGAAAGGCACCGGTGGACAACACCGTCACCACGTACGTGAAACCGACCAGCGACACCGGCAGGTTCGCCAGGAGATGCGCGATCTCCTTCCAGGTGTGCCGGTCATAGGCGAAGCGCGCGGGTGGCGGGCGGTCGCCGCCGCCCCGGGTGTCGGTGGCGAGGATGGATTCGGTCATAACCGCTAGCGTGCCGGGCCGCGCGCCGGAGCGCCATGAGGTGAACTGCCGGGATTCCCTGGGGAAAACCCCACCTTTCGGCCCGCCCTCGGACCCGCCCTCGGACCCGCCCTCGGACCCGCCCTCGGACCCGCCCTCGGGGCGGCCGTGGCACATCCGCGGGTGGCTGTCGGGTGCCTTTCGCCATCCAGCGGGTGCCTGCGGGGATCCTGCCGGAAGCCTGTCGGCGACCTCCGCGCATGCCAAGGCGTGACGGGCTGCTTACCGTTTCTTTAGCAGGGCCTAGACTCCGGTGCGTACAGATCGTCGAGCACGGCGCATCGCACGGCGCACATCAGGACGCGCACGAGGTCATACGCGGTCATACGAGGTCAGGGAGCGAGGGGCGGACGTGCCGGAACCGACCAGGGGCGCGGGAACCGAGGCCGCCGGGATCACGGTCGCGGCGGACTACTTCCAGTCCTACTCGGTCGTCGGACTGCTCGCCGTAGTCGGCGTGCTGTTCGTCGCCGTCGCCTTCGGAGCCGGGCGCCTGCTGCGGCCCGTCGTCCCGACGCCCGAGAAACTCCTGACGTACGAGTGCGGAGTCGACCCCGTCGGTGAGGGCTGGGCCCACACCCAGGTCCGCTACTACGTCTACGCCTTCCTCTACGTGATCTTCGCCGTCGACTCGATCTTTCTCTTCCCCTGGGCTACGGTCTTCGCCGCGCCGGGCTACGGGGCGACGACGCTCGTGGAGATGTTCATCTTCCTCGGCTTCCTGGCCGTGGGACTGCTGTACGCATACAAGAAGGGCGTCCTCACATGGACGTGACCCAGCCCGAGCCCGTGTCCGAGCCGGAGCCTGTGCTGCTTCCGGAGCCGAAGCGCCTGGGTGCGCTCGCGCGTCTCGCCCCCGAGCCGATGAAGGTGGTCCTGAACTGGGGCCGACGCTACAGCCTGTGGGTCTTCAACTTCGGCCTCGCCTGCTGCGCCATCGAGTTCATCGCCGCCTCCATGGCCCGGCACGACTTCATCCGTCTGGGAGTGATTCCGTTCGCTCCGGGGCCGCGTCAGGCCGACCTGATGGTGGTGTCGGGGACGGTGACGGACAAGATGGCGCCCGCGGTGAAGCGGCTGTACGAACAGATGCCTGAGCCCAAGTACGTCATCTCCTTCGGCGCCTGCTCCAACTGCGGCGGGCCCTACTGGGACTCGTACTCCGTGACCAAGGGCGTCGACCAGATCATCCCGGTCGACGTGTACGTCCCCGGGTGCCCGCCCCGTCCCGAAGCGCTGCTCCAGGGCATCCTCAAGCTTCAGGAGAAGATCGCCCGCGAGTCGCTGGGGGAGCGGTACGGGTCCGCTCACGGGTCTGACCGGTACGGGCCCGCCGGCGCCCGGCCTTCCGCGGGCGCGCTGCAGAGCGGGCTGGTGAAGCCGCCGGTCACGGCCGGGGAGGAGGGCGAGCGGTGACCGGCTGGCTGCCCTCCCCGGTGGAGGAGCTCTTCGGTACGGAGGCCACGGCCGAGGAGTCGTACGAGCTCCTGACCGTCGACGTGCCGCCCACCGCCTGGATCTCCGCACTGGAGACCGCGCGCGGCGAGCTCGGCTGCACGTATTTCGACTGGCTGAGCGCCGTCGACGAACCCGGCATGGGCTTCCGCGTCTCGGCCCATGTGGTCGCGCTCGCTCCGGTACGCCGTCTTCTCGTGCGGACGACCGTCCCGCACGACGCCCCCGTACTCCCTTCCGCCGTCGACGTCTACGCGGGCGCCGCCTGGCACGAACGCGAGACCCACGAGATGTTCGGCGTCACCTTCGAAGGCCACCCGGGGCTCGCGCCGCTGCTCCTCCCGGAGGGCTTCGAGGGGCACCCCCTGCGCAAGGACTTCGTCCTGGCGGCCCGCGTCGCCAAGGCCTGGCCCGGCGCGAAGGAACCGGGGGAGCCTGCGGCGGGTACGGCACACGGCGGCCCGAAGCGCCGCCAGATGCTGCCACCGGGCGTCCCCGATCCGAACGAGTGGGGCCCTCTGAAGGGTCAGCTCCCGCCTGCTCCCGCCCGCCCGGCCCGCGGCGCTGCTCGGGCGGCGGGCGAACGCCCGGCCCGGCGGGCTCGCACAGCAGGGGAGGGTTCGGCGAGCCAGGCCCCGGCTTCGGGTGCGCCCGCTGCGGGTCCGGGTACGGACGCGGCGCCGGAGGGCAGGCCTGCGGGACGCCGGGCGCGCAGCGTGAGCGAGGGCTCGGCGACACAGCGCACGGAGGCGACACAGCGGACGGAGGGGGCGGAGGCGGGCTCGGCGGGTGCTCCTCCGGCCTCGGCTTCGGGTGCCGAAACGCCGCCCGTGGCGTCGCGTCGCTCCCGCAGCGCCGGCGAGGGCTCGGCGTCGCAGCGCGAGGCGTCAGTTGCTCCCCCGGCTGATCAAGCCGGCAGCGAGCAGCCGCCCGGAGGCGGTCGGCCCGCCCGCCCGGCGCGCGCCCGCAGTACGGACGCCCCATGGCACCACGCGCGCCCCGCCTTCGACGACGCCGATCAGCAGCCGCCCACGGGGCCGTCCACCGAAGAGTCGCCAGGGGGGGAGTCGCCCACTGAGGATCGACTCCCGCCCGAGCGGCAACCGGACGACGAACCCAAGGCCAAGGCTCCTGAGGAGACGCAGGCGGAACCCTCCGAGGCCCCGGAAGCCCAGCACCCCACCGACGACAACCCCCCAGGAGGCCCGCAGTGAACGACGTGCTCGACGTCACCCTGCGACTCCTGATGGTCTTCGTCGTGTTCCTCACCTTCCCGCTGATCGTGGGCCAGACGGAGCACAAGGTGATGGCCCATATGCAGGGCCGCCTCGGCCCCATGTACGCGGGCGGCTTCCACGGCTGGGCCCAACTCGTCGCGGACGGCGTGAAGTTCGCCCAGAAGGAAGACGTGGTCCCCGCGGGGGCCGACCGCCGCATCTTCCAGCTGGCCCCCGCCGTCGCCCTTCTCCCATACCTCCTCGTCCTCCTCGCCATCCCCATCGGCCCGGGCGAAGGCGCCGTCGGCGAGGTCATCGACGCGGGCATCTTCTTCGTCCTCGCCGTGATGGGCGTGGGCGTCCTCGGCTCGCTCATGGCGGGCTGGGCATCGGCCAACAAGTTCTCCCTTCTCGGCGGCCTCCGTACCGCCGCCCAGCTCCTCGCGTACGAACTCCCGATGCTCCTCACCGCGGCCTCGGTCGCGATGGCCGCGGGCACGGTCTCGCTCCCCGGCATCCTCGATGCCTTCGAGTGGTGGTGGCTGCCCTGGCAGATCGTCGGCGCGCTCGTCTTCTTCGTGGCCGGCCTCGCCGAACTCCAGCGCCCTCCCTTCGACATGCCCGTCGCCGACTCGGAGATCATCTTCGGCGCGTACACCGAATACACCGGCCTACGCTTCGCTCTCTTCCTCCTCGCCGAGTACGCCGGAATCATCGTCCTGTGCGGCCTGACCACCGTCCTTTTCCTGGGCGGCTGGCACGGCCCGTGGGGCGCCGACGGCCTCGGCTGGGTCTGGACTCTGCTGAAGACCGCGGTCCTCGCCTTCCTCGTGATCTGGCTGCGCGTCACCTATCCCCGTCTCCGCGAGGACCAGCTCCAGAAACTCTCCTGGACCCTCCTCGTCCCTTTGTCCCTCGCCCAGATCGCCCTCACCGGCGTCGTCAAGGTGGTGATCCAGTAGCCATGGCTGAGTCCCTCCCGCCCACTCGGTCCCGCATCCCCGGCAGCGGCCTCGCCAAGGGCCTGGCCGTCACCCTGCGCACGATGACGAAGCGCGCGCACACCGCGCAGTACCCGGACGCCCAGCCCGAACTCCCGCCCCGCAGCCGCGGCGTCATCGGCCTCTTCGAGGAGAACTGCACGGTCTGCATGCTCTGCGCCCGCGAGTGCCCGGACTGGTGCATCTACATCGACTCCCACAAGGAGACGGTCCCGCCCGCCGCCCCCGGAGGCCGCGAGCGCAGCCGTAACGTCCTCGACCGCTTCGCCATCGACTTCGCCCTGTGCATGTACTGCGGTATCTGCATCGAGGTGTGTCCTTTCGACGCGCTGTTCTGGTCCCCGGAGTTCGAGTACGCGGAGACCGACATCCACGAACTCACCCACGAACGCGACAAGCTCCGCGAGTGGATGTGGACCGTCCCGGCCCCACCGGCCCTCGATCCCTCCGCCGAGGAACCCAAGGAACTCACCGCCGCCCGCAAGACCGCCGACAAGCTCGCCGCCGAACAGACAGCCCGGGCGGACGAACAGGCCCCCGGGGCGGAGCCGACCTCGCCGCAGGAGGGAGAAGCGTGAGCCTCGCCGCCGTCGCCGCCGCATCGCCGGCGACGACCACCGCCGCCGAAACCAACTTCCTCTCCCCGACCGGCGTCGAGATCGCCTTCCTCCTCGTCGGCCTCGTCACGCTCGGCGCGGCCGTCGTGACCGTCACCACCAGGCAACTCGTCCACGCCGCCTTGTGGCTGGTCGTGACACTCGGCGGCCTCGCCGTCGAATACCTCCTGCTCACGGCCGAGTTCATCGCCTGGGTGCAGGTCCTCATCTACGTCGGTTCCGTCGTCGTACTCCTCCTCTTCGGTCTGATGCTCACCAAGGCCCCCATCGGCCGGTCCCCGGACGCCGACTCCGGCAACCGCTGGGCCGCCCTGACCGTCGCCGTCGCCGCGGCCACCGCCCTCGTCTGGGTCGTCGTCGACGCCTTCCGGACAACCTGGATCGATCTGGACGGCGCCGCCGCCGGTTCCACCGCGGACACCGGCGCGAGCCTGTTCCGGAGCTGGGTGCTCCCCTTCGAGGCACTCTCCGTCCTGCTGCTCGCCGCCCTGGTCGGCGCGATCGTCCTCTCCCGCAAGGCAGCCGCCGGCGATGGCCCACCGGGCGACACGGCACCCGGCACCCGGCCTTCGGGCAAGGAGGCCCCCACGGAACAGCCCGCGGGCCGGACGACCCCCGGCGAACAGCCCACACAGCCCTCGGGCAAGGCACCCAAGGAAGGTGCCCGCTGATGCATCTCGCCTATCCCGCCGTGCTCTCCGCCCTCCTTTTCTGCACGGGCCTGTACGGAGTCCTTGCGCGTCGCAACGCGATCCTGGTCCTGATGTCCGTCGAGCTGATGCTCAACGCCGTCAACCTCAACCTGGTCGCCTTCGACGTCTGGCTCAGCAAGACCGCCCAGGACACCCTGCACTCCGGCCAGGCCCTGACCCTGTTCACCATCGCCATCGCCGCCGCCGAGATCGGCATCGGCCTGGCGATCGTCCTCGCCGTCCACCGCAACCGGGGCACCTCGGACATCGACAAGCTCCGCGACACCGCCGAGACCGACGACGGTGACGACAGCGACGACGCCCCCGGATCCGCCGCGTCCACGACGGCCGAGAAGGCTGAGGCCACCGCGTGACCACGACCACCCTCGCCGTTCTCGTCCCCCTCCTTCCGTTCCTGGGCGCCGCGGCCGGTCTGCTCCTGGGCCGCACGGCACCCGGCTTCGTACGTCCTCTCGCTGTCCTGCCCTCGCTGGTCTCCCTGGCGCTCGCCGTCGTCGTCGCCGTACGCCAGGGCGGCGACCAAGCCGTCGACGCCGCCACCGAGCTCACGCCCACCGGCTCGGTCCCCATCGAACTCGCCCTGCACATCGACGGCTTCGCCGCCCTCGTCGCCGTCCTGGTCGGCGTCGTCGCCTCCTGCGTGCAGATCTACTCGACGGGCTACCTGCGCGACGATCCGCGCTACCCCTCGTACGCCGCTCTCGTCTCCCTCTTCACCTCCGCGATGCTGCTCGTCGTCTACTCCGGCGACCTGATGGTGCTCCTGGTCGGCTGGGAGATCATGGGCATCTGCTCCTACTTCCTCGTCGGCCACTACTGGGAGACCCCGGAAGCACGCGCCGCCTCCCTGAAGGCCTTCCTGGTCACCAAGCTCGGCGACATCCCCTTCCTGATCGGTCTGTTCGCGCTCGCCGCCGACGCCAGCTCCTTCCGCATCAGGACCGTCCTCGGCACGGTCGCGAGCGGCGGACTTGACCATCCGACGCTGATCGCCCTGCTGCTCCTCGCCGGTGTGGCGGGCAAGTCGGCGCAGTTCCCATTGCACACCTGGCTGCCCGACGCCATGGCGGGCCCCACACCCGTCTCCGCGCTGATCCACGCCGCGACGATGGTCGCCGCCGGTGTCTACTTCATCGCCCGGCTCCTTCCGGTCTTCGCCGCCTCCTCGGCTGCGCTACTCGTCCTCGCTGTCATGGCCGCCGTCACGATGGCCGGTTCGGCGCTCGCCGCGCTCGCCCAGGACGACATCAAGCGCGTCCTCGCGTACTCGACGATCGGCCAGCTCGGCTACATGACCGGCGCCCTCGCCGTCGGCGACCGCGGTGCCGCCGTCTTCCACCTCCTCTCACACGGCGCCTTCAAAGCGCTGCTGTTCCTCGCCGCAGGCGTGATCATCCACGCCGCCGGCACCAACTCGCTGGCCGCCATGTCCCGCATGAAGGACCTGCGCGCCCGCGTCCCCGACGCCTACTGGACGATGACCGTGGCGCTCCTGGCCCTCGCCGCGATCCCTCCCTTCAGCGGCTTCTTCTCCAAGGAAGCCGTCCTGGGCGCCGCCGAGCATGCCGCCACCGGTCACGCCGAGGACATCCCCGGTGCCGCGGGCTGGATCGTCCTCGTCGCCGGCCTGGTCACGGCCCTACTCACCGCCGCGTACGCGATGCGCCTGTGGCTGCTCGCCTTCCGCGGCCACGGAGCCGAAGCCCCCGACCACGGCAGGCAGCCCCTCGCCATGAACGCCGTGCTGTGGGTGCTCGCCGTTCCGTCGCTCGCCTTCGGGCTCACCACCGGTCTGCTGCCCGACTGGTTCGACGGACGCGAACTGACCCCGACCCTGACCACCTCCGTACTCGGCACGGGAGTCGCGCTCGTCGGCGGCATCGTCACGTACGGTGCCTGGCGTCACACCACCGCGCTCGCGGCCCGCGTCCCGCTGGGTGCAGTCGCGGCCCACCCCGAGGGCGACGCCGGACTCGTCGAGGCCGAGGCGATCGCCAGCCATGCGCCCGCGTACGGAGACGTGGCCTCCGCGCCCGACCCGGCGGACCCCGGACGTCTGCTCCTGGGACCGCTGCACCGCCACGCTGCCGTCGGCTTCCACCTCGACACCGTCTACGCGGCCCTCTTCGTCCGCCCGGTCCAGGCCGGAGCCACGCTCGTCCGGTTCCTCGACCGCGAGGTCGTCGACACCTACGTACGCGGCGCGGGCGCGCTGCCCCGCCTGCTCGGCGCCGCCGTCCGGCGCGCCCAGACCGGCAATGTGCAGACCTATGTGAGCGCCCTGCTCGCCGGCACCGTCGTCCTGGCGGTCGCCGCCCTCCTCGTCGCCACCGCGGGAGCGTGAGCAGGCGTGATCGATATCAGCGAGTCCGTGATGCAGTTCCTTCTGGCGTTCATCGTCGTCGGCCCGCTCCTCGGTGCCGCCGCCGCTCTCCTGCCCGCCCCGCCCGGGCTGAAGGGGAAGTCCCCCGAACAAGCTGTGCTGCGCCACGGCGTGACCGTCACCGGCGCCGTGCTCATCGCCGCGATCGTCCTCGCGCTCGGCTTCGACCACGACCAGCCGTCGAAGATGCAGGCCACGACGGACATCAGCTGGATCCCTGCACTCGATGTGCGGATCCACCTCGGCACCGACGGCATTTCCCTCCCCCTTCTGGTCCTGACCGCGCTGCTGACCTTCCTCTGCGCGCTGTACTCCTACTTCAAGATGCCTTCGGGCCCGACCCCGAAGGCCTTCGTCGCACTGCTGCTCGTCCTCGAGTCCGGCACCCTCGCGACCTTCGCCGTCCTCGACCTTCTGCTTTTCTTCCTCGCGTTCGAGATGGTGCTCATCCCGATGTACTTCCTCATCGCCCGCTGGGGCGGTGAGCAACGGACCCAAGCCGCTTGGAAGTTCATCCTCTACACACTGCTCGGCTCCGTCGTCATGCTGCTGGGCCTGCTCCTAGTCGGGCTCAAGTCCGGCACATTCGACATGGTGGCACTCGCCACTGACAACGTCCGGTCGCTGACCGCATCCGTGCAGGTCATCGCCGTTTTGGCAATCGGAATCGGGCTCGCGGTCAAGACGCCGATGTGGCCGTTGCACAGCTGGCTGCCGGACGCGCACACCGCCGCGCCGACCGTCGGCTCGGTCTTGCTGGCCGGTGTACTGCTGAAGATGGGTACGTACGGGTTCGTCCGGATTCTGCTGCCCATCACGCCGGACGGGATGCGGACCTTCGCGCCTTACCTCGCCGCCTTCGCCGTCGTCGGGATCATCTACGGATCCCTCGCCTGCCTGGCGCTCGCCAAGCAGGGCGCGAAGGGCGACCTCAAGCGCCTCATCGCGTACTCCTCCGTCGGCCACATGGGCTTCGTACTCCTCGGCATCGCGACGATGACCCCGACCGGCGTGAACGGCGCGCTGTTCGCGAACATCGCCCACGGCCTCATCACCGGCCTGCTGTTCTTCCTGGTCGGCGCGCTCAAGGACCGTACGGGCACGACCGACCTCGATGCACTCGCGGAGAAGTCCGGCGCCGCCCTCTACGGCAAGGCCCCGCGCTTCGGCGGTCTGCTCGCCTTCGGTGCCGTCGCCTCGCTCGGGCTGCCGGGCCTCGCCGGGTTCTGGGGCGAAATGCTGGCGCTGTTCGGCGCCTTCGATCCCGCCGACGACCTCAGTCGGCCCGCGTTCCTGACGTTCATGGCGATCGCCGCATTCGGCACCCTCCTCACCGCCGCGTACATGCTCATCGTGGTACGCCGCGTCTGCATGGGCGTCGTTCCGCAGGACAGCCCCGGGCTCGCGGACGTCCAGACGTACGAGTTCGCCGCCTGGACCCCGCTCGTCGCCCTCACCGTCGTCGCCGGACTCTGGCCCAAGGCTCTCCTCGGTCTGAGCGACCCGGCAGTGCAGCAGCTCCTCGCAGGAGGCACCCGATGAGCAGCCTGGCCCAGCCTCTGGCCCAGTCCCTGGTCCAGTCCGTCGACTGGCTCGCGATCGCCCCGCCCACCCTCGCGGCGGTCGCCGGCCTCGCGGTGCTCGTCGCCGACCTCTTCGTGGGCGACGCCAAGAAGGCGCTGCTCGGCTGGGCCTCCGTCGCGGGACTCGCCGTGTCCGCTCTTATGCTGCTGCCCCTCCTGGACGGCGACCGCTCCACCTTCTGCCTGACCGGCGACCCAGACGTCTGCAGCTATACGGCGGACCGCTTCACGCTCGTCATACAGTTCCTGGTCCTCGGCGGAGCCCTCCTGGCTGCCCTTCTCTCCGTCACGGCACTGAAGGACGCCAACAAGGAACTCCCCGAAGGGGAGTTCTGGTTTTTGCTGCTCTCCTCGGCCGCCGGCGCCGCCCTGCTCCCCGCCTCCCGCGACCTGGCGACCCTGATCGTCGCCCTGGAGGTCGCCTCGCTGCCCGCCTTCGCTCTGGTCGGCATAAAGCGCGGCAACCGGAAGTCCTCGGAAGCGGCCCTGAAGTTCTTCCTGTCCTCGGTCACCGCGACCGCAGTGAGCCTCATGGGCGTCAGCTTCGTCTACGCGTCGACGGGCACCCTGTACCTCACCGAGATCGCCACCAAGATCCAGGACGTCGACGGACAACTGCACACGCTCGCCCAGGCCGGCGTCGTCCTCACCCTCGTCGGCTTCGCCTTCAAGACGGCCGCCGTGCCCTTCCACTTCTGGGTGCCCGACACCTACGTAGGGGCACCTTTGCCGGTCGCCGCCTATTTGTCAGTCGTCGGCAAGGCGGTCGGCTTCACCGGGCTGATCCTCGTCACCGTGATCGCCCTCCCGTCGTACGCGGATGTCTGGGGACCGGCGCTCGCCGCCCTCGCCGCGCTCACCATGACGATCGGCAACGTCGGCGCCCTGCGGCAACAGGCCACGCGCGCGTACAGCGCCGTTCGCCTGCTTGCCTGGTCCTCCGTCGGGCAAGCTGGCTACCTCCTGGTGCCGATCGCTGCCGCCGCGTATTCGCAGGACGCCGAGAAGGCCATCGGCTCCACCGTCGCGTACGCCCTGATGTACGCCGCCGTGAACCTCGGAGCCTTCGCCGTTGCCGCCCTGGTAGCCCGTACGAAGCCGCTCAACCGCATCAGCGACTACCGCGGCCTGTACGCCTCGCGCCCCCTCTCCGCGCTCAGCCTGGGCTTCTTCCTGCTCTGTCTGGCAGGCCTGCCGCCGGGCATCATCGGCCTCTTCGCCAAGGTCACCGTTTTCTCGGCGGCTGTGAACGCGGGCCTCGGCTGGCTAGCCGTGGTCATGGCCGTCAACGTCGTGATCGCGCTCTTCTACTACCTCCAATGGACGACGCTCCTGTTCCGCGCTCCCGAAGGAGAGCCCGAGAGGCACCGCGTCCCGGTCCCACTGACCGCCGCCATCGCACTGACCGCGGTCCTTGGAGTCGCCCTCTCCGGAGCACCCCAGTTGGTCCTGCGCTTCTCGGACACCGGCCTCTTCTGAGCCGCTGACGGCATCCGGCACGCGCGCGTGGGGCACCCGAACCGCACGCGCGCGTGTCAGGCGTTGCCGCACTCACCCGGACGGCCCACCCGCGCCGCCGCGCGCACAAGGGAACTAGGGCTTCCTGCCTGGCGTTGACCAGTGAGGGAGGGTCCACTGGACCGTGGAAGCACGGAATCAGTGACAGAGATCAGCAAGCAAAGGGTTCCCCTGCCGCACAACTTGGAGGGCGTACCGTGCACCGCCGGCACAACGGGCTCAGGACCGCCGTACTCCTCGGGGGACTGTCCGCACTCATCATCGTCATCGGCAGCTTCTTCGGGCGTATGGGCCTCGTCGTCGCGCTGCTCATCGCGATCGGCACGAACGCGTACGCGTACTGGAACAGCGACAAGTTGGCGCTACGCGCGATGCGCGCGCGCCCGGTGAGTGAGTTCGAGGCCCCGGCCCTCTACAGGATGGTGCGCGAACTCTCCACGCAGGCCCGCCAGCCCATGCCCCGCCTGTACATCTCACCGACCGAGGCACCCAACGCGTTCGCGACGGGCCGCAACCCGCGCAACGCGGCCGTGTGCTGCACCGACGGCATCCTGCGGATCCTGAACGAGCGTGAGCTGCGCGGCGTCATCAGCCATGAGTTGAGCCACGTCTACAACCGCGACATTCTGATCTCGTCGGTCGCCGGCGCCCTCGCCTCCGTGATCATGTTCCTGGTCAACTTCGCCTGGCTGATCCCGATCGGCCGCTCCGACGACGACGAGGGCCCCGGCCTCCTGGGCCTGTTGATGATCATGATCCTGGGTCCGCTCGCCGCCTCCTTGATCCAGCTCGCCATCAGCCGCTCCCGGGAGTACGAGGCCGACGCGTCAGGCGCTCAGCTCACCGGCGACCCGCTGGCCCTCGCGAGCGCCCTGCGCAAACTCGAAGCGGGTACGAAGCAGCTTCCGCTGCCCCCCGAGCCGCGCATCGAGACCGCAAGCCACATGATGATCGCGAATCCCTTCCGTCCGGGTAAGGGGATGTCCAGGATGTTCTCCACGCATCCGCCGATGGCGGAGCGCATTGCCCGGCTCGAGCAGATGGCAGGTCACCACCAGTGAAGACGATCCTGAACGTCATATGGCTCGTGCTGAGCGGCTTCTGGCTGTTCCTCGGCTACTTGTTCGCGGGCGTGCTGTTGTGCATCACGATCATCGGCATCCCGTTCGGCATCGCGGCTTTCCGTATCGGCGTCTATGCCCTGTGGCCGTTCGGACATACGACGGTCGAGCGTTCTGGTGCGGGCGCGGCCTCCTTCATCGGCAACATCCTGTGGCTGATCCTCGCGGGCTGGTGGCTCGCCCTCACCCACATCGTCACCGGTGTCCTCCAGTGCGCCACGATCATCGGCATCCCCCTGGGGATCGCCAACTTCAAGCTGATCCCGGTGTCGCTGGTCCCCTTGGGACGCGAAATCGTGCGTACGGACCAGCCGTTCGCGACGTCTCGCTGGTAGAGCGGCGCGCGGGTGCGGCAGCCGAAATACGCCTTGGCGGCCTATGACGTCGAGGCCGAGGACGACGAGATCTGGGCCCTGTGCGCGGACGCCGAGAACCTCTTTGGCGATCCGCGTCCTCCCGCGCGCGCGACGTACGCATTGCTGGGCTGCGCACCCGAAGGGGAGTTGAATACCGCCCTGGCACGCGCGCGGGCCGATGGCTCGGCGCCGCTCGGCTTCCTCGCTCTGCAGATCCTCGACAAGAAGGGCGAGCGGGTCGACGAGTGGTGCCTGGAGGACGTACGTGTCCTCAGCGACCGCCCGTGCGTGCGAGACCTGTCGCTGCTCGACATCACGATTGAGGCGCGCCAGTCCCCGCACAACTCGTTCGACTATCCGCAGTGCCCGCCGCTCTCCCCGGGCTACCGGCTGCTCGGTGCGGAGGACACAGAGCGGGGCAGCTGCCGGGATCTGGCATACGTCGAGAACAGCAGACCCGACCTCGTCGAACCGTCCGTGCGGCTGCTCGGCTGTTCTCCGCAAGGAGCCCTGCGTACGGCGCTGAACGCGGGCGAGGAAGACCTCGGGCACGCCAAACTGGTCCGCCTCGACGCATCCGGCCGCGCCATTCAGTGCGCCGTCGAGGGCGAGCTCATCGCGTGGATCCCATCCGGCCGCGGCCTGGTGGACCTCACGCTGGAACCGTGGTCCGAGCGGCCGCCGAACGCTGCCCGGGAGGTCTGGGAGCTGTGGGACGACGGACGCCCGGCTCGGCCCAACTCCTGGGCGCGGTGCGGCACAGAGGGACGCCGCTACTGGCTCAACACGGTGCGGGACAACCATGTCGCGCACAAACCGGACGCCGCACCCGGCGGTACGTACCACCTCGACGGCTGTCACATCACCGACGAGCCCGGCTTCTTCTGCGCACTCGGCGAGGCGGTGAACGGCCCCGGGGGCTACTTCGGCTGGGGTCTCGACGCGCTGGCCGACTGCCTCTGCGGCGGCTGGGGAGCCGGCTGGCCCTTCAACCTGGTCTGGCACGACGTGGAGGTCGCACGCACCTGCCTCGGTCTCACGCCGCGCATCGACAACCGGCCCTGGACCTTCGAAGAACTCCTCGAATTCCTTGCGGCCAAAGGCATCCAGGTCCACCTCGCCTAGCGCAGCACTACCTATCCACAGCCTGGTTATCCACTGCGCGCCGGATTGTCAGTGGCGCCGGGCGCACAGGGCGGCGAGGTACGCCGACGACATCGCGTTGCAGTACGTGACGACGGCGGCGGGTACGCCCAGGCCGAGGAGCAGCCCGGAGCCGGCGGCATGCGCCGCTGGCCCGAGAGCGGCGAAGATCCCCGCGCCGACCATCGCCCCGAGGCCGATGACCACGGCGTCGCCGACGTGCGAGCGTCCGCCGCAGCTCCGCTTCGGGCTGTGGCGAGCCGACGCGGCCAGAACCGGTCTGCGTCATGAGTGGCACCCTACTGATCAGTGCAACCGGTTGACGCCGCACGGGCGTCCTCCCCAGCAACAACACACGATCAACGGCAAGAACCGCAGTACATGCGAAGCCGCGAACAACAGCACATGAGCGGCATGAGCACAGCCTTGCGAGAGCAAGATCACAGCACGGGTACAGCACGGAGGGGCAGGTTCACGGTATGGGCATCATCAGCTGGATCATTCTGGGGTTGCTGGCCGGCGCCATCGCCAAGTTCCTGCTGCCTGGCCGCGATCCGGGCGGCTTCATCGGCACGACGCTCATCGGCGTCGCGGGCGCGTTCATCGGCGGCTGGATATCCGCCCGCTGGCTGGACAACCCGATCACCAAGGATTTCTACGACGGCGCCACCTGGGCCGCCGCGATCGGCGGTTCCCTCGTCCTGTTGGTCGCCTATCGCATCCTGTTCGGCCACTCGCGCAACTGAGTAGACACCCTCAAACCGCAGCCAGCGGGCGGGAAGGGTGGGCATCTGAGGGCGCCCACCCTTCCCCGTACGCGCAACGAGCGTGATGTCACCGGTAGTTCACGAACTGCAGCGCGAAGTCGAAGTCCTTGCCCTTCAGTAGTGCGATCACGGCCTGCAGGTCGTCGCGGTTCTTCGAGCTGACACGCAGCTCATCGCCCTGAACCTGCGCCTTCACGCCCTTCGGCCCCTCGTCGCGAATGATCTTCGCCACCTTCTTGGCGTTCTCCTGGGAGATGCCTTCCTCGATGGAGGCGAAGATCTTGTACTCCTTGCCGGAGAGCTGCGGCTCGCCCGCGTCCAGGGCCTTCAGCGAGATGCCGCGCTTGATCAGCTTGGACTGGAAGACGTCGAGGATGGCCTTGACCCGCTCCTCGGAATTCGCCTCCATCAGGATCTTCTCGCCGGACCAAGAGATGGAGGCGCCCACATTCTTGAAGTCGTAGCGCTGCGAGATTTCCTTGGCGGCCTGGTTGAGGGCGTTGTCGACCTCCTGCCGCTCGACCTTCGAGACGATGTCGAAACTGGAGTCGGCCATGTCCTGTGGCTCCTTGTATCGGGGTGCGTTGGGCGGCCGTCGAGCCCGGCATCGGTCCCGGCCGCATCCGCATAAGCCTAGCCACCCCCCACCCTCCGAGTGCCGATCAATCGGGTGGCGAAGCACCCCTGGGCATCGGGTATCGTTTACGTCGTTGCCACGGAGCACCGCCGAAAGGCGGTTCGAAGGGCAACAACCCCAGGCGGTGTGCCCGAGCGGCCAAAGGGAGCAGACTGTAAATCTGCCGGCTCAGCCTTCCCAGGTTCGAATCCTGGCGCCGCCACACGGAGAGAAAGGGTCCGTGACCAGCGTAAATGCCGGTCACGGACCCTTCTTCTGTTTCATGATCGGTGGGTAGTGGATTCACGTGGAATGCCCCACTGTGTCTCACCCTGATTCGCGTGCTGACCAGCGTGTGTGGGGCAGCTGTGGGGCAGCTCCATACGCGCATCAGCCCCTCAGGGCGCGCTCGATTCGGGCGTTTGCCGTGGCTGCGGCGTTGTCCAAGCACTTGGCGTAGACGCGGAACAGCACGGCGACGCTGTGGCCGGCACGCTGAGCTACTACCTGCGGCTCCACACCCGAGCTGAGCCAGGTGGACACAGCGGCGTGCCGAAGGTCGTACGGTCGCTTGGCCAGAGGTGAGGCGTACTGGGAGCTGGTCAGCGCGCGGAGTCGCGCCTCGGCCCATACCTCGCCGTATCCGGTGTCCTGGATGAGCCCGCCTCTGGAGGTCCGAAACAGCCTGCCGTCGGACGCCGTGCCATATGCCGTGACGTGCCACCGGAGCAGCGCGACCAGATCGGGCGGGATGGGCACCACCCTGACGGCCTTCCGGGGTCGGTGCTTCAGCCCGCGCTTGTCGTGCGGAGTCGACGTGTCGGTCCACGCGGCCCCAGATCTGGGCCGCGTCTCGCGGAGACGCAGGGTGCCCCAGCCACGGCGCGGAAGGTCGCAGTCCTGTTTGCGCAGCCCGATGACCTCGGCCGGTCTCGCTGCTGCGAAGTACATGCACCCGAAGAACGCCACCAGGTGGCGCCCCCGAGGGCTCTGTGTCCGCACGGCGTCGAGCAGCGCTGCAGCTTGGCGAGGGCTCGGCACGTACGCCGGATCCACCTCATCTGTGACCTGCTCCGGGGCTTTCCACTGCACCTGCGGTAGCGGGTTGCCGGTCAGGCGCTCTGCGTCGACCGCGTAGCCCAGGGCGTTGTGGAAGATGGCTCGCTTCCTGCGGATGGTGCTTGCTGCCGCCGTGGTGCCGTCCAGTCGTCTGGTCAGTGCGTCGAGTGCTGCGCGGACCTTCATCCGGTCCGCGAGGGCGGAGGTGGGGAGCGACTTCCGCTCGAACCAATCGAGCACCTTGGCCACGTCGGTCGGCGGCTCTTCGCTCTGGCGCTTCATGTTGAACGCCCAGCTGTACAGGGCCCTTCGAACGGTGCTCGGGTCCGCCATGCCCTTGGTGTCCTTCACCAGGACGGGCGTCACAGTCGCCATGGCCTCTGCGAGCGTGCGACGCGTCGAGCCGGGGGAGTGGGGCCACTTCATGGCGATGTACTCGCGAGCATGCTGGTACCAGGTCACATCGTTCCGGTCTCGCAACTCTTTGGCGGGCACACCGGATTCCTCGTCGAACGGCTCGCCAGCGTGCACGGCGCGCAGCAACTCCGCCCGGCGGCCCTCGGCGAGCGTCTTCGTCTTGTAGGTCTGGGAGTGCGGGGTCTCGCCGGTCTTCCAGCGGAGTTCCGCTGAAGTCTGCCCCCGGTCCTTGCGCTGCCGGACGGCCCAGATGCGTACGTCGTACGTCATGCCCATGAGGGGCCTTTCGAATGAAGCGGGGCCCGGCTCTCGCCGGGCCCCTGGGTGGTCAGTTGGCGGCTGTGTCGAGCTGGCTCCACCACTCGTCCAAGTCGGCGCGGCTGACGCGGAGATGGCCGTTGGGGAGCTTGCGGAGGCGGGGAGCTTGGCCGCGAGCGCGCATACGGTAGAAGGCGGCGCGACTCATGTCGATCTCGCGGAGAACTTCCTGGAGCTTGAGCATCTGGGGGCGTGCCACAGTCGACTCCTTCGAGGTTCGGGCATGGCGGGGCTTGGCCCGGTCGGGCCGTGACTTCTTGAGCTGCGCAGGGCGCGTGTGTCCGAGGTGCGGATTTCTGCGTCATTGCGTCATCAGCGGCACACGGGCCTCTGACCTGCGGTTTTGCTTGACGCAGTGGTTTGCGGGTGCGTCATCCGTGCGGCATGGGCTGCGTCATCGCGTGACGCAGATGACGCAGGATGACGCAAGGGCCGGTGTCTGCGTCATGGCTGTAGCCGCAGGTCAGGGGCCGTCTTGGCGTCGGCGTGACGCAGATGACGCAGCGTTTTCCCTCTTAGGAAAAAAGGAGGGGGTGTCTGTTGTGGGCGGGTGCCGCTCAAAGAGCGAAGAAGGAGCCGCTTCGCGGCACGTCCTTTGGGCGGCGCGTTGCGCCGAACAGCAAGAGGAGCACCTCGCGGGCGCTGGTGCTCTTCTTGCTTGTCCAGGCGCGCGGTCGCGGGTCAGAACGCCCGCGTGTGCTCGTGTGGGGGCGGGGCTGCGACGCGGGTCATTTCGAGGTAGCGGCCCGCGCTGGTGCGGCCCGAGTCGATCAGGACGCCCCTCGCGGCCAGGGTTGGCTGCAGCCGCTTGAGACGGTCGGACAGCACCTTTCCTGTGGTCGGCCACCCCTTGGGCAGAGGACGCAGCCCGTCGCCGTTGTAGAGGCCGCTCAGGAGGTGCAGCCACTCGGTGGACGTCATCCTCTGGTCCGTGCCCGGAGTAAGGGTGTTGGCGTGCCTGAGGACGGTCTGCGCGAGCAGGTCGCCTTCGATCACGTCGTCGTTCAGGTCGTCCAGACTGGCCCGGTACGCCGCGAGAGCCCCAAGGCCGGTTGCGGCGTCGAACTGCGCACACAGGTGCGCGAAGTCCGCCATCCGCAGGTCCGTGGGGGTCTCCGCTTCGGATGCGCGGACTTTGACCGTGAGGTCCAGGAGCGAGCCGAGCACGATGGGAAGGATCTCCTCGTACTCCGCCCACAGCTCGGCTTCCGTGCGCCGGACTTTGGGGCGCTCCAGCCGCAGCGTCAGGAGCCGTTCGGCGAGGTCAGGGCGGATGACGCCGACGTCGATCCCGGTCAGCAGGAGCGGGCGGCGGTAGCCGACACGGAAGACGTCCCCGTCGGTGAACAGGGCCCGCTTCACGTTGTCGGCGCCGGTGACGATGCAGCACATCGCGTCGGCCAGGTCCGGGGTCATGTGGGAGAGGTTGTCCAGGGCCGTGACCCACCCGGCTGACACTGCAGCGATCAGGTTCTCCTCGTCCTTCGGGGCACGCCGCAGGTCGCCGCTCATGCCCTCCACGATCCGGATCAGCATGCGGCCCCCGGTGGACTTGCCCGCGCCCTGCGGACCGGTGAGGAAAGGGGCGGGGACGGGCACGGACGGCCCGAGGCAGCCGATCAGCCAGGCGATCGCCAGGCATTCGGTCTCGGCGTTGGCGAAGTTGCACAGCCGCATCAGCAGGTCGATGCCCTTGCCGTCGGTGTCCTTGGCCGGCAGGGGCAGTTCCCCGGTGAGTTGGGTGCGACGCCAGGACACCTCGCGCGGGTCGGGGACGGTGATGTCCCAGCCGGTGGGGTGGATGCGGACCGACTGCCCGTCGTCGCGGCCCAGGTCCAGCCACGTCGCCCCGTCGAATCCGGGGGCGACGCGGATGTGGACGGGCTGGACGTCCTCGCTCAGCGCGAGTGCTTCGATCAGGTCCAACGCCTCTTTGAGCGCGGTCCCGTTGAACACACCGAGACCATCGCGGAAGAGACCGACCATGAGTTCCTGGCGGTGGCTGCCCGTGGTGCCCTGGGAGCGGATCGGACGGGCCACGGGGTGGCCCTTGCGCTGCGCGTACACCACCCCGTCGGGGGTGCGGAAGTACCGGAAGTGGGCCTGCGCGTAGTCGGTGATGACTTCGCGGGCCGGTGTCTTGTCGTCGTCGGTCATGGTCACAGTCCCAACCTGGTGCGGGCGTTGGTCCACGCGTCGGTGCAGTGCCGGGGGGATTCGCCTTTGGCCTGCGCGGCTGTGAACAGCCGCGCGACGT
Source organism: Streptomyces sp. NPDC006365 (assembly GCF_042870755.1). Lineage (NCBI taxonomy): Bacteria > Bacillati > Actinomycetota > Actinomycetes > Kitasatosporales > Streptomycetaceae > Streptomyces > Streptomyces sp. NPDC006365. Next base: position 201,020 of record NZ_JBIAHS010000012.1, read on the forward strand.
GGGTCTCGGTGAGGCAGCCGCACCGGCCGTGCGTGGACAGCACGGCGAGGAACGTGCTGAAGACGGTGGCGTGAACCTGGCTGCGGGCCGCGCTGATGCGCTGCTCGGCCATGGCGATGCCACGCTCCAGGTAGGCGGGCGTGCGGTGACGGCACTCCCCGCCTCCGGCCCCTGCGGGCACGGTGACGGCCTGCGCAGCCGGCCGGGCCGTGGCGGGCTCCCTCACGACCAATGCGCGGACGACGTCCGGCAGGGGCGTCATGGTGCCGGTGCCGAAGCCGAGCCAGCGGGCGTAGGCCATCGTGGACTTGATATCCACGCCGGGCCGCACGGCGTTGGCCGACCGCATCGGCCCTAGGTAGAGCCAGTGCTCTCCCCGTGTGGTGGGCACGGTTTGGGTCGCAGGCAGGTTCTCGCGAGCCCATGCGACCGCGTCGGCGTCGTCGAGATCGACGACGGTGAGCCCGGCCCCGCCGGGGTGGTAGGCGACCGCAGCCGCTTGTACCCATGCGCGCCGCCAGACGCCGGACTGGATGACGTCCGGGTCCGTGGTCGCGGCGGCCCATGCGTGGCACGGGCCGGGGCAGGTGCAGGGCCCGGCGGTCTTCATGTTCGGCCGGCCGCCGCACGCGTTGCCCGCGCACCTGCGGCAGTTGCCGAACGGCACCTTCCCCACCCGCAGGGGCAGGACCGGAATCCGGGAAGCCGCCAGGTCAAGGGCGGTGCGCAGGTGCTCGTTCATGCCGCCACCCCCAGCGCCGCGCGGGAGACGAGGAAGGCACGGCCGATGTACTCGCTGTAGGCGGGCGGGATGGCCTCGGTCAGTTCCTCGCGCACGTCGGTCCACGTAATGCCCATCGCGGCCTGAAGCTCCGGGATGGACGGCTTGCCCCCGCCATTGCCGTAGGCGGCGACGTACGGACCGTTGAAGTACTCGCCGTGCCTCCAGCCGCGCACGCGGCCACGGTGCGGGACATGCGCCGGCCGGGCGATGGTCCAGCCGCCGAGTTCGAAGTTGCGGTGGCGGATGACCCCGAGTCCGAACATCTCGCCGCACAGGGTCAAATCTTTTCGGATCTTCGCGCGGCCGTTGGGCTGCTCGATGATGTACGGCAGACCGGTCCGGTCCAGCAGTTCACGGGTGGGCGCCACGAGATCCTCATGGGTGCCGCCCCAACCGCGCGAGCGGTTCGTGCCCACGGTCAGCGCGCACTTGTCCTGGCACGGCGGAGAGGCGTGCACGAACGCGTACCGCTCGATCTCCCCCGAGGTGATCAGGTGGGCGAGGTATTCGAGCGCATCGCCCCGGTACTGCGGGAACGGGTAGTTCGGTCGGTCGGCGATGTCGACGCCGTCCACGTCGAACCCTGCGCGGTGGTAGCCCATGCCCGCGCCGCCGGCGCAGGAGAACACGTCCAGCGCGCGCGGCCGTGGGCCGCAGGGTCGCCGGATGTCGGTGGGTTGAGTCATGCTGGGAGACCTCCACAGGTCTGTTGTGGGCAGGTGGACAAGGGCGGCCCGGTCTTTGGCGAGAGGGGGCCGCCCTTGGCGTAGCTACTGGTCGGCGGTGAGGCTGCGGGCGTACTGCTGGCGGACGTAGGCGCGCGGGTCGCAGATCACGCCCGGCTGGTCGATGTCCAGCAGGAACAGGGCCGCCGCAACGGCAGTCTCGGTGTCGTCGTGGAAGCCGTCGCTTTCGCCGTAAAGGGCGATACGGTCGAGCAGGGCGGCCTTGCGCAGGTAGAACTCCCGCCCCAGTTCGGTAAAGCACTCGGCCGTGGCGAGGGTGCGTGCTGTCCAGCCGATCTCGCTGTTGAGGCTGGGGGCGTTGGCGTACGCCTGCTCAGGCGTGGGCCAGGACTCGGAGACGGTGCGGTGGTCGGCCCGGACGTAGAGGCGGTTCCGCGTGCGGTCACGGGTGGGGTAGACGGTCACGGTGCCGGTGGTGAACGTGCTGTCCAGCGCGGCGACGACGCGGTCTGTGTCGGACGGGTCGCAGATGACGCGGATCTCGAACACGGTGGTCCTTTCTGGAGTCAGGCGGCGATGCTCACGCAGCCTCCCGGCCGGGCAGGAGCATGCCGTCGTCGGTCCTGCGGAGGGCTCCCGTGGCCGTGAGGGTCTTGATCTCGCGGGACACGGTGCCCTTGTTGATTCCGGTCCGGTCGGTGATGTCCCGCAGGGTCCGGGCGCCCTCCTGAACGGCTCGCAGCACCCGGTCACGATTCGTCTCGACACCGGCCGATGCAGGCACAGCAGCCGTGGCGGCGGTCGGCTCCTTGACCAGGCGGAGCGTGCCGCCGGACGGTCGGGAAGGCCCGCGGTGCCAGGTGGGCCGCTCGGGGAGGGCGATCACGTCTGCGGGGGAGAAGGCGCGGGTGCTGATCGGGTGGGGCTTGGCCTTCGGCCCGGAGCGCAGCATCGCCACGCCGGGCATGGGCAGTTCGTGCGCGTGCCAGCCCTTCTCGGTGGCGTCCTCTCCGAAGACGACGCGGGACTCACCGGAGGTGGACAGCGCGAGTGCGGCCCGGTAGGTGATCTGCGCGCTGATCTGCGGGTCGATGCCGCCCTTGGCGTCCATCGTGGGCTTCTGCGTGGCCCAGATCAGGATGATCTCGGCCGCGCGTGCCATGCGGGCCAGCGTGCCCAGGTTCTCCATGATCTGCGACCAGTCGGGGTCGCCCGGCTCGCCGTCGCTGCCCTTGGCCCGCTTCTTGCGGGCCATGGTGATGACTTCGGCTCCCTCGTCCACGAACACCGTGATCCGGGGCCGCTCTTCGGAGATCTCAATCGTGTCCCGACCGCGCGGGATCAGGGCGAGCCGCTCGTGCATCTCGGCGACCAGCTCGTCGGTGACCTCCAGCACCTCATCGATCGTGATCGCGGTGCGGGCGCGGTGTTCCCAGTTGATCGCCTCCACCCGCTTCGGGTCGATGACCACCAGGCGGTGATCCGGCGCCTCGGACGCCTCGGCGAGAAGAGCGCGGGTCGACCAGGACTTGCCCGAGCCGGAGGTGCCCGCAATGAGCATCCGGCGCCCGAGCGGGACCATGACCGGCTCGCCCGTGACCGTGTCGACGCCCCACGGGTCGCCCGGCGTCCAGCCGTTCAGGTCGATGCCGTCGGCCGCGCTGCGGGTCCGCAGCGTGATGGTGGCGCGGTCGCCGTGGCTGCCGGAGGTGATCTCCATGCGCAGGTCCGTGCGAGCCCCGATCAGGGCCCGGATCTCGTCCGCCTTGGCGCGGAACGTCTTCGGCGTCCACCGGCCGTCCAGGCGCACGTGCGAGACCAGCCCGGCCGGGGTGAGCTTGGCCGGGGTGGGCACGGTGCCCGACAGGCCGCGGGCGTCGGCGTTGGGCACCCAGAACGACGGATCCAGCCGGGAGGCAAGCCGCCGCTCCTCTGCGGTCATCCCGTCATCGAGGCGTACCGACGGCTGACGGCGACCCAGCCACAGACCCGCCACGTTCAGCCCGATCAGCCCGACGGACACGGACGCCGGCCACAGCGTGAGCGCGTGGGCGGCCTCCGACATCAGCCACGAGGCCAGCCCGCTCGGCACCGTGTGCGCGACGTGCGCCTGCACCGCGCGGGCCGCGAGGGTGGCGGGGTAGTTCTTGCGTGCCGCCTTGAGCCCGGTCCGTGCCTGGCTGTGGTGCTGGCGGGCGGCCTTGTGCGCGGTGCGCGCGGCCCGACGGTTCGCGGACAGCGGGTTGTTGGACGCCTTGCGGGCCGCGCTGCGCTGGTTGCGGGCCATCGCTGCGGTGGAGCGGGCGGAGTTGTGTTCCCGCTGCGCCGCCATGAGCGCCTTCAGGTTCTCCGGCGTCCGCATCTGCGTCCGACGCTCCGCCTCGCGGTCCCACCATGAGGCGAACGGCGCGCACATCGGCGCGAGTGAATCCAGTGCGGTGTTGGTCGTAGTGGTGGTGGTCGACCATGCTTGCTTCCAGTCCACGAAAGGGTCCTCCAAGACCGTGGATGAGGGCCGGTGCGCCGTCGCGTGGCGTCACCGGCCCGCCCGATTTGCGGTAGTTGGCACTGTCGGTTGCGTCGACAGCGCCGGTTGAGCCCCGCAACCCGCGTCTGACCTGCGAAGTTGCAGAGTTGCGCCGTTCCGGGGAGAGGGGCCCTACGCGCACGCGCGCGTAGGGCGGTGGAAAACGCGGTCACGCAGCGTCTCCATGGGGGCATGGCCGGCCGTTCACGACCCTCGGGGTCTTCCACCCCACGCGAGCGGGTCCAGACGCTCTACGGGCCGCCTACGGCCCCCGCCCCGCTCGGCCCTCAACTGCCCTTGGAGCGGGCGAGTTTGAGGGTGAGGCCGCCGATACCGACGGGTCCGGCGGTCTGGGCGATGACGGTGACCGTGTGCGCGGCAGCGTCGAGCAGCGCGCACAGGGCGGCCACCAGTCCCCAGCCACCCATGGCGGCTGCGCCGGCGATGACGACCGGGAACAGGTAGTGACGCAGCGGCCGGCCGGCCGGGTCGGTGGTGTGGACGACGATGACCACGGGCTGTCCGGTGGCCTCGGCACGGCGGTAGTCGTCGGCGGGAATGTGCGGGGCGATGATCCCCAGCGGGTCACGGTGGGCCATCACGCCTCCTTTGGTAAGCCGTGGCCGTTGCGCGGGCCGGCGGGCGAAGAGCTGTCGGGGAAGGCGCACAGCACGCACATGCCGAGCGAGCGCGGCATGCAGTAGCCGTAGGTGATCTGGCACTTGGGGCAGGTGCGGCGGGCGAGCATCGCCAACGCGAGCGCACCCCACTTGCGCGACGTCATCGGCCGCACCGGCTTGGCCAGGTCCTCGCGGTAGAGGTAGGCGACCCGGACGTTTCCGGCGCGCCGGTTGAGGACCATGAGCTGAGCGGCGATCGGCTGCCCGCCGGGCCGCAGGCCCTTGGCCCGCAACTGCCGGCGGGTGGCGTAGCCGTCCGGAGCCATGCGCCACGGGTAGGTGGGCACGCCGTAGCGGGCCCCGGTCGGGTCGAAGCACTTGGCGTAGGCGGTCTGCATCAGTCACCGCCCACGGCCACCAGGTGCGGCCGGTCGGAGCCATCAGCAGCGTCGCGCAATTCCTGGTAGCGGGTGGAGACCCAGCCGACCGACCAGCCGCACAGTTCGGCAGCGGCCCGCACCGGCAACCCAACCTCGAACGCGGCCTGAACGGTCGCGCGGGCCCGCTCCTCGGGGAACTTCTCGACAGCGGGTCCGGCGGCCAGCAGCGCGGCGCGTTCACGCTCCGCTCGCTCCTCACGCTCGGCCCGTTCACGGCGTTCACGCTCAGCACGCTGCTGCCGCTCCTGTTCACGCTCGCGCTCAGCGCGTTCACGCTCCTCGCGCTCGGCACGCTCCCGAGCCTCAGCCCGCTCGCGCTCCTCGCGCCGGGCCCGCTCCTCCCGCTCAGCTTGTTCACGGGCCAAGCGGGCTTCGTGCTCACGCTGTTCACGCGCCAGCATCGCGGCGTGCTCGCGCTCCTCACGCGCCATCCGCACCGCAGCCTCACGCCGCTCGACAGCCGCCTTCTCGCGCGCCTCCCGCTCCGCCTGCTGCTTCTCCTCCAGCGCGGCAACGGCGGCGGTGATCGCGCGCCGGTAGGCAAGCCCGGTCTCGGCTGTGACGATCAGCAGCAGCGGCGCGACCGCGTGCACAGCCACGCCCACCAGGTCTTTCCTCAGCGCGGAGTCCGCGACATTGAGCGCGAGGGTCATGCAGCCGGTCATCCAGCGCAGGACCACCGGCCACTTCCCGCCGTCGCCACCAAGCCGGGCGAGCACGGCATCGAGGCGGACCACGATGACGACAGCGGCGTCCACCACGAGCGGCAGGATCGGCGCCGTCCAGTCCCACTCATCCGGCGTGTGCTCGGCCGCGAGCGGGGTGACGGTGAGAATCGAGTACAGCATCGCGCCCGCCACGATCAGCCACGTGCCGGCCGACAACGCGCGCTCCGCTGAACGGATCTGGACGGCGTTCACGCGCTCACCCCCGACCATGAACGGACCCGGATCGCGGCGATCAGCACGACCGGGGAGGCGGGGTCGTCGGGGTTCTCGCTGTCCTCGGTCCACGTCCACTCGGCGCCCGGTACCGGCTCGAAGCCGAGCACGCTGAGCGCGTTCGTACGGTCCGTGAACGTGGGGACCGTGCGCCCGAACCGGTGCTCGGGCCACCTCTCGGTGGTGTTCAGCAGGACCACGTACAGACGCCAGCGGCCGTGACGGACGGACATCTGCGCGGTGAATTCCCGCGCGGTCTTCTGCCCGCTCACGCCGCACCCCCCGGCAGCATCGCGCCGGCCGCCCGGTTGGCGAGCGTGCGACGCTCGGCCAGCAGCTTGCGGTGCGCCCGGCGGATGCGCCGCGCGTCCAGCTCGGTCGGCGTGCGGTCGATGGTGATGATCTGCGCGTCCAACAGCTCCATCTCGGCGCGGATGACGGGCATCTCGCGCTCGATGGTGTCCAGCTCCGCGTCCGTGGGCTCCATCCACGGCTTGAACGCGGTAACAGCGTCCTGAACAGTGACGATGTGTTCCATGGGTCGTGTTCTCCCTAGCAGGTAGCAACGGCCCGAACAGAGCCCCCGGTGTTCGCGCACCGGGGGCTCACGCCGTTGAAGTCGGAATCTCCGGCTCCCCTCAGCGCTGCTCGTACGAGACGAGCAGCGGAGGCAACCGGCGCGGCAAGGCCGCGGAGGTCGATGCACGGCGTTCGCCGCGCGGTCCGTCTTTTCGACTCGGGGAGACGGGGCCCACCTATTCAGTTCTCAAGGAACGACCAGCAAGGGGCTCCCATGGAGGCGAGCACTCCCAGACCGGCATCACACGCCACTGCGTGGTGTGTATTACCTACCACTCACGTTGGCATAGGGATTCCGCGTCGTCAAGCGCTCTGGCTTTTGATCTGGGATCCGCCTGCCGTGCGGCGGTGATTCAAATATCGCCAGGTGGAGGGCAGTTCGGGAGCGTGTACTTGGGGGTGCACTTGTGCACTCCCGTGGGCTATCTCCCCACTCACTGGCCCTGACCTGCGTAGAGTGACAGTGCGTCAAGCTCGGACTTTGGTCGTTCCGTGGGGGATTGATGGCAGACCCGAACGCCAGGCTGGCCGCGCTGATGGAAGAGGCCGGCTTCACGCGCAAGTCGCTTGCCCGCGCGGTGATTGGTGCCGCTGCCCGCGCTGGCGAGGACGTCACCTGTGATCACACCTACGTCAGCAGGTGGCTCAACGGATCGATCCCACGCGGCGGCATGCCGCAGCACATAGCTGAAGCCATCGGCCGCAAACTCGGGCGCCGCCTTGGGCTCGATGAGATCGGCATGGGCGAAGCTGCGGTCGCGACCATGCAGCCGGATCTGGGACTCGACTTCGCGGATCGTCCTGAGGCGGTTACGACCACGGTTGCTGATCTATGGCGCGCTGACCTCGCTGAGGCGGAGCCACTGGTGCGGGCGCTGCCGGATTCAGCTGCGTGGCATGAGGCCTCTGTTCGATGGCTGGTCGCCCCGCCGGATGGAGGGCTGACACGCTCCGGCAGCCGATCCGTTGGCGCGATGGACGTTGAGATGGTGCGGTCGACTGCCGACGCGTTCAGCATGCTCGATGGAAAGTTCGGTGGTGGGCATGCGAGGCGAGCGCTGATCCAGTACCTGCATACCGACGTGCGCCCCATGCTTGCCGGCAAGTACTCCGATGAGACCGGCAAGCAATTGCACTCGGCTGTGGCCGAAGCCCTCATGCTCGCGGGCTGGATGTCGTACGACAGCGGCCTGCACGGCATTGCGCAGCGGTACTTCATCCAGGCTTTGCGGATGGCACAAGCGGCCGGGGACCGGTTACTTGGCGGGAGCATCCTCTCCGCGATGAGCCATCAAGCGACCTTCGTTGGACGATTTCGTGAGGCAGCGACTCTCGCTCGCGCCGCGTTGGCCGGGCCGGCGGGAAGCCTCACACCCACCATGACCGCACAGTTCAGAGCCATGGAGGCACGAGCGCTCGCGCGCCTAGGTGACGAGCGAGGCTGTGACCTTGCGCTTTCAGAGGCAGAGCGACACCTCGGCCTACGCACCGAGGGCAGCGATCCGGCGTACATCGCCTATTTCGACGAAGTCGAGCTTGCTGCCGAGTTCGGGCACTGTTTCCGGGATCTCGGCCGGTGCGCCGCAGCCACGGAACGGGGAGCAGGCTCCATCTTTGGCGACGGTCTGAACAACAGGAGCGACTTCTTCGCGACGATGGTGCAGGCAGAGGCGTACATCGTCCAAGGCGAAGCCGAGCGAGGGTTCGAGGTGGCGCTCACAGCCTTGCAGCTCGGGGAAGGGCTGAAGTCGGCCCGATGCGCCCAGTACGTGCGGGAGTTTCAGGGGCGCATCACGGACGGCATGAAGAGAGCCTCGGAGTTCCGAGGCTTCATCGATCAGGCGCGAGGCTTCCGTCTCTGGAGACAGGTTTCGGCGCGCCCCTAGAAGGGCGCCCAGCTGCGGCGCGAGCCGCCCGAGCGCATGGTCTCCACGCGCTTCTCCACCTCTTCGGCAGCGCGGGGGTCTGTCCCGGCATTCTGCGAAAGCCACGCGACCATCAACAGTTCACGGACGCTGCGGAGCACCTCGTACCCGGACCACTGCCGGACGTCGTAGCCGTAACCCTCTACGAAGTCGGCGTACTCGGCGTCCGTGTGCCACCCGAAGCTGTCGTAGTACATGGCGGTCTGCATGAGGTCCCACTCACGCGGGCCGCTCACGAAACCGTCCAGGTCGATGACCTTGGGGTGCCCTTCGTCGTCGTGCAGAACGTTGCCGATGTTGTAGTCGCCGTGCAGCGGTCCCGACGGCAGCTCGAAGTCGAGATCGTCGTATGCGCTCGACAGCGTGTACGCCAAGGCGGTGAGGAAGGCGCGTGTTGCCGCCGGGATCTCGGCGCGCTGCAAGCGCTGAGAGACCTTGTCGAAGGGGCGAAGTGCGGGAAGTGCGAAGTCCGGCGGCGGAAGTTCGTGCAGCTGCCGCAGCAGTGCACCCATCTCGCGCGTGCTCGCATACGTGTCCCCGTCGGCTAGCCCTTCCCAGAAGGTGACGGGATGACCGTCGATGACGACAGGCTGCTTGGCAGCGGTGGCCAGCCGGGCAGCCGGGTACCCGCCGGCAGCGAGCCACCCCGCGACGGCAACCTCTCGTTGCACGGATGGCAGTCGGTCGGGGCTACGGCCGACGCGCGCGATGATCCGCCCGCCGTGGATTCGGAAGACGGCATGGTCTCCGAAGCGCAGTATCTCAAGGTCGTCCGGGGCCACTTCAGCGACGACGCACGCTCGCCGCAAGATGTCTGCGGCTGCTGCAGCGTCGAACGCGGTGCGCTCGCTTGTCGTCATGAAGTCGACGCTCCCTGGTCGTCCGGCAGTGCGCGAACTTCCCGCCCCCGTGTCGCACCCTTGCCGATGAGCCCTCGCCCTTCCAGCTGGGCGAGAGCTGAGCGCACCGCCGTGCGGGACGCGCTGAACCTCTCGCAGAGTTCCTTCTCGGTGGGGAAGCGGTCACCGACCTGGAGCCTGTCGGTCTGCCATAGTTCGGTCACCCGCTCGATCAGCGGCCGACGGTCGCCGCTCCCCGCCACGAACCACCCTGAACCCTGGACAGACTCGATCACCCCTTCGGCTTTGAGAGTGGCGAGCGCTCGTTCGATGGTGCTGCGACTGACGTTGTAGAGGCTGATGAGCTTCGCCTGTGACGGAAGCTCCGCAGTGATCTCTCCCTTGCTGATCTTTTGGCGCAGAGACTCGGAGACCTGCAAGTACGTATCGCGAGGACTGGCCTGTGGCACCTGTCCCCTCCCCTTCTTCGCCGATGGGCTGTGACAAGGCGTTTCCAGCTTCCCACGGGCTGCGGGCGGCACAGCGGGTCTGCCGTGATGATGGGCGTTCACCTGATCTGTGGCGTGAGTGCCTGCGACGATGTGGGGATGCCGACGCCTGGAATGCCACTCCAAGCTGAACTCATCCCCGACTGCACCGCAGAGAAGGCCCACCGCGCGGCCTACAAGAGCGCAAAGGCCAGCGACACGATCTTTGTGTGCATCGCTCGCCACGGTCAGCACTGGAAGGTGCAGCTTGATGCGATGACGAGCAGTAAGCCGTTCATCCCAGATCATGCGGTGAAGGTCTTGCAGTCCGCCGCAGAAGCCTTGGTGATCGCTGGCACTGTAACGACGGCCAACGTTGGAGCTGATTACATCTCCATGTGGCCGATCGAGACCGAGGGCAAGGCACGTGAGATCGCGGCTGCGTTTCATGCCGCTCTGTACGGTCTCCAACAGCTCCACGCTGCCGTTCCGAGCGCGCGGAAAGGCCCGTAGCCCTTGCCGCCGACCTGCTTCCCCAAGGCGCCTTGTGGGGCCCCTGTGGGGCAACGTCCTGGAGCTGGACTGAAAACGCAGGTCAGGCGTCCCTGATCGAGGGGACTGTAAATCTGCCGGCTCAGCCTTCCCAGGTTCGAATCCTGGCGCCGCCACGCTGAGAGAGACCCCCTCTGACCAGGTTACTTGCCTGGTCAGAGGGGGTCTCTTGTTGGCTCTCCCTGTTCGATTCGTTGTGGGCGGGGCGTGGACGTGTCTCACCTTGCGCCGCCCGTATCCCACTGTTGATCAGTGCGTGTCCCCCAGGCGTCCCCCGGGGGAGAGCTTGATCACTCCGGCTCGTTCCACTCCCGAAGGGCTGCGTCGATCCGGCTGTTCGCACGTTCCCGCGTCTGGTCAAGCACCTTGGCGTACACCTTGTGCAGCACCGCGATGCTGTGCCCGGCACGGCGAGCGCACTCCATCGCATCCACCCCGGAACCGCTGCCAGATCACGCACCGGCCAGACCACGTCACCGCCGGCGAACCGCCATGTCGACGACCACCGCCGCAGTCCGCCTTCGCCCAGCGCAAGACGCTCACGTACGGCGTCAGAGATGGAGTACGGGGCAATCAGCTGATCCAGCCGCACGTGTCCGAGCCGCACCACGGCCCGCGTAGCTACCCCACCAGCACAGCATCACGCGAGAGGGCTGATTACGAACTTCAGCAGCATGCTCACAACACGCACCAAACCGATCAGGCCAGCAAGCATTGGTCATCATGACATGACCGAATTCGACTGTCGGTGACTAGGGACCAGGCGGTCTTCACTCTGTCGGCGTACCCCGTATCTACGAGGGAAGGACACTGTCGCTGGTCTCGGGACTTCTGGGTGCCTGCAGTTCGGCGCGGCGCAACACCGAAGCGGAGATGCCGAGAACGGCGGCGAGCAGGCAGATTCCGCCACATACGGTGAAGAACGCGGCGGCTCCCCATGCGGCCACCGTGATGCCGACGTCGGGAAAGAGGAGCGGGGCGAGGCCCAGAGCGCACAGTGTCGTGACCGAGGTGACCCGGCCGAGGTATCGAGGAGCGGTCTCCGTCTGGACCAGAGCACTGCTCACCGTCGTGGTGATCCCGTTGGTCAGCCCGATCAACGCGCCGAACGCGACCGCTACCGGCAGGGAGGGCGCGTGCCCCAGGGCGACCGTCCCCACGGCCGTGACGAGCAATGCGCCGGACATGGCCGGTCCGGCGCGCGGTATGCGGGCACACACGGTGAGCACTAGCGCGCCGGATCCGGCTCCGACGCTGAACGCGCTCGCGATCCACCCCATGCCCGCGGCGCCCCAACCGCGTTCGTCGGCCAAGGGCACCAGGCCGGCGGCGACCGGACCGCTGAAGCACATCTCACTCAACCCGATCACGGTGACCAGTGGTGCGAGCATCCGGTGGCGGCGGACATAACGCAGGCCATCACTCAGCTCATGCCAGGCCGAGACATGCTGCGGTATCGGTGGCGGAGACGTCATCCGAACGGTGAGCAGGAGGGCCAGCGAGGCTGCGAAGAGTACGCCGGCGGCTGCAAACGCACCGATTTGCGCCACCCAGGGCCAGCACAGCTCCCGCCACCAGAGGGCCTATGGCATTGCTCAGCCGGATCGAGAGCCCGCGCATCCCCTGGACCCGGGCGAGTTGCTCCGGTGCCGTGATGCGTGGTGGAAGCGCACCTAGTACTGGCATGAACACCGCGTCCACCGTGCCGAACAGCAATGCCACGGGGATGAGCAGCCACAGATTTGGCGAGGTCAGCAGGAGAGCCGCGGCGGCGACAAGCATCACCGTGCAGCGGATCGCATCGCTGGCGACGGCAACCCGGCGTGGCCCGAACCGGTCGGCCGCGACACCTCCGCCGAGCATGAGAACTGCACGGGGTAATGCCCCTGCCGCGATGACAAGACCGACCTGCGACGGCCCCGCAGAGCGAGTGGCGGACCAGGAGAGAGCGAGGAAGTACACCACGTCGCCAGTGACGGTGGCGGTGTAAGCGGCAAGCCAGCGCAGGACATTGATGTCCTGGTACGCGGGCCGCGCGGACGCAGCCATGGGGTGCGCGGTCATACATCACCCGCACTGAGCTCAACGGTGCCAGGCACCGGAAACGCCTGCACCTGCAGCGATACCGGCGCGGCGCCTTGGGGCGCTTCGGTCGCACTGTGTCGATAGCGGGAGATCACCTCAAAGATCTCGGCTCGCAACCGGTCGACGTCGCCAGGGGTCAGCCACAGAGCGAAATCGCTGTAAGAACTGGCCTCGTACCACTCTGCGGGAAGCACCGGCACCTCCAGCGCAGCCTTCTGTAGGCGATCGATACACGCGAGGACGACCGCGTGTGCGTAGGCGCGTCCGGCTTCGCGCTGTTCAACGGGTTCGGCCGCCGGGTCATGGATCGACTGGCGGTGTGCGGACTTCCAGCATTACGCCCCCGCTCGCACGGCTTGCCTCGCACCCGTTCCGGGAGATGGAGGCCAGCCGGTCATCTGAGGCCCGGGTCGAGCTGCGCCGACAGGTCAGAGCGGAGGGAAGCGCGCGGGTTCCCGGAATCCTGAGCGTTGGTAAGCCGGAACCTGCATGTCAGCTGATGGCTGTGATGGTCCCGCGCGCGCGTTCGCCGTGGTTGACGGAATCCGGCTTCCCGAGCGTTCGCCGTGCCGCATCCGACTGGCTAGGAGCTCTCTTTCGGATCACTTGGTGGAGGTTCGATCTCAGAGCTGCTGGCGCTGGCGGCACTGCCGCCTGCGACGATGCGCTGGTGAGCTATGACCTTGCGGTGTGGGACGGCGACCGTCCACTCGATGACGACCAAGCGGGCTCGACGTACGACTAGCTCTACGAGCGCTACTTGGAGTCGGTAGAGAGCAAGTGCTGGCCCGCAGGGTCTAGGTGGGCCGTGCCGTCGAGGCAGGCCACGGCGTAGCCCGGTGCTCGCGAGGCCGCTTACGCGGGCAGCGCGCCGCTCTGTGCCGCCTTGCGGTGGCGCGCGGACAGGCGGGAGCCGGACTCGCGGCGGGCGGCGCGGCGCAGGAGGGGCACCGCGAGGAGGAACCCGAGGACGGCCCAGGCGGTCAGGACCAGGGCGACCATGGGCAGTTCCCAGGAGCCGGCCACCTCGGCGGTCCGTGCGGCGTCCGGCAGCAGCGCCGAACGCAGGCCCTGTGCCATCCACTTGAGCGGGAAGACGGAGGCCACCTGCTGGACCGGCACGGGCAGCGAGGTGATCGGGAACACCACTCCGGAGGTGATCAGCAGCCCCATGGTGGGCAGCATGATCAACGCCAACGCCTCGCGCGGGTTGGGCAGCACGGCGCCTATGGCCGCGCCCAGCGGTACGACGGCGAGCAGCCCGAGCGTGGTGACCCATAGCAGCGTCAGCCAGCCGCCCGGCCCGCGCGGCAGTGGCCCGTCCACCAGCAGCGCCCCGGCGACCAGGAGCAGGGCCAGGGTGCCGAGCGCCATGACGACCACCAGCAGGCACTTGGCGACGAGGTAGGCCGGTATCCCGCCGGGCGTGGCGCGCAGCCGCAGCAGGGCGCCCTCCTCCCGCTCGGTCACGAGGATCTGCGGGAGGTAGATCAGCCCGACCTGGAACAGCAGGTAGGCGGCGAAGCCCGCCAGCACCAGATGAGTCATCGGGGTCCGGGTGCCGGGCACGGCGTCGTCGATGTAGGCGGCGACGAGCAGCGCGGCGACCACGTTGGTCAGATGGCCGGACATCTCCTTGCCGTTGCGCAGGAGGTGCCGCAGCTCGATTCCGCCGCGCTGGAGCCCGGCACGCCAGATGTTCGTCCTGTTCGTCATGTGTGCCCCCCTCATGCGGCCGGTGCCTCCTCGTCCGCGTCCCTGTCCGTGCCGTCGGCCCCATCCGTGCCATCGGCCTCCCGGTGCACCATGTGCAGGTAGGTGTCCTCCAGCGTTGGGCGGCGGACCTCCAGGTCGGCGATCGGGTCGGCCGCGTGCCGGTGGAGTTCCCAGACCAGCCGTGAGGGGTCCTCGGTGCGTTCGCGGCGGGGCGTCCCGTCGTCGGCCGTCCAGCGGACCTCGGCCTGTGCGGCGGCTCGCTGGGCCAGTTCCGCGGGTGTGCCGCAGGCCCGGATCCGGCCGCCGACCAGCATGGCGATCCGGTCGGCGAGCCGCTCGGCCTCCGCCAGGTCGTGGGTGGTGAGCAGGACGGTGACGCCCTCGTCGCGGGCCAGCCGTTCGACCAGGACGTGGAACTCGTGCCGCGCCTGAGGGTCGAAGCCGGTGGTCGGCTCGTCCAGGAAGAGGAGTTCGGGGCGGCCGACGATGCCGAGCGCGACGTCGAGGCGCCGGCGCTGGCCGCCGGACAGCCGGTCCACCTGCCGGCCGGCCTGGTCGGTGAGGCCGACAAGGGCCAGCAGTTCGGCCGGGTCGCGTGGGTCGGGGTAGTAGGTCGCGAAGTGCGTCAGCAGCTCGGCGACCCGCCAGCGGCGGTGGTCGCGCCAGGACTGAAGGACCAGGCCGATCCGGGCTCGCCACGCGTCGCCGCCCCGCTCGGGATCCGTAGCGAGGACGCTCACCTCCCCGCCGGAGCGCTGCCGGAAGCCCTCCAGGATCTCGACGGTGGTGGTCTTCCCCGCGCCGTTGGGCCCGAGCAGCGCGAAGACCTCGCCGTGGTGGATGTCCAGATCGACGCCGCGCAGGACGTCGACATCGCCGTACGCCATGGTCAGATCGCGTACCTGGATCACGGGCTGGACGTCGGTGCGCCCGAACGTCGTCATCGGCCCGCCTCCGCGTGGGGCTGTTGTGCCGCCCCGGTCGCGGGTCCGGCGCTCTCGACGATGGCCCGGAGTGCCGCCACATGTCCCTCGAAGGCGGTGCGACCGCGGTCCGTCAGCCGTACCTTCGTACGGCGGTTGCGGCCGCCGCCCTCCTTCTGGATCTCCAGGTATCCGGCCCCCTCCAAGGTGTGCAGCTGCTTGGAGAGCGCGGAGTCGCTGAGCGAGAGGCTGTCGCGGACGAACGCGAAGTCCGCCCACTCGGTGGCGGCGAGCAGCGAGACCACCGACAGTCGGGTGGCGGGGTGGATCAGCTCGTCGAAGCCGGCGGGGGTGCTCATCGGCCCGCCTCCTCGTCGGCCGCCGGTTCGCCGCCGCTCCGCACCGAGTCGGCCGCCCAGCGGTTGGCGGGACCGAGGGAGAGCAGGTACACGGCCACCGCGGCCGTGGCCTGGATGGGGGCGGCGTAGATCGGCTCCAGTGGCTCGGTCAGGTGGTCCGACAGCACGATCGTCCCACCGACCAGCACCGCCGCCGCACCGAACGCGGCCCACATACGCCCGGGGCAGCGAGTGTGGTGCAGTCGCATCCGGCTCCTGCGGCTGCTCATCACGACCAGCACGCTCAACAGGCCGACGTAGGCGGCCATGAACAGTCCGACGCCCCACTGGGGCAGGTCCATGCCCACGCCGGCAAGGAACACCCACATGAGCGCGGCCGTGCCGTAGGTCATGCCGCGCCCGCCGGACACGGAGCGCTCGAACTCGTCGTACACCCGCTCCTGCGGCACTCGGATGCGCTGGAGATCCTTCCATGCCTGTTCGGCATCCACCGGCATGCTCACGGCCATCGCCCTCCCGTCCCCGATTACTTTCCTGCCAGGAAAGTTACTCTTGGCTTTCCTGATAGGCAAGTCGGAGGTTTGCCGGTACTGGGAGGCGGGAGCCGCGACGGTTACGACGGTCAGGCCACGGTCTCCAGCCGCTCGTCCCGCCGCTCCCGCGGCACGAAGCGCACCTGCGGATGCCCGTGGTTCCAGCCCACCGACAGCCGCAGGCCCCCCACCCGCGCCAGGACCAGGTCGATCGCGACGGCCGCGGTCGCCGCGATCGCGCCGCCGACCGCCAGGCCCGCCCGGACGCCGTACGCGCCGGTGATCCAGCCCGCGATCGGCGCGCCCAGGGGTGCGCCGCCCATGAACACCATCATGTGCAGGGCCCCTAGCTGCGGTATCGGGCTCAGGGCGGTCCTGCTACCTGGGCAGTTTCGCGGTTCGCTCCAGGTAGGCGGTGCCGGCGTAGCGCATGGCGGTCTGTTCGGTGATGCCGAAGAGCCTCATGAGCTTGAGCGGGTCGCCGGTGGCGAAGGCTTCTTCGGCAGGTCCCGCAACAACGTCTCGGGCGCCGTCGTGAAGCCGCTCGCCTCGCGCACGGCCAGAGCGAGGCGGCCGAGTTCGTCAGGCCTCCTCAGTTCCCCGCCACCGACTTCACCGCCACGGAAACCGGCGCCGACCCACTGATCAGCTCCAGCGTCAGCCCGGCCGTCGCCGGAGTGTCCAACAGCTCCGCGAGGACGGCCGCGACGTCATCGCGCGGTATGGGCCCGCGCCCGGTGGATGCCTCCAGGCGCACGAGACCGGTGCCTGCGTCGTTCGTCAGCATTCCGGGACGCAGGATCGTCCAGTCCAGGCTGTTGAAGCCGCGTATGTACGCATCGGCTTCGCCCTTGGCGCGCAAGTACACGTCGAAGACGTCGTCCCCGGGGTGCGACGGGTCCGCGCCCATGGATGACACCACCACGTACCGCCGAACGCCGGCCCGTATCGCAGCGTCCGCGAAGAGGACGGCGGCCCCTCGATCCACGGTGTCCTTGCGGGCAGCGCCGCTGCCCGGACCCGCACCGGCCGCGAAGACGGCGGCGTCGGCGCCCTGCAGATGCGCGGCGACCTCCTCGACCGAGGCCGACTCCAGATCGCACAGGACCGGTTCGGCGCCCGCCGCCCGCAGATCGTCGCCGTGCTCGGATCGGCGGATGACGCCCGCGACCTCGTCACCGCGCGCGGCGAGCAGGCGCTCCAGCCGCAGCGCGATCTGACCATGACCTCCAGCGATGACAATGCGCATGTCTTCGACCGTACGCCCGGACACTGACACGCGCCGCACAACCCTGTGGATACCTCATGAGTCTCCTGAGCGATCAACGAATTGCGACAACGATCGCCGAGTTACGAGGGTGACGCCGCGTGGCGTCAAAAGGAGACCGTCATCATCGCCAGGACCGTAACCATGACTGCCATACGCAAGCCCCTCACCGCGGCCGGTTGCGCAGCGGCCCTGTTCGCTGGTGTGGCCGCTTGCGGCACGGTCGAGAACCTCACCGCCGGGCAGAAGGTGGACCGCGCCGTTGAGGGACTCGGCGAACAGAAGTCGCTCTCCTTCGAGTTGGGGCTCCACGCCAAGCCGTCCGCGCTCACGAAGCTGGCCTCGGAAGCGGAGCCGGGCGAGGAACTGCCGCCCGAGCTCGCGAAGTTCTTCACCGGGCTGCGCGTCAAGGTGTCCGTCGAGTCGAAGAAGCCGCTCGCCGACTCGGGCGAGAAGGACCTCGTCGGTGTGGGCATGCGGGTCTCGGGCGCCGACGGCGTCCTGGCCGAGTTCCGGGTCGTCGGTGACTTCACGTACTACCGCGCCGACATGGAGGCGCTCGGCGAGGTGATGGGCATCCCGTTCCCCACGGTCGATGAACTCCCCGAGAGCGAGAAGGAGTTCGGGAAGGTCCTCGAGGGTGAGTGGGTCAAGGTCGACAACGCCGAGCTCGAGAAGTCCGGCAAGAGCACCTCGGGCTCCGATGAGATCGACACCAAGACCCAGCAGAAGATCCTCAAGGCCGTACGCGGTGTCGTAGCGCGCGAGGTCACCTTCAGCAGCAAGGGCGGCAGTGACGGCACTGAGCGGATCGTCGCCACAGCCTCGTTCCGGGACCTGCTCACGGGGGTCTTCGACAAGCTCCGGCCGTTGACCGACGATCTGCCGGCGGGCACCGAACTGCCCACCGACAAGGACCTGAAGGAGGCCCCCGACAAGAAGATCGCCGTCGACTTCTCTCTGAAGAACGGCGACCTGACCCGCGTCTCGGTCAACCTCGCCGCTCTTGCGGACAAGCCGCAGGGCGCCCGGCTCCCGCTCGTCCTCACCTTCGGCAAGGCGTCCGACGTCAGCGCCCCGTCCGACGCCACCGAGGTGCCCGGAGGAGCGTTCATGGGCCCCGGCAACCCGTTCACCGGCGGGATGCTGAGCGGCGCTTCTGACGGCTGAAGCCCTCGGGGGCGGGCCCGTCGGCGCGCCCCAAGCCCATCGGTACAGGGGAAAACACCGGCACGCGCGCGTGGACCTCAAGAACGACCACGCGCGCGTGAACCCTCACGACGGCCCCCCACCGCGCCCCTGCCGAGGCAGATCCAACGCCACAGCAGCAGCCGAGCCGCAGAACTCCCGCACCGCATTCGTCCGCGCCACCACCCGCCCCTGGTGCACCACGATCCGGCTGTACGCCAACGACAACGCCCCCGCCAGCCGGTCCCCACGCACGGCGAGCAGTTCAGCCGGGAATCCGGCCTCCACTCGAACCTCGGGCAGCCCGAGCGCTGCCCGCGCCGACGAACTCACCGCGTCGTACGCGTCCTCGGGCCGCAGCCCGTAGCGGGAGGCCAGCAGATACGCCGCCTCCAGAGGATCTCCGCGCCCCACAGGATTCGATACGTCCCTCAGGGCGCCGCTGCCCGCAACGACCCGTACCCCGGCTGCCCGCAGCAGTCGTACCGGAGCCGTCCCGCGCCGCTCGACGCCCGAACAGCCGCCCTGGGGCAGGCAGACGACGGTCACCCCGGCTGCGGCGAGCTGGTCCGCGGCCCGGGACGCCACCTCCGAGGGCAGCCGCCCGAGTCCGCCGCACGGGCCGAGCGTCACCCCGGGCCGCAGCCCGCCCGCCATCGCCGCGAGCCGCGCGAGCCGCGCCGGATCGTCACCGTCCGTGTGCAGATCGACTGGGCAGCCGTGCTCCGAAGCGACCTCCAGGACCGCCTCCACATACCCCGTCGGATCGGGGTCGAGATCCGGACAACCCCCCACTACGGAGGCGCCCATTTTTACCGCGTCCCGCAGCATCGCCAGCTCCTCGGCCCCGGCGAGCCCGGTCAGCATCCGCGGCATCGCCACCGCCGTCAGCTCGGCGAGTCCCCGCAGCGCGCGCCGCGCCTGGAGCACCGCCGTCAGCGCGCCGAGCCCCTGGACGTCGCCGACGCGTACATGGGAACGCAGCGCCGTGGCCCCGTGCCCGAGGTACAGCAGGGCAGCCTCGGTCGTACGGCGCTGGACCTCCTGATCGTCGTACGAGACCGGACCGTCGCCGTCCGCTGACAGGGCCGTGTCGCCGTGGGCGTGCGGTTCCGTGGGAGCGGGCAGGAGGAGATAACCGGTGAGGTCCACGCGCGCGGTGTGCATGCTGAGACTGCCGGCCGTGCCGACCGCCTCGATGCGCCCGCCGCCCAGCCGCACGTCCACGGTCCGGCCGTCGGTGAGTCGCGCACCGCACAGCAGCAGGGCCGAGCCGTCGGTGCGGCCCGACGAGGAACCCGACGACGAAGGGGGCTGCTGCGGCCGGCTGTCGGGCATCGCGCTCCTGGGTCTCGGTGCTGCTGCGCGGGGGGAACATGTGATCACGCAGCGTGAGTCGAGCCTAGGGTGGCGGGCAGCGCGCTTCGAGGAGGAGCGGAATAGTCGTACCGGTGTGGTCCGCCGTGCACAGGGGGCTGTTGGAGCGCTTGCGGAGCTGCTGGGAGCTGCGCAGAACGCCGGGAACGGGGGCGGACAGGTACGGCGAAACGGATTTGGGCGAACGGCTGCCGAGCGTGTAATGTCTTCATCGCTCGCCCCAATAGCTCAGTCGGCAGAGCGTCTCCATGGTAAGGAGAAGGTCTACGGTTCGATTCCGTATTGGGGCTCTGGTGTGTGAGGTCTCCGCCGCGAGGCGGTCCGATCGCATCGCAGCGGTGTAGCTCAGTCGGTAGAGCAAGCGGCTCATAATCGCTGTGTCACCGGTTCAAGTCCGGTCACCGCTACTGACAGTAGCCGATTGTGGGGTCGGTCCTTCGATCGGCTACTCTTCTGTGCGTTGTACTGTCCCATCCGTTCGTCAAGGAGCACTCACGTGGCTGCCACCGACGTCCGCCCGAAGATCACGCTGGCCTGCGTGGAGTGCAAGGAGCGGAACTACATCACCAAGAAGAACCGGCGTAACAACCCGGACCGTCTTGAGATGAAGAAGCACTGCCCGCGTTGCAATGCGCACACCGCGCATCGCGAGACGCGATAAAACAGGCTCGTACACGAGGCCGTCCCCAGTAAACGGGGGCGGCCTCGCGTCGTTGTCGGCTCGCCGGGCCGACCGTCACGCATGCTTGTTCCGGGCAATCACAGCGAACATCAGGAGGTACCGGGCCATGGCGCTCGACCAGTCCTTCGTGGGGCGGTCCTACCCGCCCACCGACCCCTATGAGGTCGGCCGGGAGAAGATCCGCGAGTTCGCGGAGGCAGTAGGGGATCCCAACCCCGCCTACACGGACCCGGAAGCCGCCAAGGCACTCGGGTACGCCGATGTGATCGCCCCGCCCACCTTCGTGTTCGCGATCACCTACAAGGCCGCGGGACAGGTCGTCCAGGACCCGCAACTGGGCCTCGACTACAGCCGGGTGGTGCACGGCGACCAGAGGTTCGCCTACAAGCGCCCGGTGCGCGCGGGGGACCGGCTGACGGTCGTCTCGACCATCGAGGCGATCAAGTCAATGGCGGGCAACGACATCGTGGACATCCGGGGCGAGGTCCACGACGAGGCCGGCGAGCATGTGGTGACCGCCTGGACGAAGCTCGTGGCCCGCGCGGCAGAGGAGGGCTGAGACGTATGACGGCGAAGATCGCGTACGACGACATCGAGGTCGGCACCGAACTGCCGGCTCAGACCTTCCCGGTGACCCGTGCCACGCTCGTGCAGTACGCGGGCGCCTCCGGGGACTTCAACCCGATCCACTGGAACGAGAAGTTCGCGGTCGGGGTCGGCCTCCCGGATGTCATCGCGCACGGCATGTTCACCATGGCCGAGGCGGCCCGGGTCGTCACCGACTGGGTGGGGGATCCGGGCGCGGTCGTCGAGTACGGCGTGCGCTTCACCAAGCCCGTGGTCGTTCCGAACGACGACAAGGGAGCCACCATCGAGATCGGCGCCAAGGTCGCGGCCAAGCTCGACGACAACACCGTGCGCGTCGACCTCACGGCGATGAGCGCGGGACAGAAGGTCCTGGGGCGGGCACAGGCGGTCGTACGACTGGCTTGATGGCAGCGCATGAGTAAGGGGCACGCTCAATGGAGGCGTGCCCCTTACTCATGCACTCTGTACGGCTCTCCGAGATTCCCTTGACTTAGGTAGTTATTGGCCACTAACTTAGCTGCATGGTCAGGATGAGTGCAGAGGAGAGGCGCGAGAGCGTCATCCGGGCGGCCATGAGCGAGTTCGCCCGGGGCGGCTACTACGGGACGTCCACCGAGGCGATCGCCAAGCGGGTGGGTGTCTCGCAGCCGTATCTCTTCCGCCTCTTCCCGGGCAAGAAGGCGATCTTCCTTGCGGCGGCCGAGCGCTCCATGGAGGTCACGCGGCGCACCTTCGAGGAGGCTTCCGAGGGGCTGGAAGGAGAAGAGGCCCTGCATGCCATGGCGAACGCGTACACCAAGGTCATCGCGGAGCGTCCGGAGCAACTGCTGATGCAGATGCAGACATACGTCGCGGTGGCGGCCGCCGAGCAGGCCGGAGATCAGGAGCTCGGCGAGGCGGTGCGTGCCGGCTGGATGCGCGTGTGGGACGCCGTTCACCTGCCGCTCGGTGCCGACATGGACGAAACCACGACCTTCATGGCCTACGGAATGCTCGTCAACTGCCTGGTGGCCATGGGCTTTCCGTCCGATCACCGGGTGTGGGAGGGGCTGTACCCCTCGGCCCGGGCCAAGGGGCGGCTCGAGAAGTGAAAGAAGGGTGGCAGGACGTCGGTGCATTTTCATGCCAGCGAAAATTAGTAATCAATAACTAATCGAACCAACTGGGGGAGCAATGCCACAGCAGACAGCACGTCGCGGGGGAGCGGTCTGGGCCCTCGTCATCACCAGCGTCGCCGGGTTCATGGCGGCGCTCGACAACCTCGTCGTCACCACCGCCCTGCCGTCGATCCGTGAGGACCTCGGGGGAGGGATGGACGACCTGGAATGGACCGTGAGCGCGTACACCCTGACCTTCGCCGTGCTGCTGATGTTCGGTGCGGCGCTCGGGGACCGGTACGGCCGCCGTCGGCTCTTCCTCGCCGGCATCACGATCTTCACCGGGGCCTCGGCCGCCGCGGCCATGGCGCCCGGTATCGACTCGTTGATCGCCGCCCGCGCGGTACAGGGCGTAGGTGCCGCGATCATGATGCCGCTGACACTGACCCTGCTGACGGCCGCCGTGCCCGCCGCCAAGCGCGGTATGGCGTACGGGATCTGGGGCGCCGTGAACGGCCTCGCGGTCGCGTCGGGGCCGCTCATCGGCGGCAGCCTGACCGAACACGTCTCCTGGAACTGGATCTTCTGGCTGAATGTGCCGCTCGGCCTGGCCCTGCTGCCGCTCGCGCGGCTGCGCCTCTCGGAGTCGTACGGCTCGGGTGCGCCGCTCGACACAGCCGGCACTCTGCTCGCCAGCGGCGGTCTGTTCGGCATCGTGTACGGCCTGGTCCGCGCTCCTGTCGTCGGCTGGACCGACGGACTCGTCCTCCTGGGCCTGTTCGGGGGCACGGCCCTTCTCGCCGGCTTCGTCCACCACGGCAGCCATGCCAAGCACCCGATGCTGCCGATGCGGCTCTTCCGCAACCGGGCCTTCGCCGGGATCAACGCGGCCAGCCTGCTGATGTTCCTCGGGATGTTCGGCTCGATCTTCCTACTCAGCCAGTACCTGCAGGGCGTTCTCGGCTATTCACCCACTGAGGCGGGACTGCGGATGCTGCCCTGGACCGGTATGCCGATGCTCATCGCGCCGGTCGCCGGCTATCTGTCCGACCGGATCGGCGGACGGCCGGTCGTCGCCGCAGGCCTGTTCCTGCAGGCTGCCGGGCTGGGCTGGTTCGCCTCGATCGTCGAGACCGACACGTCGTTCGCCGCGCAGCTGCCCGCCCTGATCATCAGCGGCGTCGGCATGTCCCTCTTCTTCGCCCCGGCCTCCAACCTGGTCATGTCCAGCGTCCGGGGACAGGAGCAGGGGATCGCGTCCGGCACCAACAACGCGCTGCGCGAAGTCGGCGGCGCGCTCGGTATCGCGGTGATGGCCTCGATCTTCTCCGCACAGGGTGGCTACGAGACCGGCCAGACGTTCGTGGACGGGCTCAGGCCCGCGCTGTGGGTCGGCGCCTCCGCCGTGGCCGTGGCAGGCGTCGCGGCACTGCTCATCCCGGCTCGCCCTCGCACAGTCGAGGTGCGGACGCGGGACGACGAGGCGGCGCCCGCGCCAGCGCTGGAGACGGCCTCGCACTGAGTTCGGAAAGCCAACCCTCGGTTCCGGACGAGTTCAGGCAGCAAACCCACACGAGTTCGGAAATCAAACCCTGGAAGGAGACCGGTCATGCCCACCCTCCCGTGGACCATGCCGAACATTCCACCGGAGCGCACCGAAGCGCACGTCTTCGCCTCTCGCTTCGAAACCCGCACCCTTTGGGGAGCGCTCAAGTTCCTCGCCAGGACGCCGGGTGTCTGGCAGCAGGTGCGCAAGGCTCCGGGCGCGTACGGGGCCTCCCTGAAGGCGGCGCCGTTGCGGCGGACCTTCTGGACGCTGTCCGCCTGGGAGTCACCCGCGGCGCTCAAGGCCTTCGCCCGCTCCGGCACCCATGCGCCGACAGCCCGAGGGCTCGGCCCTCAGATGCGCGACGCGAAGTTCGCCACCTGGACGGTGACCACCGACGACCTCCCGCTGGACTGGTCGGACGCGCTCCGGCGCTTGTAGCCGAGCGCCCCGGAGAACGGCCCCGCCCTGACCGGCGGGGCCGTTCTCGTACCCTTGTGCACGTGCTGGAACTCCACGACGCCCCACTCGCCCCACTGACCACCTTCCGGCTCGGCGGTCCCGCAGCGCGGCTGATCACCGCGACGACCGACGCCGAGGTGGTCGACGCCGTCCGTGAGGCCGACGACACCGGTACGCCGCTACTGCTCATCGGCGGCGGCTCCAACCTGGTCATCGGCGACAAGGGCTTCGCGGGAACCGCCCTGCGCATCGCCACCCGCGGCTTCGAACTCGACGGCACAAAGCTGGAGCTGGCCGCCGGCGAGGTGTGGACCGACGCGGTCACCCGCACCGTCGAGGCGGGCCTCGCAGGCATCGAGTGCCTTGCCGGAATCCCCGGCTCCGCGGGCGCGACACCCATCCAGAACGTTGGCGCGTACGGCCAGGAAGTGTCGTCGACGATCACCGAAGTGATCGCGTACGACCGGAAGACCCGCGAAACGGTCACCATCCTGAACGCCGAGTGCGCCTTCTCGTACCGCCACAGCCGCTTCAAGGCCGACCCCGAGCGCTTCGTCGTCCTGCGCGTCCGCTTCTCGCTGGAGGACGCTGACGGGCTCTCCGCGCCCATCAGATACGCCGAGACCGCCCGCGCCCTGGGGGTCGAGGCCGGCGAGCGCGTGCCCCTCGCGGACACCCGCGAGACCGTCCTGAAGCTACGCTCCGGCAAGGGCATGGTCCTGGACCCCGAAGATCATGACACCTGGTCGGCCGGGTCCTTCTTCACCAACCCGATCCTCACGGACGAGGAGTTCGCCGCATTCCACGCGCGCGTGCAGGCGCATCTGGGCACGGACGCCACCCCACCCGCGTACCCGGCGGGCAACGGCCACACGAAGACCTCCGCGGCCTGGCTGATCGACAAGTCGGGCTTCACCAAGGGCTACGGCACCGGCCCCGCGCGCATCTCCACCAAGCACACCCTCGCCCTCACCAACCGCGGCGAGGCCACCACCGAGGACTTGCTCGCACTGGCCCGCGAAGTCGTCGCCGGAGTCCACGCCACCTTCGGAATCACACTGGTCAACGAACCGGTGATGGTGGGCGTCAACCTCTGACCGGCCATCGCCGCGCAGGCGGGACGGACGTACGGAAGGTTCAGGCGAGCCAGTCGTCGATCCCGGACAGCAACTTCTCCTTGACGTCCTTGGGTGCCGCCGATCCTCGGACCGACTGCCGTGCCAATTCGGCCAGTTCCGCATCCGTGAAACCGTGATGGCGGCGCGCGATCTCGTACTGGGCGGCCAGACGTGATCCGAAGAGAAGGGGATCGTCCGCACCGAGCGCCATGGGGACCCCGGCTTCGAAAAGTGTGCGCAAGGGGACGTCCTCCGGCTTTTCATACACCCCCAGGGCGACGTTCGACGCCGGGCACACCTCACACGTCACACCACGGTCCGCGAGCCGCTTCAGCAGACGAGGATCCTCGGCGGCCCGCACCCCGTGCCCGATCCGCGACGCATCCAGGTCGTCCAGGCAGTCGCGCACCGACGAGGGCCCCGTCAGCTCGCCGCCGTGCGGCGCGGCCAGCAACCCACCGTCGCGCGCGATGGCGAAGGCCCGGTCGAAGTCCCGTGCCATGCCACGGCGTTCGTCGTTGGAGAGCCCGAAGCCCACGATGCCGCGGTCCGCGTACCGCACGGCCAGACGGGCCAGCGTGCGGGCGTCCAGCGGATGCTTCATGCGGTTCGCGGCCACCAGGACCCGCATCCCGAGCCCCGTCTCCCGTGCGGCCGACTCCACCGCGTCCAGGATGATCTCCAGGGCCGGAATCAGCCCGCCCAGGCGAGGCGCGTACGACGTTGGATCGACCTGGATCTCCAGCCAGCCGGAGCCGTCCCTGAGGTCCTCCTCGGCCGCCTCGCGCACCAGCCGTTGAATGTCCTCGGGCTCTCTGAGGCACGACCGCGCCGCGTCGTACAGCCGCTGGAAACGGAACCAGCCCCGCTCGTCCGTGGCCCGCAGCTTCGGCGGCTCCCCGCTGGTCAGCGCGTCGGGAAGATGGATCCCGTGCTTGTCGGCCAGTTCCAGCAGGGTGGTGATCCGCATCGACCCGGTGAAGTGCAGGTGCAGATGGGCTTTCGGCAACAACTGGATGTCTCGAACCGTCTCCATGAACTCTCCGTAGGCGCTAAACTCCACTCCGTGCCGAAAGGCGTCGGGCAGGGCTTGTCCGCCGTTCGGTGTCAACCGAGCGGGAAGCCCCGACAGGGGTGGAGTCACCTGAAGATCCTGCCGTATGTGGTCTTCGACAGGCAGCGAAGTTCACCGAACGAGCGCGTGCCTGAACGCACAAGCGGGCCTCCGGATCTGATCCGGAGGCCCGCTTGTGCGCTGTACACGTCAGGCCCGTGCCTCCGCCAGCAGCTTCTGGATCCGAGAGACACCCTCGACGAGGTCCTCGTCACCCAGGGCGTAAGAAAGCCGTAGGTAACCCGGAGTGCCGAAGGCCTCGCCCGGGACGACCGCGACTTCGGCCTCTTCCAGGATCAGGGCGGCCAGCTCGACCGAGTCCTTCGGGCGCTTGCCGCGGATCTCCTTGCCGATGAGGGACTTCACCGAGGGGTACGCGTAGAAGGCGCCCTCGGGCTCGGGGCAGACGACGCCGTCGATCTCGTTCAGCATCCGCACGATGGTCTTGCGGCGCCGGTCGAAGGCCTCACGCATCGTGGCGACGGCGTCCAGATCGCCCGAGACGGCGGCGAGCGCGGCGATCTGCGCCACGTTCGACACATTGGACGTGGCGTGCGACTGGAGGTTCGTCGCGGCCTTCACCACATCCTTCGGACCGATGATCCAGCCGACGCGCCAACCCGTCATCGCGTACGTCTTCGCCACACCGTTGACCACGACGCACTTGTCGCGCAGCTCGGGCAGGAGGGCCGGCAGCGACACGGAAGCGGCGTCTCCGTAGACGAGGTGCTCGTAGATCTCGTCCGTCATCACCCACAGGCCGTGCTCGACGGCCCAGCGGCCGATGGCCTCGGTGTCGGCCCGGTTGTAGACGGCGCCGGTCGGGTTGGACGGAGACACGAAGAGGACGACCTTGGTCTTCTCCGTACGGGCCGCTTCCAGCTGCTCGACCGAGACGCGGTAGCCGGTGGTCTCGTCGGCGACGACCTCGACCGGGACACCGCCGGCGAGGCGGATCGACTCCGGGTACGTCGTCCAGTAGGGAGCCGGGACGATCACCTCGTCGCCCGGGTCGAGGATCGCGGCGAACGCCTCGTAGATGGCCTGCTTGCCGCCGTTGGTCACCAGGATCTGCGAGACCTCGGGTTCGTACCCGGAGTCGCGCAGCGTCTTGGCGGCGATCGCGGCCTTCAGCTCGGGAAGGCCACCGGCGGGCGTGTAGCGGTGGTACTTCGGGTTCTTGCACGCCTCGATGGCGGCCTCGACGATGTAGTCCGGCGTCGGGAAGTCGGGCTCACCGGCGCCGAAGCCGATCACCGGACGTCCTGCGGCCTTCAGGGCCTTGGCCTTGGCGTCCACGGCGAGGGTGGCGGACTCGGAGATCGCACCGACTCGGGCGGAGACCCGGCGCTCGGTGGGAGGGGTTGCAGCGCTCATGGGCCCATCGTTCCAGACCCGAAACATCCGTGGCACACGGGTTTCACAGACTGAGCGGGCTTCGCCAAGGCCCGTACGGGCGCTATCTGTTCGACGACCGGCCGCCGAACACGTACACTCTCACCTCGTTGGCCTTCACCGGCCGCACGCACCGGGTGCACACCGAGCACTCGGACGGATGCGGTACGTTGAAGGGAAACAAAGGGTCGTAGCTCAATTGGTAGAGCACTGGTCTCCAAAACCAGCGGTTGGGGGTTCAAGTCCCTCCGGCCCTGCTACACACTCCTTCGTCAGGATGTGTGCGCATGTACGTACTGCAATGCACCCGCCGTGCGGCTCGACCGGGCGCGGCACGGCCACGACCCGGAATCAGGTGAGGACGAGTGACGGACGCCGTGGGCTCCATCGACATGCCTGATGCCCAGGATGAGGTGCCGGAGTCCAAGAAGAAGGGCCGCAAGGGCGGCAAGCGTGCCAAGAAGGGCCCGCTGAAGCGTCTCGCCCTCTTCTATCGCCAGATCGTCGCGGAGCTCCGCAAGGTTGTCTGGCCGACTCGCAGCCAGCTGACGACCTACACCTCCGTGGTGATCGTCTTTGTTGTCATCATGATCGGTCTGGTGACTGTGATTGACTTTGGACTCGACAAGGCGGCCAAGTACGTCTTCGGCTGAGCCAAGCGCGAAGGGCGCCGTACTCGGCGCCCCATTTCGCGTGTTCCACCCCTATGTATCCAGGAAGAAGCAGCCACCGTGTCTGACCCGAACCTGAACGACGCCATCGAGTCGGCGGAGTCCGTTGAGGACGAGCTCGACATCGTCGAGGCTGCGGACGCTGAGAAGAACGTCGAGGACGTCGAGAACACCAAAGAGGCTGCCCTGACCGAGGCTGCCGAGGACGCGTCGGGCGAGGACGCGTCGGGCGAGGACGCGTCGGGCGAGGCCGCCGAGGACGCGGCCGTCGCCGAGGAAGCAGCGGAAGAAGCCCCGGAAGAAGCCGAAGCAGAGGCCGCAGAGGAAGAGGCCGAGCCGGTCGACCCGGTCACCGCCCTCCGCGAGGAGCTTCGCGGGCTGCCCGGCGAGTGGTACGTCATCCACACCTACGCCGGTTACGAGAAGCGCGTGAAGGCCAACCTGGAGCAGCGCGCCGTCTCGCTGAACGTCGAGGAATTCATCTACCAGGCCGAGGTTCCCGAGGAAGAGATCGTCCAGATCAAGAACGGCGAGCGTAAGAACGTCCGGCAGAACAAGCTGCCCGGTTACGTTCTCGTCCGTATGGATCTGACGAACGAGTCCTGGGGCGTCGTCCGCAACACGCCCGGTGTCACCGGCTTCGTGGGCAACGCCTACGACCCGTACCCGCTGACCCTGGACGAGATCGTCAAGATGCTCGCCCCGGAGGCCGAGGAGAAGGCCGCCCGGGAGGCCGCCGAGGCCGAGGGCAAGCCGACTCCGGCCCGCAAGGTCGAGGTCCAGGTGCTGGACTTCGAGGTCGGCGACTCGGTCACCGTCACCGACGGTCCGTTCGCGACGCTCCAGGCGACCATCAACGAGATCAACGCCGACTCGAAGAAGGTCAAGGGGCTCGTCGAGATCTTCGGCCGGGAGACTCCGGTCGAGCTGTCCTTCGACCAGATCCAGAAGAACTAGCTCCCCGGAATCCAGAGGGAGCAGCTCCTCGGAGCCTTCTGGAACACCCACTTCCGTCCAGGTCAGACCGGCTTCCACAGGCGGTCTGACCTGCTCGGTTTCAGGCTGTGCCACGTTGGCCGTTATCGTGGTGCGGTTGCCTTCGCGGCAACATGACAAGGCAAGACACAAGAAAAGGCAGAGGACCCGGAATGCCTCCCAAGAAGAAGAAGGTCACGGGGCTGATCAAGCTCCAGATCCAGGCCGGTGCCGCCAACCCGGCTCCGCCGGTCGGCCCGGCGCTGGGCCAGCACGGCGTCAACATCATGGAGTTCTGCAAGGCCTACAACGCCGCGACCGAGTCGCAGCGTGGCTCGGTGATTCCGGTGGAGATCACGGTCTACGAGGACCGTTCCTTCACCTTCATCACCAAGACGCCGCCGGCCGCCAAGATGATCCTCAAGGCCGCGGGCGTGCAGAAGGGCTCTGGCGAGCCGCACAAGACCAAGGTCGCCAAGATCACCGAGGCTCAGGTCCGCGAGATCGCCACCACGAAGATGCCCGACCTGAACGCGAACGACCTGGACGCCGCGGCGAAGATCATCGCCGGTACCGCGCGTTCCATGGGCATCACGGTCGAGGGCTGAACCCCACCTTCGTAGAACCATGCGGCTCGCAAGGCCGCACGTGGAAGGGCCTGCTCGGTCCGTACCACGACTCCTTCAGAACACATCAGGAGCAGCAGTGAGCAAGCGCAGCAAGTCTCTCCGCGCTGCGGACGCCAAGATCGACCGGGAGAAGCTGTACGCCCCGCTCGAGGCCGTGCGTCTCGCCAAGGAGACCTCCACCACCAAGTTCGACGGCACCGTCGAGGTCGCCTTCCGCCTGGGCGTTGACCCGCGCAAGGCCGACCAGATGGTCCGTGGCACCGTGAACCTCCCGCACGGCACCGGTAAGACCGCCCGGGTCCTGGTCTTCGCGACCGGTGACCGTGCCGAGGCCGCGACTGCCGCGGGCGCCGACATCGTCGGCTCCGACGAGCTCATCGACGAGGTGTCGAAGGGCCGTCTGGACTTCGACGCCGTCGTCGCCACCCCGGACCTCATGGGCAAGGTCGGCCGCCTCGGCCGGGTCCTCGGCCCGCGTGGTCTGATGCCGAACCCGAAGACCGGCACCGTGACCCCGGACGTGGCCAAGGCCGTGACCGAGATCAAGGGCGGCAAGATCGAGTTCCGCGTCGACAAGCACTCGAACCTGCACTTCATCATCGGCAAGTCGTCCTTCGACGACACCAAGCTGGTGGAGAACTACGGCGCCGCGCTGGAGGAGATCCTCCGTCTGAAGCCGTCCGCCGCGAAGGGCCGGTACATCAAGAAGGCCGCCATCACCACCACGATGGGCCCCGGCATTCCGGTCGACCCGAACCGCACCCGCAACCTCCTCGTCGAGGAGGACCCGGCCGCCGTCTGAGTCCGAGACTCACCCGGCAGTCGCGTAAGCGTTCTTGTCAGCGGGCCCCGCAACCTTTCGAGGTGCGGGGCCCGTCCCTTTGGTAGACGTGGATTCTCTGAGCCGGGTGTCAGTGGCCCGCGCTACCGTGCGGGGCACAGGAATTGCATAGGGGTGGGACGAATGAAGAGCACGAGCGTGCGCCGCGTGGGACTGTCGATCGCGGTGGTGGCCGCGTTGACAGGGGCGGCGGCCTGTACCGGCTCGGACTCCGGCCAGGGCTCGGGGGACGACGACAAGGCGGCCGGCAAGGCCGCGACGCGTGTGAGCCCGATAGCGGCCCTGCGTTCCGTGGAGACGACCACCGACAAGGCCGACTCCGCCAAGGTCGAGGCCACGACGACCATGGGCTCGATGATGTCCATGGAGGCGGACGGTGCGCTCGGCTGGGCCGACGGCCTCACCGGCAATCTGACGATCACGTACACCGGCGGGACGATCGCCGACACGATGCGTCAGATGGGCTCCACGTCGATGGAGGCCCGCTATCTGCCCGACGCCTACTACGCGAAGATGAGCGACCAGTTCGCCGCACAGGCGGGCGGCAAGCACTGGATCAAGTACGCGTACGACGATCTGGCGGACCTTGCCGGTGGTTCGGGGGCGTATCTGAAGGACCAGCTGCAGAACGCCACGCCCAATCAGTCGGTGAAGCTGCTGCTGGCCTCCGGTGATGTGCGGAAGGTCGGTGAGGAGTCGGTGCGTGGGGTGAACACCACGCACTACTCGGGGACGGTGGACGTCGCGGATCTCGCTGTGCGGAACTCGAGTCTCAGTGAAGGGCAACTGGCCGACCTCAAGCGTCAGTTGGAGCAGGCAGGGATCACCACCCAGACGGTCGACATCTGGGTCGACGATGACGATCTGCTGGTGAAGAAGGCCGAGAAGGGGGAGATGGCCAGCGGGTCGATGTCCTCCACGGCGTACTACAGCGACTACGGGGTGGAGGTCTCCGCCGAGGAGCCTCCGGCTGCTGACACGGCGGACTTCAAGGACCTGGCGGGGACGCAGCCGTCGGCGTGAACGCTCCACCAGGAAGCGTGCGTTGTTGCTGCTGAGCGGTCGTGCGCCGGTCGGACCGCCGGCGGATTTGCTTGACACTCGGCCGGTCGCGTACTCTTCCACGGAAGCCAAAGACCGCTGGTCGTTGCCGTGTGCTCGTACGAGGACATGGTGGCCGAAGGATCCGCTGAACTGCGGACGACCCGCGCAGGTGACTGTGGAAGAGCTCCCGTATCCCGCCAGGGATGTCCGGTCGAGTTCACGCCCCGTGCGCCTGCGCCGGGGCGTTTCGTTTTGATGTTGAGACGAGCCCCTTCCTCGCGTGCCTGATTCAGGCGGTCCGGCGACGTGCGGCTGATCGAGAGGTCAGTCGAGGATCATCACCCCGGAAGGAGGCCGAGGCACATGGCGACGTCCAACAAGGTCGCAGAGGACAAAGTCGCAGCCGTTGAAGAGATCACGATGAAGCTGCGTAACTCCAACGCAGCTGTCGTGACTTCTTACGTCGGACTGTCCGTGGCGCAGCTCCAGGAGCTCCGCCGCTCTCTCGGCGAGAACGCTCAGTACCGAGTGGTGAAGAACACGCTGACCCAGATCGCGGCCAAGCAGGCCGGGGTCGAGCTGGACGAGCACCTTGAGGGCTCGACCGCTGTTGCCTTCGTGACCGGTGACCCGGTCGAGGCGGCAAAGGGTCTTCGTGACTTTGCCAAGAACAACCCCGCTCTCGTCATCAAGGGCGGTGTCCTTGAGGGCAAGTCCTTGTCCGCCGACGAGATCAAGAAGCTTGCGGACCTCGAGTCCCGCGAGGTTCTGCTCGCCAAGCTGGCAGGCGCCATGAAGGCCAAGCCGTCCCAGGCTGCCGCGGTCTTCCAGGCGCTTCCCTCGAAGTTCGTCCGCACCGCGGAGGCGCTTCGTGCCAAGAAGGCCGAGCAGGGCGGTGCCGAGTAATTCGGCTCGCACATTGACCGCGGCCTCAAGGCAGCAGCCCTGAGGAAACGGTCGAAGCGGGCCCAACGTACGCCCGCCGACATGTACATCCGGCACCAGCCGAATTAGTGGAAGGATCGCCCATCATGGCGAAGCTCAGCCAGGAAGACCTGCTCGCGCAGTTCGAGGAGATGACCCTCATCGAGCTCTCCGAGTTCGTGAAGGCGTTCGAGGACAAGTTCGACGTCACCGCTGCCGCCCCGGCCGCCGTCGTCGCCGCCGGTGGCCCGGCCGCCCCGGCCGCCGAGGCCGAGCCCGAGCAGGACGAGTTCGACGTCGTCCTCACGGGTGCCGGCGACAAGAAGATCCAGGTCATCAAGGTCGTGCGTGAGCTGACCTCCCTGGGTCTGAAGGAGGCCAAGGACCTCGTGGACGGCGCCCCGAAGCCCGTCCTCGAGAAGGTCGCCAAGGACGCCGCCGAGAAGGCCGCCGAGTCCCTCAAGGGCGCCGGCGCCTCCGTCGAGGTCAAGTAAGTCTCCAAGTGCGGCTACGGCCGCACGGCGACTTCCCGTGACACAGCTCTCCCGCAGGGCTGTAACGCGGACGCACTGAGGAGCGATCACCCAGTTGGGTGGTCGCTCTTCGGCGTTCGAGGGGGCGCCGTGCGGCTGCCTTGCGCTGTAGGTCGCGGCGAGTATGGTGATCTTCGTTGTGCCTCCGGCCGCCTCGGTGACGGGCAGCAGACCGGGCTGCAAGTGACGATCGCAGCACCCGGTTTGGGCATGGGGGGCCTTGACGAACCGCACGCAGCGCGCAATTCTCAGGACGCGTCGTCACAACGATCCGGATCCGAGGCATGGATCGACGGCGAAGAGGGAAGTATCGATGTGCATTGAGGGCGTGGCTTGCAGCAGGGGTTGAGAACAACGAGGGTCTTCAAAAACCCGCACTGGACATCAGTGGGCCTATTGGCTACACTGACCCTTTGCGCTGCCTGTTAGCTGCCTCCTGCCCGTCACCAGGGGCATGCCCTCGCTTGAGCACTGTGGATTGAAACGGCCCTGACCTGGCCTTCTTTGGCTGGTTCAGGAAACGCCTGTCTCTGTGCCCGGCTTGGGACCGGTACGCGCGTAGTGAGTCCGAGCCCTCGGAAGGACCCCCTCTTGGCCGCCTCGCGCACTGCCTCGACCGCGAATACGAACAACGGCGCCAGCACTGCCCCGCTGCGCATCTCCTTTGCAAAGATCAAGGAGCCCCTCGAGGTTCCGAACCTTCTTGCGCTGCAAACCGAGAGCTTCGACTGGCTGCTCGGCAACGACGCGTGGAAGGCTCGTGTCGAGGCGGCTCTGGAAAGCGGACAGGACGTCCCCACCAAGTCTGGCCTGGAGGAGATCTTCGAGGAGATCTCTCCGATCGAGGACTTCTCCGGGTCGATGTCGCTGACCTTCCGCGACCACCGTTTCGAGCCTCCGAAGAACTCCATCGACGAGTGCAAGGAGCGCGACTTCACGTACGCCGCCCCGCTCTTCGTCACCGCTGAGTTCACCAACAACGAGACCGGCGAGATCAAGTCCCAGACCGTCTTCATGGGCGACTTCCCGCTCATGACGAACAAGGGCACCTTCGTCATCAACGGCACCGAGCGTGTCGTGGTGTCGCAGCTGGTCCGTTCGCCGGGTGTCTACTTCGACTCCTCCATCGACAAGACGTCCGACAAGGACATCTTCTCCGCGAAGGTCATCCCGTCCCGGGGTGCCTGGCTGGAGATGGAGATCGACAAGCGCGACATGGTCGGTGTACGCATCGACCGTAAGCGCAAGCAGTCCGTGACCGTTCTGCTCAAGGCTCTCGGTTGGACGACCGAGCAGATCCTCGAGGAGTTCGGCGAGTACGAGTCCATGCGCGCCACCCTGGAGAAGGACCACACCCAGGGCCAGGACGACGCACTGCTCGACATCTACCGCAAGCTGCGTCCGGGCGAGCCCCCGACCCGTGAGGCCGCGCAGACGCTGCTCGAGAACCTCTACTTCAACCCCAAGCGTTACGACCTCGCCAAGGTCGGCCGCTACAAGGTCAACAAGAAGCTGGGCGGCGACGCCCCGCTGGACGCCGGCATCCTGACCGTCGAGGACATCATCTCGACGATCAAGTACCTGGTGAAGCTGCACGCCGGTGAGACCGAGACCGTTATGGGCGAAAGCGGCACGACGATCGTCGTCGAGACCGACGACATCGACCACTTCGGCAACCGTCGTCTGCGTAACGTCGGCGAGCTCATCCAGAACCAGGTCCGTACGGGTCTGGCGCGTATGGAGCGCGTTGTCCGTGAGCGCATGACGACTCAGGACGTCGAGGCGATCACGCCGCAGACGCTGATCAACATCCGGCCGGTCGTCGCCTCCATCAAGGAGTTCTTCGGCACCAGCCAGCTGTCGCAGTTCATGGACCAGAACAACCCGCTGTCGGGTCTCACCCACAAGCGCCGTCTGTCGGCTCTTGGCCCGGGTGGTCTCTCCCGTGAGCGGGCCGGCTTCGAGGTCCGTGACGTGCACCCCTCGCACTACGGCCGCATGTGCCCGATCGAGACCCCGGAAGGCCCGAACATCGGCCTGATCGGCTCGCTCGCCTCGTACGGCCGGGTCAACGCGTTCGGCTTCGTCGAGACGCCGTACCGCCGGGTCACCGACGGTTTCGTCACCGATGAGGTCGACTACCTGACCGCCGACGAGGAGGACCGCTTCGTCATCGCGCAGGCCAACGCGCCGCTGTCGGACGACATGCGGTTCGAGGAGTCCCGCGTGCTGGTTCGCCGCCGTGGCGGCGAGGTCGACTACGTCCCCGGTGACGACGTGGACTACATGGACGTCTCCCCGCGCCAGATGGTGTCGGTCGCGACCGCCATGATCCCGTTCCTCGAGCACGACGACGCCAACCGTGCCCTCATGGGCGCGAACATGATGCGTCAGGCCGTGCCGCTGATCACCGCCGAGGCTCCCCTCGTCGGTACGGGCATGGAGTACCGCTGCGCCGTCGACGCCGGTGACGTCATCAAGGCGGAGAAGGCGGGTGTGGTCCAGGAGGTCTCCGCGGACTACGTCACCGTGGCCAACGACGACGGCACGTACACCACGTACCGGGTTGCCAAGTTCTCCCGTTCCAACCAGGGCACCTCGGTCAACCAGAAGGTCATCGTCCACGAGGGCGACCGGATCGTCGAGAGCCAGGTGCTCGCCGACGGTCCCGCCACCCAGGAAGGCGAGATGGCGCTGGGCAAGAACCTGCTCGTCGCCTTCATGCCCTGGGAGGGTCACAACTACGAGGACGCGATCATCCTGTCGCAGCGCCTCGTGCAGGACGACGTCCTCTCCTCGATCCACATCGAGGAGCACGAGGTCGACGCCCGTGACACCAAGCTCGGCCCCGAGGAGATCACCCGGGACATCCCGAACGTCTCCGAGGAGGTCCTGGCCGACCTCGACGAGCGCGGCATCATCCGCATCGGCGCCGAGGTCATCGCCGGCGACATCCTCGTCGGCAAGGTGACCCCCAAGGGTGAGACCGAGCTGACGCCGGAGGAGCGCCTGCTGCGCGCGATCTTCGGTGAGAAGGCCCGTGAGGTCCGTGACACCTCGCTGAAGGTGCCGCACGGCGAGACCGGCAAGGTCATCGGCGTACGCGTCTTCGACCGCGAGGAGGGCGACGAGCTGCCCCCCGGTGTGAACCAGCTGGTGCGCGTGTACGTGGCGCAGAAGCGCAAGATCACCGACGGTGACAAGCTCGCCGGCCGCCACGGCAACAAGGGTGTCATCTCCAAGATTCTGCCGATCGAGGACATGCCGTTCCTGGAGGACGGCACCCCGGTCGACATCATCCTCAACCCGCTGGGTGTGCCGTCCCGAATGAACCCGGGACAGGTTCTGGAGATCCACCTCGGCTGGCTCGCCAGCCAGGGCTGGGACGTCTCCGGACTCGCCGACGAGTGGGCTCAGCGCCTCCAGGTCATCGGCGCCGACCAGGTCGACCCGCGTACGAACGTGGCGACCCCGGTCTTCGACGGTGCCCGCGAGGACGAGCTGGCCGGTCTGCTGGAGCACACCGTTCCGAACCGCGACGGCGACCGCATGGTCCTCCCGTCGGGCAAGGCGAAGCTGTTCGACGGCCGCTCCGGCGAGCCGTTCCCGGAGCCGATCTCGATCGGCTACATGTACATCCTCAAGCTCCACCACCTGGTCGACGACAAGCTCCACGCCCGCTCGACCGGTCCGTACTCGATGATCACCCAGCAGCCGCTGGGTGGTAAGGCCCAGTTCGGTGGCCAGCGGTTCGGCGAGATGGAGGTGTGGGCGCTGGAGGCTTACGGCGCCGCGTACGCCCTCCAGGAGCTGCTGACCATCAAGTCCGACGACGTCACCGGCCGCGTGAAGGTCTACGAGGCCATCGTCAAGGGCGAGAACATCCCCGAGCCCGGCATCCCCGAGTCCTTCAAGGTGCTCATCAAGGAGATGCAGTCGCTCTGCCTCAATGTGGAGGTGCTGTCCTCGGACGGTATGTCCATCGAGATGCGCGACACGGACGAGGACGTCTTCCGCGCCGCGGAGGAGCTCGGTATCGACCTGTCCCGGCGTGAGCCGAGCAGCGTCGAAGAGGTCTGACGGGTCTGGCCGGGGCTCCCTGAACAAGAGCCCCGGCTAACCCCGGACCCAAGTCAGACCAGTGAAGAATCGACCCCGAAAGAGGGATTGACGACCAGTGCTCGACGTCAACTTCTTCGACGAGCTGCGGATCGGCCTCGCTACTGCTGACGACATTCGTCAGTGGTCCCACGGTGAGGTCAAGAAGCCGGAGACCATCAACTACCGCACCCTCAAGCCCGAGAAGGACGGACTCTTCTGCGAGAAGATCTTCGGTCCGACCCGGGACTGGGAGTGCTACTGCGGCAAGTACAAGCGTGTCCGGTTCAAGGGCATCATCTGCGAGCGCTGCGGCGTCGAGGTCACTCGCGCCAAGGTGCGTCGTGAGCGGATGGGCCACATCGAACTGGCCGCTCCCGTCACCCACATCTGGTACTTCAAGGGCGTTCCGTCGCGCCTTGGCTACCTGCTCGACCTCGCCCCGAAGGACCTCGAGAAGGTCATCTACTTCGCCGCGTACATGATCACGTACGTGGACGAGGAGCGCCGTACGCGCGATCTGCCCTCCCTGGAGGCGCATGTCTCCGTGGAGCGTCAGCAGGTCGAGAACCGTCGCGACGCCGACCTCGAGGCCCGTGCCAAGAAGCTCGAGACCGACCTGGCCGAGCTCGAGGCCGAGGGCGCCAAGGCCGACGTGCGCCGCAAGGTGCGCGAAGGTGCCGAGCGGGAGATGAAGCAGCTGCGTGACCGTGCGCAGCGCGAGATCGACCGGCTCGACGAGGTGTGGACGCGCTTCAAGAACCTCAAGGTCCAGGACCTGGAGGGCGACGAGCTCCTCTACCGCGAGCTGCGTGACCGCTTCGGCACGTACTTCGACGGCTCCATGGGTGCGGCTGCCCTGCAGAAGCGCCTGGAGTCCTTCGACCTCGACGAGGAGGCCGAGCGCCTCCGCGAGATCATCCGTACCGGCAAGGGCCAGAAGAAGACCCGTGCGCTCAAGCGCCTCAAGGTCGTCTCCGCGTTCCTGCAGACCAGCAACAGCCCCAAGGGCATGGTGCTCGACTGCGTGCCGGTGATCCCGCCGGACCTTCGCCCGATGGTGCAGCTGGACGGTGGCCGCTTCGCGACCTCCGACCTGAACGACCTGTACCGCCGTGTGATCAACCGCAACAACCGTCTGAAGAGGCTCCTCGACCTCGGCGCGCCCGAGATCATCGTCAACAACGAGAAGCGCATGCTTCAGGAGGCTGTTGACGCCCTCTTCGACAACGGTCGTCGCGGTCGCCCGGTGACCGGTCCCGGTAACCGTCCCCTGAAGTCCCTCAGCGACATGCTGAAGGGCAAGCAGGGTCGCTTCCGGCAGAACCTGCTCGGTAAGCGAGTCGACTACTCGGCGCGTTCCGTGATCGTCGTCGGTCCGCAGCTGAAGCTGCACCAGTGCGGTCTGCCGAAGGCGATGGCGCTGGAGCTCTTCAAGCCGTTCGTGATGAAGCGCCTGGTCGACCTGAACCACGCGCAGAACATCAAGAGCGCGAAGCGCATGGTGGAGCGCGGCCGCACGGTCGTGTACGACGTCCTCGAAGAGGTCATCGCGGAGCACCCGGTTCTGCTGAACCGTGCGCCCACCCTTCACCGCCTCGGCATCCAGGCCTTCGAGCCGCAGCTGGTCGAGGGCAAGGCCATCCAGATCCACCCGCTCGTCTGCACCGCGTTCAACGCGGACTTCGACGGTGACCAGATGGCCGTGCACCTGCCGCTCTCCGCGGAGGCGCAGGCCGAGGCCCGCATCCTGATGCTGTCCTCGAACAACATCCTCAAGCCCGCCGACGGCCGTCCGGTGACGATGCCGACCCAGGACATGGTCCTCGGTCTGTTCTTCCTCACCACCGACGGCGAGATGCGGGACGTCAAGGGCGAGGGCCGGTCCTTCGGTTCCGCCGCCGAGGCGATCATGGCGTTCGACGCGGGCGAGCTCTCGCTCCAGTCGAGGGTCGACATCCGCTTCCCCGTCGGCACCATCCCGCCCCGTGGCTGGACGCCGCCGGCGCGGGAAGAGGGCGAGCCGGAGTGGCAGCAGGGTGACACCTTCCGCCTGCGGACGACCCTGGGCCGTGCGCTCTTCAACGAGCTGCTGCCCGAGGACTACCCGTTCGTCGACTACGAGGTCGGCAAGAAGCAGCTCTCCGAGATCGTCAACGACCTCGCCGAGCGCTACCCGAAGGTCATCGTGGCGGCGACGCTCGACAACCTGAAGGCGGCCGGCTTCTACTGGGCGACCCGTTCCGGCGTCACCGTGGCCATCTCCGACGTCGTCGTTCCCGAGGCGAAGAAGGAGATCGTCAAGGGGTACGAGGCGCAGGACGAGAAGGTCCAGAAGCAGTACGAGCGCGGTCTGATCACCAAGGACGAGCGCACGCAGGAGCTCATCGCGATCTGGACCAAGGCGACCAACGAGGTTGCCGAGGCGATGAACGACAACTTCCCGAAGACGAACCCGATCTTCATGATGGTGAACTCGGGCGCCCGAGGGAACATGATGCAGATGCGTCAGATCGCCGGTATGCGCGGTCTGGTGTCGAACGCCAAGAACGAGACCATCCCACGGCCCATCAAGGCGTCGTTCCGTGAGGGTCTCTCCGTGCTGGAGTACTTCATCTCCACGCACGGTGCCCGTAAGGGTCTGGCGGACACCGCTCTGCGTACCGCCGACTCGGGTTACCTCACCCGTCGTCTGGTCGACGTCTCGCAGGACGTCATCATCCGCGAGGAGGACTGCGGCACCGACCGTGGCCTCAGGCTGCAGATCGCGGAGCGCGACGCGGCGGGCAACCTGGTCAAGGCGGACAACGTCGAGACCAGCGTGTACGCCCGTGCGCTGGCCGAGGACATCGTCGCCGACGGCAAGGTGCTGGCCCCCGCCAACACCGACCTGGGCGACGTCCTCATCGACGAGCTGGTCAAGCACGGCGTCTCGGAGGTCAAGACCCGCTCGGTCCTGACCTGTGAGTCCGCCGTCGGCACCTGCGCCATGTGCTACGGCCGTTCGCTGGCCACCGGCAAGCTGGTCGACATCGGTGAGGCGGTCGGCATCATCGCCGCCCAGTCCATCGGTGAGCCCGGCACGCAGCTGACGATGCGTACCTTCCACACCGGTGGTGTGGCCGGTGACGACATCACCCAGGGTCTGCCCCGTGTCGTCGAGCTCTTCGAGGCTCGTACGCCGAAGGGTGTCGCCCCGATCTCCGAGGCCTCCGGCCGCGTACGGATCGAGGAGACCGAGAAGACCAAGAAGCTCGTCGTGACCCCGGACGACGGCAGCGACGAGACGGCGTACCCGATCTCGAAGCGTGCCAAGCTCCAGGTGCGCGAGGGCGACCACGTCGAGGTGGGCCAGAAGCTCACCTACGGTGCCACCAACCCGCACGACGTGCTGCGCATCCTCGGTCAGCGGGCCGTTCAGGTCCACCTGGTCGGCGAGGTGCAGAAGGTCTACAACTCGCAGGGTGTGTCGATCCACGACAAGCACATCGAGATCATCATCCGGCAGATGCTCCGCCGCGTGACGATCATCGAGTCCGGCGACGCCGAGCTGCTGCCCGGCGAGCTCGTGGAGCGCTCGAAGTTCGAGACCGAGAACCGTCGTGTGGTGCAGGAAGGCGGCCACCCGGCCTCCGGCCGTCCGCAGCT
This sequence comes from Streptomyces sp. NPDC006365, assembly GCF_042870755.1. Taxonomy (NCBI): domain Bacteria; kingdom Bacillati; phylum Actinomycetota; class Actinomycetes; order Kitasatosporales; family Streptomycetaceae; genus Streptomyces; species Streptomyces sp. NPDC006365. The sequence goes on from NZ_JBIAHS010000012.1 coordinate 242,214, forward strand.
GATGGGTATCACCAAGGCCTCGCTGGCGACCGAGTCGTGGCTGTCGGCGGCGTCCTTCCAGGAGACGACCAGGGTCCTCACGGACGCGGCGATCAACGCCAAGTCCGACTCCCTGATCGGCCTCAAGGAGAACGTCATCATCGGTAAGCTCATCCCGGCCGGTACGGGCCTGTCCCGCTACCGCAACATCCGGGTCGAGCCGACCGAGGAGGCCAAGGCCGCGATGTACTCGGCCGTCGGCTACGACGACATCGACTACTCGCCGTTCGGCACGGGCTCCGGCCAGGCCGTTCCGCTGGAGGACTACGACTACGGTCCGTACAACCAGTAAGCGAGCAGCTTGAGTTGAAGGGCGGTCACTCCGTTTCGTACGGGTGGCCGCCCTTCGGCGTGCTGCGTGCCGCGTGCCTTTACGGAAATGAAAAAAGCAGGCCAGGGAACCGATGCCGATATTGGCTCGTTAGAGGATGATGGAGGCATTCAGCCCCGGGGGAGGTGTCCGTGTCGTACCCATCGCAGTGGCAGCCGTGGCAGGGCGGCAACAGCCCGCAGCCGTGGCAGGGCCAGAGCAGTTCGTCGATGCTCGCCTCCCACGCCGACCGGGAGCGCGCCGTCGACGTGCTCAGAGCCGGCTTCGGTGAGGGACGCCTGCAGCAGGCGGAGCTCGAGAAGCGGATCGCGAGGGCCTACGAGGCCCGTACAGTCGGCGAGCTGGCCCTGCTCGTCGCCGACCTGCCGCAGGGCCCCATGCCGTTGCCCATGGCCGCCTCGGCGCCGGTGCCGAGGACGTTCCTGCCCGCGCCGCCGCCGCCCACCAACGGCAAGGCGGTCGGCTCCATGGTCTGTGGTGTGCTCACCACGATGACCTTCGGTATCACCGGCCTGCCCGCCGTGATCCTGGGCCATACGGCACGCACTGAGATACGCCGCACCGGCGAGGGCGGCGAGGGCTTCGCGATGGCCGGACTGATCCTCGGCTGGCTGTCCGTCGCGGGCTGGGCCCTGTTCCTGATGCTCCTGATCGTGGCGTCGGCCTCGGGCGCCTGACGACCAGGTTCTGGGCGACGCCCATTTGTTTTGACCGCAGCGTATGAGGTAGGTACGCTCAGACCTTGTGCCTGGGGTGTGCCCTGGCTCCCGTGCGTGCCTTCAGACCGCAACGGGATCCTTCACCGGCCACCGTAATCTGCGCCCTTTCTGCCTTGCGGCGGGAGTCTGCAGGATTCGACACACCCGACCGCGTGGGTCGGCAACGTTCCAGGTTAGCTTCACCATCGGCACACAGAAACCGGAGAAGTAGTGCCTACGATCCAGCAGCTGGTCCGCAAGGGCCGGCAGGACAAGGTCGAGAAGAACAAGACGCCCGCACTCGAGGGTTCCCCTCAGCGTCGCGGCGTCTGCACGCGTGTGTTCACGACCACCCCGAAGAAGCCGAACTCGGCCCTGCGTAAGGTCGCGCGTGTGCGTCTGACCAGCGGGATCGAGGTTACCGCTTACATTCCGGGTGAGGGACACAACCTGCAGGAGCACTCCATCGTGCTCGTGCGCGGCGGCCGTGTGAAGGACCTGCCCGGTGTTCGTTACAAGATCATCCGCGGTTCGCTCGACACCCAGGGTGTCAAGAACCGCAAGCAGGCCCGCAGTCGCTACGGCGCCAAGAAGGAGAAGTAAGAATGCCTCGTAAGGGCCCCGCCCCGAAGCGCCCGGTCATCATCGACCCGGTCTACGGTTCTCCTCTGGTGACCTCCCTCATCAACAAGGTGCTGCTGAACGGCAAGCGCTCCACCGCCGAGCGCATCGTGTACGGCGCCATGGAGGGCCTGCGCGAGAAGACCAGCAACGACCCGGTCATCACGCTCAAGCGCGCTCTCGAGAACATCAAGCCGACCCTCGAGGTCAAGTCCCGCCGTGTCGGTGGCGCCACCTACCAGGTGCCGGTCGAGGTCAAGCCCGGCCGCGCCAACACCCTGGCGCTGCGCTGGCTGGTCGGTTACTCCCGCGCCCGTCGCGAGAAGACCATGACCGAGCGTCTGCTCAACGAGCTTCTCGACGCTTCGAACGGCCTCGGCGCGGCCGTGAAGAAGCGCGAGGACACCCACAAGATGGCCGAGTCCAACAAGGCCTTCGCGCACTACCGCTGGTAGTCGCTACCCACATCGAGACCGAGAGAAGACCGAAGCCTTATGGCTACCACTTCACTTGACCTGGCCAGGGTCCGGAACATCGGGATCATGGCCCACATCGACGCGGGCAAGACGACCACCACCGAGCGGATCCTGTTCTACACCGGCGTCTCCTACAAGATCGGTGAGGTCCACGACGGCGCTGCCACCATGGACTGGATGGAGCAGGAGCAGGAGCGTGGCATCACGATCACCTCCGCTGCCACCACCTGTCACTGGCCGCTGGACAACGACGACTACACCATCAACATCATCGACACCCCGGGTCACGTCGACTTCACCGTCGAGGTGGAGCGCTCGCTGCGCGTGCTCGACGGTGCCGTGACGGTGTTCGACGGTGTCGCCGGTGTCGAGCCGCAGTCCGAGACCGTGTGGCGTCAGGCCGACCGCTACGGCGTGCCGCGCATCTGCTTCGTCAACAAGCTGGACCGTACCGGCGCCGAGTTCCACCGCTGCGTGGACATGATCTCGGACCGTCTGGGCGCCCAGCCGCTCGTCATGCAGCTGCCGATCGGTGCCGAGGCCGACTTCAAGGGCGTAGTGGACCTGGTCCGCATGAAGGCGCTCGTGTGGTCCGCCGAGGCGGCGAAGGGCGAGATGTACGACACCGTCGACATCCCGGCCACGCACGCCGAGGCCGCCGAGGAGTGGCGCGGCAAGCTGCTCGAGGCCGTCGCGGAGAACGACGAAGAGATCATGGAGCTGTACCTGGAGGGCGAGGAGCCCACCGAGGAGCAGCTGTACGCCGCGATCCGTCGCATCACCATCGCGTCCGGCAAGTCCAACGACACCACGGTCACCCCGGTGTTCTGTGGCACCGCGTTCAAGAACAAGGGCGTCCAGCCCCTGCTCGACGCGGTCGTGCGCTACCTGCCGACTCCGCTCGACGTCGAGGCCATCGAGGGTCACGACGTCAAGGACCCGGAGCTGGTCGTCAAGCGCAAGCCGTCCGACGACGAGCCGCTGTCCGCGCTGGCGTTCAAGATCATGAGCGACCCGCACCTCGGCAAGCTCACCTTCGTCCGGATCTACTCCGGTCGCCTGGAGTCCGGCACCGCCGTGCTGAACCCCGTCAAGGGCAAGAAGGAGCGCATCGGCAAGATCTACCGCATGCACGCGAACAAGCGTGAGGAGATCCAGTCGGTGGGCGCCGGCGACATCGTCGCCGTCATGGGCCTGAAGCAGACCACCACCGGTGAGACGCTGAGCGACGACAAGAACCCGGTCATCCTGGAGTCCATGGACTTCCCGGCGCCGGTCATCCAGGTCGCCATCGAGCCCAAGTCCAAGGGTGACCAGGAGAAGCTGGGTGTCGCCATCCAGCGTCTCGCGGAGGAGGACCCCTCCTTCCAGGTCCACTCGGACGAGGAGACCGGCCAGACCATCATCGGCGGCATGGGCGAGCTGCACCTCGAGGTGCTGGTCGACCGCATGAAGCGCGAGTTCAAGGTCGAGGCCAACGTCGGCAAGCCGCAGGTGGCCTACCGCGAGACGATCCGCAAGGCCGTCGAGCGTGTCGACTACACGCACAAGAAGCAGACTGGTGGTACCGGCCAGTTCGCCAAGGTGCAGATCGCGATCGAGCCGATCGAGGGCGGCGACGCCTCGTACGAGTTCGTGAACAAGGTGACCGGTGGTCGCATCCCGAAGGAGTACATCCCTTCGGTCGACGCCGGCTGCCAGGAGGCCATGCAGTTCGGCATCCTCGCCGGTTACGAGATGACGGGCGTTCGCGTCACGCTCATCGACGGCGCCTACCACGAGGTCGACTCCTCCGAGCTCGCGTTCAAGATCGCCGGTTCGCAGGCCTTCAAGGAGGCCGCGCGCAAGGCCAGCCCCGTACTGCTCGAGCCGATGATGGCCGTCGAGGTCACCACGCCCGAGGACTACATGGGCGAGGTCATCGGTGACATCAACTCCCGACGTGGTCAGATCGAGGCCATGGAGGAGCGTGCCGGTGCCCGCGTCGTGAAGGGCCTGGTTCCGCTGTCGGAGATGTTCGGCTACGTCGGCGACCTCCGCAGCAAGACATCGGGTCGCGCGAGCTACTCGATGCAGTTCGACTCCTACGCCGAGGTTCCCCGGAACGTCGCCGAGGAGATCATCGCGAAGGCCAAGGGCGAGTAACTCACCCGAGTTCACGCTTTAGGCTTGACTCCGGAGCTTGCTGGGGCATTCCGTCACCATCGTGGCTGGAGTGCCCCGGGCCCCGGCTTTCCAGCAAAGATCACCTGGCGCCGATGAGTAAGGCGTACAGAACCACTCCACAGGAGGACCCCAGTGGCGAAGGCGAAGTTCGAGCGGACTAAGCCGCACGTCAACATCGGCACCATCGGTCACATCGACCACGGTAAGACGACCCTCACGGCCGCCATTACCAAGGTGCTGCACGACGCGTACCCGGACCTGAACGAGGCCTCGGCCTTCGACCAGATCGACAAGGCTCCTGAGGAGCGCCAGCGCGGTATCACCATCTCCATCGCGCACGTCGAGTACCAGACGGAGACGCGTCACTACGCGCACGTCGACTGCCCCGGTCACGCGGACTACATCAAGAACATGATCACGGGTGCGGCGCAGATGGACGGCGCCATCCTCGTGGTCGCCGCCACCGACGGCCCGATGCCGCAGACCAAGGAGCACGTGCTCCTGGCCCGCCAGGTCGGCGTCCCCTACATCGTCGTCGCCCTGAACAAGGCCGACATGGTGGACGACGAGGAGATCCTGGAGCTCGTCGAGCTCGAGGTCCGTGAGCTGCTCTCCGAGTACGAGTTCCCGGGCGACGACCTGCCGGTCGTCAAGGTCTCGGCGCTCAAGGCCCTCGAGGGCGACAAGGAGTGGGGCAACTCCGTCCTCGAGCTGATGAAGGCCGTCGACGAGGCGATCCCGCAGCCCGAGCGTGACGTCGACAAGCCGTTCCTGATGCCGATCGAGGACGTCTTCACGATCACCGGTCGTGGCACCGTCGTCACCGGTCGCATCGAGCGTGGTGTCCTCAAGGTCAACGAGACCGTTGACATCGTGGGCATCAAGCAGGAGAAGACCACCACCACGGTCACCGGCATCGAGATGTTCCGCAAGCTGCTCGACGAGGGTCAGGCCGGTGAGAACGTCGGTCTGCTGCTTCGTGGCATCAAGCGCGAGGACGTCGAGCGCGGCCAGGTCATCATCAAGCCGGGCTCTGTCACCCCGCACACCGAGTTCGAGGCGCAGGCGTACATCCTGTCCAAGGACGAGGGTGGCCGCCACACGCCGTTCTTCAACAACTACCGTCCGCAGTTCTACTTCCGTACGACTGACGTGACCGGTGTTGTGACCCTCCCCGAGGGCACGGAGATGGTCATGCCGGGCGACAACACTGAGATGAAGGTCGAGCTCATCCAGCCCGTCGCCATGGAGGAGGGCCTGAAGTTCGCCATCCGTGAGGGTGGCCGGACCGTGGGCGCCGGCCAGGTCACCAAGATCAACAAGTGAGCTTGTTGACTTGACCTGGTAGCTCCGCTGAGAGCTCCTGAAAGGGCCCGTACGACTTTGGTCGTACGGGCCCTTTTGCTGTTGGCGGTGCTCAGGTCAGCGGCTGACGGCGAAATTCCTCTGGATTCGCTCGTGCAGCGCGATACCGACCGAGACCGAGACATTGAGAGACTCGGTGGAATTGATCATCGGGATGGAAACCGTTGTGGCGGACGTCTTCTTGAACAATTCGGAGGGTCCGCCCTTCTCGCTGCCGAACAGCAGGGCCAGCCGTTCCTGTTTGTCACCGAGGTCCTTGACGGTGAGTTCACCGCCCGCTTCGAACGCCATCAACGGCATTTCGTTGTCGCGGACGAAGGCGACCGCGTCCTCGCGACTGGCGAGAACGACGGGAAGGGAGAAGACATAGCCCCGGCTTGCCCTCAGCAGACGCCGGTCGGCGATCGTGGCGAGATCGCTGTCGACCAGGACGATTCCTGAGGCCCCCAGTGCGAGGGTAGTCCGCACGATCGCGCCGATGTTACCGACGATCTTCACGCCGTCGAGTACGACGACGTCTCCGCCGCGCTCCGCGATGTCCTGGAACCGAGCCGGCCGGGGGACGCGCGCGATACCGAATGTCTTGGCCTTTCGCTCCCCTTTGAACAGCTGATTGACGACCGACGATTCGACGAGGCGGACCGGAACATTTCGCTGCTGACAGAGGTCGAGCAGTTCGGGAGAGAACGGAGTGCTGTCGCTTCCGTACACCTCGATGAATTCGACCCCCGCTCCCAGGCATTGCATGAGGGGTTCGGTGTCCTCGATCAATACCGTCTTGATGCTGGACCTCGACGGCTTGGTGACGTCGAGAATTCGCTGCATCGCGGGATCGGAAAGGGAAGTGATGGTGGCCAGCTCGTTCATGTGCCGATCTTAACAGCGCTGTGTAACGGCGAATATCGAGGAAAAAGTGCGTGCGCCGCTCATGCGTGTGCCGTTCACAGGAGCGGGACGGGCCGCGATTCGGGGGCGTGATCGTCAGCTCGGCCACGATGTGGCTTGCCGCCTCCAACGGCAGTCCCCAGGAACGGAGTTGCTCGGTCGTGAACAGTCGGGCCAGACGGGCGCCGCGCCGGGTGGAGGAGAGTTGCACGGTGAACCGGCGTGCGATGGCCGGGACTTGAGCGGCTTGAGCGGTTTCAGGGGCTGTTGCCCAGGCGCGATCAGTACAAGGTCGGGATCTCGCCGCCCTCAACTCTCCTCAGCGTGACCCCCGACAGGCCGCGCAGCCGGCGTTCCGCGACAGCAGCGAGACGATCCGGAGCCGGTGGGTTGAGACCCAGGCCGATGGCGTAGCGGAGCGGGTCACTGGTGAAGGGCCGGGGCCAGGCATGGGTGGCCGGAGCCGTGTCCGACAGGTCGGTCAGCAGGGCCCGCATCCTGCCCCGTACCCGGCCCTCGTCAGCGCCGGAGCCCACCGTCACGACCGCCCAGGCCGCGTGGCGGCGGTGCAGGTTGGGAGGGGACAGCAGCTCGGGCCACGGGAACGGGTCCGCGGTCGAGTCCAGCAACTCCCAGGCGCGGAACAGCTCTTGGGTGATGAGGTCTCGCATGCCCGCCGTGACCTGGTCCGTGCAGGGGCGGACCGGATCGGACGGCGTGGTGATCGTGAGGGGGAGAGCCTGACGCCCCCTGTGGCCCGGTTCGCCCACCGGGTCTCGCCAGTCCCAGGCGGCCCACGTAGCGAAGAAGTGCTGTAGGAGATCGGCCGGGGGCAGATCGCCGGCCTCGCTCACGGTACGGGCCGCCAGGACGGACCAGGCCAGGCCCGGCAGCCCGCCGAACGGTGCCGAATCCAGGCCGCGTGCCTTCGCCCACGCCTTGACCTGCGTGGCCAGCCGGGCGAAGGCCGGTCCGTGGGTGCCGACCGAGGCGAGGATCGCGTCGGCGTCGCTCACCGCACTGAGCGCGATCGACGCGGCCTCGCCCAACTCGGCCCGGCGCTCCACCGCCTCGCCGGGGTCCATCGAGCCGGTGGCGACGACGACCAGGTCCACGTCCAGTCCGTCGACCCGCAACCGCAGTCCGGGTACGCGTGCCCCGACCACCTCGCGCATGTCGGTCGCGTCGGAGAGCGCGGTCGTCAATCGCCCCTGCACGGAGGAGAGTTGGACCCGATCCGGCAGGGCCGTCACCAGGTCCACGTCCGCTCCGGGCAGTGCGCAGCCCATGCGCCGGGAGCCGACGAGGTGTACGACACCATCGGACAGCGCATCCGCGATGCGGTGGGTGATCCGGTCGGCGGTTGCCGTCTCCGTGGCCGTGGCGGTTTCGGCGGGGGCAGCCTCGGAGTGCCCGTACCGAGCAGCCTCCTGCGTCCAGCGGACCTTCCCCGTCCCCAGCGTCACCGTCGCCCGCACGCGCATCGGCTCGTCCCCGCGGCGTGACAGCAGTGCCAACTCGCCCACCCGGACCGGTATCGGAGCGAGACGGGACGCGCAGTCGGCGGCCAGGGCGTTCGGATCGGTGGTGCGGCCCAGGCTCAGATGAGGGGTGAAGCCCGCGTGGCGGCCACGGCAGCGGGGGAAGTGGCGCAGGAGGGTGCGGTGCAGTTCGGCCCATGGTTCCTCGCCGTCGGCCGCGGGGTCGAGCCAGACGGTGGCGGCGTCCCGATGACCGAACCAGTGCACGCCCGCCAGCCGGGCCTCGAAGGGAGCCATAGCCGTGGTGGCCCTCGCCAGCAGCGATGCCGCCTGCTCGAACTCGTGCTCCGGTACGAATCCGAAGAGCAGGTTCACATGCGGCGGCCAGCGGTGGATCTGCGGGTCGTGGTCCCGGCGGATGTCCTGGAGGGGCGGCCACAGCTCCTGGGGCGGGATCCACGCCAGGGCCGTACGGGGAGTCGGGCGCGCGTCGAGGACGTCGTACGCCCCCGGCTCAGCCGCATCCGCCGCATCCGCCGAGCCCGCCGAGTCCGCCGGGTCCGCCGTCAACTCGACCCGTACCCCGTAGTGATCGGAGACGTGGAGGCCGTCGGCCGAGGGCGTGTCGCCGTACAGCTCGGCCCGCCGTACCCGCAGGCCCTCCGCGCGCAGCAGCACCCGGTCCAGTCGGGAGGCCCGGCCGGTCAGGGAGGAGACCGCGGCGAGCGGGTTGGCGCCCGGGTCGAACGTCGGCGTCCGGTCGTCGGCGCCGTGCGCCTCGCTCCACGCGTCCCGCAGGCCCAGCGTCAGCTGCGGTGTGTCCCCGCCGTCGTTGAAGTCGCCCAGCAGGACAAGGTTGTCCTCCAGAGCCGCCAGCCCCTCGGCGATACGGGCGAGTTCGGCCTCGCGCCTGCCCGCACCGTTGTCGGAGTGGTCGCTGCTGAGGTGGGTCGCGGCGACGACGAGGGGCCGGGTGTCCGTCTCCACGACGAGGGCGGCCACCGCCTTGTGCGGGCCCAGCGCGTGATGCGCCGCCTCGCGGACGGGCAACCGGCTCAGGAGCAGCAGACCGCAGTCGTCCACGTCCCGGCCCCGTGGGTCCGTGCCGAGCGTCCAGTCCGCCCGGATCCATGGCTCCCGCAGCAGCATGCCCAGAAGCTCGGCCTCGACCTCCTGCAGCGCGATCACATCCACGTCGGCTTCCCGCAGGGCCCGCAGGAGCAGCGGTCTGCGCCGGGCGCTGTCGATCAGGTCGGCGTCGTACCGGTCCCAGAGGGTGTTCCAGGTCAGCACTCGCACACCGCCCGGGCGCGGACCGGGTACGGTGCCGCGCGGCGAGCGCACGGGGCGCCAGTCCTCGCCGTCCCACGCGTACGGCGTACGGGCCGTGAAGAACGGCGCCCGGAGCCGTCGTGCCTCCCGCACCCGCCCGGCCTCCGTCGCGTCGATCCGGTCCACGCCCGTGGTCCGGTCCCACACCACCTCGCCGTCGGCCTCGAAGAACAGCACCCGGTGCCACGGGATCTCGCCGCCCGGCACGAAGGCGGGCAGCGGAACGCGCTTGGGATCGGCGCCGCGCTGGAGCACGCCCAGCACGAAGCGGGCCGGGTCGAAGCGCGCGTCCCAGCGCACCCGGTGATAGATCTCCTCGCTCGTGCGCACCGGTCAGACCTCCTCCTCGACGGTTCCGCTCGCCCCGATGTACCAGGTGCGGTGCGCGTCGCCCGCGTACGGCGGGCCGAAGCGGCGCAGCTGGGCGGTGAGCACCTCGGGCGGCACCGGGTGCTCACGGCGGGCGTTGCGCCGGATCAGCTCGTCCTCGTCGACCAGGACCACGGCGTGGGTGCGCAGGGCGTCGCGGCGGTGGGCGATCGCGTGGACGAGCGAGCGCTGCTGCTTGTTGAGGGACGTGGCGTCCCACACCACGGTCCCTCCGGCGGCCAGGGCGGTGTCCAGCCGGTCGAGACCCTCGCGCAGTACGTCCGTGTTCGCCCGCTGGTCGGCGCGTGCACCGCGGGCCTCGCGCAGGTCGTCCAGGCAGATGTACGCGTCCACGCCGGGGAGGCCACGGGCGAAGGTGCTCTTGCCGCTGCCCGCGGGACCGACCGTCTGTATCAGCTTCGGGAAGGCGCCGGAGCGCCAGCGCCACGTGGCGGCGACCGCCTCGTCGAGACCGTGGATCCGCCCCTGCGCGTACGCCTCGCGTGCCTCGGCCCGGCAGCGGACGGCCGCGTCGTCCGGAAGGCCGGCGAAGGCCTCCCGCAGCCCGCCTTCGTCCAGGCCGCCGATGTCCTCGGCGTGCAGGGCCGACCACTCCACCTGCTCGCGTGCCTCGTCCGTGTCCGCCGTGGCCCGGGCGACCGCGTGCAGGAGACCGAGATCGGCGGCGTACGACAACCGCACCAGGCCGGCCCGCCGGTCCTCGTCCGGATACGGCCGGTGCAGCGCATGGTGCAGTCCGACGAGGTCCGCGACCCGGCGCGCGAGCGGCATGCCCGCCGCCGCGGCGATCTTGGCCGCGATTCGTGCCCGCCGGCCTCCGTGCAGCAGCGCGGCCAGTACGCCGCCGAGCCGGTCGTCCCCGGACTGCCCCGCCAGATCGAGTCGGGCGACGGCCTCCGGATCCCCCTCGCCGGCCGGCCCCACCGCACGCACCAGGGCCTCCACGTCGACCGCCGCACCCGAACGCACCGCCCACAGAGCGGCCCCCGCCCCGAGCCCGTTCTCCACGACGGCCGTGTGCATCCAGTGCGTGTCCGTCCGCACATGCCCGGCCCGCACCCACTTGGCGACCCGCTGCCCGAACTCCTCCGCACCGAAGGCGTCGACGACCCGGACGACGTACCCCTCCTGCCGCACGGGATCCAGCCTCAGCGCCCGCAGCGCGCGCTCGTCGAACACGCCCCGCCACAGCACGCGCGGCACGGGAATGCCGAGTCCGCGCAGATACGTGACCGTCCGGTCCCAGTCCAGGCAGCGGCCGTCCGCGTCCCACACCGAGAAGCCGTAGAACCAGCTCTCCAGATCCTCGTACGCGATCGAATGCCGGGCGTACATGTTCTCCCCGCACACGCGCCACCCCTCGGGGATGGCATGACCGATGCGCCCCTGGAGCGCCTTGACCCAGGCCCGGGAGGGGTGGTGGGCCGAGTCGAGCGAGCGGGCGTGCAGGCCGTCGGCGTACAGCGTGGTGTTCTCGCCGTCGAGCTTCTCGGTGACGACGACCTCGCGTCCCCGTAGACCGGACAGGTCCGTGACCCGGAGATCGTCCGCGGTCGCGCCGGGCGACCAGGGCAGATGCCGGGTCCGTGGGTAATGCGTACGCATGGTGAACGTTCCCCCCGTGGCAACCGCCGTACTTGATCAGCGTAGGAGCGCGGGGGAGTGGCAAGCGAGCGGATTAGCGGCGGTTGCCGATGACGACGTCACAGGGGCCCAGTCGGGCTCGAACGGGCCCAGGTTTGACGCACGTCACGCCGGGGGTACCCTCTACGGCTCGATTGGCCAGCCCCATGGCCCGTATGGCAGACTGTCGGGGTTGCTCGGTTGAGTGCCGATGCTGCGCGCCTCCCGCCGGGAGGACCGGAAGCGAGTCCCACAGTACTCGTCGCCTTAACTGCCCCTCAGGGCAGCGCTGAGGCGGACGTACGGGAATCTTCCGGGAAGTGTCAGCGGGGTACCGGCCAGGCGCCCGGTGGGTGTCTCACCCTCGGATCCGCGGTCGACGATCGCACCCCCTGGAAGGGAAATCCGCTACGGATACCCGTGTCAGCGAGGGCGCGACACGCCCGACCGCGTGGGTCGGAGGATGAAGACGCGGACCTTCCGAGTCGCCAGAGCGTTTATTGAGAGACAGGACTACGGAGTAGCCATGGCGGGACAGAAGATCCGCATCCGGCTCAAGGCCTACGACCACGAGGTCATCGACTCCTCGGCGAAGAAGATCGTCGAGACGGTGACGCGTACTGGTGCGTCGGTCGCGGGCCCGGTGCCGCTGCCCACTGAGAAGAACGTGTACTGCGTCATCAAGTCGCCGCACAAGTACAAGGACTCGCGCGAGCACTTCGAGATGCGCACGCACAAGCGCCTGATCGACATCCTCGACCCGACCCCCAAGACCGTTGACTCTCTGATGCGACTCGACCTCCCGGCCGGTGTCGACATCGAGATCAAGCTCTAAGGGCCGGTGGTCTGAGAATGGCTAAGCAGATCAAGGGCATCCTGGGCGAGAAGCTCGGCATGACGCAGGTGTGGGACGAGAACAACCGTGTTGTTCCCGTCACCGTCGTCAAGGCCGGGCCGAACGTCGTCACCCAGGTCCGTACGAACGACACCGACGGCTACGAGTCCGTGCAGATCGCCTTCGGCGAGATCGACCCGCGCAAGGTGAACAAGCCCCTCAAGGGCCACTTCGCCAAGGCCGACGTGACCCCCCGCCGCCACCTCGTGGAGCTCCGCACCGCGGACGCCAGCGAGTACACGCTCGGGCAGGAGATCACCGCCGACACCTTCGAGGCCGGCGTGAAGGTCGACGTCACCGGCAAGAGCAAGGGCAAGGGCTTCGCCGGTGTCATGAAGCGCCACAACTTCGGTGGCCTCGGTGCCGGTCACGGTACCCAGCGCAAGCACCGCTCTCCCGGCTCCATCGGTGGCTGCGCCACCCCGGGCCGTGTGTTCAAGGGCCTCCGCATGGCGGGTCGTATGGGCAACGAGCGGGTCACCACCCAGAACCTGACCGTCCACGCCGTTGACGCGGAGAAGGGTCTGCTGCTCATCAAGGGCGCGGTTCCCGGTCCGAACGGCGGCCTCGTCCTGGTCCGCACCGCGGCCAAGGGGGCCTGAGGTAACCGATGAGCACTCTTGACATCCTTTCGCCGGCAGGCGACAAGGCCGGCACCGTCGAGCTCCCCGCGGAGATCTTCGACGTTGAGAAGGTCAGCATTCCGCTGATCCACCAGGTCGTCGTCGCCCAGCTGGCCGCTGCCCGTCAGGGCACGCACAAGACCAAGACCCGCGGCGAGGTTCGTGGTGGCGGTAAGAAGCCTTACCGCCAGAAGGGCACCGGGCGTGCGCGCCAGGGCTCGACCCGCGCTCCGCAGTTCGCCGGTGGTGGCGTCGTGCACGGTCCCGTGCCGCGTGACTACTCGCAGCGGACCCCGAAGAAGATGAAGGCCGCGGCCCTGCGCCACGCCCTCACCGACCGGGCCCGCAACAACCGCATCCACGTCGTCACCGGCGTGGTCGAGGGCGAGATCTCCACCAAGGCCGCCAAGTCGCTGCTCGGCAAGATCTCGGAGCGCAAGAACCTGCTCCTGGTGATCGACCGTGCGGACGAGGCCTCGCTGCTCTCCGCCCGCAACCTGCCCCAGGTGCACATCCTGGAGCCGGGCCAGCTGAACACGTACGACGTTCTCGTCTCGGACGACGTGGTCTTCACCCAGGCCGCCTTCGAGTCCTTCGTGTCCGGCACGCCCAGTGCCGAGCGGAACACCGACACTGAAGGGAGTGAGGTCTGATGGCTATCCGTCACCCCTCCATCGCCTCGAAGGCCGCGAAGAAGGCCAAGGAGGCGCGCGTCAAGAAGGCGCGTCGCCACGCCACCGAGGGCAAGAACACCGTCGAGACGCCGCTGAGCAAGTCGTACACGGACCCCCGTGACGTACTGATCAAGCCGGTCGTCTCCGAGAAGAGCTACGCGCTCCTCGACGAGAACAAGTACACGTTCGTCGTCGACCCGCGTGCCAACAAGACCCAGATCAAGGAGGCCGTCCAGGCGGTCTTCTCGGTCAAGGTCACCGGGGTCAACACGATCAACCGCCAGGGCAAGCGCAAGCGGACCCGCACTGGTTTCGGCAAGCGTGCCGACACCAAGCGCGCGATCGTGACCCTTGCAGAGGGCGACCGTATCGACATCTTCGGCCAGGCCTCCTAACGGAGTGCCCTGGTCCGATATCGGACGAGGACTGAGAAATGGGAATCCGCAAGTACAAGCCGACTACGCCGGGCCGCCGTGGCTCCAGCGTCGCCGACTTCGTCGAGGTCACGCGGTCCACGCCGGAGAAGTCGCTGGTCCGCCCGCTGCACAGCAAGGGCGGCCGTAACAATTCCGGTCGTGTGACCGTGCGCCACCAGGGTGGTGGCCACAAGCGCGCCTACCGCGTCATCGACTTCCGTCGTCATGACAAGGACGGCGTGTCGGCGAAGGTCGCGCACATCGAATACGACCCCAACCGCACCGCGCGCATCGCGCTGCTGCACTACGCGGACGGCGAGAAGCGCTACATCCTCGCCCCGCGCAACCTGCAGCAGGGCGACCGTGTGGAGAACGGTCCCGGGGCCGACATCAAGCCGGGCAACAACCTGGCGCTCCGCAACATCCCGGTCGGTACCACGATCCACGCGATCGAGCTCCGTCCCGGTGGCGGCGCCAAGTTCGCCCGCTCCGCCGGTGCCTCCGTGCAGCTGCTGGCGAAGGAGGGCCAGATGGCCCACCTTCGTATGCCGTCCGGTGAGATCCGGCTGGTCGACGTGCGCTGCCGCGCCACCGTCGGCGAGGTCGGCAACGCCGAGCAGTCGAACATCAACTGGGGCAAGGCCGGCCGCAAGCGCTGGCTGGGCGTCCGCCCGACCGTTCGCGGTGTGGCGATGAACCCGGTTGACCACCCCCACGGTGGTGGTGAGGGCAAGACCTCCGGTGGTCGCCACCCGGTCAGCCCCTGGGGCCAGAAGGAAGGACGTACTCGTTCGCCCAAGAAGGCCTCGAACAAGTACATCGTCCGCCGCCGCAAGACGAACAAGAAGCGCTAGGAGCGGGTTTTCAGATGCCGCGCAGTCTCAAGAAGGGGCCCTTCGTCGACGACCACCTGATCAAGAAGGTGGACGCCCAGAACGAAGCCGGTTCCAAGAACGTCATCAAGACCTGGTCCCGTCGCTCGATGATCGTCCCGGCCATGCTGGGCCACACGATCGCGGTGCACAACGGCAAGACCCACATCCCGGTGTTTGTCACCGAGTCCATGGTCGGCCACAAGCTCGGCGAGTTCTCGCCGACGCGCACCTTCCGGGGTCACGTCAAGGACGACCGGAAGTCGAAGCGCCGCTAAAGGCGGGGTGAATGACCATGACAGACACTGAAGGGACAACCATGGAAGCCAGGGCCCAGGCGCGGTACATCCGCGTCACGCCCATGAAGGCCCGCCGAGTGGTGGACCTCATCCGTGGCATGGACGCCACGGAGGCCCAGGCGGTCCTGCGTTTCGCCCCGCAGGCCGCGAGCGTGCCGGTCGGCAAGGTGCTGGACAGCGCCATCGCCAACGCCGCGCACAACTACGACCACACCGACGCCGACAGCCTTGTCATCACCGAGGCCTACGTCGACGAGGGTCCGACCCTGAAGCGGTTCCGGCCGCGTGCCCAGGGCCGTGCCTACCGGATCCGCAAGCGGACCAGCCACATCACCGTGGTCGTCAGCAGCAAGGAAGGAACCCGGTAATGGGCCAGAAGGTTAACCCGCATGGGTTCCGACTCGGCATCACCACGGACTTCAAGTCCCGGTGGTACGCCGACAAGCTGTACAAGGACTACGTCAAGGAAGACGTCGCCATCCGTCGGATGATGACGTCCGGCATGGAGCGCGCCGGTATCTCGAAGGTGGAGATCGAGCGCACCCGTGACCGTGTGCGTGTGGACATCCACACCGCGCGTCCCGGCATCGTCATCGGCCGCCGTGGCGCCGAGGCCGACCGCATCCGCGGTGACCTCGAGAAGCTCACGGGCAAGCAGGTCCAGCTGAACATCCTCGAGGTCAAGAGCCCCGAGACCGACGCTCAGCTGGTTGCTCAGGCCGTTGCCGAGCAGCTGTCCTCCCGCGTCTCCTTCCGTCGTGCCATGCGTAAGAGCATGCAGGGCACGATGAAGGCCGGCGCCAAGGGCATCAAGATCCAGTGTGGTGGCCGTCTCGGCGGCGCCGAGATGTCCCGCTCGGAGTTCTACCGCGAGGGCCGCGTGCCCCTGCACACGCTCCGCGCGAACGTCGACTACGGCTTCTTCGAGGCCAAGACGACCTTCGGCCGTATCGGTGTGAAGGTCTGGATCTACAAGGGCGACGTCAAGAACATCGCCGAGGTCCGTGCCGAGAACGCCGCCGCCCGCGCCGGCAACCGCCCGGCCCGTGGTGGCGCCGACCGCCCGGCCCGTGGTGGCCGCGGTGGCGAGCGTGGCGGTCGCGGTCGCAAGCCGCAGCAGCAGTCCGCGCCGGCTGCCGAGGCCCCCAAGGCCGAGGCTCCCGCCGCTGCCGCTCCGGCTGAGAGCACTGGAACGGAGGCCTGACCGACATGCTGATCCCTCGTAGGGTCAAGCACCGCAAGCAGCACCACCCCAAGCGCCGCGGTCAGGCCAAGGGTGGTACGACGGTTGCGTTCGGCGAGTACGGCATCCAGGCCCTCACGCCGGCGTACGTGACGAACCGCCAGATCGAGGCGGCTCGTATCGCGATGACCCGCCACATCAAGCGTGGCGGCAAGGTCTGGATCAACATCTACCCGGACCGTCCCCTCACGAAGAAGCCCGCCGAGACCCGCATGGGTTCCGGTAAGGGTTCGCCGGAGTGGTGGGTCGCGAACGTTCACCCCGGCCGGGTGATGTTCGAGCTGTCCTACCCGAACGAGAAGATTGCGCGTGAGGCGCTTACCCGCGCTGCTCACAAGCTTCCGATGAAGTGCCGCATTGTGCGGCGCGAGGCAGGTGAAGCGTGATGTCGGCCGGTACCAAGGCGTCCGAGCTGCGCGAACTGGGTGACGAGGAGCTTCTGGCGAAGCTTCGCGAGGCCAAGGAAGAGCTGTTCAACCTCCGCTTCCAGGCGGCGACCGGGCAGCTCGAGAACCACGGCCGTCTGAAGGCGGTCCGTAAGGACATCGCGCGGATCTACACCCTGATGCGTGAGCGCGAGCTGGGCATCGAGACGGTGGAGAGCGCCTGATGAGCGAGAACAACGTGACTGAAGAGACGAAGGCCGCGCGCGGCTTCCGCAAGACCCGTGAGGGTCTGGTCGTCAGCGACAAGATGGACAAGACCGTCGTCGTCGCCGTCGAGGACCGCGTCAAGCACGCGCTGTACGGCAAGGTCATCCGCCGTACGAACAAGCTCAAGGCGCACGACGAGCAGAACGCCGCCGGTATCGGTGACAGGGTCCTTCTTATGGAGACCCGCCCGCTCTCGGCGACGAAGCGCTGGCGCGTCGTAGAGATCCTCGAGAAGGCGAAGTAATCAAGCGGGGGTTCCACCCCCGCTGACCCCCGCTGGGGGCTCCGCACCCAGGCCCCCGGGCCGGGGAGCGCCCTCGGACCGAAGGGCCCGGGCGGCCTGCGGCCCCCGGCGGAGGTTTTCTTCCTCAAGAGGCCCAGTAATTCCTGCGGGAGCAACTCGCAGGACGGTTCCGCCAGGCTCGCAGGTTCGGCCCGAGAAGGCCCCTGCGGGAACCGGCAGACAAACAGGAGATAGACGTGATCCAGCAGGAGTCGCGGCTGCGTGTCGCCGACAACACGGGGGCGAAGGAAATCCTTTGCATCCGTGTGCTCGGTGGCTCCGGTCGCCGCTACGCGGGCATCGGTGACGTCATCGTCGCCACCGTCAAGGACGCGATCCCCGGTGGCAACGTGAAGAAGGGTGACGTCGTCAAGGCGGTCATCGTTCGCACCGTCAAGGAGCGCCGCCGTCCGGACGGCTCGTACATCCGCTTCGACGAGAACGCCGCTGTCATTCTCAAGAACGACGGCGACCCTCGCGGCACCCGTATCTTCGGCCCCGTTGGCCGTGAGCTGCGCGAGAAGAAGTTCATGAAGATCATCTCGCTCGCGCCGGAGGTGCTGTAAGCATGAAGATCAAGAAGGGCGACCTGGTCCAGGTCATCACCGGCAAGGACAAGGGCAAGCAGGGCAAGGTCATTGCCGCTTACCCGCGCGACGAGCGTGTCCTGGTCGAGGGTGTCAACCGGGTCAAGAAGCACACCAAGGCCGGTCCGACGGCTCGCGGTTCGCAGGCGGGCGGCATCGTCACGACCGAGGCGCCGATCCACGTCTCCAACGTCCAGCTGGTCGTTGAGAAGGACGGCAACAAGGTCGTCACGCGTGTCGGTTACCGCTTCGACGATGAAGGCAACAAGATCCGCGTTGCCAAGCGGACGGGTGAGGACATCTGATGACTACCACCACCGCTCCCCGTCTGAAGCAGAAGTACCGCGAGGAGATCACGGGCAAGCTGCGTGACGAGTTCAAGTACGAGAACGTCATGCAGATCCCCGGTCTCGTCAAGATCGTGGTCAACATGGGTGTGGGCGACGCCGCCCGCGACTCCAAGCTGATCGAGGGCGCCATCCGCGACCTCACCACGATCACCGGTCAGAAGCCGGCCGTCACCAAGGCCCGTAAGTCCATCGCGCAGTTCAAGCTGCGTGAGGGCCAGCCGATCGGTGCCCACGTCACGCTTCGTGGCGACCGCATGTGGGAGTTCCTGGACCGCACCCTGTCGCTCGCGCTGCCGCGCATCCGCGACTTCCGTGGTCTGTCCCCCAAGCAGTTCGACGGCCGTGGCAACTACACCTTCGGTCTCACGGAGCAGGTCATGTTCCACGAGATCGACCAGGACAAGATCGACCGCGTCCGGGGTATGGACATCACCGTGGTCACCACGGCGACCAACGACGCTGAGGGCCGCGCGCTCCTTCGTCACCTCGGCTTCCCCTTCAAGGAGGCGTGAGCGAGATGGCGAAGAAGGCTCTGATCGCTAAGGCTGCCCGCAAGCCCAAGTTCGGTGTGCGTGCGTACACCCGCTGCCAGCGCTGCGGTCGTCCGCATTCCGTGTACCGCAAGTTCGGCCTCTGCCGCGTGTGCCTTCGTGAGATGGCTCACCGTGGCGAGCTGCCGGGCGTGACCAAGAGCTCCTGGTAATTCCCCGAATAGGGGATTGTCAGGGCTCTCGGTAAGTAAAGGGCTCGGTCAGGTGCCCACCCCTCCATGGCTTAGGCTTGGGGGGTTGGGCGCCTGGACGCCCGTACGACTTACTACGCCGTAGGTCCACCGCGCCGCACCCGTCCCGTCTCGGATCGGGGAGAGGGATGGCGCACCAGGAAACCCCGGCGAGAGAGGCCGAAGGCCAATTCATGACCATGACTGATCCGATCGCAGACATGCTGACGCGTCTGCGTAACGCGAACTCGGCGTACCACGACTCCGTGGCTATGCCGCACAGCAAGATCAAGTCGCACATCGCGGAGATCCTCCAGCAGGAGGGCTTCATCACGGGCTGGAAGGTCGAGGACGCCGAGGTCGGCAAGAACCTCGTTCTCGAGCTGAAGTTCGGCCCGAACCGTGAGCGCTCCATCGCGGGCATCAAGCGGATCTCCAAGCCCGGTCTCCGGGTGTACGCGAAGTCCACCAACCTGCCGAAGGTGCTCGGCGGCCTGGGCGTGGCGATCATCTCCACGTCCCACGGGCTCCTCACCGACAAGCAGGCCGGCAAGAAGGGCGTAGGCGGAGAAGTCCTCGCCTACGTCTGGTAGCGGAAGGGAACGGAGGAAACAGCTATGTCGCGCATTGGCAAGCTCCCCATCACGGTTCCCGCCGGCGTGGACGTCACCATCGATGGCCGTACGGTCCAGGTGAAGGGCCCCAAGGGCACCCTCTCCCACACCGTCGCGGCGCCGATCGAGATCGCTAAGGGCGAGGACGGCATTCTCAATGTCACCCGCCCGAACGACGAGCGTCAGAACAAGGCCCTGCACGGCCTGTCCCGCACGCTGGTGGCGAACATGATCACCGGCGTGACCACGGGTTACGTGAAGAAGCTCGAGATCAGCGGTGTCGGTTACCGAGTCCTGGCCAAGGGTTCCAACCTGGAGTTCTCGCTCGGCTACAGCCACCCGATCCTGGTCGAGGCCCCCGAGGGCATCACCTTCAAGGTCGAGAACCCGACGCGGTTCTCGGTCGAGGGCATCGACAAGCAGAAGGTCGGCGAGGTTGCGGCCAACATCCGCAAGCTGCGCAAGCCCGACCCGTACAAGGCCAAGGGCGTCAAGTACGAGGGCGAAGTCATCCGCCGCAAGGTCGGAAAGGCGGGTAAGTAAGCCATGGCATACGGGCAGAAGATCGCCAAGGGCGACGCCTACAAGCGTGCTGCCATCAAGCGGCGTCACATCCGGATCCGTAAGAAGGTCTCGGGTACGGCTGAGCGTCCCCGCCTGGTCGTGACGCGCTCGAACCGCCACATCGTGGCCCAGGTGATCGACGACCTCAAGGGGCACACCCTTGCGTCGGCGTCCACCCTGGACACCTCGATCCGCGGTGCCGAGGGCGACAAGTCCGCGCAGGCCAAGCAGGTCGGCGCCCTGGTCGCCGAGCGTGCGAAGGCCGCGGGCGTCGAGGCCGTCGTGTTCGACCGTGGTGGCAACCAGTACGCGGGGCGCATCGCCGCCCTGGCGGACGCCGCCCGCGAAGCCGGGCTCAAGTTCTGAGCCTGCCGTAGCTAGCGGAAACAGAGAGAGGTAAATCCAATGGCTGGACCCCAGCGCCGCGGAAGCGGTGCCGGTGGCGGCGAGCGGCGGGACCGGAAGGGCCGTGACGGCGGCGCAGCTGCCGCCGAGAAGACCGCGTACGTTGAGCGCGTCGTCGCGATCAACCGCGTCGCCAAGGTTGTGAAGGGTGGTCGTCGCTTCAGCTTCACCGCGCTGGTCGTGGTGGGCGACGGTGACGGCACCGTGGGTGTCGGTTACGGCAAGGCCAAGGAGGTGCCGGCCGCCATCGCCAAGGGTGTCGAGGAGGCCAAGAAGCACTTCTTCAAGGTCCCCCGTATCCAGGGCACCATCCCGCACCCGATCACGGGCGAGAAGGCCGCGGGCGTCGTCCTGCTCAAGCCGGCTTCCCCCGGTACCGGCGTTATCGCCGGTGGCCCGGTGCGTGCCGTGCTCGAGTGCGCCGGTGTTCACGACATCCTGTCGAAGTCGCTCGGCTCGTCGAACGCGATCAACATCGTGCACGCGACCGTGGCAGCCCTGAAGGGTCTGCAGCGTCCCGAGGAGATCGCGGCCCGCCGTGGTCTGCCCCTCGAGGACGTCGCTCCCGCGGCTCTGCTGCGTGCGCGTGCCGGGGCTGGTGCTGCGTAATGGCTCAGCTCAAGATCACGCAGACGAAGTCGTACATCGGCAGCAAGCAGAACCACCGTGACACCCTGCGTTCGCTTGGTCTGAAGAGGATCAACGACGTGGTCGTCAAGGAGGACCGCCCCGAGTTCCGCGGCATGGTGCACACCGTCCGCCACCTCGTGACGGTCGAGGAGGTCGACTGATCATGGCGGAGCAGAACCCGCTCAAGATCCACAACCTCCGTCCCGCCCCGGGCGCCAAGACCGCCAAGACCCGTGTCGGTCGTGGTGAGGCCTCGAAGGGTAAGACGGCCGGTCGTGGTACCAAGGGCACGAAGGCCCGCTACCAGGTTCCGGAGCGCTTCGAGGGTGGGCAGATGCCCCTCCACATGCGGCTCCCGAAGCTGAAGGGCTTCAAGAACCCGTTCAAGACCGAGTACCAGGTCGTGAACCTCGACAAGCTGGCCGCGCTCTACCCCGAGGGCGGCGAGGTCACGGTGGCCGATCTGGTCGCCAAGGGCGCCGTTCGCAAGAACAGCCTTGTCAAGGTCCTCGGCCAGGGCGAGATCTCCGTGGCGCTCGAGGTGAAGGTCGACGCGGCCTCCACCTCCGCCAAGGAGAAGATCACCGCCGCCGGCGGCACCGTCACCGAGCTCGTCTGAACTCCACGGACGCCTCGATGACTTGAGCGCACCCGACCGGGGATGCCCCACAAATGGGGCATCCCCGGTTGGTCGTTCCAAGGAAAGCTGTGCCGCGGGTATGGTGGCCAGCACTGCTCATTTTCGCCTGGTGTGCCCACTGGGAACTTCAGGCGGCTTCTGACTGTTAGTTAGCTGTCCGTTTACTCGTCGAACCTCAAGACCGTCACCTCTGACGCAGTTGCGCGGGGGTCGCAGGAGGCACCGTGCTCACCGCGTTCGCCCGGGCGTTCAAGACGCCCGACCTGCGCAAGAAGCTGCTCTTCACGCTCGGCATCATCGTGATCTACCGGATCGGTACGCACATCCCGATCCCGGGCGTGGACTACAGGAACGTCCAGACCTGTATCGACAATGCCAACGCGAACCAGGGCCTGTTCGGCCTGGTCAACATGTTCAGCGGTGGCGCTCTGCTGCAGATCACGGTCTTCGCGCTCGGCATCATGCCGTACATCACGGCGAGCATCATTCTGCAGCTGCTGACCGTGGTGATCCCGCGTCTGGAAGCCCTCAAGAAGGAGGGCCAGGCCGGTACGGCGAAGATCACGCAGTACACCCGTTATCTCACGGTGGCACTGGCCATCCTCCAAGGCACCGGCCTGGTGGCCACCGCTCGTACGGGTGCGCTGTTCCAGGGCTGCCCCGTCGCCACCCAGATCGTGCCCGACCAGTCGGTCTTCGTGACGATCACGATGGTCATCACCATGACCGCCGGTACGGCCACCGTCATGTGGCTGGGTGAGCTCATCACCGACCGCGGCATCGGCAACGGCATGTCGATCCTGATGTTCATCTCGATCGCCGCCACCTTCCCGTCGGCGCTGTGGGCCATCAAGCAGCAGGGCAACCTCGCGGGCGGCTGGATCGAGTTCGGCACCGTGATCGCGGTCGGCCTGTTCATGGTCGGACTGGTGGTCTTCGTCGAGCAGGCCCAGCGCCGTATCCCGGTCCAGTACGCGAAGCGGATGATCGGCCGCCGCTCCTATGGCGGCACGTCGACGTACATCCCGCTGAAGGTCAACCAGGCGGGCATCATCCCTGTGATCTTTGCCTCGTCGCTGCTTTACATCCCGGCGCTGATCGCGCAGTTTGCCGGTGGAAACTCCGGCTGGAAGACCTGGATCGAGAAGAATCTCGCGGATACGGCTGCGACGCCGCACATCATCCTCTACTTCTTCCTGATCATTTTCTTCGCGTTCTTCTACGTGGCGATCTCGTTCAACCCCGAGGAAGTCGCGGACAACATGAAGAAGTATGGTGGCTTCATCCCGGGAATCCGGGCTGGCCGACCGACCGCTGAGTACCTGGGATACGTACTCAATCGGATCACCTGGCCGGGTTCGCTGTACCTGGGTCTGATCGCTCTTGTGCCGACAGTGGCGTTGGCGGGCTTCGGCGCCAACCAGAACTTCCCGTTCGGCGGTACCAGCATCCTGATCATCGTGGGTGTGGGTCTGGAGACGGTGAAGCAGATCGAGAGCCAGCTCCAGCAGCGCAATTACGAAGGGTTCCTCCGCTGATGCGAATCGTCCTCGTTGGGCCGCCTGGTGCAGGCAAGGGAACGCAGGCCGCGTTTCTCGCCAAGAACCTGTCGATCCCGCACATCTCAACGGGCGACCTCTTCCGCTCCAACATCAACCAGCAGACGGAACTCGGCAAACTCGCCAAGTCCTACATGGACGCGGGGAACCTCGTACCGGACGAGGTCACCATCGGGATGGCGCGGGACCGCATGGAGCAGCCCGACGCCGAGAACGGCTTCCTGCTGGACGGCTTTCCGCGCAACGTCTCGCAGGCCGAGGCGCTGGACCAGGCGCTGAAGGCCGACGGGGTGGAGCTGGACGCGGTGCTGGACCTGGAGGTCCCCGAGGACGAGGTGGTCAAGCGCATCGCCGGCCGCCGCATCTGCCGCAGGGACTCGAGCCATGTCTTCCACGTGGCGTACAGCCCGGCGAAGAAGGAAGGCGTCTGCGACGCCTGCGGTGGTGAGCTGTACCAGCGCGACGACGACTCCGAGGAGACCGTCCGCCGCCGGCTCGAGGTCTACCACACGCAGACCGAGCCGATCATCGACTACTACCGGGCCCAGGGCCTGGTCGTGACGATCTCGGCGCTCGGCAAGGTGGACGAGGTCACGCGGCGGGCGATGGACGCGCTCGAGCGTGAGGACGGCGAGAGCTCTGAGGGCGACGCGAGCGCGTAGTCGTCCCGCTGATTCGGCCGCGGTGCCCAGTTGGGTGCCGCGGCCGTACTGTTGTGTGTACGTGACGGTGCAAGAAGACGGAGAGCGCAGGCCCTCATGGTGCAGATCAAGACGCCCGAGCAGATCGCCAAGATGCGTGAGGCGGGGCTTGTTGTCGCCGCCATCCACAAGGCGACGCGTGAAGCGGCGGTGCCCGGGGCCACGACCAAGGATCTCGACGAGGTTGCCCGCAAGGTGCTGGATGAGCACGGGGCGAAGTCGAACTTCCTGGGGTACGGGGGGTTTCCCGCGACGATCTGCACCTCCGCGAACGAGGTCGTCGTCCATGGCATCCCCAGTGACGACGTCGTCCTCAAGGACGGCGACATCATCTCCATCGACGCGGGCGCGATTGTGGACGGGTGGCACGGTGATGCGGCGTACACCGCCTTTGTGGGGGGCGGGCATGCGCCCGAGCTCGTTGAGCTCTCCCGGGTGACCGAGGAGTCGATGTGGGCGGGGATCGCTGCAATGAAGGTGGGCCATCGGCTTGTTGATGTCTCCCGTGCCATTGAGACGTATATCCGGCGGCAGCCCAAGCCCGGTGGTGGGCGGTACGGGATCATTGAGGACTACGGCGGGCATGGCATCGGTACGGAGATGCACATGGATCCGCATCTGTTGAACTATGTCGAGCGGCGGCGGGGGCGGGGGCCGAAGTTGGTGCCCGGGTTCTGCCTTGCCATTGAGCCGATGGTGTCTTTGGGGACGGCCAAGACCGAGGTTCTCTCGGATGACTGGACGGTCATCACGACTGACGGCACGTGGTCGTCCCACTGGGAGCACTCGGTTGCCGTGACGGAGGCCGGGCCGCTCGTGCTGACGGCTCCGGACGGGGGCAAGGCGAAGCTTGCCGAGTATGGGATTACGGCTGCGCCTGATCCGCTGGGGTGACGGGGAGGGTTTTCTTTCCCCGGGCCCGCCCCTTCCCGAAACTGGAGGGCTGCGCGTTCCCCGCGCCCCTGACGCGGCGCGCCCCGCGCGGCGGAGGCGCATACGTCACAGCCTCGCGCGGTCACCCGCTTAAGGATCTTCCCGGGTGGGCAGGCTCTCAATTCGTGTTTCTGATGGCCCTGACGTAGACTGACTCGTCGGCTCTTGTGTACCCGCATGTCTGCATGCGGTTGTTGGAGCCGATCAAGGTAGTCGATTCGAAGGGCGAAGCGTGGCCAAGAAGCAAGGTGCCATCGAGATCGAGGGCACTGTCGTCGAGTCTCTTCCGAACGCCATGTTCAAGGTCGAGCTCCAGAACGGCCACCAGGTCCTGGCACACATCAGCGGCAAGATGCGGATGCACTACATCCGTATCCTCCCTGACGACCGGGTCGTGGTGGAGCTGTCTCCGTACGACCTGACGCGTGGCCGGATCGTCTACCGGTACAAGTAGATCTTGCCTGTGCCCCGCTCCCGCGGGGTGGTGGCACTGACCCGGAGAACCTCACCCAATGAAGGTCAAGCCGAGCGTCAAGAAGATCTGCGACAAGTGCAGGGTGATCCGCCGTCACGGTCGGGTCATGGTCATCTGCGAAAACCCGCGCCACAAGCAGCGCCAGGGCTGACGCACGACCAACCTTCCGCATCCGCAGATTCTTCGCGCGACGCAAGCAGTACATGTTCATACGCAGGGCCCGGATCCCGTGTTCAGCACGGATCCGATACCCCCGGTCGGAGGCCGGGGACCCGGTTCGTACCGAATCTTGGAGTCCAAGAGTCTTTGGAGTTCGAGAGGACGGCGGGCGGGAGGCGGTTCTGTGGAAGACCTCCGAACGACAACTGGAGCCATTGAATGGCACGCGTTTCCGGTGTTGACATCCCACGCGACAAGCGCGTGGAGGTCGCCCTCACCTACGTGTTCGGCATCGGCCGGACCCTCTCGCAGAAGACGCTGGCCGAGACCGGCGTCAACCCGAACGCCCGCGTTCGCGACCTCTCCGAGGAGGAGCTGGTCAAGATCCGCGAGTACGTGGACAACAACATCAAGACCGAGGGTGACCTCCGTCGTGAGGTTCAGGCCGACATCCGCCGCAAGGTGGAGATCGGCTGCTACCAGGGCCTGCGTCACCGTCGTGGCCTGCCCGTCCACGGTCAGCGCACCAGCACCAACGCCCGTACCCGCAAGGGTCCGCGTCGCGCCATCGCCGGTAAGAAGAAGCCGGGCAAGAAGTAGTCCGCAGCGGACTTCGCCGTCCAGCGGTCTTCGCTGTAGGACCGACCACCTCCCCGTAGGAGTTATAGATGCCCCCCAAGGGACGTCAGGGCGCTGCCAAGAAGGTGCGCCGCAAGGAAAAGAAGAACGTCGCTCATGGCCACGCGCACATCAAGAGCACGTTCAACAACACCATCGTTTCGATCACCGACCCGACCGGCAACGTGATCTCCTGGGCCTCCGCCGGCCACGTCGGCTTCAAGGGCTCGCGCAAGTCGACCCCCTTCGCCGCGCAGATGGCCGCCGAGTCGGCCGCCCGCCGCGCGCAGGAGCACGGCATGCGCAAGGTGGATGTGTTCGTCAAGGGCCCGGGTTCGGGTCGTGAGACCGCCATCCGTTCGCTGCAGGCGACCGGGCTCGAGGTCGGCTCCATCCAGGACGTCACGCCCACCCCGCACAACGGCTGCCGTCCGCCCAAGCGTCGTCGCGTCTGACCTGGCGCTTCAAGGGCTTGCTGTGCCTCCGGGCTTTTCGGCCGGGGGCGTGGGGGTTGCTCCCCACATGTAACAGCCGGGCGGTATGGCTCTTCGGATCCGTATCGCCCGTACCCTTGCAGCAGCATCATTTTCGGGCTTCCGCCCGGTGGCAGGGCGTCAAATAGCGGGCGCCCCTGACAGAAGGATCGCAACATGCTGATCGCTCAGCGTCCCTCGTTGACCGAAGAGGTCGTCGACGAGTTCCGCTCCCGGTTCGTGATCGAGCCGCTGGAGCCGGGCTTCGGTTACACCCTCGGCAACTCCCTGCGTCGTACGCTCCTGTCCTCGATCCCCGGAGCTGC